>JOHN01000014.1 GCA_000719695.1 Streptomyces sp. NRRL F-6131
TCCCCGTCCTCAACAAGACCCCCAAGCAGATCTGCAACGTCGGCCACAACACCCAGTCCTCCGGCGACGGCGGCATCTCCCACCTCATCGGCTGACCCCACGGGCACCACGGAGATCCGGGACAACCACCGCACACCCCCACCCGGAAACCGCGAAGTCGGACACGGTGCCCGGCCGGAACCACCCGGCCGGGCACCGTGGACGTACGGCCGGAGCCACCGGGTCGGAGCCCGCAACGAGCTCGGGAGCTGCATCCGCCCGGCGGCACGGATGTCCGGCCCCCACCGCCCGCCACCCGGGGCTCGAAGATCTCCCCCGCACACCAGGGGCTCAGCATCATCGACCCAGGTGGTGGCGGCCGGCCGGCGACCTCGCCGGGGCAGGGCTCGGGGGGCGGCCGCAGGGAGGGGTTCTGCGGCAGGGCGACGAGGTGAGCGTGGTGATGGGCGGGCTCGCCGGTTCGGCGGCGGCGTGCGGACGCCGGCCCCCGGCGGTGGCGGGCCGCCGGGGGCCGGCCGGGGGGTCAGCCGGCCGCTGCGGCGAGGCTGGCCCGGGCGGCCCCGGCCACCGCCTCCGCGGTGAGGCCGAACTCCCGGTACAGGCGCTCGTAGTCGGCGGAGGCACCGAAGTGGTCGAGGCTGACGATCCGGCCGTGCCGGCCGACCAGCTCGCGCCAGCCGAGCGCCACGCCCGCCTCCACGCTCACCCGCGCCGGCACGGTGGGCGGCAGGACCGCGTCGCGGTACTCCCGGGGCTGGGCGGCGAACCACTCCAGGCACGGCAGTGACACCACCCGGCTCGTCACGCCCTCGCCGGCCAGCAGGTCCTGGGCCGCCAACGCGAGGTGGACCTCCGAGCCGGTGGCGAGGAGCAGCACCTGCGGCGCGGCGCCGTCGGCCGGGTCGCGCAGGACGTAACCGCCGCGGGCGGCTCCGTCCGCCGACGCGTACCCCGCCGCACCACGGTCGAGGACGGGCACCTTCTGCCGGGTGAGGACGAGGCCGGTCGGCCGGTCGTGCTGCTCGAGCAACGCTCGCCAGCAGGCGGCCGTCTCATTGGCGTCGCAGGGGCGCACCACGTCGAGGCCGGGGATCGCGCGCAGTGCCGCGAGGTGCTCCACCGGCTGGTGGGTGGGGCCGTCCTCGCCGAGGCCGATCGAGTCGTGCGTCCAGACGTAGATCGTCGGGAGTTCCATCAGCGCGGCCAGCCGCACCGCCGGCCTCATGTAGTCGCTGAAGGTCAGGAAGGTGCCGCCGTAGGGGCGGGTCAGGCTCTGCAGGGCGATCCCGTTCAGGATCGCCCCCATGGCGTGCTCCCGGATCCCGAAGTGCAGGGTGCGGCCGTAGGGGCCGCCCTTCCACTCCGCGGTCTCCACGCCCTCGGGGAGGAACGAGGGCTCGCCCTTCATCGTGGTGTTGTTGCTGCCCGCGAGGTCGGCCGAACCGCCCCACAGTTCGGGCAGCACCGGCGCGAGCGCCGTCAGCACCTGGCCCGAGGCGGCGCGGGTGGCCAGCCCCTTCGGGTCTGCGGGGAAGTCCGGGAGGTGGTCCGCCCAGCCGTCCGGCAGCCGGCGCTCCGTCAGCCGGTCCAGCAGTGCGGCACGCCCGGGGTGCTCGGCGCGCCAGCGCTCGTAGCGCGGGGCCCACGCCGCGTGGAGTTCGCGGCCCCGCTCACGTGCCTCGCGGGTCCGGGCGAGGACCTCGTCCTCGATCGTGAAGTCGGCCGCGGGGTCGAAGCCGAGCAGTTCCTTGGTGGCGGCGACCTCCTCGTCGCCGAGCGCGGAGCCGTGGGCCTTGCCGGAGTTCTGAAGGGTGGGGGCCGGCCACCCGATGACCGTCCGCAGGACCAGCAGGGAGGGCCGGGCGGTCTCCGCGCGGGCGGCCCGGAGCGCTTCGAGGACGGCGTCGACGTCCTCCACGTAGCGGCCGGTGCGGGTCCAGTCGACGGTCTGCACGTGCCAGCCGTACGCGCGGTAGCGGGCGGCGACGTCCTCGCTGAACGAGACGTCGGTGTCGTCCTCGATCGAGATGTGGTTCTGGTCGTAGATCATGATCAGGTTGCCCAGCCGCTGGTGGCCGGCCAAGGAGCTCGCCTCCGCGGTGACGCCCTCCATCAGGTCGCCGTCCGAGGCCAGGACGTAGACGTGGTGGTCGAAGGGACTCTCGCCGGCCGGGGCGTCCGGGTCCAGCAGTCCGCGTTCACGGCGGGCCGCCATCGCGATCCCGACGGCCGAGCCCAGCCCCTGGCCGAGTGGACCGGTGGTGATCTCCACCCCTCGGGTGTGCCGGTACTCGGGGTGGCCCGGCGTGGCGGAGCCCCAGGTCCGCAGGGCCTTCAGATCGTCGAGCTCCAGGCCGTAGCCGGTGAGGTGGAGCTGGATGTAGAGGGTGAGGCTGGTGTGGCCGCAGGACAGCACGAAACGGTCCCGCCCCAGCCACCGGTCGTCGGCGGGATCGTGGCGCAGGACGTTCTGGAACAGCAGGTGGGCGAGCGGCGCCAGGCTCATCGCCGTCCCGGGGTGGCCGTTGCCGGTGCGCTGCACGGCGTCGGCCGCGAGCAGCCGGGCGGTGTCCACGGCGCGGACGTCCACGGCGTCCCAGCCTGCCTGGGCGGCGACGGGGTCGGCCAACGACTGGTGGCGGCTCGCGGCGTGCTTGTCGGGGGGTGTCACGGGTGTCCTCCCAGGGGGCCGGTCGGGGTCGTGAGGTCGGTGACGAGGTGGGTGAGGTGGGTGAGGTCGGGAATGTCGGTGGGGCGGGTGAGGTCGGCGGGAACTGCTCGGAGCCGCCGGGCGGCTCCGAGCGCCTACCCGGTCTCCGGACCGGCAAGGCCCGAACCGGTCCTCTTCCTGGTGGTCACCCTGCGCGGGGAGCGGCCCCGGCCGACCGCGCCGCGCCTCGACACCGCGCCGCCGACGTCCGGCTTCCCGTCCGGCCACGTCGGTGCGGCGGTCGCGCTCCGCGGCGGGCTGGCCGTGCTCGCCGCGCTGCGGCAGCGAGGAAGCGGACACCGCTCCCGAACGTGACGCGCCCGCCGGTCGCCCGATCCCCGCCCGGCAGCTCGTCGACCCCGGCCGCACCGTCCGCGCCGGGCCCGCTTCGAACGCGGCCGGCTCGTTGCACGGCCGCCGTCGACGGTGGGGTGAACAGGGTGGCGGACCGGCTCGAAGTTCGAGACCATCCGGTCATGTCGAACGGCACGGCAGGACAGGACCTTCCGGTCGGCTTCGGGTTCCGGCCGTACCGCGGCGGCGAGGACCACGGCGCCATGGCCGCGGTGCGGCTGGGTTGCGCCGAACGGGACCGGGTCGATGCCCGTTCGGTGGTGGAAGGGCTCCCGACGGCGGCCGAGATCGCCGAAGCCTCCGCCGAGCTGGAGGAGCCGTCCGAGAACCAGATCCTGGTGGTGTTCGACGGGGTGGTCGTCGGCTACTCGACGATCCGCTGGTGGCAGGAGCGGGACGACACGTGGCTGTACCTGCACCGAGGTCACCTCCTGCCCGAGCACCGCGGTCGGGGCGTCGGCTCGGCCATGCTGTGCTGGGCCGAGGAACGGATCCGCCGGCTCGTCGAACAGCACGGAACGGCGCGGACGGCCGTGCTCGGCGCGAACGCCATGGTCACGGAGCTGGACGCCACGGCCCTGCTGCGCGCGGCCGGCTATCGACGTGTCTTCAGCCTGGTCGAGCTGGAGCTGGGCGATCTGCGGCAGCTTCCCGAGCCGGGCGGCGAACTGCCGGCCGGGACACGGACGGGGCCGATCGGGACGAGCCATTACCGTGCGGCCTGGAGGACGGTCGTCGATTCGTACGCGGACACCGGCTTCGTTCGGAGATGGCCTTTCCAGGACTTCGTCGACACCGCCGATCCGGCATGCTGGAGGGCTGCCTGGAACGGGCCGGACATGGTCGGCGTCGCCCTCTGCTCCATCCGCCGTCACGACCCTGTGGTGGGCGAGGTGGAAGAGCTGAGTGTCCGGACGGACCGGCGACGCCACGGAATCGGCCGGGTCCTGCTGCTGGAAGGGCTGCGGAGCCTTCGCGAGCAAGGTGCGACGACCGCCCGGCTGTTCACCGGCACGGCGAATCCGCACCGGTCCTACGACCTCTACGAGAGTGTGGGGTTCCGGCGGCAGAACGAGTACGTCCGTTACCGCAAGCCGCTTGCTTGATCGACCCGTCACGGGACTGGCGGATCAGTCCCGAACACCACCAGGCGATCCGGATACAGGACACCGTCAGCGACGACCGCACGGCGCGGCTGTGGAGTGTGGCCTCCTCCCGGCCGGAGGAGGCCGTCGCCATGGTCTGCCGCGCCGTCGGCCGCGACCTCACCCCGCAGGCGGTCGCTCCACCTGCACGGGGAGTGGCGCCGGCCGGTCCGTCCCCGAGGTCGGCGGGGCGGACCCGGGGCGGACCCGGGGCGGCTCGCGCGCGGGTCAGGGCGCGGTGACCACCTGGCCGGCCCAGGAGAGACCGCCGCCGAAGCCGAGGAGGAGGACGGGGCCGCCGGTCGGGAGGGCGCCGCGTTCGACGAGCTTGGCGAGGGCGATCGGCACGGACGCGGCGGAGGTGTTGCCGGAGTCCACGACGTCGCGGGCGACGACGGTGCGGTCGGGAAGTCCGAGGGGCCGGAGGGCCGCCTCGATGATGCGCAGGTTCGCCTGGTGGGTGACGACGCCGGCGAGGTCGGCCGGGGTGAGGCCGACCCGGGCGCAGGCCTCCCGGGCGAGGACGGGCAGGGCGGTGGTGGCCCAGCGGAAGACGCTCTGGCCTTCCTGTTCGAAGGTCGGCCGCCACGCCCCCCGCAGGCGGACCGCGTCGCCGCGGGTCGGGTCGGAGCCCCACACGACCGGGCCGATCCCGAACGTTCCGGCGGTCGCGCGGTCGGCGCTCAGCACGGCCGCCCCGGCTCCGTCGCCGAGCAGGACGCAGGTGCGCCGGTCGGTCCAGTCGGTGACGTCGGACATCTTCTCCGCGCCGATGACCAGGGCGTGGCGGGCCGCGCCGGCGCGCAGCGAGTGGTCGGCGACGGCGAGGGCGGTGCAGAAGCCGGCGCAGCCGTTGTTGAGGTCGAAGGCCACGGCGGAGGGGACGTCGAGCCGGCCGGCGACCTGCGCGGCGATCGACGGGCAGCGGTCGATCGCGCTGCAGGTGGCGACGACGACCAGCCCGACGTCCGCGGGGTCGAGTCCGGCGGCGGCGAGGGCCTTGGCGGCGGCGGCCGCGGCGAGGTCGGTGACCGTTTCGCCGGGGGCGGCGATGCGACGGGTGGCGATGCCGGTGCGCCGCCGGATCCATTCGTCGCTGGTGTCGACCATGGCCGCCAAGTCGTCGTTGGTGAGGACGCGTTCGGGCTGGTAGTGCCCGAGGGCGCGGATCCGGGGTGCGGGTGTGGTGGTCACGGCTGGCTCCTTCTTGTCCGGTTCGCCGCGAATATAGCAACCGATCGGTCGGAAGCTAAATGGCCGGCTCCGGACTAGGATGGTCCGCATGAGCCCCAGGAAGTCAGCCGCCGAAGCCCGCCGGACCCGCGAGCGCATCGTCGGCCGTTCGGTCGCGATCGCCTCCGTCGACGGCCTGGAAGGGCTCACCCTGGGGCGGCTCGCCGGCGACCTGGAGATGAGCAAGGCGGGCGTCCTCGGCCACTTCGGCACCAAGGAGGCCCTCCAACTGGCGGCGCTCACCGAGGCCACCGCGATCTACACCCGCCTGGTCTGGGAGCCCGCCGCCGACCTTCCGGCGGGGCTCGTCCGACTGCGGGCGGTCTGCGAGCACTGGGTGGACTACCTGGAGACCGCCCGCGACGCCTTCCCCGGCGGCTGCCTGTTCACCACCGCCTCCGTCGAGTTCGACGCCAAACGGGGCCCGCTGCACGACGCGGTCCGCCGCCTCCAACTCCGCTGGCGCCGCGTCCTGCTGGCCGATCTCACCACCGCCGTGACGAAGGGCGAGCTGCCCGCCGACACCGACCCCGAGCAGCTCTGCTTCGAACTCGTCGGCCTCTACCTCGGCCTCAACCAGTCCATCCAGCTCTTCGGGGACGCCCGGGCCGCCGCGCGCGCCCGCCGGGCCCTCGACCGCCTGCTCCCCCCGGCCTGATTCCCGCCCGGGCCTGATTCCCGCCCCAACCTGACAGCCGCCCCGGCCCGGACGGCGGATGCCGCGGCGGTCGACGGTGGGCCGACACTCCCCGCGCGCAGCCCGTACCGTCCAGGCCACGCGCCGAGGTGCAGGCCGGGCCTGACGGGAGCAGGCTGGAAACAGCGCGAGTGTGTGGACCCTCGTGCCCACCCGTCCGCTCTCCGGAACTGTTCATCACTGTCCGTTCCCACGGGAGTCCCGGCGGACGGCCGCAGGACTGCGGCCGCCGCCCCCGAGGGATGAGGAAGACGACCGAGGGTGAGAAGCGGGAGGACGCCCGCGTCGGGACGGCACGCACGGCACGCACGGCAGGAGGAGTCAGCCATGGACCGACCGATGGACCAGGAGTTCCCGGCCCCGCTGGAGCCCCCGGTGGACGATCGGCCGCCGGCCCGGCCCGACCACTTCGAACCGGTCCTCGCACCGGCCACCGCCGCCGCCACCGTCTCCACCGCGGGCTGCGGCTGCGGTGCCCCTCCGCTCGCCGAGCAGGGCAGCGGGCCGGAGCCCGCCAACAACTACGTGTACGTGCTCGGCCAGATCGACTTCCGGTTCCCCAGCCTGGCGGTCGAGAAGGAGGTCGCCCAGGCCGTGGGGCGCTCCGACAGCTCCGGGCTGACGGATCGCCAGGCCGTGCACGCGGTGATCTCGCGACCGGAGTTCCGCTACCTCGCACGGCAGTTGTGCTATGTGCTGTGCGTGCAGGGGATGGAGACCTACATCCTCCGGCCGAGGGATCCGGTGGAGTTCGACCGACTGGTCGAGGCCGTCCGCCCGGAACCCAGGAGCAGCGACCTGGACGTGGTAATCGGGCACCGGGGGCCGCTCGCCCCGCCCTCGCTCTGCAACGGCCTGACGATCCCGGTCGTGAGCTTCGAGCAGGTCTACTCCTTCGCGAGTGACGAGTTGGTGGCCGCGATCGGCAAACCCAAGGGGATGAGCGACGAGCGGTTCGAGGCCTCCTCGAAGGAACTGCTCCGCAGTGTCATGCAGTTGGCCGACAACGCGGGCGACACCGACGAGCACCGCGCCGTCAACTACCTCGCCGTCCGTTACCCGCGGATCTACGAGAAGACCGTGGAGGCCTTCGCCGCCGACCACTCGCTGAGCGGGGTCAGCTTCCGCGAGTCCCGGCTGAGCGGAGCCCGCCGGATCATCGACGTCGTGCTCTGCTACACGGAGCGCCGGACGGACGTGAGCGAGAGGTTCTTCGTCCGGGTGGACGTGACCGAGCCCTTCCCCTTCCTGGTGAACAAGCTCTGCCCCTACTACGACCGTTGACCCGCGCCCGTCCGGCGCGGGACGAAGGAGGTGTGCGAGATGAGTGTTCCGGGCTTCACCGCCGACTCGGCGGTCTACCGGACGAACGGGCACTACCGGACGACGTCCGGCGGCGGCCTCGCCGCTCGTCGATCGACCGTCACCCCGCAGGGACTCTGCGTGCCGGAGTGCCGCGGCGCATGCATGCGTGCGTGCCAGAACCCCTGGAGCGCGCGCTGCAAGGCGTGCATGGGGGACTGCATGGCCGGGTGCGACATCTAGTCGGTTCCGTCCAGTCCAGTCCCGTCCAGTTCGGGACGAAGGAGGTGCCAGCGATGGGTGTTCCGGGCTTCACCGCCGACTCGGCGGCCTACCGGACGAACGGGCACTACCGGACGACGCCCGGCGGCGGCCCCGCCGGACACTCGCGGGTCGTCGTCCCGCAGGACTTCTGCACCACCGTCGAGTGCCCGGAGGTCTGCCGTTCCCAGTGCCACGGCTCCCGGGGGAGCGCCACGTGCGAGCGATGCCTGAAGGACTGCCGGTGGGAGTGCCTGTTCCCCGGCTCCACGACGCGATGACGGGCCCGCTGGCCCAGGTCGGGCTCACGGCCCTGATGGCGCGCGGCGCCGGCCGGCCGGAGGTCGTCGTGGGGGTGGTCGACGGTCTCGTCGCCGTCGACCACCCGGGGCTGGCCGGCGGGCGCCTGCGCCTGCTGCTCGACGGGGGCCGTTGCGACCGTACCGATGCCGACCCCTCCTGCCATCACGGCACCTTCGTCACCGGCCTGCTCGCCGCCCACCGGACGGCGGAGCCGCCCGGCATCTGTCCGGGCTGCACCGTCCTGGTTCGGCCCGTCTTCGGGGTCGGCCGGTCCGCCGGTGGCGGCACCGCGCGGGTCGCCCCGGCCGCGTGGCCGGAGGACCTCGCGGCCGCCGTCGTGGAGACCGTCGACGCGGGAGCCCGGGTGCTGAACCTGAGCGTCGCGCCGGAGCGGCCCTCCAGCGCCGGGCACCGCGAACTGGAGTGGGCGCTCGACCACGCGGCCGACCGCGGCGTGATCACGGTCGTGGCCGCCGGGAACCAGGGCACGATCGGCACCTCCGTGCTCACCCGCCACCCGTGGACCGTCCCCGTGGTCGCGTACGACCGGCAGGGGCGGCCGATGAGCCTGTCCAACCTCGGGGGATCGATCGGCGGACACGGACTCGGCGCGCCCGGCGAGGCCGTCGCCGGCCTCGGCATCGGCGGTCGACCGCTGGCGCTCACCGGCACCAGCGCGGCCGTCCCGTTCGTGGCCGGCACCGTCGCCCTGCTGCTGTCCGAGTTCCCCTCCGCCCCGCCCGCCGAGGTGCGGGCGGCCGTCCTGCGCACCGGCACCGGCTCCGTGCGGCGCCGGACGGTGGTCCCGCCCCTGCTGGACGCCCGGGCCGCGTACAGCACGCTGCACGCCGCGTACGGCGCCCCGCACCGGGGCGCCGTACGCGGCGTCCCGACGCCGGGGCAGCCTGAGTGGGAGTCCTCGTCGGACGCTCGGCCCGGGCGGTGAGGCGTTCCCGGTCGCGGTGGCCGATGTCGGCCGGTGCGGACCCAGCGGGCGTCCTCCCGCGGCGATCCGGTCGGCGGGCCGGGGGTGAGCGTCCTAACCTGAAGGGGAGGCACATGGCAGGCCCACGCCCTTCGAGGCGTCTCACCCGAACCCCTCCCGCGTGGAAAGGGGGCCTTCGTCATGACCACTCAAGCCCTTCAGTTCACCTTGGAGACCGTCGACGACTCCGCCGTTCTGGGGCAGTCCTTCCTCACCGTGGACGGCAGCGGGGATCCCGCCGTCGCCTATGCGGTCAGCACCGCGTCCGGCGCCGCCGTCCGGGTGGCCCGCCGGCAGAACGGTCACTGGACGCACGAGAACACGGGCGGCTTCCCCGCGGGGGACGAGGTGCGGATCAGTCTGAGCTTCGACTCGGGCGGCGTCCCGCACATCGCCTACCGGGACGGCGGCAGCGGCAACGCGATGTTCGGCACCAGGCGCGACGACGGCGGCTGGTCCCTGGAGACGATCCCCACCCAGGCCGGGACGATCGTGCGTTCCGCCGCCGACGTTTCCATGCAGATCGAGCCGAACCTCAACGATCCGCCGTTCGCCGACACCCCGACCGTCGGGTACCGCGACGCGTTCAACGGCGACTCCGCGGCGGTCGCGCGGAAGGTCGGCGGAGTCGGCGGACACTGGCAGATCAGTGCCGTCGACGCACCGAGCGACGCGAGGACGGGCCTGTCGCTGGCCTTCGACAGCAGCGCCGGGCTCAGACTCGCCTACTTCCAGGGCTTCGACGACGGGTCCCCCGTGATCCCGCAACCGCTGAAGCTGGCGCAGGAGGAGGTGAGTGACGCCGAGGACCCCAACCCGCCCACCTTCGTCAACGGCGTGATCGACCCGGACGTGCGCGCCGCCGAGAGCGTGTCCATGGCCCGTGGCCTCTTCTCCAAGATCCTCGTCGCGTACGCCGACGTCCGGACGCGCACCGTGCGCGCCTGGACCCGTTCGTTCGGCTCGGAGCCGAGGATCGAGGTGGTCGCCGAAGCCGACGACGCCAACGGCCCCCGGTTCCCCTCCGCCGCGGGCGACCCGCACCAGACCCTGTTCGTCGCCTACCTCGACGACGGCCAGGTCGTGCTCGCCAGGCGCGGAACCACCGGGTGGACCAGCCAGCCGATCGCCACCGGCGACGGCTGGCCGTCCCTGGAGTTCGGCAAGAACGGCACCGCTCATCTCGCCTACGGAACCGGGACGTTGATGTACGCACGCGGAACCGTCGGCCCCGGCTGACGGCACCGCGCGGTGCCGGTCGGGGCCGTGCGCCGCCGGCTGCGCCGAGCACCGGTGCTGTCCGGCGGTGACCGGGCCAACCGGCCCACCGCCGTCCGACCCGGCCTCCGGGTTCGGACACGGAATGTCCGGGCCGTGGAACGATCCGGTCAGAGCCGGGCAACGCCCCCGTCCTGCCGCGCCGTCCCGCCTACGGTGGTCGTAGGGCCGCAGGGGGCGGGGCCGGGGCGCCGCGGCGCCCCCTGCGGGTGTTCGACGGAAGGGGCGGGATTGCTGCGGATCCACTTCACCCACGAGGACCTGACCAGGGTTCGGTTCGCGCGAGCACCCGACCCGCTCGCGGAGACGTTCCTGAGCCTGTCGCTGGTGCAGACCCGCAGGGTCGGCGGCGTGGCGCTGGAGGGGTGGCGCAGTCGGACCCGCAGGAGCGTCCGCCCCGAACTGCGGGTGCTGTTCGACCTGGCGACGCCGCTCGGGGTGACGGAGGCCGCGGAGGCGTTCCTGCACGCCGGCAGTCACACCCTGCCGGAGAGCCTGGAGCAGACCTGGTCCCTGCCCGGCCGGCGGTGGAGCGCCGATCTGCGCGTCCTCAGCGGGACGCGTCCCCGGGCGCCCCAATGGGTCTACGGGCTGCACCGGGGCGACCGCGAGTGGCGCGAACTGGTCGACCGCCGGCTCCGCGAGTACCACGCCTTCGCGGTCGCCCCGTACTGGTCGCAGCTGCTGGCCGTCGCGCACACCGACCGCTCCCGGCGGGCGCTGGTCGCGGCCGACCTCGGCCTCGACGGACTGCTCAGCACGCTCCACCCCGACATCCGCTGGCAGTCGCCGGTGCTGACCCTGCCCTGCCCGGTCGACGCCGACCTGCGGCTGCGGGGCGCCGGCGTCATGCTCGTGCCGACCTTCTTCTGGCCCGAGCCGCTCGCCCTCACCGACAACCGCGGCCTCGACCACCCGCTCGTCCTGCACTACCCGCTCGCCCCCGACCTGGCCACCTACCGCGCGATCTGGGCGTCGGCCGCCGCGGACGGGCCGGACGGCGCGCTCGTCGCCCTGCTCGGCGCCACCCGCGCCCGCACCCTGCGCGCGGCGGCCGACCCGGCGGGCACCGCCGAACTCGCCCGCCGCACCGGCTGCTCGCCCGCCACCGCCAGCCACCACGCCACCGTCCTGCGCTCCGCCGGCCTGCTCACCACCGAACGCACCGGCCCCGGCGTCCGCCACACCCTCACCCCCCTCCGTCCACAGCCGCGCCCCCGGCCCCGCGGTGCCGTCGACGTGCTCTTCACCCCGTGCGGCCCGGACGCCGCCGGGGCGGTCCGTCCCAGGACGCCGACGTTCGCATCGAACGACCTCTTGTAAGTGGGGGGTTGGTGAGGGAATCATGACAGCCCTCACACAACCGGGGAGTTGAGACCTCATGGGCGCCGTGGCGGCCGGCACCGAAGTGGCACGGCGGACGGCCTCGGCGAGTCGCCGTCAGCTGGCGGTCCTGCTGACCGCCAAGACGATCTCGGACGTGGGCTACGCGCTCGACTTCATCTGCCTGTCGGTCTTCGTCTGGGAGCACAGCCGCTCGGCCCTGCACACCGGGCTGGTCAGCGTCGCGCTGTACGCCGGCGCGATCGCGGGCGGGCGGCTCGGGCACCGCTACGGGGACCGCTGGGACCGCCGTCGGGTGATGATCGGCGCCGACCTCGCCCGGGCGCTCACCCTGCTCCTGCTGGCCGCCCTGCCGACGGGCGCGCAGAACTGGTGGCTGTACCCGGCGGTGATGGTGATCGGCACCGGACGGTCGGTCTTCGAGGCCACGCTGTCCGCCGCCACACCCGTCCTGGCCGGGCCGCTCACCTCCTCGGTGAACAGCGCGCTGGCCGGACTCCGGGGGGTGGCCTTCATGGTCGGCATGGGCCTCGCCGCCGTCGTTGTCCCCCTGGCCGGGTACCGCTGGGTGTTCGGGCTGGACGCGGCCAGCTACGCGCTCTCCGCGACGGTGCTGCTCGCGCTGCGCCTGCGGATGCGGGAGGCGGACGGCCGGACCGCCGCGGCCCGGGACCGCTCCGGTGCCTGGCCCCTGCTGGTGAGCGCCGGCCTGGCCGGACTGGTCGCGCTGCGCGGGCTCGACGCCTTCGGCAGCTCCTCCCAGCACGTCGGACTGCCGCTGCTGGGCACCGAACTGCGCCCGGACGAGCCCGCCGTGGTCTCCGGCGCGGTGTGGGGCAGCTGGGCGGCCGGACTGCTGCTGGCCGGCTTCGTGCTGCGACCCCTGGCCAGGCGCCTCGTCGAACGCGCGCCGGCGCCGGTGTACTGCGTGGCCACCATGGTGATGTCCCTGGGCTTCATCGGCGTCTTCTGGCTCGACGGCTGGTGGCCGCGGCTGCTGGCGGCGGCCGTGGCCGGTCTGGGCGACGCCCTGAGCGAGATCACCTACAAGCAGTCCCTCCAGCAACTGCCCGACGAGCGGAGGGGGAGGGCGTTCGGGCTGTCCCAGATCACGGTCAACGCGGGCTTCATGTCCGGCCTGCTCGTCACCAGCCTGGTCCTGCAGCCGAGCTGGGTGGCGCCGTGGGTGCTGCTGCTGCACGGCGTGCCGCTGCTGGTGGCCGGCTGGATGGCGGTCGGCGCGACCCGGGCCCTCCGCTCGAGCCGGGCCCTCCGCCCGAGCCGGCCGGTCGCATGAGCGGGCCCCGCCGACCGGTCGGCGCGACCGCCGGCGCCACCACCGGGGCCACCGGGGCCACCGGAGGCGCCTACCTCGACTACGCCGGGTTCGGCCGGCTCCGCCCCGCCGCCGTCGCCGCGATGCGCACCGCCGTGGACGAGGCGCTCCCGTACGGCAGCGCCGGGGTCGGCCGGCTGTTCGGCGCGCGGAACGCCGCCCGGCAGTCCGTCGCCCGGCTGCTCGGCTGCACGCCCGACGAGGTCGCCTTCGTCCCCAACACCTCGACCGGCGTCCATCTGGTGGCCGACGGACTGGACTGGCGCCCGGGCGACCGGGTCGTGCTGTTCGACCGGGACTTCCCGGCCAACGTCCGGCCGTGGCTGCGGCTGCGCCGCCACGGGGTGGAACCGGTCTGGGTGCCGATGCGTGACGGCGGCTACCGGCTCGAGGACGTGGCGCGGGCCCTCGGACCGGCCACCCGCCTCGTGGCGGTGAGCCACGTCAACTTCGCCACCGGCTTCCGCTGCGACCTCGACCGGATCTGCGCGCTGGCCGCCGAGGTCGGGGCGCTGGTGTGCGTGGACGCCGTGCAGAGCTTCGGCGCGCTGCCGCTGTCGGTGGCCGAGACCCCGGTGGACTTCCTGGCCGCGGGCGCGCACAAGTGGCTGTGCGGGCCACCGGGCACCGGAGTGTTCTACTGCCGGGCCGACCGGCTGGAGCTGCTGCGCTCCACGCCCACCGGCTGGTACGGCCACCAGGGCGCCGCGGAGGTGTCGAAGGGGCCGGGGCACCTGCGCTACGACCTGCCCGAACGGGCCGGCGTCGCCCGGGTCGAGGGCGGGATGTACGACCTGGTCGGCATGGCCGGGCTCGCCGCCGCGTTGGCCGAACTGGAGGAGACCGGCATCACCGCGGTCGCCGAGCGGGTGCGCACCCTAACCGACCGGCTGCGCACCGGGATCGCCGAACTCGGCCACCCCCTGGCGCTCCCCGCGGACGCCGCCGGGCACTCGGGCGTGGTGAGTTTCACCGGCCGCCGCACGGGCGGGGTGGAGATCGCCCGGAGATTGACGTCGGCCGGCATACACGTTTCCGTTCCGGACGGCTTCGTCCGGGTGTCCCCGCATTTCTGGACGACCGACGAGGAAGTGTCGGAGATCCTCTCGGAGCTTGCCGCGCAGAAGCCTTGACGGCGTTGTTCCGGCTCCCGAAGAATATCGCTCAACCGCTTCGCCGGACCGAATATCCGGACCGGCCCGTGAAAAGAGAGGGGTGGCGAAATGGCTTACGAGACCTGGGAGTCCCTGGAGGACGAGGTCGAGATCAGCACTGGTGCGGCGGACTGCTGGACCTGTCTGATCGACGACGGCGGCGTCTGATACCGACGCTGATCCCGACGCTCCACGCATGCCCCGCGTTGTTGGTTCCGGCACGCCGGAATTGCAGCGCGGGGCATGTCGCCGACCGCCCGGAACCGCCGTCCGAAAAGTAGAGGAATTACCGCGTGAACCGTTGGGAATTCAGTCACGGAATCGTCGGCGTCAACGCGCCGAGCTGGCTCACCTTCGAGGTGCACCGCCCGTACTTCGACGGCGCCGAGTCACCGGCCACGGCCGTCCAGGCACGGTCCGCGATCCTGGCCGCCCGGCGTTTCGAGAACCCCTCCCCGGACGCGCTGCGGTTCGGCATGACGATGCCCGCGAGCTACCGCCGGCTGCTGGTGCAGGAATCCCGGCTGACCGCCTACCGGGCGGTGCTCCCGACCGACCTGCCCGACGAGCTGGCCTCACCCGCCTGGCGGCGGCTGACCGAGGCGTACCGGCGGCACGCCGAACTGGACCGGCTGGACCGGGCCGGGCTCGCGCACTGGCTGGTCGCGGTCTGCCTCCCCGCCGCGGTGCTGGAGGTCGTCCCGGACGACCTCGACCCGGCGGCCTGCCGGGACCGGGTGACGGCGGGCGTCCAGGCCGCCCGCGCGGCCGCCCTGTTCGGCTCCGAAGGCCTCTCCGAGCGGACCACCGCGGCCTACCGGGTGCTGGCCGACCACCCCGCGCCCACGATCGCCCACGTCCAGGCGGTGGCCGCCTGGGGCTACCTGCTCGCCCGGCACGCCGGGGACGACTCCGCCGCGCCGCTGTTCCTCGGCCGCGCCCGGGAGTTGCTCAAGGCGATCGCGGGCGAGCTCACCCCCTTCACCCACACCGTCCTCACCGCCCGACTGGCGCTGCGCGAGGTGATGCACGCCGAGCGGCAGCGGGACTTCGGCGGCGCCCGGGCACTGCTGGCCGACGTCCGGGCGAGCGTCGCCGAGCTGACCGCACCCGATCAGGACGACGAACTGGTCCTGCTGGAGACCCGTCGGCGACTGCTCGACCGGCACCTGGAGATCGTGGTCCGCCTCGGCGACGCCGAGGCCGAACGCGCCGCCGTCGAGGAGGGCCTGGCCCTCGATCCGTGGGACGTGAAGATCCGGATGCAGGCGGCGCAGGCCCACGAGCGCGCCGGCGAGCACGAGGAGGCGCTGGCCGGCTACCTGCACGCCGCCCGGCTCGGCCCGTTCGGCACCGCCTTCGCACTGCTGCGGGCCGCCGACCGCGCCCGCGGCCTCGGGCACACCGAGTTCGCCCGGGTGCTCGCCGAACGGGCCTTCCGGGCCGCACCGCGCGCCGCCGCCACCCGGGACGCGCTGCTGAAGGCCTGCCGCGACGACGGCGACCTGCCGCTGGCCGAACTGACCGAGCGCGCCGCCACCCGGGACCGGAGGCTCCCCCACACCAACAACTGGCACTACCGGATGTACGCCTCGTACTTCAACCTGGGCGAGTCCGAGTCCCCCGGCCTGTACGCCCGACTGCCCAGCCTGGCCTACGAGTTCGCCGAGCGCGGGGCCGAGCGGGACGAGGTCAACTGGCAGCGCCTGATGCCACCCGCCTTCCGCGGCAACCTGATCCGCGAGTCCGGGCTGACCGAGTTCGCGGTCGACCATCCGGCCGAACTGCCCGAGCACCTGCGCACGGAACCCTGGAACCGGCTCTGCGCGTGGCTCGACGACTTCGACACCTGCGGACCCGAGCGCCGGCAGCAGATCGCCATGGTGCTGTACCGGCTCGGATTCCTCAAGCTGGTCCTGGAGTTGATCCCGGCCGTGCCGGTCGACCGGCTCCGGACCCCGGCCGAGCTGCGGCTGCACCACTGGCGCGACCTGGTGCGGTACGTCGCCTCGATCGGCACCCGGGTGGCCGCGCCGGAGACCTCGTTCGCCATCGCGGAACACCCGGCCTGCCCGACCCACCTGCGGTTCGTCATCGCCGTGGTGGCGGTGGTGTTCCACGCCCGCGAGACGCGCTCGCTGGAGGAGGCGACGCGCTGGCGGGAGACCGGGGCCCGGGCGATGGAGGAGTTGCTGGCGGACCCGGACCGCTCCGCGTTCGAGAAGACGATGATGGAGAGCCGGTTCTACCGCAGCGTCAGTTTCGTCCCGTTCATGGCCAGGGACCGCGCGTGGCTGGCCCGCGACATGGACCGCGCCGAGGAGCTGGCCCGGGCGGTGCCCGCCGAGGGGCCGTACCAGGAGTTCCTCAAGCGGGAGAACCTGCGGGCGTGCGTGGAGAGCCGCTCCAAGGAGTGCTACGCCTTCGGCGAGGACGAACGCGGCGACCTGCTGGTCGCGGAGGCGCTGGCCCTCGACCCGTACGAGCCCAAGACGCACATCGAGGTGGCGGAGGGCCTGCTGCGGCGCGGGCGTCCCCGGGAGGCGGCCGACAGCTTCCTGCGGACCGCCCGGCTCGGCCCGGTCTCCACCGCGTTCGGGTACGCGTCCGCGGCCGAGTGCTTCCGGCGGGCCGGCGAGCCGGTCCTGGCCGAGGACTGCTACCTCCAGGCGCTCCGGCTGGACCCGTACGCGATCTCCGCGGCGCGCGGCTGGGCGGCCGTCGCCGCGGCCAACGGCACGGCCGAGCCGGCCCGCGGGTACCTCGCCGACCTGGAGGCCTGGGGAGCGGCGCGCCGCGCCGCCCGACGGGAACGGCCGTGAGCGTCACCTGGTCGCTGCGCCCCGAGCCCGGGCCCGGCACCGAGGCCGTGGTGCGGCCGGTGTGGGCCGGTGAACCGCCCGCCGATCTGCCCGTCGAGCTGCCTTTCGAGCTGCCCGTCGAGCTGTCCGCCGCGTTCCTCGCCGGGACCGGCTTCGGCGGCGAGGTGGGCGAGGTGCTGCAGCTGCCCGGCACTCCCGTGACCGTGCTGCTCGGCCTCGGACCGCGGGGCCGGACGGGCCGGGACGCGGTCCGCGCGGCGGCGGCCGGGCTGGCCCGGGCCGTCCGCGCCTACCGGCGGCTGGCCGTCCACCCGCCGGGCACCGACCTGCGGCCGCTCGTCGAGGGCTACCTGCTCGGCGGGTACCGGTTCACCCGGTACCGCAGCGGCGCGACCGCACCGACCGACCAGCACATCGAGGTGATCACCGCCGGGACACCGGACGCCGCCCGCGGCCTGTTCGAGGGCCGTCGGCTGGGCGAGGCCGTCCTCCTGGCACGCGACCTGGTCAACGAACCGGGCGAGGCCCTCACCCCGCCGGCGTTCGCCGAGCAGGCGGTCGAGGTCGCCGCGGCGGCCGGGCTGGAGTGCGAGGTCTGGGACGGCCGACGGATCGCCGACGAGCGGCTGGGCGGACTGCTCGGGGTCAGCCGGGGCTCCCTGGTGCCGCCCAGACTGGTCAAGCTCGGCTACCGGCCGGACGGCTGGTCCGAACGGGACGGCTGGTCCGAACGGGACGGGGGGACCGACGGGGACGGGGGGACCGAACGGACCGAACGGATCGCGCTGGTCGGCAAGGGCGTCACCTTCGACGCCGGCGGCCTGTCCCTGAAGCCCAACGCGCACCTGGCCGGGATGAAGGCCGACATGGCCGGGGCGGCAGCCGTCCTCGGGGCGATGTCCGTCCTGGGCGCGCTGGACTGCCCCGTCGCGGTGGACGCCTGGCTGCCGCTCACCGAGAACATGCCCAACGCCGACCCGATCCGGGTCGGCGACGTCCTGGTGATGCGCAACGGCACCACCGTCGAGATCTGCCACGCGGACGCCGAGGGACGGCTGATCATGGCCGACGCACTGGTCCTGGCGGCCGAGACCCGGCCGCAGGCGATCATCGACATCGCCACCCTCACGGACGCCGCCGCGATCGCCCTGGGCCGCCGCGTCGCCGCGCTGATGGGCACCGACGACGCCCTGCTGGACCGCCTGCGCGCTGCCGGCACCCGGGCCGGCGAACCGCTCTGGCCGCTGCCGCTCCCCGACGCGTACCGGCCCCAACTCCGTTCCCGGGTCGCCGACCTGGTCAACTACACCCTCGGCACCCGGCACGGCACCGCACTGCTCGCCGGCCACTTCCTCCGCGAGTTCGTCCCGCCCGGCATCCCCTGGGCCCACCTCGACATCCAGGGCACCGCCCTCGCCGACGGGACGGACGCCGAATGGGTCACCGGCGCCACCGGCTTCGGCGTCCGCACCCTGGTCGAGTTCCTCACCGGCGGCCCCCACCCGTCCACCTGAGCCCACCCGTCCACCTGACCACCTGTCGGCCGCGAGGCGGTGCCGGACGCCCGTGATCGGGCCGGCTCCGGGGAGCCGGCCCGATCGCCCCGGTGGGAGTCCGATCAGAAGATGATCTTCCAGCCGTCGATGCGGCCGGAGTCGCTGCGGTACACGTCCTGCACCCGGAGCCGCCAGGTGCCGTTGGCGAGCTGGGCGGAGGCGTCCACCGTGTAGGTCTCGACGACGTTGTCGGCCGAGTCGCCGAGGCTGCTCTTCTTCAGCGGGTACACCGTGCCGTCCGGGCCGACCAGGTCGACGACCAGGTCACCGCGCCAGGTGTGCTTGATGTCCACGCCCACCCCGAGGTCGCGCGGCGCCTGGCCCGCGATCCGGTCGACGACGATGTCCGAGAAGACCGCCGGGCCGCCGTCCGGGATCGGCACGGCGGTCGCGTTCGTGAAGATGCCCGGGGAGACCTTCCAGGTGAAGGTCGTCGAGAGGCTGCTGCGGTGGGAGGCCTTGGCGGTGACGGTGACCGTGGAGGTGCCGGCGACGGTCGGGGTGCCGGTGATGCGGCCGGTGACCGGGTGGAGCGCCAGGCCCTCGGGGAGGCCGGTCGCGTGGTAGGTGACGGCGCCGGGGTTGAAGTTGACGGCCTTGACCCGGAGTTCGGCGGGGACGCCGATCTCGGTCACCTGGTTGCCGACGGGGTCGATCAGGAGGCCGTCGACGACGCGCGGGCCGACGTTGACGGCCGCCCAGGCGTTGGCGGTGTTCATGTAGGTGGCGCTGAGCTGCCCGTACAGGTCGGCGGCGGCCTGGAGGGTGGCGGTGCGGGCGGCGGCGTAGTCGGTGGACGAGGTCATGTAGGTGGTCAGCGCCCGGTACCAGATCCTGGCGGCGGCGTCCCGGCCGATGCCGGTGACCGGCAGGCCGTCGGAGGTCGGGGAGTCGTAGGCCACGCCGTTCACGGTCTTGGCGCCGCTGCCCTCGGAGGCCAGGTAGAACCAGTGGTTGGCCGGGCCGGAGGAGTAGTGCACGTCGACGGTGCCGAGGTCGGCGGACCAGGCGTCCCGTGACTTGGCGTCCTTGGAGGGCTTGTCCATGTAGCGCAGCGGGGTGCCGTCGCCCCTGATGTCGATCTTCTCGCCGACCAGGTAGTCACCCGGGTCCGCGGGATTGCCGGCCCAGAACTCGATGGCGGCGGCCATGATGTCGGAGGTGGCCTCGTTCAGGCCGCCGGACTCGCCGCTGTAGATCAGGCCCGCGGTGGCGGAGGTGACGCCGTGCGTCATCTCGTGACCGCCGACGTCGATGGAGGTGAGCGGCTTGACGTTGCCCGCGCCGTCGCCGTAGGTCATGCAGAAGCAGGTGTCGGACCAGAACGCGTTGACGTAGTTGTTGCCGTAGTGGACCCGGGTGTAGGCGCCGACGCCGTCGTCCTTGATGCCGTAGCGGCCGTGGACGTCCTTGTAGTAGTCCCAGGTGAGTTGGGCGCCGTAGGCGGCGTCCACGGCGGCGGTCTGCCGGTTGGTGACGGTGCCGTCGCCCCAGGTGTCGGTCGGGTTGGTGAACAGCGTCCTCGTCGAGCTGGTGCCGTTCAGGTCGTAGGTGCTGTGGCCGCCGCGGGCGGGGTCGGTCATCGCGAAGTCACCGGTGGCGGCCGCCGAGGTGCCGATGGTGACCTGACCGGAGTACTTGCTGTTGCCGACGCCGGTCTCGATGCCCTGGTACTCGAAGATCTTCTTGCCGGAGCCGGCGTCGGTGATGACGTGCAGCTCGGACGGCGTGCCGTCCTCCTGCGTGCCCGTCACGATCGTCTCCCAGGCGAGACGCGGGGTGCCGGACGCGGCCCAGACCACCTTGCGGCTGTTGTCGGCCGCCGGCTCCGCGATCCTCGCGCTCCCGGCGCTCTCGAGCGCCAGGCCCTTCGCCGCGTCCGGCCCCTCCCCGGGGGTGGTGTCGACGGCGATGCTCGCGTCGGTGGCCCTGGTGACGCCCTTGATGGAGCCGCCCCGGGCGCTGTGGACGACCAGGTCGCCACCGAGGACCGGCAGTCCGTCGAAGGTCCGCTCGTAACGGGTGTGCAGGGTGCCGTCGGCGTCCTTGGTGACGCCCTTGACGACCAGTGCCTCCTTCGCGCCCAGCTTCAGCGATCCGGCGACGTTCGCCCGGTTCGCGTCAGCGGCGGCCAGCAACTCGCCGCGCTGCGCGGCCGACAGTTGCACCGGTAGCGCGCCGGCGAAGGCCCGCACCTCGGCGGACGCCCCGGTCGGGTCGTCCTGGGCGGAGGCGGTACCGGCGGGCAGGGCGGCCACGATCATCGCGGCGCCGGCGATCAACGCGCCGGCGGTGACGGACTTTCCGGGGGATCGAGTCACACTGAACTCCTTCTGCGACGGCCGGGGTCAGGACGGCCGGAGTCAGCCGGGCGGCCGAAGGTGAGGCCGCCCGGTAGAGCTTGGTGGTTCGCGTGGCTGGAACGGTCTTCGTCGCGCTCGCCGCGTCGTGCGGCGCACCCAGGAGTACTGGGGGGCGGGCTTCGCGGCGATGGGACGGTACAGTGCCAGCTTTGGTGGGGACACGTCACCTCTACGGCGACAAGTTGGCCGAAATACTTCGCCGCAGACGTAAAGTCCGGGAAATCGGCCGTCAGCAGGCGGGCAAAGCAGGAAATGACGGACGGGAGCCCGAATACGGCATTCACTCCGGCTCCGGCTCCGGCTCCGGTTCCGGCTCCGCTTCCGCCGTCCCGAGCGCCTTATGGACCCGGAGCCCGACATGCGGGACCGGTACGGGCAGTCGCTCGCCGCCGCCGGATTCGAACGGGTGCGGGAAATCGTCGTCGAGTACGACGACGAACTGACCTTCGACCGGATCACGGGCGGCGTCAATTCGGCGGTCCTCGAAGACAACCGCACGCCCCGGAGGACCGGCCGGCCTTCGCCGAGTACGTTCGCCGGTCCCTGCCCGTCGGCCGGTCGTCGTTCGCCGAACACGTCAGGATCTCCGCGCTCGTGGGCCGGGTCGGTCAGGGGCTGTCCCCCTGACGGGGCCGGGCGGTCCCGATCTCCCGCCCGGTCACGAGTCCGCCGAGCCGGGGGCGCGGTGTGTCACGGCGCGTGTCGACCGCGACCTGGCGGATCAGCTCGACGGACTCGTCGCCCGGCTCGGTACGGGATCCGTCGGCGTCACCCACGGCACCCAGCGCGGACGGCCCCGCGAGCCTCGTGCCGGCCGTGCTGGCCAGGTACCACCGACCGCCGACCAGCGCCAGGCGGTAGTACGGATCGTCAGGGTCCACATCGGCGTCACCGGCGGCCGGGTCGACGCCGCACAGGACGTCCACGCCGTACCGCTCTCCCAGGTGCTCCGCGACGCACAGGTCAGGGTGCGGCCCGAGTCCGCAGCCGTAGCCGCCCACGACGTCCAGGGAGAGTGGCCACGCCAGATCCTCGGTGCGCACCAGGCGTATCCACAGGTCGCCCGTGTCGTCCGGAACATCCGCCTCGTCCGGCTCGACCACCAGCGTCAGACCGGGCGGGACCAGCTCCGCGAACGCGGCGGCCACGTCGACGACGGTGAGGGTCCGTGAAACGGTGATGCTGAACACGGTCGTCACCCCATCACACCGGACCGACACCACGCGCCGCCCTTCGGCCCCTGACCGGTTCGAAGGCCTCCGGAAGGGGGCCTTCGAACCCCGGTGCGGGTGCGGCTCAGCCGACCGGCAGGCCCAGGAACTTGGCCCGGGCCAGGTCGAGGAACTTCGTCACCGAGGCGCCCAGCCGGGCCGCCGACGGGTCCTCGGGCTCCGTCGCCAGGCTGCGGAACGTCAGCTCCGGGGCGCGGTCGCCGTCGCGGACCAGGAGGGTGGTGATCCGGGCCTGCTGTCCGACCGGACCGGCGAGCACGGTGCGCGTCAGCGCCTCGTCGCCGAACCGTCCTGGTTTCAAGGAAGATCGACGAGGACCTGGAGCTCCGGAGGAGCGGCCAGCAGGGTGGCACCCGCGGCGAAGGCCTCGACCATGTGCGGAGCGGCCAGGTGGGCCTCGAACTCCGCCCGGCTCGCCCACTGCTCGACGACCACCCAGGAAGCCGGGTCCAGCGGGTCCTGGTACGGGCGGTAGAACAGGCACCCCGGCTCGGCGAGCGTCGGCTCGACCAGCGACAACGCCTGCGCCCGCACGGCCTCCTCCTGCCCCGCCGCGGCCTTCAGCCTGGCAACGGCGGTGATCGCTCCACTCATGGTGTCCCCCTCGATTCGGCTCTCTCAACCATCACCGGTGATCAACAGCGCCCGGGCACCGCCTATTCCGACCGGGATCCGTCGAGCCCGGGGTCGGCCGGGCCGCGATCCGATCCCTGCCGCACGTGCCGATGGAGCGCTACGGGCGGTGCCGGTGGCCGACGCGCTGCGTTCGTCGAGACGGGTCAGGAGGCGGCGACCGCCAGGTCGGTGAGCCCCGGAGCGTCGACGGCGGCGGTGACATTGCCCCAGCCGGACCAGGTTCCGCGGTCGTAGTCGCCGGTGGCGTCGTACATCCACGCGGAGGCGAGGGCGTACAGGTGCAGCTTGTTGCCGATCGCGACGGCGGAGACGCGCTTGACCGGCCCGAGCGGTCCGGTGGCGGCGGTCAGGTCGCCCCAGCCCACCCAGGAGCCGGCCGCGTAGTCGCGACTGGCCTGGTGGAGGCGGTCGCCGGCCGCGGCGACGATGTGCAGCTTGCTGCCGATCGCGGCGGCGGAGAGCCCGCTGATCGGTTCGGCGGAGGGCAGGCCGAGCACGGCCGTGGGCTCGCCGACGCCCCAGGTGCCGCGGTCGTAGTCGCCGTCCGCGACGTGGACCCCGTCGTCGAGGCCGAGGCTCACGACGTGCAGGGAGTTCCCGGTGACGGCGGACGCGATGCGGGTGGCGACGGGCAGGCCGGCGGTCGAGCTGACGTCGCCCCAGCCGGACCAGGTACCGGTGTTCCAGTCGCCGGTGGCCTGGTAGACCTCACCGTCGACCAGGGCGAGGACGTGCAGCTTGCGGCCCATGGCGGTGGCGGCGATCTGCTGAGGTGCGCCGGGCAGCGGACCGGCCGCGCCGGTCGAGGTGACCTCACCCCACGAGGACCAGCGGCCGTCCGACATGCGCCGGTCGGCCATGAAGACCCGACCGCCGGCGGCGACCACGTTGTGGACCACGCTGTCGGCCGTGGTGCCGATGGCGGTCGAGGTGACGGTGTTCACCGCGAAGGGCTGATGGGCGACGGGCAGCGTCGAGAACGTGGCCCACACACCGTAGCCGTAGTGGGCACCGCTGTTCAGCACCGAGGTGTCGTCGACGCCCAGCACCTGCACCCGCTCACCGGGCTGGAGCACGGCGGTCCTGGGATCGACGCCGGTCCGGACCTGCGTCGGCGCCCCGGCACCGGTGATCCGCGCCTGCTCCTGGACGTGCTGCTGGACACGGGGCGCGGCCGCCGTGGCCGCCGTGGCCGCCGGTCCGACGACGGCCGGGACCGACAGGCCCAGGGTGGCGGTGGCCGCCACGGCGGTCAGCCTGAAGGCGTGACGCAGACGCATGTGAAGAAGTCTCCTCTGGGTGAAGTCGCCCGATTATGGCAGGCAGCGGTCCGACCTGGACCACCGGGTCGTCCGTCCACCGTCGACCTCGATCACCGGGATCGTGCACGATCAAGGTCGTGGCTCGGGCGTTCCCAAGCGGCCGCCGATCGCTCTGTCAGTGCCTGCTGACATGCTCGTCCGAGCGGTGCGGACGAAGGGGCAGGCATGGACCTGACGGTGGAACAGACGGCTCGACGGATCACGGCGGACGTCGTCGCGAAGGCGCCCGAGGGCTGGACGGCGTGCGTGCTGCGAGGGCACGCCGGCCCGTGGGGCACCGGTCTGTCCGGCAGCGGGTACGTGGTGCCGGAAAGACCCGACGTCCACTTCTCCGTCCCGTTCCCGCACCAGGCCCTCGCGTCGTTGGCGTCCCGGTTCCGGGAGAGCCACGGCTGGGAGGCCATCGTCCTGGAGCTGACCTGCCGCCCGTCGGGTGTCTTCGAGCTGGTCGTGTTCCGGGACGCCCTGCAGCCCGGGAGCGGCCCCGAGGACGGCTGGACGCTGACCCTCGACCCCGGCTTCAGGCCGTCCGAGCCGGGCGCGGCCGACGACACGGAACCGTCCGCGCCGAGCCAGGCCGGGGTGCCGGAGGAGGCGGTCGAACGGCTGCGGGCCGTCCTCCGGCAGCACGCCGAGCGCCCCGGTGCGGAACCGGAGATGCCGGCGCCCGCCACCGAGGAGCAGTTCGTCGCCGCCGAGCGCCACCTCGGCCGGCCGCTGCCGGCGGACCTGCGGGCGCTCTACCGGGAAGCCGACGGCGACGGCGGCAGCGAGTCGCTGGGCGGACACGCCTGGCTGTCGCTCGACCAGGCCCTGGCCGGGCACGACGACTACACCGCCGTCCCGACCTGGTTCGGCTGGGAGCTCGACCGGAACCAGGTGATCTTCGACGCCGACCCGCCGAACACGGTACGCCGCTGCTCCGGCCGCCCCGGCTGGCTTCCCTTCGCCACCCGGTACGACGGCAACTTCCTCGCCGTCGACCTCGCGCCCGCCGCGGACGGCCGCCCCGGTCAGGTGATCGAGGTCGGCCGCGACTTCACCGACGGCCCGCGCTACGTCGCCTCCTCCGTCACCGCCTGGCTCGGCGGGCTTCTGGGCCGACCCGACCCGCACGCCCCGCGGCAAACCGGCGACAGGTCGCGCCAGTTGGTGGTCCCGGCCCTCGACGAGCGGCTCGCGCCCGGCGTCCAGGCCGTCCACCTCAATGACGCCCCGTCCCCCGTCGACCTCACCCCGCTCGCCGCCACCCCGCGCCTGCGCCGCCTGCACCTCAATCGCTGCGCCACCGCCGACCTGTCCCCCGTGGCAGCACTCCCCCTCGAGGACCTGGCCGTCAACCTCGCCCCCGACGCCGACCTCACCCCGCTCACCGACCACCCGCACCTCGCCTCACTGACCATCGGCGCCGAGGCCCCGATCGACCTCGCCCCGCTGCGCACCCTCCCCGCGCTGCGCTCCCTCGACCTGTCCCGTTGCTCCGGCCCGGACCTGGCGCTGCTGGCCGACCTCCCCGGCCTGCACTACCTCGCCCTCTCCGGAACACAGTGGACGACCCTGGCCGCCACCGGCCGTCTCCCCGCCCACCTCGCCGCCGCCCGCCTGGCCGGAGCCCCGCCCCTGACCGCCGCCCTCGACCTCCTCACCACCCTCGGCGTCGACACCTCCACCGCCTACCGCCTCTCCGGCACGGTCGAGGACGCCTCCTCCTGAGGTTCTCGTTGCGTTGTCGGTGGCGACAGAGGGCGATCCCGTCCCGCGGCCGCGCCCGGCTCGCCGGGGCGCCGCGCAGGTCTCGCCGAAACGCCTGTCAGGTCCTGCCGTATCGGATAGACATGGCCTGTCCGAGGCGAACACCCCGGCGCGACGACCCGTCCGAGCGCCTGCCCGAAACCGAGGGAACCCCGTGGCCGACACCAGTACCCCGCCCACCGAGCCGCTGCACTACGCGGTGGACCTCACCCAGGCCGACATCGAGGCCATTCACAGCTTTCTGAACGAGCAGATCAGTCCGATGGCGGGAGACGGCGCCTTCGGCAGCCCGGAGCAGCGCGCCGCGCGGGCGCTGTCCAGCCTGGTGCGCACCGCGACCGCCCGCGCCGAGGTGATGCTCACGCGCCTGGCCGAGAACCCCGACGACCGGCACCGGACGGAGCACGTGCACACCCTTCGCCAGAGTTGGCAGTCCCTGGTGGAGGCCGCCGAGGAATGGGCCGACACGCCCGGCTTCGACCGCCGGCGCTGGCGCGAGGTCGACGCCGACCCGGCCTCCGCCGCGCTGCGCCACCGTCTGGTCGCCAAGCAGCGCGCCGAGACCTCCGCCACCACGACGAAGGCCTGAGGTCCGGCCCACCGCCGCCCGCGTCGCCCCGGGTCCGCCTGGGGCGGCGCCGCCGTTCGGCACGACGGAAGTTCGGGTGCCGGCGCGGCGATGAGTTTTCCGGGCCCGGCAGGTCTACCTCCGAGTACGTCCGCAAGGACGCCGCCGGGAACGTCACCTGGGAATCCGGTGCCAATCGCACCGCCACCGTGCCCGCCGACGGCAGGGTCACCCTGGCCGACACCTGGCGCAGCTGACCCCGATCGCCGGACCCGCGCCGGTGAGGACCCCGCTCCGGGCGGACCCGGCGCCGGTAGGAGACCCAGCGCCGGTGAGAGACCCCGCGCAGGTAGGAGACCCCGCACCGGGCCGCCGTCCCGGAGCGGGGTCGCTTCCGGTGCCGTGGGATCAGGGCAGCGGGGCGCCGCGGGCGGCGATCCACAGCTCGTACCACTCCTCGTGGCTCAGCTCGGGCTCGCGCCGCACCGCGTCGCGGCAGGCCGTGATGCGTTCGGGCCTGGCGGTGCCGATGACCGGGGCGATGCCGGCCGGGTGGCGCTGGAGCCACCACAGGACGATCGTCTCCGGTGTCGTGCCCTTGCGGGCGGCCAGCTTCTTGACGAGTTCCCCGGCCGGGGTCGGTTCGCTTCCGGTGAAGCGGCCCCGGGCCAGGGCGCCCCAGGCCTGCAGGGCGATCCCGTTGGCGGTGCAGTACTCGACCGTCCCGTGGGGGAAGCCGTTCGACGCGGCGGCGGTGGTGTTGACCAGGACCCCGGCCTCGACCCAGTCGCGGCGGTCCAGGCTCATCTCCAGCTGGTTGACGACCAGCGGGACGTCCAGGTGCACCTGGAGGTGGGCGATCTGCGCGGCGCTCATGTTCGAGACTCCGAACTCCCGCACCAGGCCCTGGCGGTGGAGGGTGCCGAGGGCTTCGGCGATCTCCTCCGGCCCGGCCAGCGGATCGGGACGGTGCAGCAGCAGGACGTCGAGCCGGTCGGTGCGCAGCCGGGCCAGGCTCTCCTCGACCCGCCGCAGGATGCTCGGTCCGCGCAGGTCGTAGTGGCCGGGCCGGCCGCCGTCCGGCAGGCGGATGCCGCACTTGGTCTGCAGGGTGATGCGCTGCCGCAGCTCGGGCGACGCCGCCAGGACCTCGCCGAAGACCGCTTCGGACTTCCCGTGGCGGTAGATGTCGGCGTGGTCGAACACGGTGATCCCGGCGTCCAGTGCGGCGCCGATCGCGGCCTCGGCACGGCCGACATCCGCGGCCGTGTACGGGCTGGCGTCCCAAGTGCCGCCGAGTCCCATGCAGCCGTACACCAGTCTGCCGTTGTCCGTTCCGGTCATCGCTCTCCTCGGATCAGGTCCGCCAGCATCTCCGCGAGGGCGAGGACCGGCAGTTGGGTGTTGGCCGCCGGGACGGTCGGCAGGACGGAGGCGTCGACGACCCGCAGGTTCGTCGTGCCCCGCACCCGGCCCTCGCCGTCGACCACGGCGAGGGGGTCGTCCGCGGTGCCCATGGCGCAGGTGCCCACGGGGTGCCAGTAGGTGCCGAGGCGGGCGCGCAGGTCCTGGTCGGACAGGTCCTGGGCGGGGCGGCCGTGGACGGGTCCGACCAGGGGCTTCAGCGCCGTGCCGGCGGCCATCCGTTCGACGATCTCCAGGCCCGAGCGCAGGACGGCGAGGTCCCGGCCGTCCTCGTCGGTGAGGAAGCCGGGGTCGATCCGCGGGGGCGCGGCGCTGTCGGCCGAGGTGAGCCGCACGGTGCCGCGCGAGACCGGGTTCATCACGAAGGCGGAGATGCCGGCTTCGTACTGGCCCGGCGGGAGCTTGCCGAAGAGTGGGGGGCCGGCGACGGGCAGGATGTGGAGGTTCCAGGAGTCGTCCGGACAGAATGCGCCGGCCGCCCGGACCAGCATGCGGCTGACGTACAGGTCGCCGTCGGCCTCCTTGGCGGCGAGTGCCGCGTTCAGCTCGTCCGTGGACCGGAGCGGCACGAAGACGCCGGGCTGGTCGGCCAGGTTCGCTCCGACTCCGGGAAGGTCGGCCTCGGGTCGGACGCCGAGGTCGAGGAGGTGGTCCGCGGGGCCGATGCCGCTGCGCATCAGGACGGCGGGCGAGCCGAAGGTGCCGCAGGCGAGCAGGTAGCTGTCGGCGACGAGCGTGCGTCGACGGCCGTCGAGCTCGACGAGGGCGCCGTGGGCCCGGCCGCCGCGGATGTCCAGCCGGTCCACGGTGGCGTCGCCGATGACGGTCAGGTTGGGCCGGGACCGCGCCTCCTCCAGGTAGGCGAACGCCGCGTTGTGGCGGACGCCGTCGAAGGCGTTGAGCAAGGGGGTGCCGTAACCGGGGCCGCCGACGGTGCCCATGTCCACCCGGCCGTAGCCGAGTTCCGCGGCCGCCGCGAGGGCGGCCCCGCTCCAGAGGGAGAACTCGCTCTCCGGCACCTCGCGCAGGCCCATCCGGGAGACGGCCGCGAGCCTGAAGGGCTCCATGGCCGTGGCCGTCCAGCGCGGGCCTCCGCGGCGGGCCCACGCGGCGTGGTCCGCCTCGGAGCCCCAGGTGTTCCAGCAGCCGTTGATGCCGGAGGAGCCGCCGAGGAGGCGCCCGCGGATGCGGTGGGCGGCGGCACCGCGCTCCCACACCTCCTCCCGCGGCAGCGCCCGGGCGTTCAGCACCCCCGCGGGCCAGGCCCGGCGGTCGGGGCCGAAGTCCGGGCCCGCCTCCACCAGGCACACGGTGCGGTCCGGGTCCTCGCTCAGACGGGCCGCCAGGACGCAGCCGGCCACTCCCCCGCCGAGGACGAGCACGTCGTAGCCGGCCGCTCCGTCCGTCATGCGTGCTCCCTCCCCGCCGCGCCGAGATCCGTCTCGAGGTCCGCGCCGAGGTCCGAGCCGAGGTCTGCGGCAGGTTCCGTGTCGAGGTCCGAGCCGAGTTCCGCGTCGAGTTCCGCGGCGCGGGCGAGGAGGTCGCCGCGGCCGATGGAGTCGGTGCTCGTCCCCGGAACCGTGCAGGCGTACGCTCCGGCGATCGCCCCGTAGCGGGCGCACCGCGCCGCCGGCTCGCCGGCCAGCCACCCGAGCAGGAAGCCGGAGACGAAGGCGTCGCCGGCGCCGTTGGAGTCGACCACCGGGGCGGGCGGGGTGACGGCCGGGACGTGGGTGAGCGTTCCGTCGGTCAGCAGGTACGCCCCTTCGGCGCCCGCCATGGCGACGACCGTCCGGGCCCGGCCCCGCTGGACGATCCGGTGCATGGTCCGCTCGGGGTCCGTCAGGGCCGTGGTGGAGAGGAAGACGAGGTCCGCCTCGTGGGCGAACGGTTCGTGGTAGGGGTTGGCGCCGTCCCAGTTGTGCAGGTCGGTGGAGACGGTCAGGCCGGCCTCGCGCAGCAGCGGCAGTGCGAAGGCGCAGGGGTAGGTGATCGACACGTGGGCGTGGCGGCTCTGCGCGGCCAGGGCCCGGACGGTGGCCTCGGGCAGGCGGTCGGCCTCGTGGGAGCGGCTGTCGTCGTAGAGCGACAGCCTCCGGCCGTCGGGGCCGACCAGGTTGACGGCGCGCTTGGTCCCGCCGGGCAGCGGGACCTCGGTGAGGGGAATCCCGCGGTCGCGGTGGAGGGCGCGGACCAGATCGCCCGGGTGGTCGTCGCCGATCATGTCGAGGTGGTGGGTGCGCAGTCCCAGCGCGGTCAGTCCGAGCGTGACGAAGTCGCCGGTCTGGCCCGCCCGCATCTCGATCCTGGGCACCATGTAGCTGTCGGCGAACGGAAGCGGAAGCTCGGGGACGTACACGATCGTGTCGACCCCGGCGCCTCCGAGGACGAGGACGTCCGTCTCAGTACTCATGGGATGTTCCTGGCTTTCCGACGGGTCGTCCGTTGGACGGACGGAGGTGGAGTCAAGCAGGAGCGGCAACCGGCTGGCAAGATCTTGCCGCTTGTTTCCGCAATTTCTTGCAGTTCTTCCGCGGAGTGCCCGCGGCGGCGCGGACGCCGGGTCGCCCGGCAGGTCATGGGGCCCGCAGGTCCCGGTAGAGGTCGGCCACGGCGCGGGGCCCCGGCCGGTCGGCCAGCTGTTCCAGCGTCAGGGCGGAACCGGCCGGATCGGCGATCGGCAGCCGAAACTTGCGGCAAGCCTTTGCAGCGCTTCGGAGCCGGTGGAAGCATCGTGGGCGGACACCCCGCCGTCGTCCCCGACGAGGGCATGACGACCCCGCACGCAGGCGCGCCCCCGGCCAGGCCAGGCCCGTCCCGTCCCGTCCCGTTCCCGTCCGGTGCGAAGCCGCCGCCGACCGACCGGGAGTCCCACCGGTCCGGAGGCCGACCCGACCCCCGCCCCACCGACCGTCACCCGAGGAGCCATCCGATGACCGCACCCACCACGGCACCGGCACGCGCGCACACCGCTCCGGACTGGCGGCAGGACGCCGTCGTCTACCAGGTCTACCCGCGCAGCTTCGCGGACAGCGACGGCGACGGCTGCGGCGACCTGGCCGGGATCCGCAGCCGGCTCGGCTACCTGCGGGACCTGGGCGTCGACGCGCTCTGGATCTCGCCGTTCTACACCTCGCCCCAGGCCGACGGCGGCTACGACGTGGCCGACTACCGCGCCGTGGACCCGGCGTACGGCACGGTCGGCGACGCCGGCGCGCTGATCGAGGACGCGCACGCCCTCGGCCTGCGGGTCATCGTCGACATCGTCCCCAACCACTGCTCGGACCAGCACCCGTGGTTCCTGCAGGCCCTGCGCGAAGGAACGGCGTCGCCGCTGTCCTCCGGTTCTGGCTGGACCTCGGGGCGGACGGCTTCCGCGTCGACGTCGCCCACGGCCTGGTCAAGGCCCCCGGCCTCCCCGACCTCGGCCGACACGAACAACTCGGCCTCCTCGGCGAACAGTTGGTCCCCTACTTCGACCAGGACGGGGTGCACGAAATCTACCGCTCGTGGCGCTCCCTGCTCGAGGAGTACCCGGGACAGCGCATCGCGGTGGCGGAGGCCTGGGCCAAGTCCCTGGACCGCACCGCCCGCTACGTCCGGGCCGACGAGCTCCACCAGGCCTTCAACTTCAAGTTCCTGAACGCCCCCTGGGACGCCGGCAGGCTGCGCGAACTGATCACCGCCTCCCTGGCGACCATGCGCGCCGTGGACGCCCCCACCACCTGGACGCTCTCCAACCACGACGTCGTCCGGCACGCGAGCCGGTACGCCGACGGGGACCCCGCCCGCGGGCTGCGCCGGGCCCGGGCCGCCGCGCTGCTGATGCTCGCCCTGCCCGGATCCGCATACCTCTACCAGGGCGAGGAACTCGGCCTCCCCGAGGTCACCGACATCCCCGACGACATGCGCCGCGACGATCCGTCCTGGAGCTGTACCGCAGCGCGCTCCGCATCCGCCGGACCGATCCCGCCCTCGGCGCCGGGCGCTCCGTCGAGTGGCTCGACCTCGCGCCCGGGGTGCTCGCCTTCCGCCGCGACAGCGAGCACGGCGCACTGATCTGCACCGTCAACACCACGGGCGAACCGGTCTCCGTCCCCGGCGGCGGGCTCGGCGTCCTGCTGCTCTCCTCGGCCGGACCGCGGAACGACCGGGAGAGCGGCGCCGCCCTTCTCGAGGCCGACAGCACCAGCTGGTGGCGAACCGACTGACCCCCGCCGGTCGGGGCGCCGGACGACGACAGGAACCGGATCAGCCTCGGCGGCGGGGCTTCGCGGTGGAGCCGCGGACCACCAGCTCCGGCTGGAACACGAACTCCCCCCGCTGGGCCTGACCGCCCGCGACCTCCTCGAGCAGCGCCTCCACCGCCGCCGTGGCCATGGCCTCGACCGGCTGGCGGACCGTGGTCAGCGGCGGCTCGGTGAACGCGATCAGCGGCGAGTCGTCGAAACCGACCACCGAGACGTCGTGCGGCACCGTCAGCCCCCGCTGCCGAACGGCACGGATCACGCCGAGTGCCATCAGGTCACTGCCGCAGGCGATCGCTGTACACCCCCGGTCGAGAAGGACGCCGGCGGCCGCGTGCCCTCCCTCGACACTGAACAGCGTGTGGTGGACGAGGCCGGCGGCCTCCTCCTCGCGCACCCCCGTGAGGCCGCGCACGGCCGCGACGAAGCCCTCGATCTTGCGGACCGCGGGAACGAAACGCCGCTGCCCCGTCGCGAGCCCGATCCGCTCGTGACCGAGATCGACCAGGTGCTGGACGGCCATCCACATCGCCGCCCGGTCGTCCGGCGAGATGAACGGCGCGTCGATCCTCTCGCTGTACCCGTTGATCAGGACGAACGGCACCCCGCGCCCGGCCAGCCGACCGTACCGGCCGTGGTCCGCGGTGGTGTCCGCGTGCAGACCGGACACGAAGACGATGCCCGACACACCCCGGTCGACCAGCACGTCCACCAGCTCGTCCTCGGTGGCACCGCCCGGGGTCTGGGTGCACAGCACCGGCGTGAAGCCGTGCCGGCTCAACGCCTGCTCGATCACCTGCGACAGCGCCGGGAAGATCGGGTTGCTCAGCTCGGGCGTGACCAGCCCGATCAGGCCCGCACTGCGCCGGCGCAGCCGGACCGGCCGCTCGTAGCCGAGCACGTCGAGCGCCGCCAGCACGGCCTGCCGGGTGGCGTCGGCGACGTTCGCTTTCCCGTTGAGCACACGCGAAACGGTGGGCTCGCTCACTCCCGCCTGAGCCGCGATGTCCGCGAGTCGCACCGACGCCATAGCCAGCGAGGGTAGGGCATCCAGGGCACCCTGCCCACCACCTGGCGCGGTCCCGTGGTGACGTCAGGAGTCTCCCGGCCGTTGACCGACGCGCCGTCGAACGGCCGTCCGGGCGGGCCCGGTGCGCCACGGCGGCGGCGTGCTCGGCGGGCCCGTCGCAAACGCTTTCGAGAATGTCGGGGTTTCGTGAAAGTGTTCTCCCTGATCACCCCCTCTGACGGAGAACTCGTGACGATCCGCCGTACCACCCTGATCACCGCTGCCACGGTGCTCGCCCTGTCCGCCGTGGCCGCCTGCGACAACGGCGACGACGCACGGTCCGCCCCGTCGGCCGCCAGTGCCCCGGCCTCCCCCGGCCCCACCGCGAGCGCCACACCGAGCGCGACGGCGGCCGCGGAGACGCCGACGCCGACCCCCACCGCGACCCCCACCGCGACGGCCGCGGCGACGCCGACCGCCACCGGTGCCCCGGTCGACGCGACCGGCGCGTTCGACCCCGCGGTCGCCCTGGCCAACGCCGATCCGACGCCCTACGCCGCCACCGAGACCATGAAGACGACCGCGACGGCCAACGGTCAGGGGACCGTCCTGACCCAGACCGGCCGGATCAACTTCAACACCCCGGCCCGGGAGGGTCGGAGCGAGACGAAGATGGTGATCATCGGCATCGACGAGCCGACGCTCTGGATGGATACGGTCAAGACCGGCGAGGCCACCTTCATCCGCGACAGGACGAAGCCGGACGGCGCCTGGATCTCGACACCGCTCGGCGGTGACAAGGACACCCGCGGCGACTCCGACGGCATCGTCTTCGCCAAGCTGCTCGTCGCCGCGGGCCCCGCCGCCCGCAAGGGCATGGAGCAGAAGAGCGGCGTCGCGGCCTTCCACCTCGGCGCGCGCCTGACGGCCGCCCAGATCAAGGCCGTCGACCCCGGCGAGTCCCAGAAGATGACCGACAAGGGCATCAACTCGAAGGACTACGACGTCTGGATCGACCGGGCCGGCCGCGTGGTGGCCGAGACGCAGTCCATGAAGGTGCCCCGCGAAGGCACGACCGTCACCTCCGTCATCACCACGACCTACACCGACTTCGGACCCCGCGAGACCTTCCCCGCGCCGGCCACCACCACCGGCTGACCCGCCGACCGGCACCACCGAGCCGATCCGTCCGCCCGGGCACCCCGCTCGAGCGGGCGGATCGTGCGCTCGGGTCGCACCGCACCAACCTCGGGGCGCCTGACCCGGCGTGGGTCCGGGTGGACGGGTAGACCGGGCCGGCTTCGGAACATGACATGGTGTCCCATGAAGGCATCAACCCGACATCACCCCAGGAGGCCCCGTATGAGCGGCGACGCTGCGTCACCCGAGAACGTCGAGAACCCCGAGAACGTCGAGAAGCCGGAGGCCGGGGCGGCCGCCCCGGACGACGTCAAGGCCCAGTTCCTCGCCGCGCTGGAGCGCAAGCACGGTGCCAAGGGCGCCGGCACGGCCGGCGGTCCGAACGGCGATTCGAAGATCCACGGCACGCACGCCGCGGCGGGCGGCAAGCGCAACTTCCGCCGCAAGAGCGGCGGCTGACCGCGCCGGTGCAGCGGAGCGGCCGGGCCCGGCTGGACGGGCAGGGCCGCTCCGGTGTGCCGCTGCCGGGGACGGCCCACGGGGCCCGGCGGACCGTGCGGTCAGTCCGCGTCCAGCCCCGGGTAGTAGCCGCGCTGGTACGGCGACAGGCCGGAGACGCTCAACTGACCCCCGCCCTGGCAGACGGGGCAGAGCTTGGTGGTGGCACACTCCCGGCAGCGGTTCCTGCGGCGGGACGGACCGAGCACCCACCCCCGGCCGCCGCAGCCCGGACACCGACCGAGGCCCTCGCACTCGTAGCAGAGGACGTAGCCGGGCGTGACGGTCCCCGGCGTTCGCGCCGGCTCCGATTCCGGCTCCGGCTCCGCACGCGCCGCCGAAGCCCCGTCCGCCTCGCCCCCCGCACCCGACACACCAACCCCAGACCGTCCGCCGACACCCACCCACCCTACGCCGCCGACACGGCCGGCACCGGCGCAGCGTCCAGACCCTTCCGGCCCTCACGCAGGTGCCGGGCGGTGGTTCGCTCCGATCCCGGTTCGCGGGGTCGATGGTGAGAGCCCGCGGCGTGCTCCGATCGGAATCGCCGGGCAACCGGTCGGGCGGGTGCGATGCCTGCTCCTTCCCGTCCGGCCCGACCGGACCTCGGAGCCGTTCCCTCAGGGCCGGAAGGTGCGGCGGTAGGTGTCGGGCGGGACGCCGACGCTGCGGTGGAAGTGACGGCGCAGGGTGGTGGCGGTGCCCATGCCGGTGGCCTCGGCGATGGTGTCCACGGTGGCGTTGGTGGTCTCCAGCAGTTCCTGGGCGTGGCGGATGCGCTGGGTGTGGAGCCACTGCAGCGGCGTGGTGCCGGTGAGGTGCTTGAACTGGCGGCCGAGGTGGCGTGAACTCATGCGGGCCCGACGGGCCAGGTCCTCGACGGTGAGCGGTTGGTCCAGCCGCTCCAGTACCCAGGGCAGGAGCTCGCCCAGGGGGTGGTTGCCCGGGTCGGGGACGGGGGTCGCGATGAACTGGGCCTGGCCGCCGTCGCGGTGCGGCGCGACGACGAGCCGGCGGGCGATCCGGTTGGCGACGGCCGAGCCGTGGTCGAGCCGGACCAGGTGCAGGCAGAGGTCCATGGCGGCGGCCTTGCCCGCAGAGGTGAGGACGTCGCCGTTGTCGACGTAGAGGACGTCCGGGTCGACGGTGGCGGCGGGGTGGCGCCGGGCCAGCTCCCGTGTGTGGGCCCAGTGCGTGGTCGCGCGCCTGCCGTCGAGCAGCCCCGCCGCGCCCAGGACGAAGGCGCCCGTGCACAGGGAGACCACCCGGGCGCCGGCCGCGTGCGCGGCGCGCACCGCCCCGACCAGTTCGGCGGGCGGTTCGCGGTCCGTGTCGGCCCAGCCGGGGACGATCACCGTGTCCGCGCGCGCGAGGTGGTCGAGTGCGTGGTCGGGTTCCAGGTGGAAGCGGCCCACCCGCACCGGGCCGCTTCCGCAGAGGGCGAAGTCGTACCAGGGGTCCACGAGGTGGGTCAGATCGGATCCGAAGACCTCGACGGCCACGGACAGCTCGTAGTGGAGCATGCCGTCGGTGACGGCCAGCGCGACAAGGGGCATGTCCGGAACTGTACGCGGGATGTCGTTTCCGACACTCGTGCGGGGTGCGGTCGCGAGGACAGGATGGGGGTGTCGGACCACAGCGGACCGACGTCGCAGCGGTCGTTCGAGAACACAGGAGCAGTCTCATGGGGTCGGGTCAGTTCGTCGCGGTGTTCGGCGCGTACGGTCACACCGGGCGGTTCGTGGTCGCGGAGCTGGTCGCGCGCGGGTTCGTCCCGGTGCTGTCCGGACGGAACGCCAAGGCCCTGGCGGAGGTGGCCGACGAGCACGGGCTCGAGGCCCGGGTGGCGACGGTCGAGGACCCGGCCTCGCTGGACCGCGCCCTGGCGGGAACGGTGGCGGTCGTCAACTGCGCCGGCCCCTTCGCCTCGACCACCGGCCCCGTGATCGAGGCCGCGCTGCGCGCCGGGATCCCGTACCTGGACGTGGCGGCCGAGCTCGAGGCGAACCTCGACACCTTCGCCCACTACCGCGAGCGGGCCCGGGACGCGGGAGCGGTGATCGTCCCGGCCATGGCCTTCTTCGGCGGTCTCGGCGACCTGCTGACCACCGCGGCGATGGGCGACTGGACCGAGGCCGACGAGGCACACATCGCCTACGCGCTCAGCAGCTGGCACCCGACCGCCGGCACCCGGCTCTCGGGCGCGGTCTCGCGCGAGCGGCGCGGCGCCCACCGGCTGCGCTACAGCGGCGGGCAGTGGGAACGCCGCACCGACGAGGCGCCCACCCTGGAGTGGACCTTCCCGGATCCGACCGGTCCCCGGTCGGTGATCGGGGAGTTCACGATGGCGGACGTCGTCACCGTCCCCCAGCACCTGGCCATCCCCGACGTGACCACTTACATGACCACCAAGGCGGTCCGCGACGTCGCCACCGCCCACACACCCGCCCCGACCGCCGTCGACCCGGGCGGACGCTCGGACCAGACCTTCCTCGTCGACGTCGTCGTGCGCTCGGGCACGGCCGAACGCCGGGCCACCGCCAGTGGCCAGGACATCTACGCCGTCACCGCGCCCCTGGTCGTCGAGGCCCTCGAACGCGTCCTGACCGGCCGCACCAGGACCGTCGGCGTGGCCTCCGCCGGAGAGATCTTCGACGCCCCGGACTTCCTGCACGCACTCGCCCCCCACATCGCCCTCGACCTGCCCCCGCAGCCGCGGACCGCCTGACCCGGGCCCGCCGGCCCGGCGATCCGCGACGGTGGGCCGTGTCCGGCCGGTCAACGGCCTCGGCGCCCCGTGTCCTGCTCGGCGAACCAGGTCCGTAGCCGCGACGCCGCCTCGTCCCGTGACAGCGGGCCTTGTGCGAGGTGCAGCTCCTGCAGGTGGCGGGTGGCCGCCCCGATCAGCGGGCCCGGGGGCAGGTCGAGCAGGTCCATGATCGCCTTGCCGTCCAGAGCCACCGCGACGTTCGGGAGCCTCCGGTGTCTCTCGAACTCCGCGGCGGCCCGGGCCGCGCTCTCCTGCACCGCCAGCTGCTCCGCGTGCCAGTCGTCGTAGGTCGCCGCCCGCAGCGCCGTCCGGCCGGCCGACTGCCAGCCGTCCGTGTCCTGCTCCCGGCCGAGGCCCACCTCCAGGAACAGGTCGTGGTGGCTCGCTCCCCCGGGGGCGCCCGGCACGACACCGAGCAGGGCGAGCGCGGCATTGATCGGCCAGTCCTCCCGCGGACCGGTGAACTCCCGGGTGCGGACCGGACCCCACACCTTCGCGCCGCCCCGCCAGACGGCAGCGCTCTGGTGCCCGGCCCCTCCGTGGAAGTCCGCCTCCACGTAGGCGATCGGCCCGGCCCCGGCCCACCGGCTCAGGGTCCGATCCAAGGCCGGCGACATGAACGTGAACGGTCGCTCCCCGGACCCGGCGCCGTCCTGACCGGTCGGCCGACTGCTGGACGGCTCGCCGGACGGACCGGTCTGCTCCTCGAGAAGCCGGTCCGTGACGGGCACCAGCCCCATGCGCTGCCGCAGCGGGGCGACGGCCACGCCCCGGATCCCGGCGGTCCGGCGCCTCAGCAGGTCGAAACTTCCGATGACGGCGTTGAGCTCGTACGGCATTCCCGCAGCGTAGCCGCAGAGCCACCGGTCGGAGGTTCGATTTCGGAGCACCCTGCGGCGGGCCCCTCGATGGCCGTAGATTCGTCCCGGGCCCACCGGGTGACGGAGGGCGGGACGGCAGGAGACACCTTTGCGGGACAGCTTTTCCGATGGCTTCCTGACGCGGCCGGCCCGCGAGACGCATCCGGTGGACCTGATGTGTCGCTATCTGCTGCACGGCTCCGTCGCGCGGATCCCCGGTCTGTGGGTCGATCGGGAGGTGCTCTCACCGGAGCACCTGCGTCGGCACGTCCGTGCGGAGAACCGTTCCTGCTACGGCGACGCGGAGACGTTCTCGCTGTCCGTCAGGAGGAAGGTCCGGGGGCGGCCGTACGGCGTGGAGTTCAGGATCCACTTCGTCGCCGGTGAACCGTTCGCCGACGCGGTGATTCCGTTCGGTGCCCCGGTCGACCTGCCCCGGTTCCTGCACCACCTCCGCCAGCACTACGGCTCGGGCCCGGGAGGAGCCCCGGGTGACTGGGACTTCGACGTGTACACCGACGTGCGTGATCTCCGCGAGAGCGTCGTCCTGTTCGGCAACCGGCGCGAGGTCTGGTTCCAGGTCAACCGCGGTCCGGTGGTGGCCGGCAGGTCCAGGTCGATCCCCGGGAACCGGGGTCGACTGGTGGTCGGCCGACTGCACGGCAACCGGTTCGGGACGGAGGCCCGGCTGCACGCGGGAGGAGTGATGTTCCCGGACCGCCTCGACGCGGTCCGGGCCGGCACGGCCGAGGCGCGGGCCTACCGGCGGTACGTGGCCGGGCTGCGCCGGCCGCTCCCGCTGTGGGCGGGGCGGGCGGCCCGTCCGGAGTTCGGTGCCACGACCCGGCCGCGCTGAGCCGGGTCGGGGCGTCGACCGCCCCCCGGGCACCGGGACCGCCCGCCGCCGGCGCGTCAGCCCCCTTCCCGACGGTCCGGCGCGGGCCGACCGCCGACCCGGAGGGCCGCCGGTTCGCCGGTGCGCCGCAGCAGGGCGGTGGCCCGGGCCATGCGGGTCCGCCGGTCCGGCTCCGGGGATGACCGGCGGGAACGGCGGCGGCGGCGGAGCCCTGGGCTCGGGCGAGGGCGGAAACGGCACCAGCACCTGCGGCCGCGCGAGGCAGTCGGCGGACACGGGAACCGGTCACCGGCGCGGCGATGAGTTCTGGGGCCCCGACAGGTCTACATCTCGACGGGACGATTCCGACCGCACTCTCGGGAGTACAGCCATGGGCCTCATCCACATCGAACTGTTCGCGACCCTCGACCTGGTCGGGCAGGCACCCGGCGGACCGGACGAGGACCCGGTGGGGTTCCCGTTCGGCGGCTGGCAGGCGCCCCTGCTGAACGAGGCCACCGGGGCGCAGATCATCGCCGCGTACGAGGGGACGGACGCCCTCCTGCTCGGCCGGCGGACGTACGACATCTTCGCCGGCTACTGGCCGCACCAGAAGGACGGCGAGATCGCCGAGCTCTTCAACCGCGTGCCGAAGTACGTGGCCTCCCGCGGCACGCCCGACCTCCCGTGGGCCGGGTCGACGCGGCTCGGCCCGGACCTGGCCGCCGCGGTGCGCGAGATCCGTGACCGCCACGAGCACGTGAAGGTCGTCGGCAGCCTGGACCTCGTGCAGAGCCTCCTGCGGGAGAAGCTGTTCGACCGGCTCGACCTGTGGGTGCACCCGATCGTGCTCGGCGTCGGGAAGAAGGTGTTCGACGGTGGCGCGGTGCCCACGAACCTCACGCTCCTCGAACCGCCGACGGCCGGCCCGGAGGGCACCGTGTACCTGCGCTACGCGCTCGCCGACGGCACGCCCCGCACGGGCGACATGAGCGCGCCCGACCGCGGTCTCGGCCACGACGACGTCCGGTGATCCGGACGACCAGCGTCGACCCGCGCGACACGGACCGGCTGAGGGCCACGACGGCGGGCACGAGGGCGGGCACGACGGCGCGCGCACGGGCCTGATCGCGGCCGGCCCGCCGCGTGTCGAGCGGCCGGTCGCGCGGCGGGCGCCGGGGGCGCGGTCAGAATGAGGCATGCGAGCAAGCCCCGAACCCCCCGGTCCGTCGTCCGGGACACCCGGTCGGGCCGCGGCGCGCGGGGAGCACTGGTGGCCGGTCGCGTCGGCGGTCGTGACTGCCGCGCTGCTCCACGTGGCGCTGCCGACCTCGTACCGGGTGGACCCGGTCTGGGTGGTCCCCGCGGTCATGTTCACCCTGCTGGTGACGCTGGTCGTCGGCGACCCGGGGCGGATCGACCGTCAGAAGGCCTGGCTGCGGGTGGTCACCGAGACCGTCGTGGCCTTCATCACCGCCTCGAACCTGTACGCCGGCGTCCACCTGGTGTCGGACATCCTGACCAACAACAAGGTGTTCGCCGACAACGCCACCGGCCTGCTCGCCACCGGGGGCGTGACCTGGGCGACGAACGTCATCGCCTTCGCGCTCTGGTACTGGGACCTGGACCGCGGTGGCGCCGCGGCCCGCGCCAACCGGACCGCCACGGAGCCGGCGTTCGTCTTCCCCGAGATGCAGCACACGGCCTACACCCCGGCCGACTGGGTCCCGCGTTTCACCGACTACCTGTCGCTGTCCTTCTGGACCGCGACCGCGTTCAGCCCCACCGACGTCTCGGCGATCAGGCCGTGGGCCAAGCTGCTGATGATGGTCGAGGCCGCCACCTCCTTGATCGTCGCCACGCTGGTGATCGCCCGCGCGATCAACATCCTGCAGTGAGTCGAGGCCGAAGCTCCTGGAAGCCCCGCCCCGCCGACCGGTTCGGGTGCCCTCGACCATCCGTCAGCACCCGTCCACCTGATGCCCCCTTGGTCGCCTACTGACAACGGGTCTGGTCCGAACCGCTCGGCAGCGGGCGCCCCGCCCCCGGGCGAAAACCGAAGGGAGCGACCGTGGAACGCGGATCCCCGCTCGATGCGACCGCCGGAGCGCTGCTCCTCGGCGGCCTCGCCCGGGGCACGGGTGATCGCGGTTTCGCGGGACCGCCCGTGGAGCCGCGGCCTCACGCCTCCGGTGCCGCCTCGCCCTCCCGGCGCTGCCGCCGGCGGTAGTTGCGCATGGACACCTGGGAGCCGCAGCCGGTGCTGCAGTAGAGCCCCGCCCCGTTGCGGGTGCGGTCGAAGAAGCCGAAGTGGCACGGGGGGTTGCGGCACGCCTTGATGCGTCCCCAGTCGCCGGTCTGCGCGAAGGTCGTCACCGCGGCCAGGACCGTCCCGAACACCCCCGGGACCCCCGTCTGCGGCGACGCCAGCTCGACTCCGCCGGCCGTGACCACGGTCGCCAGCGGGTAGAGCGCGCCCGCGCGCCGCAGGTGCTGCTCGGCGTGCCGGAGCGGCTCGCCCAGGCTCGCCTCGTCGCCGGAGTGCGCGAGCAGCAGGGTCACCAGGGCGTCCCGCAGCTCGCGTGCGGCGGCGGCATCCGCATCGGTCGCCATCGCCTCGCCGCCGCCATCGACGCCGCCGACACCGCCGAACTCTCCGTGCCCCGCGAACTCTCCCTGCTCCGCCAGCCACGCCCCGAACGCGCGCCCGTCCCCGAACAGCTCCTGCCGGCCGCCGCCGTCCGCGCGGGTGTTCACGAAGGCGAGCACGGTCTCCACCGTCGGCACGACGGTGCGCGGGCTGGGTTTCGCGGATCCGGCCGCAGGGCTGCTGCTCATCCCCCCACCCTACCTCAGCTGCGAGAGGCACTAAGTCGGCTAACAGGCAACGTTCAGCGCGACGGCAGTTGACGCGTTATGAGCTAACGCCTTACGGTCGCAACATGAACGGAACAACGAACCAGCCGACCGTCCCCCGCACCTGGCTCATCACCGGCGCGACCTCCGGAATCGGCCGTGAACTGACCCTGCAGGCACTGGAGAACGGCGACGCCGTCTCGGCGATCGCCCGCGACACCGCACCCCTGGAGGACCTGGTCGAAGCCCACGGCGACCGCCTGCTCCTCGTCCGGGCGGACGTCCGTGACGAGCAGTCCGTCCGGACGGCGGTGGAGCGCACGCTCACGCGGTTCGGCCGCATCGACGTGGTGGCCAACAACGCCGGCTACGGACTCTTCGGAGCCGTCGAGGAGGCCTCCGACGCGCAGGCCCGCGCCGTGTTCGACACCAACGTCTTCGGCGTGCTCAACGTGCTCCGCGCGACGCTGCCGGTACTCCGCTCCCAGCGCTCCGGGCACGTCCTCCAGGGCTCCTCGGTCTACGGACAGTCCGCCCACCCCGGTGTGGGACTGCTGGCCGCGACCAAGTACGCGGTCGAGGGGCTGTCGGACGCCCTGGCGGCCGAGGTCGCCCCGCTCGGCATCAAGGTCACGCTCGTCCAGCCCGGCATGACCGCCACCCCCTTCCTGTCCAACCTCGACGTCGCCGCCGGCCTCGACGACTACGACCCGACCGTCCGCGAGGTCCAGAAGGGCATCGGAGAACTGCCCCCGTCCGCCTTCTCCGCCGCGGCCCGGATCGCCGAAGGCATCCGCACAGCGGTCGACAGCCCCAACCCCCCGCTGCGCCTGGCCCTCGGCACCGCCGGCGCCACCGGCATGCGCACCGCCCTGGAGGCCCGCATCGCCGACCTGGACGGGTGGAACCGCGTGACCGACGCCGTCGACAGGTGACCGCACGTCCCGCGGGGCCTCGACATCCGGTGCCGAGGCCCCGCGGCGACGCGTCCCGGTCCGGGCCCCGAGCGCTCAGGCCGAGCAGGCTTCGGCCTTCGGCCGGTGAGCCGTCACCACGTTCGACACCGGAGCCACCGTAAGGTCCTCTCGAAGGACACGGCCCACCCGGTCGCCGAGAGACCGGGCCACCGGAACACCTCGGCCTTGGCCCCGGGACCTTGGCCACCGGACGCCGGGGCGCCGTAGGAGCGCCGGGCCGCGGGCAGGACGAGACGAAGGGCTGGCACGTCATATGCAACAGCGCAGTCTGCGGGAACTCCAGGTGTCGGCCGTCGGCCTCGGCTGCATGGGGATGTCCGCCTTCTACGGCACGGCCGACCAGGAGGAGGCGACCGCCACCATCCGGCGCGCCCTGGACCTCGGCATCACCTTCCTCGACACGGCACAGGTCTACGGACCGCTCACCAACGAGTCCCTGGTCGGCGAGGCCGTCCGGGGGCACCGCGACGAGTACGTGATCGCCACCAAGTTCAACCACCGGATGGACGACGCCGTCCCGGGCGACATGGCGACGGTGGGCCGCCAGGACGGCTCCGCCGAGCACGTCCGCAGTTCCGTCCACGGTTCGCTCACCCGGCTCGGGACCGACCGCATCGACCTCTACTACCAGCACCGGGTGGACCCGGCCGTGCCCATCGAGGAGACCGTCGGCGCGCTCGGCGACCTGGTCGCCGAGGGCAAGGTGCGCCACATCGGGCTGAGCGAGGCGAGCGCGGAGACCATCCGCCGCGCCCACGCCGTCCACCCGGTCACCGCCGTCCAGACCGAGTACTCGCTCTGGACCCGGGACGTCGAAGCGGAGGTGCTCCCCACCTGCCGGGAGCTCGGAATCGGCTTCGTGCCGTACTCCCCGCTCGGCCGCGGCTTCCTCGCGGGCCGCTTCAGCTCCCCCGACGAGCTCGACCGGGACGACTTCCGCCGCGGCAACCCGCGCTTCACCGAGGCCAACCTGGCCGCCAACCTCCGCCTCGCCGCGAAGGTCAAGGAGATCGCCGCGGAGAAGGACATCACCCCGGCCCAGCTGGCCATCGCCTGGGTCCTGGCCCGCGGCGAGGACCTCGTCCCGATCCCGGGCACCAAGCGCCGGACCTACCTGGAGCAGAACGCGGGCGCGGTCGACGTCGAGCTGACCGACGAGGACCTGGCCCGCATCGACGCCGAGCTGCCCGGGGCGGCGGGCGAGCGCTACGACGAGGACGGGATGCGCGCGGTGAACCGCTGAACCCGACCTTCGAGCTCGATGTCCCCCTCCTTCCTTCCCAAGGAGTCCGGACATGACCGGTCCCGCTCCCGCTGCGGCGTTGGCGCGACACGGACTGCTGGTACGCCGAGGTGCGGATGCCGGCGCGGCTCCGGGTGACCCACTGGTTCGGCGCGGGTGACGGACCGTACGCCGATCCGTTGAACCCCGTCGGAGCCGGCGACGCGCTGCCACCTGCCGTCCACCGGGACGAGGAAGTCGCCGCGGGGCCGTGTCACTTCGCCGATCGGGGGCACCCGAGCTGCGACCGGACGAGAAGGGAAGTGATCCCCCGTGGGCATCGGAGGCTGCATCCTGCTGGCCGCCCTGGGCGCCGTACTGGCCTTCGCGGTGGACTGGGAACCATCGGGCGTGAACCTGCACGTGGTCGGCTGGATCCTGCTGCTCGCCGGGCTGCTCGGCCTGTTCGCCTACGCGGCGGTGTTCCGCCGCCGCCGGTACGGAGGCCGGGTCGGACCCGACGAGGTCGTCGAGGAACGGCGCTACTACGAATGAGGGGCCACGCCTCGCCGGAGGGAGATCCGGTGGAGGAAGGAAGGGAGGGACGAGGGGGCATGACGAGACTCGGAGCAGTGGGATGGGCACGGCGGCTACCCCTCTCGGCACCCGTCAGCGACGGCCGGGCGTGGGCGCGCAACCACCTGCGGACCCTGGGCTGGGGCCGGGACACACCGGTGGCGGACGCGGTGGTGCTGGCGGTGTCCGAGCTTCTGACCAACGCGCACGTCCATGCCCGCAGCGACGCGGAACTGGTGCTGACCTGGGACGGCCGGTGCCTGCGCCTGAGCGTCCACGACCACAACCCCACGCTCCCGCAGCCCCGGAACGCGGGGCCCGAGGCAACCGGCGGGCGGGGCCTGACCCTGGTGGCCGCCGTGGCCGACCACTGGCAGACCCACCCGCACGCCGACGGCAAGACCATCACGGCGTGCTTCCACCCTCCCCGGTCGACGGACTGAGCGGCGCCCGGCGCTCCGTGCCGGATCGGTGAGCGCGTCCGCCCCGGCCAAGGAAGGCACAGGTACGGGGGGTTGGTGACGGGCCGAAACCGGGGCCGTGCCGGAGCCGGAACCCGGCGAGGGCCGGCGCCGGCACGGCCGCACCGGTGCGGTCGCGACGGCGCCGGCCCTCGGACGGGCCCGCGGTCAGCGGTCAGCGGTCAGCTTCGCCGTCGGGCGCGCAGCGCGCGCAGGCCGAGGTCGTAGCCGAGGGAGGCGACGGCGAGGACGACCATGGGCCAGATGAAGGGCGAGTGGGTGGGCAGGGCGTTGTCGGCGAGGGCGGCGTGGAGCGTGCCGACGCCGATGACGACGGTGCATCCGGGCAGGTCACCGACGCGCGGAAGGGGGACGGTGAGGGTCTTTCGGCCGGGGGTGGCCGACGGCGGGGCGGGCTCGGTGGTTCCGACGGTGCTGGTGGTAACAACGGTGGCGGTGGCGGCGGTGGTCATGGCGATCCTCCGCGGGTGGGGTGGCGTGGTGGCCGGTCCCGAGCTGCTCACGGGTTCTTCTTCGTTCTGGGCTTGTCCCGGTTCCGCTCGATCCGGTTCGGAAGTTCGCCCCGCAGCCCGAACAGGACGGTCGCGACCGTGGCGAGGGGGGCCGCGACCTCCACGCTGAGCCGTCCGGCGATCGTGAGGGCCGTCAGGGTTCCGGCGACGGCGAGCATCAGCGAGTTGGAGAGCAGCGGCACGGACGCCGCGAGCTTCAGCATCGCCGCGAGCATGCCGAGAATCGGCGAGTACCCGAACACCGGGCCGGTGTCCGGTCGGCGGCGAGGCGCGCGGCGGCCGGGGGCGACTCCCGCGGGCCGGTCCTGCACTGCGGTGCCGGCCTCCGCCTCGGCCTCGGCCGCGGCCCTGGTCCGGAGCCGGTGCAGGTGCTCCGCGGCCTGGGTGTCGGTCCGGGTGTAGGCGGCGCGGAGCGCGGCGTACCTGTGCTTGAGTGCGCCGATGGTCTGTTCCGGGCGATCGAGGAGGGGGTCGTCGTGCTTCATGCCGTCGCCTTCTTCTGCAGGTGGGCCAGGACCGTCTCCGGCTTGTTCCGGTCCTTCGCGATGATCTTGCGGAGCTTCCCGTTCGCCCTGGACAGGCGGGCCCGCAGGGTGACCGGCAGGATGTCCAGCGCCCGGGCGACGTCCTCGCGGTCCATCTCCACCACGTGGACGAGGACGAACGCCTCGCGCAGCTTCTGCGGAAGCTGCGCGACGAGGCCGAGAATGTACAGTTCGCCCTCGCTCGACTCGAGTGCCTCCTCCGGCCCCGGCATCCACCCGGCGGAGTGGTACCCGCCGGCACGGGGGGCGTCGGGCATCTCGGCGGGCTCCACCGGTTCCCCCCACAGGCGGCGCCGCCGCTGGCGGTGGTAGTCCTTGGCGCGGTTGAAGGCGGCGGCGAGAACGTAGCCGGCAGGGCTGGGCACGGGGCCCTGCGCCTGCGCCTTGAAGAGCGCGACGAACGCGTCGTCGGTCACGGCTTCGCTGTCCAGCCCGTGGTCGCCGTACGCGGCCTCGACCCGTGCTCTGACCACGGGGTACCACACTTCGAAGAAGTCCTCCGGCGAGCAGGGACCGTCTTCCTCCATGGATGTGCCTCTTCGATCTCCGGGCCGCGGGGGCCTATTCGTCCGCTACACACCCTCAGGCGCCGCATCGGCCCACGACGTGACATCCCCGCTCTCCCCCGAGCGCCCCCGACACTCCCCGGCGGTACGCTACGCCCTACTCCGGTGCCCGGAAGCCGCCGGTCGTCTGCTCGAGCAGTTCGGCCAGCCGCAGCGAAGTGCGGTCCTCGAACATCGGGCCGACGATCTGCGCGCCCACCGGCAGGCCTCGGGGCACCGGCCCGCCGGCACGGCGGTGGCGGGCAGGCCGGGCCTGGTGGCCTGGCCGGCCCGGACGAGCTGGTCGAAGTACGGGTACGCGACGCCGTCGATGTCGATCCGGCGTTCCCTCGGATCGGTGGCTCCGGTCGTCCGCGCGCAGTCCGGCGGCCCGGGCCCGCAGCTGCTCGTACGCTTCGACCGGGAAGCGTGCGACTGAGCCCGAGAACAGGAGCGTCGTGCAGAGCAGCGCGGCTTCGGTCGGACGGGCAGCAGCGGACTGGTCCGCTCGACGCGCCGCCGCCGTCGACGAGCGCGTCGGCCACCCGGTCGACGCCCGCTCGCACGGCGGACCCGGTCGGGATGAGCGGATGCTCGTCGAGGACATGACCGTCTCGCCCCTGGACGCCGATCTCCGCCCGACCCCGCCGCACGAACGCACGGTCAGTCAGCACAATGGGACCCGATCGCCAGAACGGACGAGAGGCCCGGAACATCCATGCCGAACCCGCTCTCCGCGCCGGACGCCGTGGAAGCCGCAGCGGAACCGCTTCTGGAGCTGCTCCAGGACTGCGACCACGAGCCGTTCCTCGAACTGCTGCACGTGGTCCCCGTGACCGGCGCGACACCCGGTCACGACCGGATGCAGGATCTCGCCCAGGCCGTCTACGACGCCGGCGGCTGGGGCAGCGGCTACCGGGTGACACCACCGGTACCCCCGCTGACCTCGCCCCGGGCCTGGCGGGACGTTCTCCGCCAACAGGTGACCGCGGGGTTCATGCAGCCCGCCAGCAGGTGGCCGTCGGCCGGCCTGCGCACGCCCGACCAGATCCGGCAGGCCGGCGCACTCGCCGACGGCATCGCCGACCTCCTCGAGGCGCACCTGGGTCCGGTCCGAAGCTCCGGCGATGTCGGAGGCCCGCACTCGTCCTACATCTGGTGGCGCAACCTGCTGTTGGTCACCGACGATTGGGCCACGATCCTGCATCTCGCGGTCAGCGACTGACCAACCACCCGGACGCCGGAGATCGGAAGCCGCCGGAAGGAACGGTGTCCTGTCGGACGCGTCTCAACTGGCCGCGTCTGGCTTGTTCATGATCATAATAAGGCCTGACCATACGTTAGCCATCTGGGAGCTCACCTCGTGCGCAAGCTCGTGTACTTCATCGCCTCCACCCTGGACGGCCACATCGCCGCCCCCGACGGCGGCGACCCGACCGGCCCGGACGGCTTCTGGCCGGTCGGCCCGGACTACCTGGAGCAGTTGGTCACCGAGTACCCGGAGACGCTCCCCGGTCCGGCCCGTGCCGCCCTGAACATCACCGCCGAGGGCACCCACTTCGACACCGTGCTCGAAGGCCGCCACACCTACGAGATCGGGGTCAAGGCCGGCATCCACGACGCCTACCCGCACCTCAAGCACGTGGTGTTCTCCCGCAGCCTCACCTCCCTCCCCGGCGCCGCCGTCGAGCTGGTCGGCACCGATCCGGTCGAGAAGGTCCGCGAGCTCAAGCAGGGGGACGGCAAGGACATCTGGCTCTGCGGCGGCGGCGAACTGGCGGGCCTGCTGTACCCCGAGATCGACCGGCTGATCGTCAAGCTGTCCCCGATCACCACCGCCGCCGGGATCCCGCTGCTCGGCCGTACCACCGGCTTCGACGCCCGGCAGTGGGAGCTGACCGCCCACACCGTCCTGCCGAGCGGCGTCCTCTTCCTCACCTACGACCGGCCCTCCGCCGCATGACGCACCCCACGGACGACGGCAACCCGCCCGACTGATGACCGGGTTCACCCGTCACCCCGACCGGGGTGACGGGCACGCTGCCGCTCGGCGCTCGGCCGTGAGCGACAGCCGGCGTCGTGCGCACCTTCACCGCGGTCGGGCCGGACGGCCCGTCTACCGCCAGGCGGTGGTGACGGCGACGATCTCCCGGGCCAGGGCGACGGGCTGGTGACGGGCGATGAGGTGCCCGGCGCCGTGGACGGGCCGGACCGTGGTGTGGGGGGCCAGGCTCAGCAGCTGGTCGATGTCCTCGCCGGTGAGTGACGAGCCGTTGTCGCCGTGGACGAGCAGGACGGGCAGGTCGAGTTCCGCGGTGGCCTGCCGTAGCCGTGGAACCTGGCCGAGGATGTTCTCGACCAGTTCGGTGTGGGCGCCCTGCAGGCCGCCGGCGGCGAGGAAGCGGCGAACCCGGGAGGGTTCGAGGCAGGGCACGACGTCGACCAGCACCAGCCCTGCCACCCGCGCCCGCACCGCCGGGTCGGTGAGGGCGGCGACGGCCGCGAGACCACCCAGGGAGGCCCCGACGACCACGCACCGCGGGGGCTCGGCGCTCAGCATCGCGGTGACGTCGTCCGCGTACGAGGACAGTGCCCGGGCATCGCCGTCGCTCTCACCGTGGCCTCGTTGGTCGAAGGCCACGCACCGGTACCCGGCGTCGACGAGGACCTCGCTGACGGGCCTCCACACCCGGCGCCGTTCGCCACCGGCATGGAGCAGGAGGAAGGCCGGTCCGGCACCGACCTCCTCCCCCCGCAGGATCGCGTCGGGGCGAGTGATCCTGCGCGCCCGCGGTTCCGTGGGGTCGATCATGAGACTGGCACCTTCCGTCCTTCCGCGGGTCACGGCCGAACTCGACGCGATGGGCAGCCCGTTCACGCCCGGGACAGACCGTCGACCGTCCGGACAGCTGACCCTACGGGTGGAATCGACGGGCGTCACGTTCACCTTCCGGACAGATGTCGACTCCAAGCCGCTCCTGGACACTGCCGGCCACGGGCTCGTCGGCCACGCGTGCGTACCTCCGGCGACGGGACGCTCCCGACGACGCCTTCGGCGCGTGATCGAAGCCGGCCGACCGGCCCGGTGAGCGCCACCGAACCTCCGCCGTTCGACAGATGCCGATCCCGGAGCCCGGCCGGAGACCCGGGCGCCGCGCCAGGACGACCCGAGGACCGGTGGCGGTCAGCGGGCGGTGCGCGGGAGGAGGAGGCAGAGGCCGGCGGCGAGGGTGGCGGTCGCGGTGACGGTGAGCCAGACGCCGGGGCCGCCGTGCAGGGACTGGAGCAGGTGGGTGCCCAGGGCGGCGCCCAGGGGCGAGCCGACGGCTCCGGCCAGGCCGAGCAGGCCGAGGGCGCGGCCGGTGCGGCGGCGCGGGGCGGTGGTGACGGCCAGTTCGTCGAGGCTCGGTCCGATCAGCATCTCGGCGAGGGTGGCGGGGACGGTGAACAGCAGCAGTGACAGCCAGCCGGCGTGCGGCAGCAGGGCCAGGTAGGCCAGGGCGAAGGCCACGAATCCGGTGGTGAGCAGGGTGCGGGGCGGCAGGTGCCCGAGGAAGCGGCGCAGCAGCGTGTACTGGCAGAGCAGGACGAGGGCGCCGTTGAGGGTGAAGACCACGGAGACGGCGGCGGCGCTGCCGGTGAGCGTCCTGGCGGCGAGCGGGATCACCGCGTTGAGCTGGCTGTAGACCGCCCAGTAGGCGACGGCGGCGAGGAAGAGGAGGACCGGCCCCCGTCGGCCGACGGCGGCGCGCTCGGGCGTCGGACGACGGTCCGCGGCGGGCAGGGGGTCGGAGGCGGGCAGGGGGTCGGAGGTGGGCAGGGGGTCGGAGGTGGGCAGGGGGTCGGAGGTGGCCGGCTCGTCGTCGGCTTCCTCCCCGGCCTCGTCCCTGGTGCGGAACGTCAGGTGGAAGCCGAGGACGAGGTGGGAGAGGACGGCGGCGGCGAGGATGGTGCGGAAGCCGAGCGGGTAGGCGACCGCGCCGAGGGCCGGTCCGAGGACGACGCCGACGTTGGCGAAGGTGGAGCGCAGGGCGAGCATGCCGCGGGTGTCGTCGTGCGCCGCCGCCTCGGTGAGCAGGCGGGCCTTGACGGACAGCACCAGCAGGGAGCCGCCGATGCCGACGGCCGCGATGCCGGGCACCAGGGCCGGTCCTCCGGCGGCGATCAGCAGATAGCCGGCGACGCGGCAGGCAAAGCCGGCGGTGGTGGTGGCGCGGGCGCCGACGCGGTCCACGAGGAGGCCGGACATCGGCGAGAAGCCCTGCCCGCACAGCGCGAGCAATCCGATCAGCAGCCCGACCCGCCCGACCGGGATCCCGGTGGCGCTCAGGTGCAGGGCGAGCAGGGGCAGGAACATGAAGGTGGTGACGCCGGTGGTCAGCACGGTGACGAGCAGGGCCCGCCCGGTGGCGGAGGTCCGGGACCAGGTGGAGGTGCGGGCGGCGGCAGAGGTGCGGGCGGAGGCGGAGGGGCGCGGGCGCGCCCGGGGCGGGGTCTCGGTGGCGGCGGACACGGAACTCCGTTACTGTCGTCTCTTGTTTTGACAGTCACGACTATGACGAAAGGATGTGTGACTGGTCAAGTGGATTTCGACAGTCACAACACCGCGATGGCCCTGGGCGCGGCGGACCTGGTGAACCTCGCGACGCCCGGCCTCGCCCGCACCCGCCCCTACGAGCCTCCACCGGACGCCGAACTGGCCGAACGCACCAACGCCGTCCTGCAGGCGGCCGACCGTCACGCCACCGCGCTCGGCGCCGCCGACGTGGCACGCCTCGCGGCCTACGCTCCGCAGCTGCGGGCCGTCTTCGAGCACCTCGCGGCCGACGAGCAGGACGGTGCGGTCGGCGCCGCGAACGCCCTGTTGGCGCAACTCCGCCCGTTCCCCGTCCTGGAACGCCGCCGTGACGAACCCTGGCACCTCTACCACCGCAGCACCGCCGGTGACGAGGGCTCCGACTGGGCCGCCCGCCTCACGCTGGGCCTCGCCGCCGCCCTGGGCAGCCGGTTCGCCTCCCGCCTGGGCGTCTGCTCCGCGCCGGCCTGCGACCGCGCCTACGTCGACGTCTCCCGCAACGGCACCCGCCGGTTCTGCTCCACCGCGTGCCAGAACCGCGTCAAGACCGCCGCCCACCGCGCCCGCACCCAGGGCACCTGACCCCGCGAACACGACCGTGCCCCGGAGGAAACCGGTCCTCCGGGGCACGACGCCGCTCCCGAGCGCCGTGCCGAACGCCCGCGCCGGTGGTGGGGGTGACGGACGAAAGGTCCGGGCCCTCCCGTCGATCAGCCGGTCGGGCCCGGGGCGACGTCGGCACGCGCGACCGGCCCCGCACCCGGTGCGCTCCGGCGGCGGTGGTCACGCGGCGTGAGGCCGTACGCCTCGCGGAAGGCCCGGCCGAACGCGGACGCGTTGGGGAAGCCCCAGCGGGCGGCCACGTCCCGCACGGAGCGGTGGGCCAGCTCCGGCCGGGCGAGGTCGGCCCGGCAGCGTTCGAGGCGGCGCCGGCGGATCAGCCCGCTGACGCTCTCCTCCTCGCCCTGGAACAGCAGGTACAGCGACCGCACGGAGATGTGGTGGTGTTCGGCGACCACCCCGGGCGTGAGGGCGGGATCGTCGAGGTTGTGCTCGATGAACAGCTTCACCCGCTCCAGCAGGGCCCGCGCGCGCACCCCGGCGTCGAGGTCACGCGTGGCGTCGGCGTACTCGGAGAGGCAGACCGCGGCGAGGTCCCGGGCGATCACGCCCAGGCGGCCCAGTTCCTCGGGCCCGCACTCCGCGGCGTGGTCGCCCAGGGAGGTAAGGAACCCGGCCAGGAGCGCCCCCGTGCCGCGCCGGGCGGGAATCCGCCGGGCGAGCAGACGGTCGACCTTGTCGGCATGGAGCGGGAACCCGGTCCGGGGGATGTGCAGGATCAGGCTGCGGCTGGTCCCGTGCTCGTCGCGCGTGCCGGCCTCGAAGGGCCGGGAGGTGTCCCACAGCACCAACTCGCCGCTGACCGGCCCCGAATCACTCCCGTGCTGCGAGATCCACATCGGGTTCGCCCCGTCCACCAGGGCCAACTGATACTGCTCGGGGTCGCTGCGCCGGGTCAGGGCCGCCGGCCGCCGCGAGCGCAGCGCCGGGTAGGTGTGGGTCGACACCGCGACCGCGCTGAGGTCCAGGAACGCCGCCTCCGCCCTGAAGTCGGCGGCCTGCGGGCTGCTGACCGACACCGGGACCAGGTAGCGGGCCACCATGTCGGTGAACCACCCGAACCGCTCCGCCGCCGGCACACCGGCATTGGACATCGTCGACCACACGTACCGGACCCCCCGTCACCCCGACCGCTCGTCACGACCGCTCGTCACGACCCGGCCGTCGGCCAGTGTAGTTTCCGGCCCCGACTGTCCCGACACCCCCGGGCGTGATCACGACAATACCGGCCCGCATGACGGCACCTCACCCGTTCAGGCCGCGGGGGGCGGGGAGGAGGTCGCCACCTGGTGCAGGAGCACGGCGTTGCTGCCCGTGCGCTTCAGCCGGCCGAGGAGCAGATCCGCGGCCTGCCGGCCGTCGAGGGCGCCCAGGGCCCGGCGCAGGGACCGCACCGCGGGTGTGCGGGCGGGGCCGAGGAGGAGTTCCTCGCGGCGGGTGCCGGAGGCCCTGACGTCGACCGCCGGGAAGACGCGCTGGTCGGCGAGGCGGCGGTCGAGGCGGAGCTCCATGTTGCCGGTGCTCTTGAACTCCTCGAAGATCAGGTCGTCCATCCGGGAGCCCGTGTCGACGAGCGCGGTGGCGAGGATCGTCAGGGAGCCGCCGTGCTCGACGTTGCGCGCCGCGCCGAAGAGCCGCTTCGGGTGCTGGAGGGCCGTGGCGTCGAGGCCGCCCGTGAGGGTCCGTCCGTGGCCGGGGGCGGCGGTGTTGTGGGCGCGGGCGAGGCGGGTGAGCGAGTCGAGCAGGACGACCACGTCGTGGCCGAGTTCGACGAGCCGCTTGGCACGTTCGACGGCGAGGTCGGTGAGGGCGATGTGCTCGTGGGCGGGCCGGTCGAACGTCGAGGCGATGACCTCGCCCCGGACCGAGCGGCGCATGTCGGTGACCTCCTCCGGGCGCTCGTCGACCAGGACGACCATCAGGTGCGCCTCGGGGTGGTTGCGGGCGATCGCCGCCGCGATCGTCTGGAGGACCATCGTCTTGCCCGCTTTCGGCGGCGCCACGATCAGACCGCGCTGGCCCTTCCCGATCGGGGCGACCAGGTCGACGACGCGACCGGTCAGCTGCTGCGGGTCGGTCTCCAGGTGCAGTTGCTGCTGCGGGTACAGCGGCGTCAGTTCGTGGAACCGGGGCCTGGGCCCGGCCGTCCCGGCGTCGCCGCCGTTGACCGTGTCGACGCGGACCAGCGACGGGCGGCCGCCGCCACCCCGGGCAGGGCGGGTCGCGCCGGTGAGGACGTCGCCGGCCCTCAGTCCCAGCGCGCGCACCTGACCGGCGGGCACGTGCACATCGGTGGGCCCGGGGAGGTAGCCGGAGGTGCGCAGGACGGCGTTCCCCTCGCGGACGTCCAGCACGCCGGCGACGGTGAGGACGTCGCTGTCGGCCGTGGTCTCCGGCGCCGTCGGCCGGGCGGTGCGGTCGCGGGGTCGCGGCGCCGGGAGTTCGGGTCGACCGCCGGAACGCGCGGCGCCCGCCGGTCGCGGTGCCGGCGTCGGCGTCGGCGCCCGGTCGGTGGAACGCCGCGCGGTGATCGCCTCGACGAGTTCGCCCTTGCGCAGCCGGGCGACGCCCGGAATGCCCAGGGCGGAGGCGAGTTGGTGGAGGTCCGTCTTCAGCAGACCGTCCAGCGGTGTGACGGTCGACGGTTCGGTGGTGGTGGTCACGAGGGGGTACTCCTGTGGTGTCGAAGAAGAGGGTGCCGGGCGGCGCCGACGGGCCGGACACGTGCGACCGCCGGGAGAGCGGGACGGTGGGCGGGGCGGGCCGCACGGCGACCCCGGCCGTGCCGGGTTCTCGCACGTCGAGCCGGGCGCCCGTCAGTCAGGATTGAGCGGGCGCTGCCGCGGAAGGCGGCTGCGTGATGAGCTGCCGCAAGGTGAAACACGGACGGGGAGAGACCGCGTCCGTCGGCGTCCGGACCGACCACGAGGGGTGCTCCGGTGTGTACTGGCGCCTGGTTCCCTCACCCCGAAAGGTGGGCTTCCAGCGTCGCCTCCGTGCAGGATAACACCCCGGCCCGCCGCAGCGCCCCAGAAAAACGATGTGGCCCCGACTCCCCGGGGGCGCTCCGGGAAGGGGGGCTCGTCGCGCAGGCCGTCGACCGGCGGTCGCCGGGGACGACGACGATCTTGTGGTCCTGGGGTTGACGACGGATTGTCCGCCCCGCCCCGCCCAGTGGGCGGGCGGGGCGGGGGGGGCTGTCGGTCAGCGGCGGGAGAGGGCGATGGGCGGCTCGGTGAGGCGCAGGGCCGGCGCGGCGTCCGCGGAGAGGCCGGGGGCGGCGACGGGGGACGGCTGGGCGAACTGGACGCAGGCGGTCTTCGGGGCGGTGGTGCTCTGGCCGAAGCGGCAGGCGACGGCGGTGAGCTTGATGGTGATGAAGTCGGTGATCTGGGCGCCGAACTGGATAGGCTTGCCGTTGATGGTGATGTCTCCGACGGTGAATCCCCGGTCCTGCGGCACCTCGTAGACGGCCCGCACGGGGTGGGTGGCGTCGCCGCGCAGGTAGGTCCAGTAGTCCTTCGGGTCGGAGCCGTCGGGGGTGGCCCAGCCGTCGGTGGAGAGGTCGTTGAAGTAGAGGCCGACCGGGTCGGCGAGCGAGATGTCGGCCTTCTGACGGGCGATCGCGTTGACCGCGCCGCCGATGTGGGGGTCGCTGTTGCGTTCCGGCTGGCCGTACATGCCGCACTGGATCAGCTGCTGCTCGGTGGTGAGTTCCTGGCCGTCGATGACCCGGACGACGGTGGCGGCCGCGGCGAGCTCGATCTCCGCGCCGAGCGTGTTGTTGCGCTGGATCAGGTGCATCGCGCCGTGCGAGGTCGAGTCGTTCCACCGGTTGCGCGGCTTGTACGCGCCGTCCACCCCGAACAGGTCGCCGTGCTGCACGCCGGGGTCGACGAACGTCCGGTACAGCGCGAGGACGGCGGCGGGGTCGGTCTGCGCCAGCAGCGACCAGTACTCGGGCCCCTCGCAGGTGAAGGTGACCTTGGTGATCTTCCCGGTGGTGTCGCGGGTGACGCTCCACTCGCAGTACTCGTCCTGGACGTCGCGGCTGGCGTCCGCGCGCTTCCAGCGCTGGAGGTCCCCGATCGAGGTGAGCTTGATGATGCGGGGGAACGCCGTCCAGGTGACGGTGGCCTCGGTGGCGTCCGCGGCGGTGTCGGTCCGGGTGAGGTTGTAGAACTGGCCGCGGGGGCTGTCGTTGAGGACCTCGCTGGGGTCGGGGCCCTGCGCGGACCGGTCGACGCTGTCGCTGATGAAGGTGTCCCAGGCCTTCAGTCCGGCGCCGTCCAGGTCGGTGAGCCGGCCGGGCGGGTTGTACGAGGGCAGCTTGCTCATGCGCGCTTCCTTTGCGGTGGTCCGGTCCCGGAACGGGCCCGCGGCCGGACGGTGGGCCCGGATGTCGGGGGTCAGGGGGTGGTGGGATCGGTGGCGGGGGCGACGGTGGCGTTCACCAGCATCTCCAGCCGCGGCGCGTCGGCGGGGATGTCGGTGGCCGGGAGCGTGAGCTCGAACTCGTTGAGCCGCATCGCCTTGAAGTCCCGGCGACGGGACTCCGCCAGGCGCAGGTAGTCCTCGAAGCCGGACGGTGTGCCGATGCGGGTGGACACCTCCCCCAGGTAGGCGTCGACGCGGTCGGCGAAGGTCTGCGGCCAGTCGGCGTCGGGCAGGGCCCAGTCGGCGGCGAACCGGGCCTCCGGGCTGGTGGCCGGCAACGCGGCCGCGGCCGCGGTGATCGCCCGGGCGATCTGCTCGGCGAGGCCGGCCGCGGGGGTGGGGCCCGTCGGCACATAGGCCATCAGGCGGGCCCGGTCGGCGCTGAAGACGGGGTTGGTGAAGTCGACCATGAGCGCGCACGCCACGAACTTCGCGGGGAGCAGTCCGCTCTCCACCAGCCGGCGGACCACGTCGTTGTCCTCGAAGGCGGCCTCCGGCACCACGAACGCGAAAAAGGTGTCCCCGGGCTGCCGGAAGCCGCTGGCCGCCTCCTGGAGGCGGAAGCCGAAGGTCCTCAGCCCGGCCAGGTAGTGGGCCGCGGGCGCCCGGGGCACGGCCGCGGTGACCGGCAGGGCGAGGTCGTTGATCAGGGCGTCGCCGTTCAGCCAGAAGCCGACCGGCAGCGGGAAGTCCTGGCTCGCCGGGGTGACGGCGGCGCTCTGGACCGCGCTGCTGGACAGGTTGACCGAGGTGGTGGTGAGGAGCTGTCGCAGGAGGTGGTCCGGCCGCTCCACGGTGCCGGTCCGGGTGACGGCCGCGAGCCGCGCCGCCGTCCACCGGCCGACGAGCGCGCGGACCGTCAGCTCCAGGTTCTCCGCGCCGACGACCTGGGCGAACAGCGGGTCGGCCCGGACCGGACTGTCGGCTGGCAGGTTGATCGTCGCGGCCTGGGACTGCCAGTTGCTCCACGGCAGGGCCAGCTCCTTCATCACGACGCTGCCGTTGATGTGGCTGTCGAAGCAGCCCCGGCCGCGGGAGCCCTCCGCCAGCGCCGCCCAGGAGTCCCCCGACCAGACCCAGCTCGGGCTGATGCGCGCGTAGTAGTTGAACACGCCGGCCTCCGGGTCCCAGGCCGCCACCTGGAGGAACGTGGCGGCCGGGTCGTCGCCCGCACCGGTGCTGATCAGCAGGTCGACGTCCTTGCTCTGCAGGGCCGTGCGGGTGATGGCGAACCGGAAGTCGCGGAACGGGGGCGGCGAGGCGTTCCACGGGACCTGCCCGGCCTCGCCGATCAGGTAGACGGCGTTCGGCAGGCCCCCCGGCGGCTGCGGCAGGCCGGCGAGCAGTTCCCCGACCGTCCTGGGGAAGACGCCCCGCCGGAAGAACAGCACCGCCATGGGATCACCCAGCGCGGCCAGCTCCCCCTCCGTCACCGGGACCGCGTGCGGGTCGACACCACTGACCCGGCGGTGGAGCCGGCCGGGCGTCAGGCTCGTGGGGCCGGCGCCGCACCCGTCGTCGGGCACCTCGCCGGGCGCCCCGCCGGGCACCTCGCCGAGGGCGTCCTCGGGCAGGTCGCCACCGCCGAGCGGCACGGCCTCGGCCCCCGCCGCGGCGAGGTCGGGGGCCGGCCGCATCCAGGCCGTGGCACGCCGACGCTCGTGGTACTCCATCAAGTGACCGGGCCCTTCGGGCGAACACGCACAGTAGGACGCCCACGAAGCTATCGGCCTCCCCCGGGCACCCGGCCCGCTTCGCGGGAGCGCGTCGCCGCCTGCCACCCACCCGGCGGAGCGCGCGCCGCGACCCGGGAACCGGCGCGCGGCCGCCACCTCGCGCCCGCGCCCCTTCACGCCCTCGCCCCTTCACGCCCGCGCGCGCGTTCACCGGGGCCCGGCCGGGCTCCCGCTCAGGCGTCGAGTGCCTGACCCTCGCGCCGGACGATCGGCGGCTCCGTCGACCACGGGAAGTTGATCCAGTCGTCGGTGCGCTTCCACACGTACTCGCACGCCACCAGGGAGTGCGACTTCTCGTAGATCACGGCGGACCGCACCTCGGCGACGTGGCCGAGACAGAAGTCGTGCACCAGCTTCAGCGTCTTGCCGGTGTCCGCCACGTCGTCGGCGATCAGGACCTTCTTGTCGGTGAAGTCGATCGCCGCGGGGACGGGCGCCAGCATGACGGGCATGTCGAGGGTGGTGCCCACACCCGTGTAGAACTCGACGTTCACCAGATGGATGTTCTTGCAGTCCAGCGCATACGCCAGACCCCCCGCCACGAAGACACCGCCCCGGGCGATGCTCAGGATGAGATCGGGTTCGTACCCGTCGTCCGCGATCGTCTGCGCGAGCTCGCGCACCGCCCGGCCGAAGGTCTCGTAGCTCAGATTCTCGCGCACATCGGTCACGGTGCCCAGTGTCCCCGGCGCGCGGCCGGGCGACGAGCACCGGCACGCCGGGCGGCCGGAGCGGCGACCGGAGCGGCGGCCCGGAACAACACCACGGCGTTCATCGGGATTACCCGGGCGACCGCTCGGGGTTGTCACCGGTCACAGCGATGATGTGGGGCGGCGGCTCTCGGCCGCCCCACGGACTTGGAACCGAACACCTGCTGACCGGAGGATGATTTTCATGGTTGACCGGCCGTTGACGCTCATGGCGGTGCACGCCCACCCCGATGACGAGGCCAGCGGCACCGGGGGCGTGCTGGCCCGGTACGCGGCGGAGGGCGTCCGCACGGTGCTGGTGACGTGTACGGACGGCGGTTGCGGCGACGGGCCCGGCGGCGTGAAGCCGGGCGATCCGGGCCACGACCCGGCGGCCGTCGCCGCGATGCGCCGGGCGGAACTGGAGGCCTCCTGCGAGGTGTTGAAGGTCAGCCACCTGGAGCTGTTGGAGTACGCCGATTCCGGCATGATGGGTTGGGCGACCAACGACGCACCCGGCTCGTTCTGGCAGGCACCGGTCGAGGAGGGCGCCGCCCGGCTCGCCGAACTGATCCGCCGCTACGAGCCCGACGTCGTTGTCACCTACGACGAGAACGGCTTCTACGGCCACCCCGACCACATCCAGGCCCACCGCATCACCATGGCGGCCCTGGAGCTCGTCGAGGCGCAGCCCAAGGTCTACTGGACGACCGCGCCGCACTCGATGATGAAGCGCTTCGGGGAGGTCATGCGCGAGTTCGGCGCGGACTTCGAGGAGTCGGATCCCGCCGAGGCCGACGAGATGCCCTCGATCGGGCTGCCGGACGAGGAGATCAGCACCTGGGTGGACACCGCCGCGTTCGGCGACCAGAAGTTCGACGCCCTCGCCGCCCACGCCAGCCAGGGCGAGAACATCTTCTTCCTGCGCATGGGCAAGGAGCGGTTCAACGACCTGTGGGGCGTGGAGACCTTCGTCCGGGTCAAGGACTCCACCGGTGCGGCCCTGCCCGAGACCGACCTCTTCGCCGGACTGCGCTGACCACCACCGCTCCGCCGCGGGGCCCTTGCGCGAAGGGCCCCGCGGCGGACCGGGGGAAGGGGTCGGGCAGGAGTCAGGCCAGGCGCGCCACGGCCAGGGACAGGGCGCGGTCGAGTGCCGTCTCCGCGTCGCACGGCACGTCGGGCCGGACTCCGGTGCCCTCCCAGTTGGCGCCAGAGACGGGGTTGACCGCGCGGGCGACGGGCACGCTGAGCTCCAGGTTCGGGTGCACGGTCCAGCCGTCGCGCGGGTGCGCGCCGCCCCGGGTGCTCTCCCCCACGACCTCGGCGCGCCCGAGCTGCTGGAGGTCGTAGGCGAGTTCCTCGCCCGCGGAGAAGGTCTTCCCGCTGGTCAGCACGTAGAGCGGCTTGCTGCCGCCGAACCGGGCACCCGGCACGTACCCGGGCGTCCAGGACTGCTCGGCCACCTCACCCTGCCGCGAGAGCATGGTGTTGAGGTGGGTGCGGCCGTCCAGCAGGTGGGCGCAGACGAAGGCGACCGTGCCCGGGTCCCCGCCGGTGTTGCGGCGCAGGTCCAGGATGAGGGCCCGGGCGGGGGCCACCAGGGAGAGCGCGGCGGTCAGCGGCTGCGCCGCCCAGTCCAGCGGGAACATCTTGGGCCCGATCTCCAGGACCGCGACGCCGCCGTCGAGGAGCTCCACGCGGGGCACACCGCCCAGGGTGGTGTCGAAGTCCCTGCGCATCGCGGCCAGTACGGCCGCGCCCTGTTCCGGCGGCGCGGGCACCTCGTGGTGGTGGAGGGCCAGGTGCAGATCGCCGTTGACGGACCGCAGGTCCGCGGTGACCGCCGCGGCCAACTCCTCGGCGGACTCGGTGCGGTAGGCGCCCTCGGCACTCCGGCGCCGCAGCAGGGCCGCCAGTTGGTGGGCGGCGTCGGGGAAGACGTAGTTCTCGTGGACCAGGTCGGCGATCGACTCGACGACGGCGGCGGTGTCCACGGCGGCGGACGGCGATGTGGTGGAGGTCATGGAGAGCGAGTAGACCAGCGACTTGTCAAAGCGTCAAATGTCCTTAACGCTTGATGGAGTGAGCCAACAACCGGACGAGAGCGTCCAACGGATCGACACCCCGCGCCAGCACAGTGCGCTCGCCCACCCCCTGCGCCAGCGCCTGCTCTTCGCCCTCAGCCGCCGGCCGTCGACGATCAGCCGACTCGCCGCACAGCTGGGAGTGAACAAGGGCAGCGTCTCCCACCACCTCAAGGTGCTGTGCGAGGCGGGCCTGGTCCGGGACGCGGGGACGCGGCAGGTGCGCGGCGGCACCGAGAAGTACTACCGGCGGGCCGCCGAACGCCTCCTCGTCGACGAACCGCAGGCCGAGGGCACGGCCGCGATGCTCGGCGCCGTTGCCCAGGAGCTGGACCGCTCCCCCGTCGACCACCTCCTGACGCTGCGCCACCTCCGGCTCGGCCCGGCCAAGGCGGCGCGCCTCGCCGAGGCCCTGGCCCGACTGGCCGACGAGACGGAGGAGGACCCGGAGGGCGAGCCGGTGCACGGGCTCCTGGTGGCGTTCTACCAGCAGGCCGGGGCGTAGGGCCGGCCTGCCCGGGGACCGTGCTGCGGTGCCGCCGTCGGGCCGGACGAGTGACCGCGCGGCGCCGCCGTGCGCCGGGAACGACGGAGCCGCACCGGTGCCGCACCGGAGGCACGTCTGGGGCGGGACGGACGGGGTAGGCGCGGTCCGACGGCGGCCCCGGCTCGACACCTCACCCCGGCCGGGACCGTCGCCCGTGACCGAGGGAGATGCTCATGACCGTACTCGCGGCCGATGTGCCGCCGCTGATCGCCGTCCTCGTTCCCGCCGTGGTGGTGGTCGCCGTGCTGATCGGCGCGTTCGTCTGGGGAAGCCGACGCGTCGCGCGGCGGCCTCCGCCGCAACCGCCCGAGGGGGCGCCCGGGGCGCGGGCCGGGTCCTGGGAGACCCCCGAGGAACGCCGCGCGCACCACGGCTCGACGCCGCCCGACCCGCCCGGTGGGGGCGGACCCGACCGGTGACCGCCCGCCGGCCCCGGTCGGCCGCTCACCGCCACGCCCGGGGGTGCTCCCCCGGGCGTGGCGGTGAGCGGCCGTGGGCGCCGTGAGGTCAGTCGCGCAGGGCGGGCAGGACGTACCGGCGGTAGGCGTCGAAGAAGGCCTCCTGGTCGGGGCCGATCTGGCCGATGTAGACCTCGTCGAAGCCGGCGTCGGTGTACGCGCGGACGGTCTTGGTGTGCTCGTCGGCGTCGTCGCCGCAGGTGACGGCGTCCGCGACCATCCGGTGGGTGACGAGTTCACTGGCCTGTTCGAAGTGGGCGGGGGTCGGCAGGATCTGGGCGAGCTCGCCGGGCAGCAGTTCGGTGGGCCAGAGCCGGTGCACGGTGTCGACGGCCCGGTCCCGGTCCGGGCTCCAGCACACCTTGACGCCGCCGATCACCGGCTTGCCGCTGCCGCCCGCGCCGTGGAAGGCCCGGACGAGGTCCGCGTCGGGGGTCATGGTCACGAAGCCGTCCCCGATCCGCCCGGCGAGCTCGGCCGCGTTCGGCCCGAACCCGGACACGTAGACCGGCAGCGGGGCGTCCGGCGGGGTGTAGAGGCGGGCGTTGTCGACGGTGTAGTGCCGGCCCCGGTGGCTGACGAGGCGGCCGGTGAAGAGTTCGCGCATGATCTCGACGGCCTCTTCGAGCATGTCGGCACGGTCGTCGAAGGAGGGCCAGGGGTCGCCGTGGATGTGCTCGTTCAGGGCCTCGCCGGTGCCGACGCCGAGCGTGAAGCGCCCGCCCAGCAGGACGGCGGAGGTGGCGGCGGCCTGAGCGGTGACGGCCGGGTGCAGACGGACCGTGGGGCAGGTGACCAGGGTCGTCACGGGCAGGTCGGTGGCCTGCGAGAGGGCGCCGATCATCGACCAGACGAAGGGGCTGTTGCCCTGGGCGTCGTTCCAGGGGTGGAAGTGGTCGGAGATCGCGAGGCGGGTGAAGCCCGCCCGCTCCGCCCACCGGGCCTGGTCGAGCAGCTCGGCGGGGGTGAACTCCTCGCAGGACAGGAAGTAGCCGTACTCGGTCATCGTCTCGTGCTCCTTCGGCGTGGGTCCTTCGGCGTGGTCCTTGGTGCGGGTTCCTCGGGCGGCTACCCCTTCGCGGCCCCGGGACACCGGCCTGGCCGGCGGTGCTCGGCCGGGCCCGTCAACTCCTGGCGAGGCGGGCGGCGGCCTCCAGCAGCAGCGCGTGGACGAAGGCCTGGGGGAGGTTGCCGCGCAGCTGGCGCTGGGCGATGTCGAACTCCTCCGCGTACAGGCCCGGCGGTCCGCAGGCCGCCCGGTTGCGCTCGAACCAGCGCAGCGCCTCCTCCCGGTTCCCCTGCTGGTGGTGGGCGAGGGCGACGAGGAACCCGCAGAGCAGGAACGCTCCCTCGGCGTCCTGGAGCGGTCGCCGGTCGTGCCGGAAGCGGTAGCAGTAGTGGTCCTCGCACAGGTCGGCCAGCACGGCGTCCAGGGTGGCCCGGGTGCGCGGGTCGTCGGCCGGCACGGCTCCGCGCAGGGCGGGCAGGAGCAGGGCGGCGTCCACGCCCGGGTCGGACGGGGAACGCTGCCAGCGTCCGGTGGGGTGCAGGCCGTCGCGGTCGGCCTCGGCGACGATCCGGTCGGCCAGGGCCTCCCAGTCGGCGGCCGGACCGCGACCGGCCGCCGGGGCCGCGGTGGCGACGGCGCGCAGCCCCGCCGCGCACGCGAGGCGGCCGTGGGTCCAGCGGTCGGGGTGGAGTTCCCAGATCCCGGCGTCCTTCTCCCGGTGGCGGGCGGTGATCCCGTCGACGGCGGTCCGCACGGCGCGCCAGCCGTCGGTGTCGAGCCTGCCCCGGCGGGCGGCGGCGGCGAGCAGGAGCAGGCTCTCGCCGAATCCGTCGAGCTGGAACTGGTGGCTGACCCGGTTGCCGACGACGTCGAAGCCGCCCGGGTAGCCGGGGAGGTCGAGGGTGCGCAGGTCGGGGACGGGGCCGCCGTCGACCGTGTAGGCGGGCGCGAGGCGCCGGCCGTGCTCGAGCAGGCGGGCGGTGACGAACCGCACCGAATCGTCCAGCAGGGCGTCGCAGCCGGCGGCGGCCGCGGCCTGTCCGATGTAGGCCTGGTCGCGGATCCAGACGTACCGGTAGTCGTAGTTGCGGCCCTGCGCGGCCCGCTCCGGCAGGCTGGTGGTCGCCGCGGCCACGGTGCCGCCGCCCGGGCCGGTCATGCCGCGCAGGACCGCGTACGCGTGCCGGGCGTCACGCCGGCCGAGGACGCCCGTGAGGTCCGGGACCCGCTCCGCCCACGCCGCCTCCGTCGCCCGCCACAGCGGGTCGGCCTCCTGCGGCTGCTCCAGCGGCCGGTCGGAGATCTCCAGGACGAGGTCGTGCCGCTCGCCGGGCTCCAGCCGCAGCCGGGCCCTGAGGTGCGGGCGGGCGCCGGAACCCTCCGTCCTCGCGTCCGCCAGGCCGCTGAGGCGCAGGTGCAGGTCGCCGGCGCGGGCCGTCCAGCGGCCGTCCGGCTCGTGCGTGACCTTCCGCAGCCGGTGCGTCCCGAAGCCGGCGGCCACCTGGAGCCTCACCGCCACGTCGGCGGGGCCGTCCACGGCCGTGATCCGGCGCAGCAGTACGGCGCAGTGGGCCCGGCCGGGGTGGGCGAGGGCCTCGCGGCACTCGACGATCCCGCCGGTGGTGACCCAGCGGCTGCGCCAGATGAGGGTGCCGTCCTCGTAGTAGCCGCCCCACACGAACCGGTCGGTGGGGGTGACGGCGTACCAGCCGGGTCCTCCGACGAGGGCGGCGAAGACGGCGTCGCTGTCCCAGCGCGGCGCGCACATCCACGCGATGTCGCCGTGCGGGCCGACGAGGGCGCCGCGGTGGCCGTCGGCGAGCAGCGCGTAGTCGCGCAGGACGTGCGGGGCCGGTGCCCCGGAACTCTTCGGCACTCGGCTCTCCCTCCGGTTCGGTCGGGTACGGGGTACGGGGTACGGGGTGCGGGCCCGGCGGTGGGTGGTCGGGGTCGGCGGTCTACGGGCTGCCCGCCGACGCGGTGGTGACGGTGTGGTGCTGGAGGACGTCGCGGCGCGGTGTCAGCCCCAGGCCCGGGGCGCCGTCCCGGCCGGGGTGCAGTTCGCCGCCGGTGGGGTCGAGGCCGCCGTCGAAGAGCAGGTCCTCGATCCGGACGTGGTCGTGGAACCACTCCAGGTGGCGGAGGTTGGGCAGGGCGGCCGCGGCGTGGGCGTGGACGTGCGGGGCACAGTGTCCGGACAGGTCCAGGCCGTGGGCCTGGGCGAGGGCGGCGGCGCGCAGCCACACGGTGATTCCGCCGCAGCGGGTGGCGTCCGCCTGGAGGCAGTCGACGGTCGGGGCCATGGCGGCGAAGTAGGGCAGGGTGTAGCCGTACTCCCCGGCCGCGACGTCCGCGGTGCAGGCGGCCCGGACCCGGGCCAGGCCGGCGAGGTCGTCGGAGGAGACCGGCTCCTCGAACCAGCGCACGTCGTGCTCCTCGAAGCGCTGAGCGAGGCGGACGGCCTGTTTGCCGGTGTAGGCGCCGTTGGCGTCGACGTACAGCTCCGTGTCCGGTCCGACGGCCCGGCGGGCCCGCGCGATGCGGGCCAAGTCGCGGCCCTCACGGCTTCCCCACGACTCGCCGACCTTGATCTTCACCCGGGGAATCCCCTGCTCCCCGGTCCAGCGGCGCAGCTGCGCCTCCAGCTGCTGATCGGTGCAGGTGGTGAAGCCGCCGCTGCCGTAGACCGGCACGGTGGGCCGGGCTCGTCCGAGCAGGTCGACCAGGGGCAGGTGCAACAGGCGGGCCTTGAGGTCCCACAGGGCGATGTCGACGGCGGACAGGGCGTGGCCGCCGATGCCGGGGCGTCCGGCGTTGCGGAGCGCGCGGTGCATGGTCTCGTTGGCGGCGGGCACGTCAAAGGCGCCGCGTCCGACGGCGTGCTCGGCGAGCAGGTCGGTGATCACGTCGGCGCAGGCCGGGGCGCCGTAGGTCCAGCCGTAGCCGTGGGTGGTGCCGGAGCGGGCCCGGACGAGGACCATGGTGGTGCTGGTCCAGGTGGCGGTGCCGTCGGCCTCGGGGGCGTCGGTGGGGAACTCCAGGACCCAGACCCGCAGGGCGTCGACGGTCGGCGTCGAGGGTGTCGACGGGGTGCTCATCGACGGCCGCCGGCGGTGCGTCGGAGGGCCGTTGCGGCGGGTTGCCGGAAGGCGGCGGCTTGCTTCACGGCGGTGGGTGGCACCGCGGCGGCCGTCGGTGGCATCACGGCGGCGGCTTGCTTCACGGCGGTGGGTGGCACCGCGGCGGCAGTCGGTGGCATCACGGCGTTCTCCTCCCGCGGCGACGGGCGGCGAGGACCGCCCCGGCGGTCAGGCCCGTCAGGGCTCCGGCGGCCGCAGCGGTCAGGAGCCGGGCGGCCGCGGGGTGGGGCCGCGGGCGCGCGACGGCCTCCTCGGGCCGGTCGGCGGGCGTCGGGCCGTCGAGGGCCAGCGCCAGCGCCTCGGCCAGGTGCAGGGCCCGGCGGCCGGTGTCGAGCTGGTCGATCTGGGTGCGGCAGCTGAAGCCGTCCGCCAGGACGAAGGCGCTCGGGTCCGTCCGGCGGACGGCGGGCAGGACGCCCTGCTCGGCGATCGTCCGGGACAGGTCGTAGTGGCCCTGCTCGAAGCCGAAGTTGCCCGCCAGTCCGCAACAGCCCTCGTCCAGCACGTCGGCGTCGAGGCCCGCACGGCGCATCAGCTCGCGGTCCGGGTCGGTGCCGAGCACGGCGTGCTGGTGGCAGTGCGTCTGGACGGTCGCCGCCCGGTCGACCCGCGGGGGCCGCCAGCCGTCGGGGGCGTGGTTGACGAGCTGTTCGGCGAAGGTCCGGACCTGGGCGGCCAGTCGGAGGACGTCCTGGTCCCCGGCGAGCAGTTCGGGGGCGTCGGTGCGGAAGACGGCCGCGCAGGAGGGCTCGAGCCCGATGATCGGGGTCCCGGCCTCCAGCCACGGCCGCAGGACCCGGGTGGTGCGCCTCAGGACGCGGCGGGCGGTGGCGAGTTGGCCGGTGGAGATCCAGGTCAGGCCGCAGCACACCGGTGCTTCCGGGACGGCGACCCGGAACCCCGCGTCCTCCAGGACCCGGACCGCGGCCTCGGCGACCTGGGGGTGGAAGTGGTTGGTGAAGGTGTCGGGCCACAGCAGCACGGTGCGCGGATCACCCGGCTCGGGCCGGTCCCGCCCGGCCCGCTGCCCGGCCCGCTGCCGGGCCTGCTGGAACGTCTCGGCGGCGAACAGGGGGGCGTCCCGGCGCGGGTCGATGCCGCCCAGGCGCTTGCCCAGCCGGCCGATCCCGGGGGCGTGCAGCGCGGCGTTGGCCAGGCCCGGAGCGACCCGTGCGAGCCGCGCCCACAGCGGGAGCCACCCCATCGCGTAGTGCGCCGCCGGACGAAGCCGGCCCTCGTAGTGGTGGGCGAGGAATTCGGCCTTGTAGGTGGCCATGTCCACCCCGACCGGACAGTCGGACTTGCAGCCCTTGCAGGCCAGGCACAGGTCGAGGGCGTCGCGCACCTCGGTGGAGCGCCATCCGTCGGTGACGGGCGAGTCCCGGTGGCCACCGATCATCTCGAACAGCAGCCGGGCCCGGCCGCGGGTGGAGTGCTCCTCCTCGCCGGTGGCCCGGTAGGAGGGGCACATCACGCCGCCCCGGTGGGTGCGGCAGTTGCCGATCCCGACGCACCGCAGGACGGCCTGCCCGAAGTCGCCGTCGTCGTCGGGGTAGGCGAAGTGCGTGGCGCGCTGGGGTTCGGGTCGCCAGTCGGCCCCCAGTCGCAGATTCTCGTCGACCCGGTGGGGGTGGACGACCTTGCCGGGGTTCATCCGGTTCCCGGGATCGAACAGGGCCTTGACCTCGCCCATCGCATCGACCAGGGCCGTGCCGAACATCCGGGGCAGCAGTTCGCCGCGGGCCTGCCCGTCGCCGTGCTCGCCGGACAGGGAGCCGCCGTAGGAGGCGACCAGGTCGGCCGCGTCGCAGAGGAACGCCCGGAACGCCTCGACGCCCTTGCCCTCGCGCAGCTCGAACGGGATCCGGGTGTGGACACAGCCCTGCCCGAAGTGCCCGTAGAGGGAGGCCTGCTGATAGCCGTAGCGGCGGAACAACCGCTCCAGGTCGCGCAGGTAGTCGCCGAGCTTCTCCGGCGCCACGGCCGAGTCCTCCCAGCCCTCCCACGTCTCCGAGCCGTCCGGGGGCCGCGCGGTCACCCCCAGGCCCGCCTCCCGGGCCTTGAGCATCTCGTGCTCGCGCGGCGGGTCGTCGGACAGCGCCACCGACGCGTCGCCCTCGTCGCGGCCGAGGGCGCGCAGCAGCGCGCGGGCCTGGGCGTCGGCCTCCCCCGCGGTGTCCGCGGTGAACTGGAGGAGCAGCCAGCTGTCTCCGGCCGGCAGCTGTTCCAGGGAGTCGAGGTGGGCGTGTTCCTCGCGCATCAGCTGGGCCATCCGCCCGTCGACGGCTTCGAGCTGGGCGGGGCGGCTGTGCGCGAGCAGCTCGGGGACGGCGTCGGCAGCGTGGTGGATGTCGTCGAAACCGAGCACCAGCAGGGCCTCCGCGGCGGGGACCTCGACCAGCCGCAGTTCCGCCCGCAGGACGGTGACCAGGGTGCCCTCGCTGCCGACCAGGGCCTTCGCCACGTCGAAGCCGTTCTCCGGCAGCAGGGAGTCGAGGTTGTAGCCGGAGACCCGGCGGGGGATCTTCGGGTAGCCGCGCCGGATCTCGGCCCGGTGGCGGTCCGCGACGTCCTTGAGGCCCCGGTAGAGGCGGGCCCTCGGCCCGCCGTCGGCCAGGACCCTCGCGTACTCGTCGTCGTCGGTCGGCCCGGCCCAGAAGCGGGTGCCGTCGTAGGTGAGGACCTCCAGGCGCTCGACGTTGTCGACGGTCTTGCCGTACGCCTGGGCGGAGGCGCCGCAGCTGTTGTTGCCGATCATCCCGCCCAGCGCGCAGTGCGTGTGGGTGGACGGCTTCGGTCCGAACATCAGTCCGTGCGGGGCGAGTTGTCGGTTCAGTTCGTCCAGGACGATGCCCGGCTCGACCACACAGGTCCGCGCCCGCGGGTCCACCGACAGCAGCCGGTCGCAGTACTTCGTCCAGTCGACGACCACCGCGGTGTTGGTGCACTGCCCGCCCAGACTGGTGCCGCCCCCGCGGGAGAGCACCGGCGCGGCGAACCGCGCGCACACCGCGACGGCCGCGGCGCCGGCCTCGACCGTGCGGGGCACCACCACGCCCAGCGGGACCTGTCGGTAGTTGGAGCCGTCGGTCGCGTACGCGCCGCGGCTCCCGGCGTCGAAGCGGACCTCGCCGTCGACCTCGGCGCGCAACGCGCGTTCCAGCGCCGCGAGGTCCACCGCGCCGCCACTGCTGCCGGTGGCCACGGTCAGCTCCCGCCGCCCGGCAGGAACTCCTGGAGCTTGGCCTTCACTCCTTGACGGACGACGGAGGCGCGGTCGCTGTCCCCGTGCAGGACGGCGGAGGCGGCGGCCTTGATCTGGTCCCAGGTGGCGTGCGGCGGGACCGGCGGGACGGCCGGGTCGGTGCGGAAGTCGATGACGAACGGCCGGTCCGCGGCGAGCGCCCGGATCCACGCCGGGCCGACGTCCTCGGGCCGCTCCACCCGCACCCCGTCCAGGCCGAAGGACTGCGCGATGTCGGCGTAGCGGACGTCGGGCAGGTGCTGGGAGGGTTCGAACTGCGGCGCCCCCTGCATGGCGCGCATCTCCCAGGTGACCTGGTTGAGGTCGTGGTTGTTCAGCACCGCGACGACCAGTCGGGGGTCGGTCCACTCGTGGTAGTACTTCGCGGCGGTGATCAACTCCGCCAGGCCGTTCATCTGCATGGCGCCGTCACCGACGATCGCGATCGCCGGACGGTCGGGGTGGGCGAACTTGGCACCGATCACGTACGGCACCCCCGGCCCCATGGTGGCCAGCGTGCCGGACAGGGAGCCGCGCATGGTGCCGCGCATCCGCAGGTGGCGGGCGTACCAGTTCGCGGCGGAGCCGGAGTCGGCGGCCAGCATGACGTCCTCGGGCAGCAGCGCGTCCAGCGCGTGGACGACGTACTCCGGGTTGACCGGCTCGGCGGACACCTCGGCGCGGCGCTGCATGACCTCCCACCACCGGGCGGTGTTGTCCTCGACGGTCTTGCGCCACGCGCCGTCGGCCCTGGGCTCCAGCAGCGGGATCAGGCGGCGCAGCGTCTCGGCGGCGTCGCCGACGAGGTTCGCCTCGAACGGGTAGCGCAGCCCGACCATGGACGGGTCCAGGTCGATCTGCACCGCCCTGGCCCGGCCGAAGTCGGGCAGGAAATTGCTGTAGGGGAAGCTGGAGCCGACCACCAGGAGGGTGTCGCAGTCGCGCATCATCTCGTAGGAGGGCCGGGTGCCGAGCAGCCCGATCGAGCCGGTGACGAAGGGCAGGGTGTCCGGGAGGGCGTCCTTGCCGAGCAGGGCCTTCGCGACGCCGGCGCCGAGCAGTTCGGCGGTCCGCTCGACCTCGGGGCGGGCGTGCCGGGCGCCCTGGCCGATGAGCATGGCGACCTTCTCGCCCGCGTTGAGGATCTCCGCCGCCCGCGCCAGCTCCTCGTCGGTGGGGACGGGGGCGTACTGCGGGACACCGAGGCTGGAGGGCACCTGCTTGAAGGCGTGCGCGGGCGGCTCGTAGTCGAGTTCCTGCACGTCCGCGGGGACGATCAGCGCGGTCACGGTGCGGCGGGTGGCGGCGATGCGCAGGGCGCGGTCCAGCACGTTGGGCAGCTGCTCGGGGACGGTGACCATCTCGCAGAACTCGGAGGCCACGTCCTTGTACAGCGACAGCAGGTCGACCTCCTGCTGGTAGGAGCCGCCCATCGCCGTGCGGTCGGTCTGCCCGACGATCGCGACCACCGGCACGTGGTCGAGCTTCGCGTCGTAGAGGCCGTTCAGGAGGTGGATCGCGCCGGGCCCGGAGGTGGCGGCGCAGACCCCCGTGCGACCGGAGAACTTGGCGTAGCCGACGGCCTGGAACGCGGCCATCTCCTCGTGGCGGGCCTGGATGAACCGTGGCTGGTCCTCGGCGCGGCCCCAGGCGGCGAGGAGTCCGTTGATGCCGTCGCCGGGGTAGGCGAAGACGTACTCGACCTCCCATTCCCGCAGTCGCTGCAACAGGTAGTCGGCAACCTTCATCGCTGTTCCTCCTGGTCCCTGGTGCTGCCCGTGGGGCGCGCCGGGATCGCGCCCCGCAGGCTCGGCTAACCGCTCTCGACGGGCCGAAACCCGTTCCCGCCGGTTGACGGCGAACGGGTCGGGACCGAGCCGGGCGCAGGAGCCCGTCACGCCCCGCGGGGGCGGGAGCGGCGCAGGGTGGCCGCGGGCATCACCCGGCAGACGAAGACCAGGTTGAGGGCAACGACGAGCAACGCGGGGATGCCGCCGAGCATGATCAGGAAGCCCGGGAGGAGGTTCGCGAGCACGGCGAGGGCCGGACGGGCGTCGAGGCCGCGGGCCGCCCAGGGGGCCACGATGAGCAGAGCCAGGACGACCGGGCCTCCGATCAGCAGTGCGGTGAGGGCGAGCAGTTCCGGCACCGATTCGCTCGAACTCCAGGTACCGCCGTAGGCCGCCCTGATAGCCAGCGCCCCCAGATCCAGGAACAGCACCGTCGGCCCGAGGAAGCGGACCGCGTACTGCACGACGGCGCGGAGGAACCAGCGCACGGCCGCTCCGCCGTCGTCCGCCCAGCGGCGGGCACCGACGGCGAACGGGAGGAGCAGCAGCGGCAGCACGCACAGGAGGAACATCGCCGGGTCCCCGCCGGGGTAGCCGTCGTCGAGCTCGAACACCGTCAGGTAGGCCACGGGCAGGAGGGCGAGCAGAGTGACGGTGAAGGCGTGCGCGGTCTGACAACCCAGCCCGCGCTCGGTCCCGCCGTGTCGCCCGCCGACCGTCTCGGGTCCGACGTCCTGAACCATGCTCATGATCATGCCCCCTCCGTAAGATTGAACACGTTCAAAGTAGGCCCCGACGCCACCTCCGGTCAATCGCGCGGAAGGTGCTCCGCGTCGGAATGTCCGACCCTGCGGCTACGCTGTGGGCCAAGTCGATGATCAAGGGGGCAAGGCTGTGCGGATCGAACGTCACCAGGTGGACGCGGCGCGGGTGGCGGAGGCCGGTGCGGGCTTCGTGGAGCGGATCGGGAGGCAGGTGCACTCGTACTCCCGCGCCGGACTGATGGCCACCATCGAGTGGCAGATGATCGCCGACTCCTTCCTCGACTACCTCGGCGCGCTCTCCACCACCCGGCCCGATCTGGGCACCCCCGAGGCCAGGGCCGTGCTGAAGGACGCCACCGAAGCGGCCTGCGGCGCCGTCTCCTTCGCCGCCTACTACCCGCGCGACGGCTTCCACGTCTTCCTCGACTACCCGAACTTCGGGATGAGCTACGAGCGCGAGGGCGGGCTCGAACGCGACCCGCACCACCGGGTCAGCGCCGCGGAGTGGCTCGACGCCTTCAGCCTGGCCATCATCAGCGACAAGGTCTCCCCGCACGGCGAGGCCTTCTGCTGGGCCCGGCAGTTGATGCCCGACGAGCCGCGCACGCACGCCCTCGACCTCGTCGACGGCTTCGTGGCGCACTTCTTCGAGGACGACGGCCTGCCCGCCGTCGGCGCCGAGGCGCAGCCCGGTCTGCGCGCCCTGCGCGCCCTCACCGACCAGGACCGCGAGGGCTTCGACGCCGCGCTGCTCGCGCTGCTCCAGGCCGGTCCGTACGGCAAGAGGCCCGCCGGTCTGCTGCCGCTCCTTCCGATCGCCTTCGCCGCCCTCGCGTACCGCACCCACGGCTGGCTTCCGGCCGTCGACACCGACTACCTCCCCCACGCCCTGGTCACCGGCTTCGAGTCCGCCGGCCCGCGGGTCGGCGGACTCGGCCGTGAACCGCGCGCCGACGCCGTCGCGGCGCTCGCCGCCGGCCCCGTCGACCTGGAGCGGCCGGAGCTGGACCGCTGCATCGGCCAGGACGGCGAGGCACGGTTCGAGCGGCGCACCCTGGAGGCCCTCACGCCCGAGGACGGCAAGCCACTGGGCGCGTACGAGCTGACGAGCACCCTGCGGTTCCAGACCTACCTCCTCGCGGCGCGCGCCGCTGAGTCCTCCGACGCCACCGATGCCCAGCTCGCGAACCTGCGGCTCGGCTCCTCGCTGGGGGCCACCGCCTTCCGGGCCGCCCTCGCCGAACCGGGCACCGAGGTCGGGGCGACGATCGACGGCCGGGAGCTGCGCTTCGCCGCCGGGCGGGACCGGGACTTCGGCCCGGTCTTCTGGCAGACGGCCGTGTCCTTCGCCCTGATCACCGGCGACCCCGCGGACCTCGAACCGCTCGTCCTGGCCGGCCCGACCATCGCCGCCGCCGACCGCTCCCCGACCGCCTCGTACCGCACCGCGCTGCACGACCACCTGCGCGGCGCCGACCCGCTCCCGGCCACCGAACGCGCCCTCGAGGAGGTGGCGCGCGCCAAGGACCAGGGCTTCCTGCCGCCCCCGGTCGTCCTCTTCTCCCAGCTCGTCGAGGGCGACGAGACCAGCTTCAACTTGGCCCTGCTGGACGCCCTGGAAGCCCATCGCGACCACCACAGCGTCGGCGACCGCGACTCCGAGACCGGTGCCGCGCTCAACCTCGACGTCCTCGCCCTCGTCTGCCACGCCCGCCGTAGCCGCGGATGGGCCGTCCGGGTCCGCTCGCCCTACCTCCCGCCGCGCCTGCTGGAGGCGGCCGGGCGTGCCTGACAGCCCGGCGCGCGGTCCGCGCGCCGCCGCTACCGCTCGTAGGGGCTCTGCATGGTGAGGTAGTGGATCTCCAGGTCCTGCTCCAGGTAGTCCATCCGGTGTTCCCAGAACGCCTGCAGGTGGGGCAGCGCCAGGTGGGCGTCCAGGTCCTCCTGGCTGCGCCACGCCTCGTAGAAGACGAAGACGCCGGGCTCGTCCCGCCGCTCGTGGAAGTGGTACTCCAGGCAGCCGGGCTCCCGGCGGGTGGGCTCGACGAACGACAGCAGCAGCTGCCGGAGGTCCTCCACCCGCTCGGGCTTGGGACGTGCGGTGCCGACGAGGGTGAACGGCTGTGCCACGGGGGCTCCTCTTCCGATTCCTGAGGTACGACGAATCTCGTACCTGTGGGACGGTAGGCCGTCCCACAGGTACGATGCAAGTCATACCTAGGAGGAGGTGGGGGCGGTGCCCGACCAGGATGGACACCCGGCGGCGGCCGAGATCGAACTCGGCCGCGTCCTGACCGCGCTGGCCGACCCGCTGCGCCGGCGCGTCGTCCGGGAGTTGGCCACCGGCCCCGCGGACGAGGCGCGCACCTGCAGCTCGTTCGCACTGCCGGTCAGCAAGGCGACCGTCACCCACCACTTCCGCACGCTGCGCGAGGCCGGGCTGATCCGTCAGGTCGACCGGGGCAACAGCCGGATGGCCACCCTGCGCCGCGCCGACATCGACCAGCGCTTCCCCGGCCTGCTCGCCCTCCTCACGGCGGAGCAATCGGCACCACCGCCGTCGCCGTCGGCGCCACCACCGCCGTCGCCGTCGCCGTCGCCGTCGGCGGACGGCGCCTGAGGGCGGCGCGCCGCACTGTCGGGGCCGATCAGGCGGCGAGCCCCAGGCCCAGGGTGACCGCGACCGGGGCCAGGTAGAGGAGCGGGAACGGCACGGTCTTGTACGAACGGGCCCGCACGTTGGTGATCACCGCGCCGAGGAAGTACAGGATCAGACCGATCGCCGCCGCCACACCGAGGGCCGGGACGGCGAGCCCGACCAGCAGACCGGCCGCGCCCGCGAGCTTGGCGAAGGCCAGCAGGCCCCACCACGAACGCGGCACCCCGTAGTCCACGAGCGGCTGGGTCACGAACTCCGCACGCCGCGCCAGCGAGACCCCGGAGAATCCCACCCACAGGGCGCTGACAACGGTGAGGACGACGTAGGCGACGGACATGGCAGTACCCCGGTTTCGTAGGGAGGAAGAAGAGGGCGGAGGGGCGAACACGTTCCGCCCCCGTCGCACCTGCTCGAACACCTCACTAACCCCCCAGCCCCCACCTGATGTGACAGCTCCGGCGAAAAAACTTTTCGTCCACCGCCGGAGCGCCCCCCGCCGCGCGCCGCGCAGCGGGTGCAGGCGGTGCGGGGGTGGGCGCATGCTGGAGGAAGCAGGTCGTCGAGCCGGCGAGGTGGTCGTCGTGGGCTGGAGAAGCGGGGGCCGGTTACGGTGGGTCGTGGCCGTCCCGTTCGTGCTGGTGGGGCTGCTCGGGGGCCCCGTGGGAGCCGGAGCAGCCGTCGGAGCGAGCGCACCCGGGCGGCAGGTGGTGGAACCCCCCGCCGAGGAGGGCGTGCTCGCCCCGACCTACGAGGCGGGTCTGACGTCCGCGGACCAGCAGGTCCAGTCCTTCCTCGCACAGAACCAGGTCCTGGAGGACATCTCCGCCTACGCGGCCGAGCGGATCGTCCTGCCCCAGGACATCCCGCTGCGCGCCGCCAGCTGCGGGGAGGCCAACGCGTTCTGGGACCCGCGGGCCCAGGAGATCACCTTCTGCTACGAGTACCTCGAAGCCCTGCAACCCCTCCTGGCCGGGGAGCAGACCGAGGGAACCGCGCAGGAACGCGCGGCGGAACTCGACCAGGACCTCATCGGGGTGACCAACGAAGCCGTCCTCCACGAACTCGGTCACGCCCTGGTGAACCTGTACGACCTGCCGGTCTTCGGAAAGGAGGAGGACGCGGCGGACCAGCTCTCCGCCCTGCTCCTCGCCTCCGGTGACGAGCGCCACGTCGGGTACGCACTGAGCACCATCAAGTCCTACGCCGCCCTGGCCAACGCCGCGGCCAACGGCGACCAGCCCCTCAAGGACTACTCGGACGAGCACTCGCTGGACGCCCAGCGCTTCTTCAACTGGGTCTGCTGGCTCTACGGCTCCGACCCCGCCCAGTACGCCCCGGTCGTCGAGAGCGACCGCAACCCCGAGGGCATCCTGCCGCCCGAGCGGGCGGCACAGTGCCCGGGCGAGTACACCCAGATGGAGAAGTCCTGGAGCCCGGCACTCAAGCCCTACCTCAGGACCTGAAGCCGCGACACGAGACGTCGTCCGGCCGGTTCGTGGTCCCCGACAGCCGGCGCCCGGCCTGCCCGTGGCCGGAGCTGGGATCATGAACCCGTGACCGAAGAACCGAACCTGCTCGCGGATCGGTGGCCGCCCGCGCCCGCCGGGGCGACCGACTGGCTCTCGGGGCGTGCGGCGAGTCGGTCAGGGGTGTCGGTCAGGCGAAGAAGGTGACCCGGCCGGAGTCCAGGCTGTAGTACGCGCCGACCACCTGGAGCCGGCCGGCCCGGACCAGTGGACGGAGCAGCCGGTCCTGCTGCAGGGCGGTCACGGTCTGCCTGGTCTGGGCGTGGACGGTGGCCTCGACCGGGTCGCCCGGTACCGCGCCCGGCGGGCAGGCCTCCTCGTAGGGGCGGCGCAGGTCGTGCGCGATGTCGGCCAGGTGTCCGGGCAGCTGCCGGCCCTCGCGGAAGCACTCGACGGCGGTGGTCACCGCCCCGCAGTGCTGGTGCCCCAGGACCACCAGGAGCGGAGTGGCGAGTTCCGCGGGCCCGTACTCCAGGCTGCCGGCCACCAGGGGGTCGTGGGTGTGGGCGGCCGTGCGGATCACCATCAGGTCGCCCAGGCCCTGGTCGAAGACCAGCTCCGGGGGGACCCGGGAGTCGATGCAGGAGAAGACCACCGCGAACGGCTCCTGCCCCGAGGACAGCTCGACACGGCGGGCGGACCCCGTGTGCGGGTGCACGGTCCGGTCGCCGGACCACCGTTGGTTGCCCGCCCGGAGCCTGGCCAGCGCCGCCTCGGGCGTACCGGCCGGCACCGGCGTCGCGTCGGCCCGGGCCGGTGCGACGAACGCGGCCGCGGCGAGGGCACCCGCCTGCAGCACAGCACGTCGGTTCATCCGCCGCTCGACCTCCCTAGCGGAACGGCACATCTGACGACGCAGCACCATACTCCCGCTCCGCGCGTGCGCAGGACGGCCGTCGACCGGCTCCGGGCCGCCTCACGGGACGCCGGCGGGGGCGCCGGCCCGGGCCGTCCGCGACCTCGACCGCCTGTGCCCCGACCCCTCCCACCTGCGGATACTCGCCGCCGACGGCAGCGGACCGGACCCGCCTCTCGGCTACCCTGGCCCCATGAACGACGACCTTCCCGCGTGCCCGAAGTGCTCCGGCGAGTACACGTACGAGATGAACGCACTGATGGTCTGCCCGGAGTGCGGCCACGAATGGGCGCCCGCCACGGACTCCGGCGCGGAGTCCGGCGCAACCGGTGAGCGGGTGATCAAGGACGCCGTCGGCAATGTGCTCAGCGACGGGGACACCGTGACCGTCGTCAAGGCGCTCAAGGTCAAGGGCAGCCCGGCCGGCATCAAGGCGGGCACCAAGGTCCGCAACATCCGTCTCGTCGACGGCGTCGACGGCCACGACATCGACTGCAGGATCGAGGGTTTCGGCCCCATGCAGCTCAAGTCGAGCGTCGTGAAGAAGGCCTGAGCCGAGGCGCCGCCCGGTCGTGGCGTGCCCGGGGGTCCGGGAGGGCGGAGGGTCCGTGCGGAGTCTCCGCCCTCCCGGACGTCAGGCGGCTTCGGTGGAAAGGCCGGCCTCGACCCAGTCCTGGATGCCCTCGCGGTACTTGCGGACGTTGGTGTAGCCGAGGGCGGTGAGCCGGTCGGCGACCTGGCCGCTGTTGGGGCACGCCGTGTTGGAGCAGTAGGTGACGATCGCGGCGTCGCGGTCGGGCAGCACCGCGGCCGCCCTGTGGTCCACGTCGGCCGGAACCAGGGGCACCGCGCCGGGAAGGTGCTGCTGGGCCCAGTAGTCGCCACCGAGGGTGTCGACGACGGTCACGGCGTCGGCCTCGATCGCTGCTGCCAGTTCGTCGCGGGTGATGAGTGCGGTCATGCCGCCACCTCCAAGAGAATCGGACTACAGTCCTGTTATGACTCACGACAGTAGCGGACCGCAGTCCGGTTCGGCAATGCCCCTGGAACTGTTGCGGACGCCGCCGCCGAAGGAACGCGCGGACGCGGCCCGGAACCGGATCGCGGTGCTGGAGGCGGCCGCCAGGCTGTTCGCCGAACACGGGGTCGAGGCGGTGTCCATGGACCAGGTCGCCGCCGCCGCGGGCGTCGGCAAGGGCACCCTGTTCCGCCGGTTCGGCGACAAATCGGGACTGGCCGTCGCCCTGCTGGACACCCGCGAGCGGGTCCTGCAGGAGGCCGTCCTGCACGGGCCGCCCCCGCTCGGCCCCGGGGCACCGGCCGACGAGCGCCTGACCGCGTTCCTCGACGCCTACGTCGACTACCTGCTCGAACACCTGGCCCTGGTACGCATGTCCGAGACCGCCACACCGGGGGCCCGGTACCGGATCGGGGCCTACCGGTTCTGGCACCGCCATGTGGCGATCCTGCTCGCCGGCACGCCCGACCCCGACACCGCGGCCCACACCCTGCTCGCCGGCCTGGCGGCCGACCATGTCGCAGCGCTCCTCCCGGAGCTCGGCGAGGACCGCCTGCGGGCCGGTCTGCTGCGCCTCGCCGGGCGCGCGATGTGAGGTTCCCGCCCCGGCGGCGCATGTCCGGCTCAGGGCACGAACAGCGCTTCGCGCCCTCGGAGCCGATGGCGGCCGCTACCGGGGGCGGCTCACCCCCCGGCGGGTCTGCACCCGGTCGGGGCCGGCCGGTCGAGGGAGCGGCTCCGGGGCCTGGCTCCGGGGTCCGGCTCCGAATCCCGTTCAGGATCCGGTGACGCCGGGTCAGGCGGAGCGGATCACTCGGGCTCGAGAGAGGGGCACGGCTTGCGCGTGCCCTGCGCGCACTGCTGTTCGGCGCGCCGGCGCTGCTGCCGTACGCCCCGTCGGCCCGACGGCCGCGCTTCGACCGCGTCGGGGAGGTGACACCCGGTACGTCGAAGGTCCTTCACGACCCCTGGAGCAGATCCGTCGTCAGATCCGCAGCCGCGACCCGGGCCCGTCCGCGCGGAGGCTTCCGTCGCAGCGGGCCCGGGTCAGCGGCCTGCCGGTCGGCCGATCGTCCCGCCGGAACACCGCGGGCGACGACCTACCGAGGTGGTGCTCATCCGCTGAGGCGGGCGAGGAGCAGGCGTGCCCGCCGGGTCTTGGCCTCGGCGCGGTTCTTCAGGTGCACCGCGTGGGCGAGACGGTGCTGCTCGGCTTCCCGCATCCGCTCGTTGATGATGGCGCGCGCGGTATCGAGGTGGTAGTTCATGGCGGTCGTTCCCCCTGTCGGCGGGGTGGCCTGCCGATGGCTTCAGCACCGGCCCCAAGGCCCCCCTTGCACCTGTGATTCTACACCAAGATTCCGGCTTCGCTCGCCAATTCATAGCCGCTTCGGGCTGTTGTCCTGCTGTTTGAAGGCTCTTTGGTTGATGAGCAAAGGGTGTGCCGGGTGTGACCGCCCGCCGTCCAGTACTGGTACCCCCGGTTGCCGGACGGAGCAGCGGGCGCGGGTGCCGTCGCGCCCGCGCCGCTGCTGCCCCCGGGGTGGTACCACCCGCGAGGCTCGGCCCCTCCCCGGTGGGCTCCCGGCCGATCGGGTCCGGGGGCCCCACCGCAGTTACCGCTCGTTACCGCTCGAGCGTCAGGAGGCGCATTCGCGGCAGATGGGCTGGCCGTTCCTGTCCTCGCCGGCGAGTTGGGCGCGGTGGTGGACCAGGAAGCAGGTCATACAGGTGAACTCGTCCGCCTGGAGCGGCACGACCCGCACCGTCAGTTCCTCGCCCGACAGGTCCGCGCCCGGGAGTTCGAGCCCTTCCACGGCCTCGGGTTCCACATCCACCGCGGAACTCTGCTTGTCGTCGCGCTTGCTCTTCAGCGCCTCGATGCTCTCGTCATTGCTGTCGTCACCGCTGTCGCGCGGAGCGTCGTAGTCGGTAGCCATGGCGGTGTCTAACTCCTTGGGTGTTGCTTCGGGCGTCCGGTCGGGCCGCCCGCAGGCCGACGAGGTGTCGGCCGGGCGCACGGACGCGTCCGATCCCGCCCGTGGCGCACCACCCTCCCACTTACCGGGCCGAACGGCACAACAAGACCCACTTCCGACCCACCGGCCGGCCGATCGCGTACCGCCGTCCCGTCCCCGTCAGGCAGGACGGACGAGGCTCGCCGGGGCGTCATCCACCCACGGTCACCCCTGGAACGTCACCGGCGGACGACCCGGGCCGGGCGGCGGCGCCGTCACGGAGCCGGGTCCGGGGTGTCCGGGGGGCTGTCCGGCCGGCGCCGGGCGGCGGTGTCGCGTCGGCCGTCGTCGGCCGGCGGCACGACGTAGGGGGTGCGGTCGTCCTCGGCAGCCGCGGTGCTCTCGGCGGTCGCGTCGTAGTCCTGCCGCACCGGGTCGCTGTCGGGCCGGTGCGGGTCGGCTCCGGAGTCCGGCTCGGCGTGGTCGGAGGCCGAGTCGCCGTAGGAGCGGTCGGCGGGCGGCCGGACCTCCCGGTCCCCGTCGTGCTGATCGGTGCGGGGTGTGTCGCCCTGTGCCACGAGAACCTCCTGGAAGTCCGGGCCGCGCGAACGGCGCGGTGACGCCGACGGTCCTCGTCTTCCCCGCCGCGGAGGATCCAGTCGGGTCAGACCGGAGCTGGGCCGGTCCCGACGGCCGCCGCGCGGACCGGCCGAGCGGGTGAACGCCCCCGGCGGCACGGCTGCGGCCCGTCCGGTCCACTGGTTCCCGTCCGGGAGGAGCCTGTGGAGGTCAGGTGAGAAGGGTCCAGAGGTGCACCGCCTTGTCGTCGCCCGCGCTGGCCAGGGTCCGGCCGTCGGGGCCGAACGCCACGGCGTTCACGCCCTTGGTGTGCCCGGTCAGGGAGATGAGCGGCTCGCCGGTGTGTCCGTCCCAGAGGCGGACCGGGTTGTCGGCGCCGCCGCTGGCGAGGGTGCGGCCGTCCGGGCTGAACGCCACCGACGACACGCGCCCGCTGTGGCCGCTCAGGGCGTGGAGCGGTTCGCCCGTGTCGGCCTTCCAGAGCCGGACGAGCCTGCCGTCGGCCCCGGGCGGGACCTCGTCGGAGTGGCCGGAGACGACGGTCCGGCCGTCCGGACTGAACGCGACAGCCGGTACGGACCTGAACCGGCCGGGGATGTCCAGGCGCGGCAGGCCGGTGGGGACGTCCCAGAGCCGGCCGGACCCGGCCAGGGTGCGGCCGTCCGGGCTGAACGCGACCGCGTACACGCCGTCCTTCGCCAGCTCGAAGCGCAGCTCGCCGGTCGTGAGGTCCCACAGGCGGACGCCCTTCCGGCCGCCGCCGGCCAGCGTGCGGCCGTCCGGACTGAAGGCAACGGCGTGCACCTCGCTGAACCAGCCGCCCTGTTCGAAGCCGGCGAGCAGCCGGGCGGAGCGGGTGTCCCAGAGCCGGACCGTTCCGCCGGCGCCGGTGGCCAGGGTGCGGCCGTCCGGGCTGAACGCGACCGACGTCACCGGCTTGGTGTGGCCGGACAGGGCAAGGACCTGCCGGCCGGTCCGCACCTCCCACAGGCGGGCCGACTTGTCGGCGCCGCCGCTGGCGAGGGTCAGGCCGTCGGGGCTGAACGCCACCGAGGTCACCCGCTTGCCGTGGCCGGACAGGGTGTGGCGCCGTTCGCCGCGGAGCGTCCTCCGGGGCGGCGCCGCGGGGGCCCCACGGTCGGTGGGCCGCGGCGCGGCGGGCGGACTCGCCGCGGTGCGACCGGATGCGGCCCGTGTGGCCTGCGTGGCCTGCTTGGCCCGGAACGCCGTCGGGGCCTTGGACGTGTACGCCCTCATGGCGGCGGCGAGCCTGGTGAGCTGGACCTTGCGCAGTTCCTGCTCGGCGTCGCGCAGCCTCGGCGGCTGGGATCCCCCGCCCGCGAGCGCGGCCAGGGCGGCGAGCAGGCTGTCGGCGGCCGGCCGGCCGCCCGGATCCTTGGCGAGCAGCGCCAGCACCATCTCCTCCAGCGCGGCGGGGACGTCGGGCCGCAGGGCGCGGACGGAGGGCGGGGCCTCCTCGACGTGCTGGAGCATCCAGGCGTAGACGGAGGGGCCGCCGAGGAAGGGCGGGCGGCCGGTGAGGAGTTCGAACATGACGCAACCGAGCGCGTAGAGGTCACCGCGGGCGTCCGGCAACTCGCCCCGCCACTGCTCGGGCGGCATGTACGGCGGGGTGCCCACGACGTTCCCGGTGGTGGTCATCCGGACCGTGGCGTCCATGGTGCGGGCGATGCCGAAGTCGCAGATCTTCATCCGGTCACCGGCCTGCACGAACAGGTTCGCCGGCTTGAGGTCCCGGTGGACCACCCCGCTGCGGTGGGCCGCGGCCAGCGCGGCGAGCGTCTGGGCCGTCAGGTCCAGGACCCGGGCGACGGGCATGCCGTTCGGGTGACCGGCCATCAGCTGCGCCAGATCCGCCCCGCGCAGCAGTTCCATGACGATGAACAGGAACCCGCTGTGCCGGCCGGCGTCGTGCACGACGGTGATCCCCGGGTGCTGGAGCCTGCCCAGGGTGGCCGCCTCCTGCTGGAAGCGCCGCACCGACTCCGCACCGGCGAAGGCCGGCAGGACCTTGACCGCCACCTCCCGCTGCAGCACCGAGGAGTCCCGGCCGAGCCACACCTCCCCCATGCCGCCACGGCCGATCATCCGCACCAGGCGGTAACGATCCGCCAGCACCGCCCCCGCGAGCTCCGTACCCGAGTCCACCGACCGACCTCCCCCTCCCCGGACACCCACTGGCGCCCGGGACACCGAGACCCGTCCCGCTCCCGGGCCTGTCGCGCCCGCACCGGGTGAGCACAGCAGCCCTACCCGCCGGCGAGGCGCACCGAACTCGGCACGAACACCCTCCAGCAGGTCCGCAGCCCGGCGGGGGTGCGGAACGGTGATGCTGGGCCTGGACTCGATCCGTGCGGCGGTGTTCCTGTTCCGCGGGCCCCACCGGCTGCGCCCCTGACGGGCTCGGGGCGGGCGGAACGGCGGGCGGGCTTCTCAGGTCGACGGGGGCGTGTGCCGCTGTGCCTCCGGGGCCGGTCCCAGCACGCGGTCCAGGTAGGGGTTGGCGAAGACGCCACTCGGGTCCAGCTTGTCACGCAGGGCGACGAAGGCGTCGAAGTGCTCGTAGCGCGGTCGGAGGGCCGTGGCGTCGAGGTCGTGCATCTTGCCCCAGTGCGGGCGGCCGCCGTACGCGCCCAGGATGGACTGGCAGGCCCGGAAGTACCGCTGGTACGGCATGCGGTGGTACTGGTGGAAGGCGATGTAGCAGTTCTCCCGGCCCTGGGCGGTCGACAGCCAGATGTCGTCCCGCGCGACGAACCGGACCTCCAGCGGGAAGGAGATCCGCTCGTCGTGCCGGTCGACCCAGTCCTTGATCTCCCGCAGCGCGTCCACCGCGTGCTCGCGCGGGATCGCGAACTCGCCCTCCAGGAAGCGGACCGGGCGGGAGGAGGCGAAGATCCGGTAGGAGAGGTCCGTCCACTCGCGCGCGGACATCGCCTTCGCGGCGAAGCGGGCGATCGGGCGCACGGTGGCGGGGAAGCGGGTGCCGACCCGGCACAGGGCCTCGAAGCCGGGGCCGTTGAGGAGTTCGTCGAGGCGGGTGGTGAGGGCACCGATCGGGGTGAGGGGGAGGTCCGCGGGCCGGCGGGTGAAGCGGCGGGTCAGCGCGACCTCGCTGTGCGGGAACCAGAAGAACTCGAAGTGGTCGTAAGCGTCGGCGAGTTCGTCCGACCGGTCGAGGACCTCGGCGACGGGTTGCCGGGTGTCCACCGCGTGCAGCGCGTACAGCGGGACGCACTGCAGGGTGACCTCGGTGATGATCCCGAGGGCGCCGAGGCCGACCCGCGCGGCGGCGAAGAGCTCGGGCTGCTCGGTCGGCGAGCAGCGCGTCACCGTGCCGTCGGCCAGCACGAGTTCGAGGCCGCGCACCTGGGTGGCGATACCGCCGAAGCGGGTGCTGGAGCCGTGCGTGCCGGTGGAGATGGCGCCGGAGATCGTCTGGCGGTCGATGTCGCCGAGGATCTCCATGGCCAGTCCGTGCTGCGCGAGCAGCGGGTTCAGCTGCCAGAGCGGCATGCCGGCACCGACCGTGACCAGGCCGGAGGCGGCGTCGACGGAGATCAGTCGGTTCATCCGGTCCAGCTGGAGCTGGATCCCGGGCGCGACGGCGACCGGGCTGAAGGAGTGCCCGGCGCCGACCGCCTTGACCCGCTGCCCGTTCCGGGCCGCGGTGGCGACCTCGGCGGCCGTCTCGTCCGCGTCGGCGGGCCGCGCGACCCTCAGCGGGTGCGCCTGCTCGTTCCCTGCCCAGTTGCGCCATGCGTTCGCCATGGCACGGAAGGATGGGCTTGGTCGATTGTCCAAGTCAAGGGTCCGGGAGCCTTGACTTGGACACTTGACCAAGTCACGCTGCCGGTGGGCGCAGGTCCCTTCCCCGGCTGCGACAGGCCCCAGCCGCTCCGACGAGAGGCCCCTCGATGACGACCCAGAGCGCGGCCACGACCCGGCCCGCGACCTTCGACCAACTGCACCGGGCCACCGCCGAGTTGCGCCCGCCCTTCGCGGTCGTCGACCTCGGCGCACTGCGTGCCAACGCGGCGCGGATGGCCGCCCGCGCCGACGGCAAACCGATCCGGCTGGCCAGCAAGTCCCTGCGCTGCCGCCCCCTCATCGAGGAGGTGCTGCGCACCCCCGGCTACCACGGGATCATGGCCTTCACCCTGCCCGAGGCCCTCTGGCTCGCCCGCACCACCGACGCCTCGCTCGGCGACATCCTGGTGGCCTACCCCTGCGCCGACGCCGCCTCGCTGCGCGAACTCGCCGCCGACGAAGCAGCGGCCGCGCGGATCACGGTCATGGCCGACTCGGTCGAACACCTCGACCTGATCGACGCGGCGGCCCGGGACGGCAGCGCCCGGGGCCCGCGGCTGCGCGTCTGCCTGGACCTCGACGCCTCGCTGCGGCTGTTCGGCGGCCGCGTCCACGTGGGCATGCGGCGCTCACCGATGCACGACCCCGCGGCCGCCGGAGCACTGGCGCGGGCCGTACTGGCCAGGCCGTGGCTGCGACTGGTCGGGGTGATGTCCTACGAGGGCCACATCGCCGGGCTCGCCGACGACCGGCCCGGCTCGCCGCTGATGCGCGCGGGCGTGCGGCTGATGCAGCGCCTGTCCACGCAGGAACTGCGCATCCGGCGCGCCGCGGCGGTGCGCGCCGTCCAGGACGTGGCTCCGCTGGAGTTCGTCAACGGCGGAGGCACCGGCAGCCTCGAGTCCACCTCCGCCGAGGCCGCGGTCACCGAACTGGGAGCCGGCTCCGGCCTGTACGCGCCGCGGCTGTTCGACCACTACCGGGCCTTCACCCCGGCACCCGCCGCCCTCTTCGCCCTGACGGTGGTCCGCCGCCCCGCGCCCCGGCACGTCACCGTCCTCGGCGGCGGCTGGATCGCCTCCGGCCCGGCCGGTGCCGACCGACTGCCGACACCGGTCTGGCCGCAGGGGCTGCGCCTGGTCGGCGCGGAAGGGGCCGGCGAGGTGCAGACGCCGCTCGTCGGCGCCGCGGCGGACGACCTCCGCCTCGGGGACCGGGTCTGGTTCCGGCACGCCAAGGCGGGCGAGCTGTGCGAGCACGTGGACCGGCTGCACCTCGTCGAGGGCGACCGGCTCGTCGGCGAGGCCCCGACGTACCGGGGCGAAGGCCATGCCTTCCTCTAGGCCGAGCCTCTCGGGGCGTGCGCTGGGGTAGCGTGCCCCGGACGCGTCCGCCCCCTGCCACTGGAGTCACCATGGTCCGCCGCTCCGCCGACGAGCGCCGCGAGGAGCTGATCGAGGCGGCGATCAAGGTCATGATCCGCGACGGCGTCGCCAAGGCGACCACCCGCACGATCGTCGCCGAGGCGGGCCTGCCGCTGGGCGCGTTCCACTACTGCTTCCGCTCCAAGGAAGAACTGCTCCACAGCGTCATCGAACGCATCACCCAGGGCGCGCTCGCCCCCGCCGTCGCGGCCGCGGCCGCGGGCGTCCCGGTCGCGGACATCGTCCGCGACACCCTGCGCGTCTACTGGGACCGCATCCGGGCGACGCCGGACGAGCACCTGCTGACCTACGAGCTGACCCAGTACGCGCTGCGCCAGCCCGGTCTCGCCGAAGTGGCGCGCCGCCAGTACCGCCACTACCTCGCGGTGAACGGCGAGTCGCTCGCCACGATGGCCCGGCTCGCGGGCTTCGAGTGGACCGTGCCGCTGCCCACCCTGGCCCGGTACGGGCTCGCCGTCCTGGACGGGCTGACGCTCAACTGGCTGATCGACCGGGACGACGCGGCGGCCGCGGCGGCGCTGGACGAGTACGCGGCGTACCTGGTCTCCGTCGCCCGGCCCTGACCGGACACCGCTCGCTACGTGGATGTCGCCGTGGAGCGCCGGACGACCGCCGGCGGGATGGTGGCGCCGTTCAGGCAGTGGTCGAGGAGGGCGTGCATGCGGTGAACCGGGAGGGCCGGATTGGCCGCGGCGCCCTCGGCGGTACGGGGGTCGGCGAGGAGGGTCTCCAGGGCTTCCGGCGACAGGCCCGGGTTGGCGGCCGCTGCCCGGCGCACCGACGCGTCGGGGTCCTCGACCGGCGGTTCGGGCAGGGCGGGATCGGCTGCGGCCATGGCCCGCACCTCAGGATCCGGGTGGCCGATGAGGTGGGCCCAGCCGTCGCGGGGGAACGCCGGCAGGCTCAGCAGGTGCGGCCGGTGGGCCGGCCGGGTGACGAAGACGTCGAGGAGGAGGCGCGGCGGAGCCAGCGGGTGGTGGCAGGCGAGCCGGATCCGCACTTCCTCGTCCTCGTCCCGCGCGAGGGTCTCGGCGAGTTCCGCGGGCAGGCCGGGCCAGGTCGCCGCGACCCGACGGAGCACCGGTTCCCGGGACACCGCGCAGGCGGCGTACCAGTCGGGCGACGGCCCGGTGACCGGCTCGCCGATCGGGCACGGGCAGTCGGGACCGTGCCCGACGACCCTGCGGACGGCCGCGTACTCGGCCCAGGTGCGGGGGAAGGGGTGGATGCGTATGTGCATCCGGACGTTCTCGTCCGGATCCTCCGTCAGCACCGCCACCAGGTCCGGTTCGAGGTCGGGCCGCGCCGCGACCAACGCGCGGATCCTCGCCTCGGGGTGGCGGGCGAGCCGCGCGAGGGCGTCGGCCGGGGTGTGCGGGTTCAAGGTCAGGGGTTCCACCGCGCCCTCCGCGAAGCACCGCTCGACGAGCGCGGGGGGCAGCGCACACATGCCGAGCACCCACGCGTCACGCCCGTCGAAGGACAGCCGCGCGGCCTCCATCCGTTCGGCGTCCAGCGCCCAATTGCCCTTCCACGCCGCTTCACGGACCGCCGGGTCCGGGTCGTCGAGCAGCGCCGCCCGCTGTGCCGGAGTGAGCGAGTGCCACCTCCAGGTGGCCCGTGCCCGGAGTTCGGGGTCTGCGTGCCCGGCCAGGGCGGCGAAGAAGGACAGCGGGATCTGCCGGGAGGAGTCGAGTGCCGCGACGATCTCGTCCTTGGTCACCTTGCCGTCCTCGCCCGCGTCCCGGGCGGTCAGCAGGGTCACGAGGATGTCGTCCGGCAGCGGTCGCACCTGGCGGAAGTAGCCGCGGGGGCCGTGGGCGAAACGTGCGCGAACCACCCCCGACGGGTCCGTCGCCAGGGGGGCGAGACGCGCGAGGTCACCGTGCCGGTTGACCGCGAGCGCGCGACGGATCCCCTCGAGCGGATGGTTCAGGGCCGCGTCGACGGCGGCGTCGGGCAGGTCGCGGCCCTCGCACATCAGCGGACCGACCTCACCGGCCTCCTGCCCCATCAGGCGGATCAGGACGTCGGCGGGCGCGGCCGGGTTGAAGGCGAGACCGCGCAGCCACGGTTCATGCAGGGGGACGCACGGGAGGGAGTCGCACACCGGGCCATCCTGCCACCTCGCCGTCGGGGTGCGGCGGCCGGTCAACCGGGGAGGACCGCGTGGTGGAGGGCGGCCTCTTCGGCGGTGGCGCAGACGGGGAAGAGGGGGGCGGCTTCGGTGATGTCCAGGACGCGGACGGCCATCGCGCAGGGGGCGATCAGGACCAGGGGGACGCCGGCGTCCAGGGCGCGGCGGCGGGCGGAGAGGAGGAGGTTGAGGCCACTGGAGGTGAACAGGTCGACGCCGGCCAGATCGGCGGCGAGGACGGCCGGGCGCTGGTCGAGCGCGGCGTTGAGGGCCTCGGCGGCATCGGCCTCGCTGTCCATGCTCATGTCTCCGGCGAAACGGCACACCATGACCTCTCCCACCCGGAAGGTCTCGCAGGTCAGCCACGAGTTCACGGTCGCCCTCCTTCCAGTCTTCTCATCAGTGCCCGCGCGATGGGCACGGCGCGGACGGTACGGGTGGACGCGTATCCACTGTTCGCCCCGAGGGCGACACCTGTCAACTGTTGCACGAAAATTCTGTCGTGTTTTGATCGTCACGAATCCCCGGTCGTATCCTTGGCCCATGGACGACAACGCCCCCCTCTCGCGGCAGTGGACCTTCCTGACCAACCACGCCCGCGTCCTCGTCCAGATCGCCAGAGACCCCGGCATCCGGGTGCGCGACCTCGCCACGCGCTGCCTGCTCACCGAACGCGCCGTCCAGCGGATCATCGCCGACCTCGAAGCGGCCGGCTACCTCAGCCACCAGCGCAACGGCCGCACCAACCACTACACCGTGATCGACAGCAAACAGCTGCGCCACCCCGCGGACGCCGGCCCCACCCTCGCGGAGCTGCTCACCGTGCTGCTGCGCTGACCGGGCCGCGGGGGCGGCGGGAGACGGCGGGAGCGCGGTCAGCCGAGGGACAGTGGCAGGCGCGCCCCGAGCGGGCCGAGGGCCGCCCGTTCGGCGGGGGTCGCGGGGCGGCGTCCGGTGCCGATCACCAGGGCATCGGTGTCTCCGAGTTCGGACGGAAGGGCCTCCCCGGCGATGCGCTCCAGCAACCGCCGGGACGCGGCCGCGCCCTCGGCGGGCGGGCCGGGCACGTGCGGGAGGTGGGCGACCAGGTCCAGGTGGTGCAGCGTCCACTCCAGCACGTAGGCGTCGAGGTAGTCACCGGCCGTCAGCACCTGACCCTGGGTGGCCACCCGCAGCCGCCGGTCGGCGAGGTGGGCGGCCCGCCCCGCCGCGGCGCCCACGTCGTCCAGGTGGAAGCGCAGCAGGGCCGGGTCCCCGTACGCGGCGGCCAGCCGGACGGTCAGCGCGTCCAACGGGTCCTGCCCGTCGGGCGGTTCGGAGGAGACCTGCCAGTACGACGCCGCGTCCCGGGTCGGCTCCGCCCCGGACGGGGTGACCAGGGTGATCAGCACGTCCTGGGCGTCGATCACCAGATGGCACACCAGGTCCCGCACCAGCCAGCCGGTGCACCCCGAGGGCGCCAGGTAGTCCTCCTGCGCGAGCCCGTCCACCGCCGACCGCAGTGCGGCCCATGACTGTTCGAAGAGTCCCACACCGGCAAGCTACCACCGCCCGCCGGGCGGGCCACGGGATGGGAGTTCGTGGACGACGGCTCCGGTGGCGCGCGGGGCGGACGGTTCAGGAGAGCCGGGTGAGCTTGCGGCGGGCGGCGCGGCGGCGCAGCTTCGGCACCCGGCGCCGGGCGGCCTCGGCGAGGTGCCGCTGGCGTTCGTGGAGCACGCCGTGGGCGAAGCCGTCCCGTTCGCCGCGGCCGGTGCCCTTCAGTTGGAGGGCGACGAGCTCGTGCCGGGCGACCAGGCTGTCCTGATGGGTCCCGAGGACCTTGTGCAGCTTCTTCATCCGGGCACCGAACCGCTCCGCCCGCTCGGCCGCGCGGCGCGGCAGGTGGGGTTGCGCGTGCTCCGCCGTGTAGCGGGCCCGCTTGGCGGCCTTGCGGGCGCGGTGCAGCGCCTCGTCTCGGCGGGGCCCGGGCTCGCGGCCCAGCGCCCGGTCGAGGCGCTCGACGGTCCGGCGCTGCTCGCGCCGCAGGACGCCGTGCAGGTAGCCGCGCGCGCCTCGAGCGGCCCGGCGGCGGCGCAGCGGCGGATCGGCGGCGAAGGCGTCGAGCCGCTCCAGCAGCGCGAAGTAGCGGTCGCCGTCGAGTTCGGCGACGGCCCGGCGCCAGGCGTCGCGGTACTCCTCCGCGTAGCGCTCGGCGAGCCGGCCGCGCAGGGCGTCCCGGCGCAGCTCCGCCGGCACCGCGTCCAGCCCCTCCACCAGGAGCTCGCCGAGGACCTCCCGGTCCCGGGCCCGGCCGAGCAGCCGCCCCAGCCACCGCAGCTCGTCGGCCAGGGCCTGCGCGTCGTCGCCGCGGAAGAGCCGCCGGTGGGCCTTGAGCTGGCTGCGCAGCCTGCGCGCGGCGACCCGCATGCGGTGCACGGAGTCCTCCTCGCCGCGGCGCACGGCCGCGTCGAGGGTCAGGAGGGCGTCGAGTTGCTCGCGGAAGCCGTCCATGACGAGGGCGCCGGCCGAGCCCGGTTCCCGGGGGTAGGCCGGCCGGGGCCCGCTCCGGGCGAGGCGGGCTTCGCCGAGGGCCCGGGAGAGCTTGGAGGGCCAGGGCGAGCGGACCAGTCCCGCCTGGGTGAATTCGGTGTCGATGCGGTCCAGGAGCCCGGGTTCGCCGTGCTCCAGCTCGGCCTCGAACTCCGTCCAGCCATGGATCTCGGTGCGGCTCCCGGTGCCGCCCGGTGGGCCGCCGTCGCCGTCGCCGTCACCGTCGCCGCTCGCGGGCCGGCCGGCCGCCGGTCGGCCGTTCTCTGCCGACCGGGGCCGGCCGGCCGGGGGCGCGGCGAGGCGGTCCGCGTCGAGGACCTGCGCCGCGACCGCGTCCTCGGTGATCCGGGCGAGCACGTCCCCCCGGTCGTCGCGCAGCAGCAGTTCCGAACGGTGGGTGCGCAGATGTGCCACCGGAGCGAGCGGGCCGCCGCGGGCGAAGGCCGCGACGAGCTGCGCCAACTCGGCCGGGACCGCACCGCGCCCGCCGGCCGCCGCCGGGAGCCGGACCTCCCGGCGGGTGTCGTCGGTGCGCGGCAGCTTGAGGTGCCAGCCCGCGTCCGTCCCGCCCGTGCGCCGGCGCAGGGTGATCCGCCGGCGGAGCAGCCGCAGGTCCGGGGTGTCGTAGTAGACGGCGTCGAGGTCCGCGGGTTCGCCGCTGCGCGCGGTGGCGACGCCGGGCAGCCGGTCGAGTCGCTCCGGCAGCGCGGATCCGTCGTACTTGCGCTCCGTTTCCGTGTGTCGTGTGGCCATGTCCTGCTCGTGCCCGCGATCGGCGGGGCCATGTGTGGGGCCGGGTCCGGACCTCGGGGGTCGGTCCGGAGGACGCTCGCGGAGTGCCGCGCGCGTCGGGCCGGGTCGTTGACAGGGCCGCGACGGACTCCTAGCGTGACGCCGTCGATTACCCACGAGTAGGGACTGTTGATGGCCGCGCCGCGCCCGTACGACCTCGTCCTGTTCGGTGCCACCGGGTTCACCGGCCGCCTCACCGCCGAGTACCTGGCCCGGGCCGCCCCCGAGGGCTGCCGCTGGGCGCTCGCCGGCCGCAACGAGCACAGGCTCGCCGCCGTCCGGACGGAGCTGGCGAAGATCGACCCGCGCTGCGCCGACCTGCCGCTGCTGGTCGCGGACGCCGCCGACGGCGAGGCACTGCGCGAGGTGGCCGCCTCCGCCCGGGTGGTGATCTCCACCGTCGGCCCCTACCTACAGTACGGCGAGCCGCTGCTGGCGGCCTGCGCCCGGAGCGGGACCGACTACGTCGACCTCACCGGCGAGCCGGAGTTCGTCGACCGGATGTACGTGCGCCACCACGAGCGGGCGGTGGCCACCGGCGCCCGACTGGTGCACGCCTGCGGCTTCGACTCGGTGCCGCACGACCTCGGCGTGCTGTTCACGGTCGAGGAACTGCTGCGCACCGGCGCACCGACCGGGAGGATCTCGGTGGAGGGCTTCGTCCGCGTCTCCGGCACCGTGTCCGGCGGCACCTTCGCCTCCGCGATGACCGCCTTCTCCCGGGCCCGGGCCATGGCGCAGGCCGCGCGGGCCCGCCGCGCCGTCGAGCCGCGGCCCGAGGGTCGGGCCGTCCACACCCCGCTCGGCCGCCCGCACCGCTCCCGGGCGGCCCGCGCCTGGGCGGTGCCGCTGCCCACCATCGACCCCGGCATCGTGGCCCGCTCCGCCGCCGCACGGGACGACTACGGCCCGGACTTCGGCTACACCCACTACGCGGCCGTGCGGCGCCTCCCCGTGGCCCTCGGCGGTGTCACCGCGGTCGCGGCCATCGCCCTCGCCGCCCAGCTGCCGCCGCTGCGCCGAGCCCTGGAACGACTGCGCAAGCCGGGCGACGGCCCGAGCGCGCAGCAGCGGGCACGTTCCTGGTTCGCCGTCCGCTTCGCGGCCCGGACGGAGGGCGGACGAACGGTCTTCACCGAGGTCACGGGCGGCGATCCCGGTTACCAGGAGACCGCGACCATGCTCGCCGAATCGGCGCTCTGCCTGGCCTTCGACGACCTGCCGCCCAGGGCGGGACAGCTGACCACGGCGGTGGCGATGGGCCGGCCGCTGATCGAGCGGCTGCAAGCGGCCGGCATCTCCTTCCGGGTGCTGCACACCCCGCCGACGACGGCCCCCGGGCGCTAGCGTCCCGGGAGGCGGGCCGGGGGGCGGTCGAGGTTCCGACCTCGGCCGCGCCGCTCTCCGCGCTTGCGGGCCGGGGTGTCCGCGGGCTGTCAGCGGTGACCGACTCGCGCTCGCCGTCGGGGCCGGCGCCGGCGCCGGCAGCGCAGCGGGGGTCGGCGAGCCGCCCGCCTCCAGGGGCGCGGGCAGGAGCAGGCACCGCAGATCGGCGGCGTGCCGGCTCTTGTTCTCCCTCGGCAGCGGCGTGCCCGACGGAAGCGGCGGGCAGGACAAGGGCGGGGAAGACGTAGCCCGTCGCTCTTGGTCGCCAGACCCGGGATGTCGGTGCGCGCTGGCCGGCACGGGGAGCGCGCTCCCCGTGCCGGCCAGCGCGCAGACCGCGGCGGCGGCGCTCCGGCGCAGGGCGGCCTTGCGGCGCCGGGTGCGGCGGGCGGCGGGCTCCTCGGCGTTCAGCACCTCGGCAGGAAACGTCACGGCGGGAAGCGTCACGGCTGGGGGCGTCACAGGAGCCTCCGACCGCCGGTGCCAACAAGATCAATCGCCACAGTCCCGCCCAAGGGCCGCCCAAAGGGACACGCCGTGATCGAACCGAAATCGGTCGGCCGCCGATGGCGTCCCCGACGTCCCGACGCCCGGATGACGCCCCTCCCCCTGGCGGGGGAGGCGGTCCCTCCCGGAGGAGGACGTCCGGTGCTGTCGCGGCCACGATGCTGGTGGGCATGATGCACGGGTCGGTGGGTGGGACGAGCGTGGCGCGGGGCGGCGCGAGATGGCCGGGATTCGCGGCCGCGGCATGGGGGTTGGTCTTCGCGCTGCCGAGTTTCTACTGGGCCGCGGGTGGCACCGCGGGCGCCGCCACCACGGTCGCTCCCGCGTTGGTGGAGCTGGTGCGGGAGCGGGTCACCTGGTTCATGGTGGTGCTGTGGGTGACGGGTCTGCTCAAGGTCGTCGGCGCCCTCCTGGGACTCGCCCTGGTGGTGGGCAGCCGCGGCCGACGGGTCAACCGCCTTCTGCAACTGGCGGCTTGGGGCGCGGGCGTGCTGCTCGTCTGGCACGGCGGCCTGTTCCTGGGACAGGGGCTGCTCGTGCAGGGCGGCGTCGTCACGATCGAACCGGAGCTGCTGGCGGTCAGCCGCTGGTACACGTACCTGTGGGGGCCGTGGTTCGTCGGCGGCGGCCTCCTGTTCCTTCTGGCCGCCCGGACGCACCTGAGGTCCGTGGCCGACCACCGACGCAGCTGTGCGATCGCCGGGGCGGTCGGCGGGTTCGGCGCGCTGGGCCTGTCGGCGGCCATGCTGGCGGCGGGCATCGGGTGACGACGCCGGTTCGCTCCGGGGCTGGGTCGGGTTCCCCGAGAGGGGAGCAGGGACGTGGCGGCACTCAGGCCTCATACGCCGAACTCGGCGCGACGGCGCTGGAACAGGGCGAGCGCCGCGACGGACGGCGCGTCGCGGAACTCACCGGCCTCGATCAGCCGCCACACCTCGTCCTCGCTGAACCAACGACTGATCATGCCGACCTCGGACTCCTCCGAGCTCGCCTCACCCTCGACCGGATCGGTGGCGAGCACGATGTGGACGCCCTGATCGCAGAACCCGTACGCCCCGTACAGGTGGCTGAGCCGGCGCATGGAGCCGGCCGTGGAACCCGTCTCCTCGGCGAGCTCGCCACGGGCGAGGTCCAGCGGGTCCGCGTCCGGACGCTCCTCCCACGAGCCCTGCGGGAACTCCCAGTACCGGCCCTCCACCGCGTAGCGGTACTGCTGGACGAGGTGGAATCCACCGTCGGCATAAGGAACGATCAACGCGAAGTCCGGCTTCTCCACCACGCCGAACATCCCGGTGGAGCCGTCCCGACGGATCGTCCGATCCTCACGGACCGTCATCCAGCGGTTCGTGTAGACGACCTCACTGCTGGTCGCGCGCAGCTCGGGGTCGGGATCGTCCGGGTTGGTGATCATGTCCATCTGCGGAGAACGGCCACCGTTCCGCTCGCGGCGGGCACAGTCGGGCGGCAGTGACGGTCAGGCGGCGGTGGCGGTCAGGCGGCGGTCACGATAGGGGGGGCGAAGGTCTCGGGCGGGCCGAAGTCGCTGAAGGCCATGGTCTGGACGACGGTGGATCCGTCCACGGTCATGCGCTTCTCGGCGTAGCGGGTCCGGCCCTGCGCGTCGACCCACAGGTCGAGGTCGATGCCTGCGCTGTCGACGGACTCCGCCTCGTCCCGGGCCCGGTACGAGACCTTGGCGAGGTGGTCGAGGTCCAGGTGGCCGGAGAGGTGGTGCACGGGCACGCCGTCGCGGGTCTCCGCGCCCTTGCGGGCACTCGGTCCCAGGGAGAGCAGCACCGGGGCGTATCCGGTGAGGTCGAACTCCCAGGGGGACGGCATGGGGATCAGCATCTTCGTCCAGGTCCCGGTGGGACCGTCGATGCGGGAGTACTGGGCGTCGGCGGTGATGACGACGTCCCGGGTGCTGCTGCCGGTCCTGCGTTCCTGGCGGCCCGTGGGCACCGGCGTGTTGAAGTTCTGCCGGGCGGTGACGGTCTGGCCGATGAGGTCGACCTTCGCCAGGATCGATACGGCGTACGGCTTCTTGCTCGCCTTCGCCACCGCGTCCGCCGGGTCGAAGGCGAGCGGGTCGACGGCCGTCGGCGCGGCGCCGGTCGGGTCGGCGACGGCTTGCGCGGCGGGTTCGGTGGGCGGGGCGGTCCGCGAGTCGGCGTGGTTGTCGCAGGCGGTGAGCACGGCGAGGGCGACGACGGTGGCCGCGACGGACGCAGGGAGGGCGGGACGACGCACGGGTGGGACTCTCTCCTGGGGGTGGTAAGGACGGACCGTCGGCGTGCGCGGAGTCTCGCCGGGGGCTCTCATCCTCGACAGCGGCGTCCACGAACGGCATGGTGACAGGCGAAAGTTACCAGCATCCCCCACCGGGTCGAACTTCCTTTCCAGCACCGGCCTCCCCTGGTCAGGCCCCGGATCCGGGGCGGATGGGGCCGGTTCAGCGGTGGGTGGTCGGGAGGGAGAACCTGACCTTGGGTCGGGCCCCGGCACCCGTGCGGCGGTAGAAGCGGATGGCGTCGGTGTTCCAGTCGGGCGTCTGTTACTGGACCTCGGCGGCGCCGAGGTCCGCTGCCGCGTCCTTCACGGTCATGAGCAGGGCGTGGCCCCAACCCGCGCCCCGGTGCGGTTCGGTGACGAAGAGGCAGTCCAGGTGGAGGTGGTCGGCCGCCTGCCAGGTGGAGAACTCCCACGAGAAGGTGGCGTAGCCGATCAGCTCACCTCCCCGGTCGACCACCAGGCACCAGGCTCTCGGGCGGCCCGAGAACAGCACGGTCTCCAGGCGGGTGGCGAGATCGGTGGGGACGGGCCCGGCGCGCTCGAAGTCGGCGTGGGCGGCGCACAGCTCGGCGATCGCCGGCAGGTCGGCCGCGGTGGCCGGGCGGATCACGCCGTCCGGTCGCTCGGCGGCCTCGTTCAGGACGGCGCCGGCCGTCCCGGGGGATGTGGTGGTGGGCATGGCGGGTACCTCGTGTTCCTGCGGGAGGGGACGCGTCGGGTGGGCCGGGCCTGGCTCCCGGTCGGCGGCGACTCCATCCTCGGGTCCCCGGGAGCCGCCCCACGAGTGGCGCGAGCGCCTCGGTCCAGCAAGATCCCGCCAGCCCGAGGGCCGGGGGCGAGGAAGCCGACGGCGCCCTCGTTCAGGCCGTTGATCATCTGCGCAGCCAGCGCTTCGCGGGGGGCTCCGCGGGCTCGCGTGCGAACTCCAGCTCGGCGACGGTGATGCGCAGGTGCCGGGTGTACCTGGTCGGATCGGCAGAGCGCTCACGGCGCACCAGGCGGGACGTCTCCACGAGCCAGCTCGTCGGGGACGTCCGAAACACCTGACGGCCCTCCCCGTCGGGCAGGCTGCCCCTCAACGAGGTGCGGCCGATCTCCTCGGCCCGCGCCGTGGCCGCTTCCCTTCCGCCTTCGCCGGGAACCTTGGCCACCGGCTCCCAGGTGTTGCCGTCGCCGTGGGATTCGTTGGCCTCGACCAGCACGTACCAGCTCATGCCCCTGCACCCCCGTGTGTTGCGTGCGCGCGCACCCAAGCCAGAGGAGTCGTTCGGTGCGCCGACGGCACGGGGTCACGGTTTGCCGGCGGGCGGGTCGGGCACCCGCGCGTGGCGGGCCCCGCACGGGGCGGGCCGGTGACGGCCGCCGACGGGACGACCGCCCGGCGCGTTCCGGGGCCCGGACGGCCGGAAGGAGGCGTGGTGGTGCTCGCAAGGATCGTGTACAGGCCGGTGGGTGCACTGGTCGGGGCCCTCGGAGGGGTGTTGGCGGGGGCGGTGTTCAAGCGGGTGTGGAGGCTGGCGGGAAGCCGGGACGACACCCCGCAGGCGACGGACGAGGACCGCACGTGGCGGGAGGTGCTGGTGGCGGCGACCCTTCAGGGAGCGGTCTTCGCCCTGGTGAAGGCGGCCCTGGACCGGGCGGGGGCGTCCGTGTGGCGCAGGGCGACCGGTCACTGGCCGACGGAGCAGCCGGGCTGAACCGGCGGAGGCCGTGCGGGCGCGGTCGGGCCCGAGGTGCCGGTCCGACCCTCGGGGCGGCTGCCGGGAGCACGCCATGGGCAGGATCCAGATCGAGCTGTTCACCACCCTCGACCTTCTGGGGCAGGCGCCCGGCGGTCCCGACGAGGATCCGGTGGACTTCCCCTTCGGCGGCTGGCAGGCCCCCTGCTGGACGACGTCGCCGGGGCCCAGGTCGACGCCGCGTACGAGGGCACGGACGCCCTCCTGCTCGGCCGACGGACGTACGACATCTTCGCCGCCTACTGGCCGAAGGCCGGGGACAATCCCTTCGCCGCGCTCTTCAACAGCATCCCGAAGTACGTGGCCTCCCGCGGCACGCCCGACCTCTCCTGGGCGGGCTCCACCCAGCTCGGGCCGAACCTGCCCGGCGCGGTGCGCGAGCTGCGCGAACGGCACGAGAACGTGAAGGTCGTCGGCAGCCTGGACCTGGTGCAGACCCTCCTGCGCGAGAAGCTGTTCGACCGCCTGGACCTCTGGGTCCACCCGATCGTCCTCGGCACCGGCAAGAAGGTGTTCGACGGCGGCGCGGTCCCCACCAACGTCACCCTGCTCGAACCGCCCGTCGCCAACCCGCGGGGCACCGTCTTCCTGCGCTACGGGTTGGCCGACGGCATCCCCGCCACCGGGGACATGAGCGCGCCCCGCGACGACGTGGGCGACGTGGGCGACGAGGGCTGAGGCGCGGGCCGGCAGCCGCCCCTCCTCGGCTCTCGGCCGTACCTTTCGGATCGCGTCGGATCAGCGGCGTCGCCGGGGCGGCAGTCAGTCGGTGGGCTCGGGGGCGAAGGGCCCCTCCTCGACGAAGCGTCGCAGGAGGCGGGCGAAGGCGCGGGCGTCGTCCGGCGGCCAGCCGGCGAGGGAGGCCTCGATGCCGGCGGCAAGTCGCCGGCGGGTCGTGGCGATGACGTCGCGCCCGTCGTCGGTGAGCGCGAGCAGGGTCGCGCGGCCGTCCGCCGGATCGGGCCGGCGCTCCAGCAGGCCGGACCGCTCCAGGCGGTCCGCGCGGCGGGTCACGGTGGTGCGGTCGAGCCCGATCTCGCGGCCCAGGTCGGCGGCGCTGGCGGACCCGGTGCGGGCCAGGCCGCTGAGGACCGGGTAGGTGAGGTCGTCGACCGCCTCCCCCAGTCCCTCCGTCAGCCCGGTGTAGAGGCGGGCCCGGGTGCTGCGCCGCAGCAGCAGTCCGAGGGCCTCGGCGATGTCCTGTCCTGTCGTTTCCATCACCCCTCCAGATTAGCGTGCGCGGCACACGCTTTTCCGGTAGAGTCATAAGCGTGCTCAAGGCACGCATCTGCCGCAGGAGTGCCGCCCCGGCACCCCTCGTCCGCACCGGAGGAATCCCATGACCCGCGCCACGACCCACGCCACGACCCGCACCGACATCCGCGCCGCCCTCACCGACCTCCTCCTCACCCCGGGCCTCGACCTCGACGAGGCCGCCGACCGGCACTTCGCCCCCGACTACCGCCAGCGCACCGACGGGAGCTGGGCCGACCGCACCGAGTTCCTCGCGCACATCGCCCACCTGCGCACGGTCGTCGCCGGCGGTTCGGTCGAGGTCCACGACGAACTCACCGACGGCCACCGCTACGCCGACCGCCACACCATGGAGGTCGTGAAGACCGACGGCTCCACCGTCCGCATGGAGGTCTACGTCTTCGCCGAGTTCGCCGACGACGGCCGCTTCCGCCGCATCGAGGAGACCACCCTCATGCTCGAAGGCAGCGACGCGGACCGGAACCTCGGCAGCGCCCGCTGAACCGCCGCACGATCCACCCGGCCCGGCGGCGCGGCCGTCGGTCCCACCGCATCGGCGGGACCGACGGCCGCGCTGCCCGCTACGCGTCGGCCGGACCGTAGACGGTGTGCAGGACACCGCTGGCGAAGGCGGTGCTACTCAGGAGCTTCAGCCGGATCGGGTCGACACCCTCGTCGAACAGCCGGGCGCCACGGCCGACCGCGATCGGGTGGACCAGCAGGTGCAGCTCGTCGATCAGCCCGGCGGCCAGCAGCGCGCGCACCACCGAGACCGATCCCGACATCCCGATCGGGCCACCGTCCTCCTGCTTCAGTGCGGTGACACCCTCGACCAGGTCCCCCTTCAACTGCTCGGAGTTGCGCCAGCTGAGCGCCGGCTCCGAACGGGAGACGACGACCTTGCGGGCGTCGCCGAGCGCCTTCGCCATCTCGGCGTCCTCGCCGCCCGCGTCCTCGCGGCCCGGCCACGCCTCGGCGAAGCCCTCGTAGGTGACGCGACCGAGCAGCACCGTGTCCGCCGCGGCCAACTGGGCGCCGACCGCCGCACCCATGTCCTCGTCGAAGTAGGGGAAGTGCCACTGCTCCGGGCTCTCCACAACACCGTCGGCGGCGATGAACAGTCCCGCGGTGAGCTTACGCATGGGGGTACTCCTTCATTCTGCGGTTCGGGGTGGTGCGTGCTTTCACATGGTCAGACCGGGAACGGGGGCCGGACTCATCGCTCCCGGCGGAGAAACTTCCCGGGACTTTCGACGGCCGGCCGCGCTCCGCGTTCCCGGCAGCGCAAAAGCTACGTTGCTTTCCGAATCTGCACAACGAACCCGTCCCTGCACATAGGCATCAGCACAGTTCATAGCCATAAAATCGTTGCAGCAGCTCCGAATCTAACGCAACGACAGTCGTTCGATCATTGCAATGGACCGCCGATGAACGCTCGGGGAGGGAACCGGCGGTCCCACCCCGGCCGGTCGAGCGAAGCGGTAGTACGCGTTCCTACAATCTCCGCCCCGCTCCGTGCGGCAGGCTGGGCCCCGGTCATGCTTCCACCCCTCGAAGGGAGAACCATGAAGAGGTTCCCGCGCATCCTCGTCGGCGCCGTGGCGGCCGCCGCCTGCACCGCCTCCCTCGCCGGCACCGCCGGCGCGACACCCCCCAGCACGAGGCAGACCGGCACGGGGCAGACCGCTCCCGCCTGGGCCGCCGACGCCCCCGCTCCCCTGCCGGGCTTCCACCTGATCCTGCCGGGCACCGCCGCCGCCGAGGTCGCCCGGGCGGCCCTGGAGACCTTCCGCTTCAGGAACGCCCACTCCAACCTCTGTCTGGAGATCCGGGGCGACTCCACCGCCAACGGGGCCACCGCCAACCAGTGGTCCTGCAACGGCTCGGCCACCCAGGCCTGGATCAGCGGCAGCAACTCCTACGGCTACACCTTCACCAACGCCAACTCCTCCAAGTGCCTGGAGATCCGCGGCGACTCCACCGCGAACGGCGCCACCGCCAACCAGTGGGCGTGCAACGGCTCCAGGACGCAGGCGTGGTACTGGTACGGCAGGAGCGACGGCTCGATGTACTTCCGCAACGTCAACTCGGGCAAGTGCCTGGAGATCCTCAGCTGGGGAACCGGCAACGGCAACCCCGCCGGGCAGTGGGACTGCCACTACGGCAACAACCAGATCTGGTGGTAGGCCTGACGCCCTTGCGGTAGGTCGTCCGGCCGGGCACCGGCCCCACCCGGCGCCCGGCCGGACGGACGCCACCCGACACCGCTCGCCCGCCGTCGGGATCCCCGCAGGTGCGGGGCTGTCGGTGGCCGGCGGTAGGGTCGTGGCCCGACGGCCCCGGAACCGATTCCGCCGGGCCGGGCACCCGGGAGGGATCATGGGGGACACGGCGGAGAGCGTCGACACGGCGGAGAGCGTCGACACCGCGCGGACGGCGGCACTGCTGCACGAGGTCGCGCGGGCGTCCTCGGGGCTGGTCGTGCTCGACCCGGGCCTGTCGGACGAGGTGCTGGACAGCTGGCCCGTCCCGGTGCCGGAGGAGATCCGGGTGCTGCTGCGCGCGGTCGCGGGCGTGCGGATCACCACGGAGCGCTCCCCCGTGAACGGCCACGAGTCGACCGAGCACATCGACCTCGTCCACCCCTACAACTCCGGGCGGTACGCGGGCTACGACGTCGGCTGGTACCTGGAGCACGCGGGAGGCTCCGGGACGCACTGGTTCGTCCGCACCGACATGGGTGACGGGCACGACTACGTCGACGTCGACCGGTCCACCGGGGCCTGGGGTCCGGTCTTCCGGTTCTGGGACGCCACCGACACCGTGCGGCTCGCCCCGTCCCTGCCGGCCTGGCTCGACGCGCTCGCCGACTGCCTGCGCGAGGCGCTGGAGGAGACGGTCGCGGGAGCCGCCGTCCCGGCCGGGACCGACGGGGCCGCCATCGTCCACGCCTTCGGCCGGCGCTTCAGCGACGCCTGGGCCGCCCTGGACGAGAACCCCACGGACGTCGAGCCCGTCACCGCCGCCCGGGCCGCCGCCGGCGCCGATCCCCTGCTGCGCGAGGCCGCCGCGGACCTGCCCCCGGACGCCCTGCTCGCGGACCTGCGGCCGGTCCCCGGCCCGGCGCGGGTGGTGTTCGACCACGTCACCTGTCGCTACGCCCGCCGGGCCGGCGGCGCCGTCCTGATCGCCACCGACTGGGAGGACGCCTGAGATTCGTTCCGGAGAGTCGGCAGCAGGCCGAGTCTCCCGTGCGGTAGGCGGAGGGTGGGCTACGAGCCGTGCTGCCGCGTGGTGTTCTTCCGGACGCTGCGGCTCGCGGTGGAGCGGAGCCCGCTGAGGGTCGATGCGCACGACCACGCGGCCAGAATCAGTGCGACGACCTTGACCCAGAACCATGCCGACCCGGGCTCGGGGTGGGCGAGCAGGTCGTAGCCCCACCAGAGGCAGAGCGCGGACACCGCCGCGGCGGGGAGCCGCTGGGCGCGCGCCGAGCGCCTGGCGCGTCCGAGGTTGTCGGCGAGCCGCAGCGCATAGATCTCCACGGGACCGAACTCCTCCACCGCGCTGCCGCCGGACGCCCGCAGATGGTCGCCGGCCTCCTCGCGGAAGCGGGCCGCCGCCGTGGCCGGGTAGCCGTGGCGCCCCCTGAGCAGGGCTTCCAGCCGCGCGAGCCAGGCGTCGTCCCCCTCCGGCTGCGCTGCGGCACGCCGCCCGGCGAACCAGCGGCCGGCCCGCTCGTCGGGCAACCGGAATCCCGCGAGGGCCAGCAGCGCGCCGAGGCCGAACAGCGCGGGCGCGGGGAGGCGGAGCAGGGTTCCCGAGGGGACCGAGGTGAACAGGACGGCGGTCGTCACGACGAGGGCACCGGCCGCGGCCAGGCCGACCCGCCAGGCCTTCGGCCGTGCGGCGGAGCGCAGTTCGGGCAGCACCCCGACCGCCGTCACGGAGAGCAGTACCAGCAGGGCCCCACCCGCCAGCTGGGGCCATCCGGCCGACAGCCAGAACCCCCCGGACACCCACAGCACGATGCCGAACAGCACCGCCTGAGCGCCCGCGAACACCAGCGCCCCCGTGAACCGGGCGCCCGGTGCGAGACCGTCGATGCCGTCGTCGCTGCGCCGCGTCTCGCTGATGCGCTCCGTCGCGACCGTGTCGGCGTAGGCGTCCGGTGCACCCAGTACGTCCCGTACCGGTCGGCCGGACTCCTGGGCGATCTCGTGGACCTCGGCCAGGACCTCGTCGGCGAGTCCGGCCGGCGGGTTGTGGCGGTGGGCCAGGGCGAGCTCGAACTGCGCCGCCCACCGTTCGTCGTCCTGGTGCGCCCAGACCGGGCCCTGCCGCGTACCGCGTGTCATCGTCGTTTGCCCCCATCGTCCCCGGGTGTCGTTCCCGCGGTGGAGCCGCCCCCGACCAGCGCGCTCACCACGTCCTCCAGGGCCCGCCAGGACCGGTAGTCCTGTTCGAGTCGGGCGTGCCCGGCAGCGGTGAGGCGGTAGTACTTGCGCCCCGGCCCGCCTTCTCCCGGGCTCCAGCGGACCTCGACCGCGCCTTCCTCCTCCAGCTTGCCGAGCGCCGGGTAGAGGGTGGCCGGCTTGAGACCCCCGAGCCCGGCCTCGCCCAGACGCTGGATCAGGGCGTAGCCGTAGCTCTCGCCCTCGGAGGCCAGCACGCCGAGCAGGCACAACGGCAGTGACGCCCGCAGCCACGCGGCATGGATGTCCGGCACGAACCCTCCTGGAAGACTCCGCCATGTACAGCCTTCAGACTAGTACAAGAATCAGAATAGTCGTCTTCCGGCCGGCGCACCAGAGGTGTCCGCGCCCGACGAAGCCCCCGCCAGTGGGGCATGGCACGCGGGTCGGTGGGCGGGAACATCGGTGGGCGGGAACATCCGGGGGTGGGAACAGGAGTGCCGTGGGCCGCCGCCCTCCAAGAAAGCAGCCCACGGCACGTCGGATCACCTCACGGGGCGGTCGCTACTTCCCCGTTCCCCAGGCCGAGGTGGGCTTGGTGGTGGTCGCCGCGAACTGGGTGGTGTCGAGGTCGATGTCGGCGTAGAAGGCGCCGAGGTTGTAGCCGTCGCCCTGGGTGTTGACGGTGGCGGTGATGTCGGTGTCGCCGTTGCGCAGGATCGAGGAGATGTTCCAGCGGTTGGTGTCGTGGCCGAAGTTGTTGCGTGGGGCGGGGTTGCGGGGGAAGGTGCCGCTCGAACCGGGCGCGGCGACCGTGGAGTTGAAGGCGTCGTCGGCCGGGTGGTCGGCATCGCTGAACCGGGTGAGCGGGCCGTTGGTGGACTTGACGTCCAGGGTGTCCCCGGTCCACTTGTGGTCGCCGTCGTAGACGACCCAGCCGAGGTGACCGGTGACCGGCCCGGTGGCCGGGGTCTGGATCCCGGTGAGGGTGCCGGACAGGGCCGGGCTGTTGGGCAGCTCGGGCTGGAAGCCGTCCCAGAGGTGGACGTGGCGCAGCGGGGCGCAGGGGTCCTCGTAGGCGATGACGACGGTCCAGCCGCCCCAGCTGTGGGGTTTGACGACGGAGTCCATGTTGGCGGCGGTGTAGGTGCCGGTGCCGTGGCTGCGGACGAGGTCGGTGATGTCGGCGGAGGCCTGGTAGCTGCTCTCCTCGTCGGTGGTGATGTAGCCGATGGAGGGCTGCTGGTTGGCGATGTTGCGGTAGTCGGAGTCGCCGGGGAACTTGAGGTAGATCTCGTCGATCGCGCTCTCGGGCAGGACGGTGTCGCCGATGCCGCGGGTGCCGCCCCAGTACAGGCGGGCGTACTTGACCGTGGCGCCGGGCGGCAGGGCGAGGTCGGCGGAGCTGGCGGAGTAGATGGGGTCGCCGAGCGGGCCGATGCTGCCGGGGTCGATGTTGACGTACTTCATTTGGTAGTTGTTGTTGATCGGCCGACTGCCGGCACCGGTGCGGGCCTGCTCGCACGGGGGCTGGGCGGGGTCGACGGGGGGCTTGGTCTCGTCACAGGTCATCAGGGCGTTGCCGATGTGGGTGACGGAGCCGTGGAAGTCACCCTGGAAGCGGGTGGTGAACGGCAGGCGGTTCTCGACGATGGTGATCGCCGAGCGGTTGCCGCCGGTGGGCTCGGTCCCCCGGGACTGTGCCGCGGGGGCGGCGAGGACGCAGGTGGCCGAGGCGACCGCGACGGCGGAGGCCAGCAGGCGGCGGGGCGGTCGGGAGATGCGGGTGCGCGACACGTGGTACTCCAGTCGGGTCGGCTTGAGAGGTGCCCTCCACAAGAGCATCCGCCGACCCGTGCCTGCGTCGATTGGCCCGAACGGGGGCGCGTCGTCGCCGGCGGCCGGGGCGTGGGACCCGGCCTCTGGACCGGGTCGCGCGCATCGGATACATTCTCGCATCGGATACACCGCTGTATCGAACGCATCGAACCGAGGACGCGGATGCCCACGCCCGACTCCCCCGCCCCCCGCGTCACCCGGCGCCGCCTTCAGACCCGGGCGCGCCTGCTCGACGCCGCCTTCGACGTCTTCGCCGCCGTCGGCTTCGGGCAGGCGTCCATCGAGGGCATCTGCGAGGCCGCCGGCTACACCCGGGGCGCGTTCTACTCGAACTTCACCGACCTGGACGAGCTGTTCTTCGCCCTCTACGACGCCAAGGCCGAACTGATCGCCCGCCAGCTCTCCGAGGCGCTCGCCGAGGCCGGCCCCGTCTTCGCCACCGCCACCGCCAGCGACCAGTCGCTGCCCCAGCTGCCCGAGCAGCCCGAGTTGCTCCGCCGCGTCGTCGACGCCCTGCTGCTCGACCGCGACTGGCTGCTGGTGAAGACGGAGTTCCTGCTCCACGCCGCGCGTCGCCCCGCCGTCGCCGAGGCGCTGGCCGCGCACCGGGCCACGCTCCGCGCGACCGTCGCCCAGCGGCTGGGCGAACTGGCCGAGCGGCGGCAACTGCCACCACTGCTGGCCGATCCCGACACCGCCGCCCACGCGGTGATCGCCGTCCACGACGGCGTCACCGCGCAGCTGATCCTCGACGGCGACACCGCCGGCGCCCGTACCGCGCTCCACCGGATGCTGACCACCCTGCTCACCACCGAGGACCCCCATGGACGCTGACGTCATCGTCGTCGGAGCCGGCCTGGCCGGACTCACCGCTGCGCACGAACTCACCTCCCGCGGACGGAAGGTGGCCCTGGTCGACCAGGAGAACGCCGCCAACCTCGGCGGGCAGGCCTGGTGGTCGTTCGGCGGCCTGTTCCTCGTCGACTCCCCCGAGCAGCGCCGCCTGGGCGTCAAGGACTCCTTCGACCTGGCCTGGAGCGACTGGCAGGGCAGCGCCGGCTTCGACCGCCTGGACGACCAGGACTCCTGGGCGGCGCGCTGGGCCCGCGCCTACGTCGAGTTCGCCGCGGGCGAGAAGCGCTCCTGGCTCACCGGCCACGGCCTCTCCTTCCTGCCCACCGTCGGCTGGGCCGAACGCGGCGACCTCAGCGCCGGCGGGCACGGCAACTCCGTCCCCCGGTTCCACGTCACCTGGGGCACCGGCACCGGCGTCGTCGAACCGTTCGTCCGGTCCGCCCAGCAGGCCGCCGAACGCGGGCTGCTCACCTTCCACCACCGCCACCGGGTCGACGGGATCGTCGTCACCGACGGCACCGTGACCGGCGTGCGCGGCCGGGTCCTCGCCGAGGACGACGCGCCCCGCGGCGCCGCCTCCAGCCGCGAGGAGCTCCGCGACTTCGAACTCGCCGCCCAGGCCGTGGTGGTGACCTCCGGCGGCCTCGGCGCCAACCACGACCTGGTCCGCGCGCACTGGCCCGCCCGGCTCGGCACCGCGCCCCGGCACATGGTCACCGGTGTGCCCGCGTACGTCGACGGCCGGATGCTCGCCATCAGCGCCGGGGCCGGCGCCCGCCTCGTCAACAGCGACCGGATGTGGCACTACACCGAGGGCCTGCACAACTGGGCCCCGGTCTGGCCCGGCCACGGCATCCGGATCCTTCCCGGCCCGTCCTCGATGTGGTTCGACGCCCTGGGCCGCCGCCTGCCCCAGCCGTACCTGCCCGGGTACGACACCCTCGGCACCCTCCGCCACCTGCGCACCACCCCCGACCTGGCCGATCACGACCACTCGTGGTTCGTGCTCACCCAGAAGATCATCGAGAAGGAGTTCGCCCTCTCCGGATCGGAGCAGAACCCCGACATCACCGCCAAGGACCGCCGTGCCTTCCTCCGCGACCGCCTGCTCGGCAAGGGCGCGCCCGCGCCCGTCGAGGCCTTCAAGCGCCACGGCGAGGACTTCGTGGTCGCCGCGACGCTGGAGGAACTGGTCGCGAAGATGAACGCGCTGACCGACAAGCCCCTGCTCGAACCCGCTCTGATGCGACGTCAGATCGAGGCGCGGGACGGACAGCTGGCCAACCCGTACAGCAAGGACGCGCAGATCCAGGGCATCCGCAACTCCCGCCGCTACCTCGGCGACCGCCTCGGGCGCACCGCCACCCCGCACCGCCTGCTCGACCCGGCCGCGGGCCCGCTGATCGGCGTGAAGCTCCACGTGCTGACCCGCAAGACCCTGGGCGGCATCCAGACCGATCTCGACTCCCGGACGCTCGGCCACGACGGCGCTCCGGTCCCCGGGCTCTACGCCGCCGGTGAGGTCGCCGGGTTCGGCGGCGGTGGCGTGCACGGCTACAACGCGCTGGAGGGGACCTTCCTCGGCGGCTGCCTCTTCTCCGGCCGCGCGGCGGGCCGCGCCGCGGCGGAGGCCACGGCCTGACCCGACGCCTCGCCTCGCCTCGCCTCGCCTGAGCCGACACCTGGGCCCGAGCCGACGCCGCAATCGGCCGCGGCTCGGGCCCGGTGGTTCAGGCTCTCGGTGGTTCAGGCCCGGTCGAGGAGGGCGGCCAGGTAGCGCGTCGTCTCGTCGCGCAGTTCCTCCAGCGTCGGCGGGTGGCCGTGCCCGCTGCCCGCCGTCGAATTGAACAGCACCCCGTCGCACCAGCGGATCAGCCGCCGGGCGTCGGCCACCGCGTCGGTGGAGCCGCACTGTGCCAGCAGGGCTGCGGCGATGTCGGCGAATCGGGCTCCCAACCGGTCGTAGCCCTCACGCAGCTCGGGCCGACGGGTGGCCTCCAGGGCGAGTTCGAGCCGGGCCAGGGTGAGCGTCCGCCCGGTGGTGAGCGCCTGGTGCAGCAGACCGGCACCGGCCCGGACCAGCAGGTCGCGCGGCGAGGTGTCGGCCGGGAGCTCGCCGGGTCGGCCGCCCAGGGGCTCACCCGCCGAGGGTTCGCCGGCCCGGGGCTCACCGGTGAGGGCGGGGTGGTCCCTGGTCTCCCGTTCGACGATGCGGGTGAGCGCGAGATCGAGCAGCGCGGCCCTGGTGCGGGCGAGGTTGGAGGTCGAGCCGGCGGGCAGTCCGGCCTCCTGGTCGACGGCGCGGTGGGTCAGCCCGCGCAGGCCCCGTTCGGCGATCAGGGCGATGGCGGCGTCGGCGATCAGGGACGGGCGCGGCGATGTCATGGATCCGGCCATGGCCTTTCTCTGTCAGGGTCCCGACTCGGGCGAGTCCGAACTCCTCACTACAACTGTAGTTCGCGTCGACTACATGTGTAGTACGGTACAGGGCATCGGCCACTACACCCGTAGTGTCAGTGTCAGGAGAGGGGCTCACCCATGGACACGCACGAGGCGATCGTCATCGGCGGCGGTATCGGCGGCCTCGCCGCGGCCGTCGCCCTCCACCGGCAGGGCATACCCGTGACCGTCCACGAGCGCGCCACCTCGCTCGAACCCGTCGGCGCCGGCCTCGCCCTCGCCCCCAACGCCCTGCGCTCCCTCGACCGGCTCGGCGTCGGCGAACGCCTGCGCGCCCTCGCCGCCCCGCATCCCGCCGTCGGCCTGCGCCACCCCTCCGGCCGCTGGCTCGCCCGCACCGACACGGCCACCTTCGAGGCCTTCTTCGGCGACACCATCGCCGCCGTCGCCCGCGCCGACGTCATCGCCGCCCTGGTCGACGCCCTCCCCGCCGGCACCGTCCGCACCGACTCGCCCGCCGCCCTCGTCGCCCCCGGCAACGCCGACGAACCCGCCGTCGTCCGCACCCCCGGCGGCGAGCGGTCCGCCGCCCTGGTGGTCGCCGCCGACGGCATCCGGTCCGCCACCCGCAATCTGCTCCTCCCCCAGCACCCGGGCCCGCGCTACAGCGGCTTCACCACCTGGCGCACCATCGTGACCCCCGCCCGGCGGCCGGAGGCCGTCGGTGAGATCTGGGGCCGCGGACAGCTCGCCGGCATCGTCCCGCTCGCCGACGGACGGGTCTACGTCTACGGCGCCGCCCTCGCTCCGGCCGGCGAGCGGGCGGCCGACGGCGACGAGAAGGCCGAACTCCTGCGCCGGTACGGCACCTGGTGCGCGCCCCTCCCCCAGCTGCTCGCCCTCGCCGACGCCGAGCGCGTCCTGCGCCACGACGTCTGGGACCTCGCCGACCCCCTGCCCGCCTACCACCAGGGCCGGGTCGCCCTCCTCGGCGACGCCGCCCACGCCATGTGCCCCTTCCAGGGCCAGGGCGCCTGCCAGGCCATCGAGGACGCCGTCGTCCTCGCCTCCCCCCTGACCCCGCACACGGACCCGGCCACCACCCTCCCTGCCTACACCGCCGCCCGACTGCCCCGCGCCACCGCCGTCGTCACCGGATCCCGCCGCGTCGGCGACCTCGTCGCCCTCCGCACCCCCGCCACCACCTTCCTGCGCGACACCGCCCTCACCCTCGCCGGCCTGCTCCCCGCCCGCACCCTCCTCGGCCGCTCTGCCGACACGTACAACTGGCAGCCCCCGGCCCTCAACACCACGGCCTGAACACAGGACCGGCGGGTGGCCGAGCCAGCTGTGGTCGCTGTGGTCCCATGGCGTGAATGCTGACCATGGAGATCAACGGCCGCCCCGCAGAGGCCGAGGACCTGCACCGGGTGGCGACGTGGACCTACGGGCACGTCACACCGATGCAGGTGCGCGACGGAGCGGTGCGCGGCCTGGACCTTCACCTCCGCCGGCTGGCGCACGCCTCCCGGGAACTCTTCGGCGAGACCGTCGAACACGACGCTGCACGGATCCGCGAACTCGTCCGGCACGGGCTGCGCGATCAGCCCGCCGCTTCGCTTCGGGTGACCGAGGTCCTTGGGCCGGAGGCACCCGTGCTGTCCGGCATCACCATGCAGCTCCTGCAGGCAGCCCTGACCCGCAGCGGCGTGCCGTGGTCGACCCGTCCGCCGACCCGCGAGAACCTTCCCGTCCCTGCGGGCCGCTGCCGCGACCAACTCCTACTGCCCCGGCCAACCGTTGGCCGGCATTGACGAGGCCGTCTTCGCGGACGGCGGTGCGGTTCTGGCCGAAGTCCTCACCACGGCCTGGGCCGAAGTCCCCTGGGACGCCGTTTGACCACCGCCCCCGGTCGTGGGGAGTCACGCCGTCCCTCGGCGGCCGTCGGCTCGCCGTTGTCCGGCAACGGGAGACGGATCCCGAACGCGGCGGCGAGCCCGGCGCGGACGCGGTACTCCATGGACGGCTCCACGTGCGCTCGCCTTTCCGTTGCGGAGTTCGCAGCGTTACTCAACGCGGTGCGGGACGGGAGTTCGGCACCGTCTGATGCCGCGCCCCGGGCGTTCACCGACAGGGACCCCGCCGCGCTGCCGCTGCGGCGGGGCTCGGCATCGCCGCCTGAACGAGGGGGTCCGTCCGTAGATCGGCAACGGACCTCCTCGCCTGCGAGCCTGATCACCCGGAGCCCCCGCTGAAAGAAGGGCCGCCGTACTGGTTTCACCGGCGGGTCGGTGATCAGACGTGTGGTGCGGTTCGGCGGAAGGGTGCCGGCGAACGAGAGCGAGGGAGGCCCACCATGGCCTGGATACTCTTCCTGATCCTGGTCGCGATCATCCTCGGGATCGTCGGTGTGGCCGCGAGCGGCCTGCTCTACCTTCTCTTCATCGGTATCGCCGTCTTCCTCGTCGCCCTCGCCCTCGGCATCACCCGCCTGCGCAAGGGCCCGCCCGTTCGCTGACCCGCCCCCCTTGCCCCCTGCTGCCCGTCAAAGGTCTCCCGTCGACGGAGCGGCCGCGGGCCACCCGGCCGCCGGGCGTGGTCGTCACGGTGGCCGGGCTCTGAGCCGCGGCGGCACGGGTCCGGACGGCGCCCGGGGGAATGCGCGCCGTCCGGACCATCTCGTGCCCACCCGATCCCCTTCTGACCCCGATCCGCCCGCCCAAACCACCGGATTCCGCCCTGCCCTCGGATCGGTTCCTCCGACCTCCTCGTACGGCCTCCGACAACGGTCGGCAGCCGGTTCTCGGGCGAACGCGATCGGCGGACGGACCGTAGCCAGGAATCCGCCCGTATCCGCGCAGCTCACCTGGCCTCCGGCGGCCCCTGCCCGGCGGAGGCGCGCAGCCGGGCGATGCCCACGTCCAGGGCGGCTTCCAGGTGGGCGGCGGAGCCGGTGGTCAGAAGGATCAGGACCCCGCCCTGGATGCCGGCGAGCAGGGCCGCGGCCTCCCGGTCGGCGTCCAGGGTGGAGCCGATCGCGCCGGTGGCCTGCAGGTGGCGGATGCCTGTGGCGAGTTGCCGTTGCCAGCGGTCGAGCAGCTCGGCTGCCACGGTCCGGGTGGCATCGGTCGCCCCGCCGAGCTGGGCGAGGGCGGTGTGGAGGGGGCAGTCGCTGCCCTGGGCGCGGTAGCGGGCGAGGACCTTGTCGCGCCACCGCTCCCAGGCTGCCCAGGTGGTGAGCGAGCCGAGTTCCGGCTGCTGGTCCTCGATCACCCGGTCCGCCTCGTGACGGGCGACGGCCAGCAGCAGTTCGTCCTTCCCGTCGGGGAAGTAGTGGAAGAGCTGGCTCTTGCTGGTCCCGGTGCGCGCCATGACGTCCTCCAGACGCACGGCGAAGACGCCCTGGTCGCGGATCTGCTCGGCGGCGCCCTCGACGATGCGCTGCCTGGTCGCGGCGCCTTTGCGGGTCAGTGGCACGGGTTCTCCTCGGGCTGGAGGGTCGGACTCGTCCGGGTGGGTGGGCACCTTCGGGCCGGGGTCTTCGGGCAGGGGGGCGCCTTCAGGCCGGTGGGGTCTCCGGACCGGCGGCCGGGCGCTCAGGGGAGAAGGATGAGCTTGCCGGTGGTACGGCGGGATTCGATGTCGGCGTGCGCGCGGGCCGCCTCGGCGAGGGGGTAGCGGCCGGTGATCCGTGGGACGAGTTGCCCGTGGCGCACGAGGTCGAACACCTCGTCGGCTCGCTGGACGAGGGTCTCGCGGGTGGCGACGTGGTGGTGCACGACCGGATAGGTGAGCAGGATGCTGTTGGGCAGATCGGTGGGGCGCAGCGTGGGGACGCCCATGAAGGGGCCGTAGTAGGCGTGCACCCCGTGCGGGCGCAGTGAGGCCTGGGAGGAGAGGAAGGTGTCGCTGCCGCCGCCGTCGTAGGCGACGTCGGCGCCCCGTCCGCCCGTCAGTTCCTTGACCTGCTCCTCGAAGCCGCCGCCGGAGTGGACCAGCACGTGGTCGGCCCCGGCTTCCCTCGCGACGGGTGCCTTCTCCTCCCGGGAGACCAGGCCGATCACGCGGCCACCCCTGGCCTTGACCATCTGGGTGAGCAACTGGCCCACTCCCCCGGCCGCGGCGTGGACGAGGGCCGTGTCCCCCGGGCCGACGGGGTGGACCTCGGTGGTCAGGTGGTTGGCGGTGAGGCCCTGCATCAGTACGCCGCCCGCGATCTCGTCCGGTACCTCGTCGGGCACCTTGACCAAGGAGTTTGCCGGGACGGCGAGCAGTTCGGCGTAGCTGCCGGGGTGGTAGAACCAGGCGACCCGGTCGCCGACGGCCAGGTCGGTGACGCCCTCTCCGAGGGCGGTGACGTACCCCATGCCCTCGGCGCCGAGGATCACCGGGGCCGCCCAGCCGGGGCCGCCCTGGGTGCGGGCGCCGACGTCCATGTAGTTGACGCCCGCCACGCCCAGGCGCACCAGCGCCTCGCCGGGGCCGGGCACGGGGTCGGGCAGTTCGGTCCAGCGCATGACCTGGGGGCCGCCGTGCTCGTCGATCCGGATCGCGTGCATGGGACAACGCCTCTCTCTGAGCGAGTCGTTCGGGGAGGGAACGTGGGGTACGTTAGGCAGCCGAAAATGGACCGGCAAGTCCACTCTCACGGCCACGCGAACGAGTGGGACCGCGGGCGGAGCCGCTGTCCGATCCGCGCAGCGGGCGGCGTCCACCGGTGCCCCGGACCGGCAGGGTGGAGACTGGAGGCATGGATCCGGTCGAAGCACTGCGGCGGATCGCGTTCCTGCTGGAGTGGCGCGGGGCCTCCCCCTACCGGGTGCGGGCCTTCCACACCGCGGCCGACGCCGTGCGCGTTCTGCCTGCGGGCCCGGTGGACGCGGGCGCGGCCCAGCAACTGCGGGGTGTCGGCCCGGTCACCGCCGACGTGATCGCCCAGGCGTCGCACGGCCGGTCCCCCGCTTACCTCACCCGACTCGAGGCCGAGGCCGGGCCCGCCGCCGGCGCCGCGTGGGAACTGGCGGAGGCCAGCCGCGGGGACTGCCATCTGCATTCCGACTGGTCGGACGGCGGGAGTCCGATCGACGAGATGGCCGAGGCCGCCCGCACCCTGGGGCACGGGTGGGCCGTGCTCACCGATCACTCGCCACGGCTCACCATCGCCCATGGCCTCAGCCCGGACCGGTTGCGGCATCAACTGGCGGAGGTGGCCACCGTCAACTCCCGCACCGGCTCCGGCTTCCGTCTGCTGACCGGCATCGAGTGCGACATCCTGGACGACGGCTCACTCGATCAGGAAGAGGATCTCCTCGAACGGCTCGACGTGGTCGTCGCGTCCGTGCACTCCAGGCTTCGCTCGGACCCCAAGCCGATGACCGCTCGCATGGTGGCGGCGGTGCGCAATCCACATACCGACGTCCTCGGACACTGCACCGGCCGGATCGTCACCGGCCGTGGCCGACCGCAGTCCCGGTTCGACGCCGAAACCGTCTTCGCGGCCTGCGCCGAGAGCGGAACCGCGGTGGAGATCAACTGCCGACCCGAACGGCGTGACCCGCCCGACGACCTGCTGCTCCAGGCGGTCGAGGCCGGCTGCCTCTTCGCTGTGGACACCGACGCCCACGCCCCCGAACAGCTCCACTGGCAGTCCTCCGGATACGCCCGCGCCGCCCGCGCCGACCTCGGACCCGACCGGCTGATCACCACCTGGCCCGTCGAACGGCTCATGACCTGGACGGCTGCCCGCTCCGACCCCGCCGGTCGGTAGCCGCTTCCTCGGCTGTCTCTGTCCCGCTGTCTCTCTGCCCCCTGTCGCTGCCGCGTTGTCCCGCTGCTCCGCGGCCCCCTGCTCGGGCCTCGCCTCCCCGCGAGCCCGCTGTCCGTCCTGCCCGACCGCGCCGGGTCACCCGCCCTCGTCACCGGTGTGCCGCCCGCTCGTAGCGTGCCCCCTTCTCCCACGGGCGCCGTGCCGCAGCACGTACCGGGGCAGCGCCAGCCAACCGACGCAGAACCAGGCGAGGGCCACCCCCGTCAGGACCCAGGCGACGGGCGAGCGGTCGGTGGCCGTCCGGAGCAGGAGGAGCAGCGCGGCGGTGATCGTGACGGCCAGCAGGACCAGGCCGACGGCGATGAGACGGCCTGCGACCCGGATCAGTTCGGGCTTCATGCCGTGGCCGGAGAGGAAGCGGTGGAAGGCGACGGGGGCGATGAGGGTTCCGGTGGCGAGTGCTCCGAGGAAGACCGTGGAGACGTAGAGGTGCTGGTCGAACGCGGGCAGGTCGTGGTAGCGCGGGGTGAAGACCACGCTGAGCAGGAACCCGAAGAGGATCTGGGCGCCGGTCTGGCAGACGCGGACCTCCTGGAGCATCTCGTTCCACAGTCGGTCGGCACGTTCCTCGGGGGTTTCGTCGCGGCCGTGGACGGGGTGGTCCTGCTGTGGGGGCATGCACCGGCTCCTGCTGTGGTCGGGGCGTCGGACGGTCGGCAGTCGGTCGGCGGTGCCGGCTTCCAGCGTGGCCCCGGGCGCGGGCGTGTGCCACCGCGGCATTGCCGTCCGTTCCGTCGACCGGGCGCCGCTCGTCGAGGACAGGCCCTGACCCTCCTCGACCAGCGGCGCCCCGGCCGACGTTGTCCACCGACCACTGCCTACCGTCCGACGACTACCCTCCAGGGGCGGTCCTACGGCCCGGACTCACTTCAGGTGTCGGTCCAGGAACCGGCACCCGTCCTCCAGCTCGAACCACGGGGTGCCGGTGTGGCCACCCGGATTGGCGTGCAGCGTCTTCTCCTTGCTGCCGAAGGAGTCGAACAGCTCCAGCGCCCGTTGCCGGGGGTTGCCCTCGTCGTCCCACTGCAGCAGGAACAGCAGCGGGATGGTGACCTGCCGGGCCTCCTCGCGCTGAGCGCAGGGGACGAAGCCCCCGGCGAAGAAACCCGCGGCCGCGATGCGCGGCTCGAGCACCGCGAGTCGGATGCCGAGGGCGGTCCAACCCCCCGAGTACCCGACCGGGCCGCCGACCTCGGGCAGGGCGAGGACGGCGTCCAGCGTGGCCCGCCAGTCCGGGACCGCCTTTTCGACCATCGGGCCTATGAAGGATTCAAGGATCTCGTCGACCGGCTCACCGGCCTGCATGGCCCGCCGGAGCTCGGCACGGGCCTGCTCGTCCGCGGCGGAACGGGGTCGGTCACCGCACCCGGCGGCGTCGATGGTGGCGACCGCATAACCCTGCGCCGCCGTGTACCGGGCCCGGGCGACCAGCCGGGCATCGGCCTTGGGCAGGCCGTTGTTGTGGGCCATCAGGATCAGCGGAGCCGGCGACACGGATGCGGGCGTCCACAGGGTGCCGGGGATCTCGCCCAGGGTGAATTCGCGTTCGAGGACGCCGTCGTCGAGGCGCTGCTCGGAAATGAAACGCATGGTCGTGCCTTTCGGGAGTGCACTTTGAACGGCGCTCCCGGACGACCTATCGCCCGACCGTGACCCCAGAGGGGAGCACCCATGTCGATATCTCGTTCACGGGTACCACCTCCTCGTTCTCTCGCACGGCCTCCGGAAACGTAGCAGCGGTCTCCGTGGTCCGCCAACAGGTTTTTGCGGCCACGGCACCTGCCCGGAGTCTTGTCACTCGTTCGAGTGCGTCCCACTGCCCTTCGGTTTCGACGCCCCCACGCCAGCCCATGATCCGCCTCGACAGCACCCCGGGCGCCATGAGCCACTCAACAGAAGGGCAGTTCGTATGACCACAGAAGACGGAGCGCCGATCCCGTCGGTCACCGACGCGACTCTCACGGACATCGCCACCAACGGCATCTGGCGCAGCGCCGGCCTCGACATCAACCCGTCGGTACTCGCCGTCGCCCGCGCGCTGCTGGCCGCCGTCCAGGGTGCCGCGCCGACCGGCGCGCTCCCCGACGAGCTGCGGGAGCTGGTCGACGGCGTCCGACGCGGCGCCGGAGTCACGCTCCAGCGCCTCCCCGTGACCGAGGACCTCAGCCTCTCCGCGTTCTTGATCAAGCAGAACACCACGGAGCCGCGCCCGGTGGTGATCGTGCCGGCCGGCTGGAACCCGTACGGATGGCTGCCGTTCATGGCCGGCTACCTCGCGCTGGCGGTACGCGGCTACCACGTCCTGGCGTACACGCCGCGCGGGATCGGCACACCGGGGCTGGTGTCCACCTCGGAAGGGTTCATCGATGTCGCCGGGCCGCACGACTGGTCGGACGGATCGAGGATGATCGACCACGCGCAGGCGCAGTTCGCGCCGAGCAAGGTCGGGTTCCTGGGCCTGTCCTACGGTTCGGGGATCAGCCAGCTGGTCGCCGCCCACGACCCGGAGGACAGGGTCGCGGCCGTGGCCGCGCTGAGCACCTGGGGGAACCTCGCCACCAGCCTCTACGACAACGACACCCGGCACGTGGAGGCCGTGCGCGCGCTGATCGAGTTCACCGGCGGCGCGGAGGAGGACAAGTTCGACGACGCGACCCTGAAGATCCTCAAGGACTTCCGGGAGGGCCAGGACCTGAAGGACGTGGTGACCTGGGGCACCGAGCGCTCCCCGGAGACCTACGTCGGCCTCACCAACACGCGGGGCATCCCGACCTTCTACTCGAACACCTGGCACGAGAGCCTGTTCCCGGCGCGCGAGGCGATCGACACCTTCGAGAAGCTCACCACGCCCAAACACCTGAACCTGTGGATCGGCGACCACGGCGCCCCGGAGGGCGCGGGCATCACCGGTGTGTCGACCGGGGTCCCCTTCCCCGGCCTGCTGACCCCGATGCGGGAGGCCTACGCCTGGCTCGACCACCACCTCCTCGGCGAGGCCAACGCGGTACCCGACTGGCCTGTGGTGAACAGCCAGGTGATGTTCACCTACGAGACCGCCCCGTTCGGCGGCGGCCGGCGGATCACCACCCCGGCCAAGCGCGAGCCGCTGCGCTCCTGGGCGGAGGCCACCACGGCCACCGAGTCCTGGTTCCTGAGCGGCAATGGTGAGACCAGCGACGGCGTCCTGTCCGACAAGCCCTCCGCCGGGTGGAGCCGCAGTTTCATCGCCGGTCACGAGACCGCCGCCACGGCCATGGACAAGGTCATGGCCACCGGGCAGAAGGAGTGGTCGGGCAATCCCAAGACCTACGAGCCCGCCGCCTTCGAGCGGACCCGCCTGCTCCTCTGGTCCACCGAGGAGTTGTCGGGCGGCCGCCACATCCGCGGCGCCGCCAGGCTCCGCCTCACGGTCCGGACCGAGGACGCCGACACCGAGGCCGCGACCCTGGTCGCCTACCTGTTCGACATCGGCCAGGACGGCAAGGCCCGGATCATCACCCACGAGCCCCTCACCGTCACCGGCTTGAGCCGAGGGACCGACCGAACCGTCAGCTGGAGCCTCCAACCGGCCGCCTACGACCTCCCCGACGGCCACCGCCTCGCCCTCGTCGTCAACAGCCGCGACCAGCTCTACGCCTTCACCGGCCAGGAGAACAGCACCACCACCATCACCTCCGCGAGCGGGGAGGAGGCCGTCCTGGAGCTGCCGCTCGGCTGAGCGCCACCCACCGTCCGGTGAGCGGGTGGCGGTGCGCCCACCACCCCCACCCGCTCACCCGCTCACCCACGCGCTGCACGGAGGGTGACGACAAACTGGTTCACCGAGTCGGGCAATGGCGACCACGGTCCTGTGAGGATCGCAACCACGCTGCGAGCGGACTGATCGGACTCGGCGCCACCACGGTAGACGCGTGCCGGTGCTCAGGCCGCAGCCGGACGGTCATGGCCGGCCCCGCGGGCAACCGGTCCGACGTCCCGTGCCCCGTGGCGCCGCAGAGCTGAGCCGCGCGCAGGCACCCACCCGCCGCCGCACGCCGCCACACGCTGCCCTGCCACGTGAGAGATCCGGAGCGGGCGACCGGTACCGGTCGACGACCCGGCTCGCTGTTCCCATGCGCTGCACGGCAGAGTGGACGGCGGCTCCGGCGAGCCCGTCGCCTACGGCCGCGAGACCCACGAGAGCGGCTTCCGAGATCGGACGCTGCGCAGCACGCTTGTCGACTGCCCCACCCTCGCGTCCGCCGGCCGCCGGCCGTCACCCGCCGCGCTGATCGCTTATCGCTGATCGCCCGGCAATGTCCGCCCTCGACGCGAGCGCCCCTGGACAGCCTGGCCGCCCGAAACCTCCTCACCCAGCCGATCAGCCGAACGGGTGGTTCCGCGCGACGGCTACGCGCTGCGCGACCTCCTCACCTTGAGGACGTCCCATCCCTCCTCGCGCCGCTCCGGAGCGCCGCACTCGAACGGACGCTCGCCGCCTGTGCACTGGGCTCCGAGCCTGCCGGAGGCCCGCGTGGCCGGTTGGAGGAGCCGTTGGAGCACGCCCTCGGGATGCTCGAAAACTCCCCGTTCGACCCGGGCTCGCCCGGGGGAAATTCGCTTGAACACCGCTTTCGAACAGCACCATCATCAGTCGCCTCCGGCCCTGCGACGCTACTCAACTGGGCCCCCTGAAAGCCCATTTGCCGTGCTCGCTGCCGATGCCCGGCTTCTCCCGCTCGAACGCCACCCGTCTCTGGAGGTCTTCGTGGAACGCCCGACCCACCCGACCGTCGGCATCACGCCTTCCGGACGGCCGACCAAGACCGCCCGCGACATCGAGGAGCCTGTCCAGTGATCGACTTCGACGTACTCATCGACCTCACCGCGCGCGAGGGCATCGAACGGATCGGCGTCGGCGTCGTGGTCCGAGACGCCTCGGGCCGGATCCTGATGATGTGCAGGTCACCGCACGACGTCCTGCCGGGCCTGTGGGAGGACCCAAGTGGCGGCCGGGATGACGGCGAGGCGCTGCCGGCCGGGGCGGCCCGTGAGTTGGCCGAGGAGACCGGTCTCACCGGCCTGCCGCTGGAGTACGTACGCCAGCTCGACTTCACCGACCGGCGTGGCTGCCGCGTGCGCCAGTTCGTCTTCACCGCCGTCGTTCCGGACGCCACCCCCGTCAGGCTGTCCCGCGACCACGACGGCCATCAGTGGGCGACCGCCGACGAGCTGCCCCCGACCGGCGACGGGCAGCGATCGGTGGTCGAGTCGCTCACCCGGCGTCCGGGCCTCCCGGGCCGGCGGCCGGTCGGCGGCCACCTCACGGCCGTCGCCCGGCCAACGGCTTACGGCAGCTTCCTGATCACCGACCCGCAGGGCCGCATCCTCGGACTGCGCTCGACCGTCGACCCGGCCGTCTGGAACTTCCCCGGCGGCAACGTGGAGCACGGCGAAACACCGTTCGCCACGGCCCTGCGCGCGGCCCACGAGGAGCTGGGCCTCGACCTCGCCGCCGAGAACCCCGAAGTCATCGCCCGACGACACCTGGTCGCCGTCACCCACGAGCAGGCAGGCACCGAGTACCCCGTGCCGATCTGCGGCTACGTCTTCGACGGCGGCGTCCTCACACCCGAGCAGCAGGCCCGCATCCACCTGGATCGGACCGAGCACACCGAGTTCCGGTTCGAGAGCGCCCACGGCTGGCGGCGGCTCATGGAACCGGCCCACTACCAGCGGCTTCGGCAGGTGCTGCGCGCCCACCGCTCCGGCATCCCTCTCTACCTGGAGCGCCCCGCACCGGTCGACGACGACTTCGAAGGTGTCCTCGTCTTCGTCACCGACCCAGTGGGCCGGCTGCTGCTGCACCGACGCGAAGACCGGCCGGACATGCCCTGGCCCGGCTACTGGACTCCGATCGGCGGCTGGCGGGAGGCCGACGAGAACCCCCAGGACAGCGCGAGGCGTGAGGTGCGCGAGGAGGCCGGCATCGAGATCACCGGACTGCGGGCCCTCCCCGCCCCGCACGACGACCTCGGCCTCCCGCTCACCCGTGTCCTGCACGCCGTCTGGGACGGGGCCGAGAACGACCTGCGGCTCGGCGACGAGGGCCTGGCCGTCCGTATGGTCCCGGTCGACGAACTGCGCGACCTCAAGGTCCCGCCCTACATGCAGCACTACCTGCCGATGCTCACGGAGGCGGCTGGCCCGACCTCAGGAGAGACCGCGTGAACCCGCTCACCCTGGTCGTCGGCGTCCACCTCGTCCTGCTCGACGACAACACCGTCCTCCTCGGTCGTCGCCGCAACACCGGCTACGCCAACGGCATGTGGCACCTGCCGTCCGGCCACATGGAGCGAGGCGAGCCGGTCACCCGCTCGATGACGCGCGAGGCGGAGGAGGAACTCGACATCCGCATCACCGACGACGACCTGGCGCTCGTCCACACCCTCCACCACCTCGACCCCGACGACGGGCACAGCCGCCTCCAGCTGTTCTTCCGCCCCGCCCGCTACCTCGGCCAGGTCCGCAACGCGAAGCCGCACAAGTGCGACGCACTGCAGTGGTGGCCGCTCGACGGGCTCCCGAGCAAGACCGTGCCCTACACCGTGCTCGCGCTCCGCGAGATCGCTCGCGGCAGCGCTCTCTCCACCGCCGGCTGGCCGACATGACCACACCCCCGCTCCCCCGGGACGCCGACCGGCGGCTGCGCGAGGCTGCGCGAGACCACGAACCGCCGGGCGTGCGTAGTGTCGCGTGACCACCCCTTTCCCCTACTGGTTGGAGCATCCATGCAGTCGCTGCGTCAGGCCGTGTGCGTCATCGTCCACGACGAGGAGGTGGGAGAGGTCGCCTGCATCCACTACGCCAATGACAGCTGGTCCACGGTTCCTGCCTGGACCGTCCCCGGTGGCAAGGTCGAGGAGGGCGAGCGCCTCGACGAGGCCGCCGCCCGCGAGCTGCACGAGGAAACCGGGCTCGTCGTCGGCCCCGAGGAGCTGCGGCTGGTCCACACCGTCCAGGTCAAGGCCGGGTGGGACGGCAAGGGGCCGTTCCTGCTCTCCGTCTTCGCCACGACCTCCTGGCAGGGCGAGCTGACGAACACCGAGCCGGAGAAGCACCTCGCTGTCCGCTGGATGTCCGCCGACGCGCTGCCCACCCCGATGTTCCCCACCTCGCACGCTGCCCTCACCGCCTACCTCGGCGGAGACGACCGGGGGTTCTCCACCCACGGCTGGGACAGCTCGGTGGACCCTCGCGCCCTCGTCGGACTCTGATCCACGCTCGGCAGGGGCGGGGTGGCCCAGCCGTCGCGTTCCTCCGGTCTCGCCGTCGATTCTCCCGTACAGTGCGGTCGAGAGGGTGTTCCGATCGGTCGTCGCAAACTGATCATGGACGCCCTCGTCCCGTTGGTGGGGCGGACGTTCGGATCTGGTCGGGACCGGTCCCGGTTCAACCGGGCCGCAGGAGGGGAGACGCGATCGTGGGGGAACTGGGCGGCAGGACCGCACTGGTGACGGGTGGCTCGCGCGGGATCGGGCGGGCGGTCGCGCTGCGGCTCGCCGCCGAGGGGGCGCTGGTCGCCGTCCACTACGGGGGCAACGACGCAGCCGCCGCGGAGACCGTGGACCTGATCGCCGAGGCCGGCGGCCGGGCGTTCGCGGTGCAGGCCAGGTTCGGCGAGAGCGGTGCGGTGGACCGGTTGTTCGAGGGGCTCGCCGCCGGGCTGGCGGAGCACGGTGCGGGCGGCCTGGACATCCTGGTGAACAACGCGGGCATCCACTCGGTCGGCTCGATCGGGCAGCTCACGGAGAGGGAGCTCGAGCGGATTCTGGCGATCAACGTGAGTACGCCCATCTTCGTGATCCAGCGGGCGCTGTCGCTGCTGCGGGACGGCGGACGGATCGTCAACGTGGGCTCGGCGGCCACCCGCATCGCGAACGCCGTCCAGATCGGCTACACCGTCAGCAAGGCGGCGCTGGCCGCGCTCGGTCCTTCGCTCGCCAACGAGTTGGGGCGGCGCGGGATCACCGTGAACACGGTCGAACCCGGAGTGGTGCTGACCGACATGACGGCCGGGTGGACCGATACCCCCGGAGCGATCGCCGGGCTCGAATCGGTCACCGCGCTCGGCCGGATCGGCGAACCGGCGGACGTCGCGGACGTGGTCGGCTTCCTGGCGGGCCCGGGAGGACGCTGGGTGACCGGCCAGACCATCGACGCCTCCGGCGGCACCTATCTCGGCCCGATCGCGGGCGGGTGATCCGACCGTCGACCGTGCCGACCGAAAGGAGTGTGGGCTGGATCACAGTTGAGGTTGACCTCGGGTCAAGGTGGAGGCTCATCGCATCGGCAGGACGCCGACAGGAGCACAACCGCCACCGAGGAGCACCATGTCCACCAACCTTTCCGGCCAGGGGCACGACCGTCCGGAGCTGCAGAAGACCCTCGAGGACCTGGTCGAGGCCGGCTTCGTCGGGGTCCAACTCCGGGTGAACGACGAGCAGGGCGAGTGGGTCGGCGGCGCCGGTGCGGGCGAGCTCGGTCGGAGCGCCGCGGCGCTGACGAACGGGCACTTCCGCATCGGCAGCAGCACCAAGAGCTTCGTCGCCACCACGGTGCTGATGCTGGTGGCCGAGGGCAGGATCGCCCTGGACGCCCCGGTCGCCGACCACCTGCCGGATTTCGGGCTGGACCGGCGGATCACGGTGCGGATGCTGTTGCAGCACACCAGTGGGATCTTCAACCACACCGGTGAGCTCTACGAGGACGGGACGATCGTGCTGGGGGTCCCCTGGCGCGGCAAGGAGTGGGTGGATGCCCGTTTCAAGACCTACCGGCCCGAAGACCTGGTGCGGCTGTCGCTCTCCAAGCCGGCGCGGTTCGCTCCGGGGACGGACTGGAGCTACGCCAACACCAACTACGTGCTGGCCCGGTTGCTGATCGAGGAGGTCACCGGCCGGTCGTTCGCCGAGGAGTTGCAGCGGCTGGTCCTGGGGCCGCTGGCGATGACCGGCACGGTGGCACCGGGCGCCTCGTCGGAGATCCCCGCGCCGCACAACCACGGCTATTACCGCTACGAGGAGGCCGGGCAGGAGCGGACGATCGATGTCACCCGTCAGAACCCGTCCTGGGTGGGAGCCGGCGGCGACATGATCTCGACCACTCAGGACCTGCACACGTACTTCTCCGCCCTGATGGGCGGCAAGCTCCTCCCCGCCGAGCTGCTGGTCGAGATGCGCACGCCGGAGGCGACGGCCGGCTACGGCCTGGGGCTGTTCGCACAGCAGACGGACAGCGGCACCGTCTTCCACCACAACGGCGCAGTCATGGGCTCGGCGGCCCTGATGTACAGCTCCCCGGACGGCAGCACGACCCTGACCGGTGGGCTGACGTGGGTGGACGACGCGGAAATGTCGATAGCACCGGCGTTCCAGCTTGCCCAGCAGCGTTTCCTCGACGAGGTGTTCTGCGGCAAGCTGGGCGGATGAGGAACGGGGTCACGATCGGGCAGGCGGCGGCGTTCGTCGGCGTCACGGTGAAGACGGTGCGGCACTACCACAAGCTCGGCCTGGTGCCGGAGCCGGAACGCGACAGCTCCGGCTACCGGCGCTACGGCTCCGGGGAGCTGCTGCAGCTTGTCCAGGTACGGACGCTGGCCGCCGCGGGCGTGCCGCTCGCCGAGATCGGGCCCATGCTCGGCGCCGACGCCGCAGAGTTCGGCGCCGCGCTCACCGACGTCGAGCGGCAGCTCACCGAACGCATCGACGCGTTGGTCGCCCGCCGCAACACCCTGCACCGACTCGCCGACGGCGACCGCGTGCTGCTGCCGGACCGCGCCTGCGCGGTCCTCGACCGGATGCGCGGTCTCGGCTTCGACCCCGCCTACGTGGCCGCACAGCGCGAGGCCCTGGTCCTGGCCCGGGCGCTGGTCCCGGAGGGCTTCGACGGCTTCCTGACGCAACTCGAACACGGGCTGGACGACCCCGAGTACATCGCCCTGACCAAACGCGGCCAGGAGGCCGAGACCTGGGACCCGGACGACCCAAGGATCGAGGAACTCGCGGCCGCCATGGCCGACCGCTACCTCGCCAACCCCGCACTGCTGGGGGACCACGCCAGCCTGCGCGCATGGGCCACGGCCTCGGCCCAGTACAAGCTGATCAACAACCACCGCGGGGACCAGGCACCGATCTCGGCCCGACTGACCGCACTCACCGAGGCCCGACTCCGCTCCGCAGGTGTCCGCGGCCCCCACCGCTGAAGACCCACCACTGAAGACCCGCTGCTGGAGGCCCTCCGCCGAGGGCCCGCCACTGAAGAACGACGACTGAAGACCCACCGCCGAGAACCTGGAAGCCCTGTGACCCACACCGACATCGACATCACCGCGGAACTGATCCGGGACCTGCTGCGCGACCAGCATCCTGACCTGGCCGACCGCCCGGTGAGCCTCGGCGCGCGTGGGTGGGACAACCAGCTGTGGCGGCTCGGCGACGATCTCGCCGTCCGGTTGCCCTGGGCGACGCAGTCCGCCGACGCGCTGCTGCGCAAGGAGCACGCCTGGCTGCCCACCCTGGCGCCGCGTCTTCCGTTGCCGGTCCCCGTCCCCCAGCGCCTCGGCGAACCCTCCGCGCGGTACCCGAGGCCCTGGCTCGTCACCACCTGGGTGCCGGGCGAGCCCGCCGACCGTGCGCCCGCCACGCGCGCCGAGGAGGCGACCGACAGCTTGGCCGCCTTCCTGACCGCCCTTCACCAACCCGCCCCCGACGGGGCTCCCGTCGGCCGTGGCCGCGGAGGGCCGTTGGCCGACCATGCCGAGGGATTCGTCCAGCAGCTCGAAGCCGCCACCGGGATGGGGCTCGTCCCCGAACCGGACGCCGTCCGCGCGATCTGGGAGGACGCCGTGGCCGCGCCCGGCTGGGCGGGGCCGGCCCTGTGGCTCCACGGCGACCTGCATCCGGCCAACGTGCTGACCGCGGACGGCACCTTCTGCGGCGTGATCGACTTCGGCGACCTCTTCGCGGGCGACCCGGCCATCGACCTCGCCGCCCCGTGGATCCTGCTGCCGGACGGCGCGGCCGAGCGCTTCTACGCGGCCTACCGGCCGACCCCGGACACGGCGACCTTGCGCCGCGCCCGTGGCTGGGCGTTGTGGCGCGCCCTCGCCGGCATCCTCATCGGAGAGGCCGGCGTCCACGGTCGCCCCGGCGGCAAACCCACCTGGGGCCCGCCCGGCCACACCGCCCTGCGGCGCCTCGTCGCGGCGGACCGCCGCTGAAGGCGTCCCGGCGTCTGCAGCTGCCGAATCCGCCCGAAGGAGATCAGCCGAAGCCGAAGCGGCCGGCCGTCGTCACGTCGAGGGTGTCCTTGAGCATCGCGAGGGCCGCGCCGACCGGACTGGAACGTCCGCCGCTCAGGGTGATGTCCCCCGCGTCCGGGCAACCGTAGACGACGGCCTTCTCCGGCCCGGTCAGCGCGTGGAACGGATCGCCCGGAGCGGTCTCCTCCAGTCGGACGCGAACCACCAGGGGCTCGTCGACGCTCGCGACCGCCACCGCCCGCAGTTTGTTCCCCCGACCTGCCGCAGCCAGCGCGGTCGACGCGGAGTTCCCGTCGACCGCCTCCGCCCGCACCTGCACGGCCGACGGTTCCCACCCCCACAGCAGGGCCGCCAGCAGCCGTACCTTGGTGGCCGCGTCCTCCCCGGAGAGGTCGGCCGAGGGATCCGCCTCGGCGATGCCCCGGCGCTGCGCCTCGCCGACCGCCTCCGCCAGCGACTCCCCCGCCGCCAGCCGGTCCAGGACGAAGGTGGCGGTGCCGTTGGGGCATGCCCGGACCGATCCGCATCCGAGGCCGCGAACGCCCGCACGCGCCAGGTCGGCCGTCGGCAGCGCCGCGCCGGTGGCCCCGGAGATCCTGATCAGGCTGCGGCCGGCCCGTGCGGCCTCGCCGAGTTCGGACCAGTGGGTGAGCAGATGCCCCTTGGCCGCCGTGACCACGTGGACCCCGCGGCGCAGGGCCAGGACGGCCTCCTCGGCGGCCTGTCGCCGCACCTCCGGTGAGGAGGGCAGCGCCTGGACCAGCACCCGTGCGCCGGTCAGGTCGAGACTCTCCTCCAGCGCCACCGACGGCCCCCAGCCCGGGCGCGGCGGCACCGACCCCTCCGGGTCGGGCAGGCAGTGCGCGGAGCCGGTCCGAACCGCCCCGAGCCGCAACCGCACGCCGTACCGGTGGGCGAGTTCGTCGCCCCGCGTCCGGATCAACTCGGCATAGGCACGGCCGACCGGCCCGAAACCCGACAGCACGACGGCGACGCCGTCCGGTGAACGCGGCCCATCGGCGGTTGTCATGGCGGAGCCTCTCCTTCATCGGCGGCATGCGGCATCGACAGGTGTCCGCCCGACCGCCAAGTGGCGATGGAGCGACCGAGGTGACGGTTTGTCGACGGAGGATCCTACCGCCCACCACCGGCGAACTGCGGGGCGGCCCCGGCCGACAGCGCGCCCCACGTCACGGTGGGCTCCGGCCGAGAACGGGCCCCAAGTGGCGGAGGGCCCCGGGCCGCGGCGGGCTCAAGGACAGGTCGTCCGGTGCCGGATTCCCGGCACGTGGATCTTCCACTCCTCCGGCGACAACCCCCCACCCGCGCGACGGCAGACGCGGTCTGCGGCAGCCCGCGGGCCCACCTCGAACCGCTGCAACGGCACGTGGCTGCCGGAGGCGTGGACGGTGGTGCCGTCGGGACTGAAGGCGAGGGTGCGCACGGTGTCGCCCGCGCTCGGGAGCGGCAGGCCGATCGGCTGGTTGGCGGCGAGGTCCCAGAGTTGGACCGCGCCGTCCAGAGTGGCAACGGCCAGCATCCGACTGTCACGGGAGAAGGCCACGGCCGCGACCGGTCCCGTCGGGTCCGACACCGAACGGACCAGGATGCCGGTGCGCCGCTTCACCAGGCCGTCCCAGACCACGACTCCGCCGGAGCTGTCGCCGACGGCGAGCAGACTTCCGTCCGTGCTGAACTCCTGGACGTCCGACCGGCCCGGGCCCCCTGCGACCGGTCTGGGCCGGTCCTCCGACAGGTCCAGCAGGTTCCCGTCCGATGTGACCAGCAGTCGGCCGTCCGGGCGCACAGCTGTTCGCACTCCGTGGATCCCCGGGAGCGCGACGGCGGGGGACGCTTCGCTCCGCAGGTCCCGGAGAGAGGCGGCCCGCGAACCCCCGACGAGCACCATCCACCGGCCGGCCGGCCCGAGAGCGACCGCATGGGGCTGCCCGAGCGGGGACCAGGCCGACAGGTCGAGACTGCGGCTCGGCTGCCGCCGCACCGTGTCCCAGAGTTGCAGCGGTCGCGGGCTGTCGGCGGGCGATTCGGGCGTGCCGATGATGTGGGCGAGGAGCCTTCCGTCGGGACTGAAGGCGAGCAAGGGGAAACAAGGGTCCGGACACGACTCGACCGGAGACTCGGACACGGGATCCCCCGTCCTGCCGTCCAGGATCCGCAGGCGTACACCGCTCTCAGAGGCCGTTCCCCCGGCACTCCCCGCGGAGCCGCCGGCAGCACTTCCCCCGGTAGGACGGGCCACTGTGGCGAGCAGAGTGCCGTCGGGGCTGAAAAGCGCACCGGGGATCTCCGCCCGCTGCCAGTCGTCCGTCATGGCGGCCCGCGCGTCGAGGGTGTGCACCACGGTTCCCTGCCCGACTGCCAGTCCGTCGAGATAGCGGATCCACCCCCGGGCCGGATCGATCCGCAGCTCGGTCAGTGCCTCCCCCGACGTGGCGTAGCGGAACACGGGGCCGTCCCGGGAGTCCGTCCGCCAGAGGAGCAGGTCGCTCGTGGTGGCCGTCGCCAGGAAGCGCCCGTCCGCGCTGAAGGCGATCTCCTGCACGTTCTGAGGTGGAAGCGGTGGCAGCTCCGTGCCGGCAGCGATGTCCCAGAACCGCACTCCCTTCTCCGGGACCAGCACCAACAGCCGGCCGTCGGGCGAGAAGGAGTAGCGCTCGTCGAAGCACTCCTGCCGGGACGGTGTCGGGGCCCACGGGGCGTCGATCCGGCGGCTGCCGACCAGGTCCCAGAGCTGGAGGGGACTGTCGGGCACGCAGAACGCAGCGGTCCGCCCGTCCGGGCTGAGCGCCACGTCCGGGGATCCCATGTCGTCCACCCGGTGCTCGACCGCCCGGGACCACCCTTGGGCCATCCGCGACGACATCGTGCTGCCGTCCGCGGCCTTCGGGTCGCCCGGGGCCCTCAGCTCCAGGACGGGTGCGCGGTCGGCGATGCTCCAGATGCGGGCCGTGTACTGGTCGTCGGTGTGGTCGTACAGCACGATGTGCTTGCTCCCCAGTTCGGCACCGTCCTTCACGGGGCCGGCGAGCCGATCCTGGCGTCCGGTGGCGAGGTCCCGAAGGCTCACCGACCCGTCGTCGGCATGGTGGGCCAGCGCGGCGCTGTCCGCCCGTGGCGTCCCTGCGGACTTCACCTCTGCTCCCAGTCCCGGCAGGGTGACGGTCCGGAGATGGGTGTCGAGGTCCCAGGTCACCACCTCCTCCGCGCCGAAGCTGGTCATTGTGCGGCCGTCGTCGCTCAGCCTGCGCCGGGTGTCCGCAGCGTTCTGGGGGTCGGCGAAGACGTCCTGGTCGGGCTGGGCGGCGGCGGCCAGGACCGCCGACCGGCTCTCCGGCAGGTCCGCGAGCCGCCAGGCGGCCAGGCCCAGCCGCATCGCGGTGGCCGGGTCGGTGGCCCGCAGGCTTGCGGCGACGGAGGCGATCCGACGGGCCTCCGCCTCGATCCTGCGGCGCTCGGCCGCCCGGTTCTGCTGCCAGGCGACCAGTCCGGCGACCAGCGCGAACACCAGCAACAGGCTGAGCGCCGCAGTTCGGCCGCTGCGGCGGCGCCGGTCGCGGGTGCGGTCGGCCCGGCTGGCAGCCAGGAACTCGCGTTCCGGCGCGGTGAGATCGTCCTGGCTGCCGGGCGCGCCGAAGTGCGCCTCGGCGGTGGCCAGGCGCAGTCCCCGGTAGAGGGCACCGGGGTCACGGTCGAGGGAAAGCCAGTTGTCGGCCGCCTCGGTGAGGTGGCGCTGGGCGTGGAGCCGTTCCCGGTCCTCGTCGATCCACCCCCGCAGTCGGGGCCAGGCGGTGAGCACGGCCTCGTGCGCCAGGTCGACCGCGGACTCCTCCAGGGTGACGAGGCGGGCGCGGGCCAGCCGCTCCAGCACGACCTCGGTCTCGGGTGCGCCTGCCGCGGTCAACTCGGCGCGCTCGGTGGGGCGGCGGGTGTCCTGCGTGCCGCGGCCCGGAGCGACGAGTCGCAGCAGGATCCGGCGCGCGGCCTCGGCCTGGGTGGGGCCGAGCTGCCCGTAGAGGTCCTCGGCGGTCCGGGCGATCGCGCCGTGGATCCCACCCGCCGCCTCGTACGCGGCCTCGGTGAGTGCCCGGCCGTGCCGGCGGCGCCAGGTCTCCAGCAGGGCGTGGGACATCAGGGGCAGACCGCCGGGCTCGTCACTGACCTCGCGCACGATCCGGGCGGTCAGGGCGCGTTCCACGATCAGGTTCGCCGTCGCGGCGGGTTTGACGACGGCCTCGCGGAGTTCGTCGGGGCTCATCGGGGTGACCAGTTGGACGGCTCCCTGGAACGCTTCGGCGAGCGAGCGGTGGGCGGCACAGTGCCCGAAGAAGTCCGCCCGGACGGCGAGCACGAGGCGCGCACCGCGCTGGGTCGGGCGCGCGACAGGGAGCTGTCCGCTCGACCCCGGTGCCGGCGCCGGACCGGCCGGCTCCAGTGGACCGCCGGCCGGTTGTGGTGGACGACCGGCCGGTTGCGGTGGTCGGCCGGCCGATTGCGGAACCTGTCCGCCCGGTTCCGAGCCCGCGACGGTGAGCAGGAGGTCCAGGAAACGGGCGCGCTCCTCGTGGTCGGTGCAGAGGGTGAACACCTCCTCGAACTGGTCGACCAGGATGACGGACCCGTCGGCGCCTGCCGGTTCGAGGAGGTGCCCGTGGGTGCGGGCGGGCTGCGGGCCGGGGGTCAGGATGCGGACGGCCGTCGGCCGGTGCGGCGGTGGCTCGTCCCGCAGTCGCGGGACGAGACCGGCCCGCAGCAGTGAGGACTTGCCGCTGCCCGAGGGTCCGACCAGGACGACGAGCCTGCGCTCGCGCACCAGCTCCAGCAGGTGGGTGACCAGCCGGTCACGACCGAAGAAGCGTTCATGGTCGGCGGGGTCGAAGCGGGCGAGGCCCCGGTAGGGCGCCGTGCCGTCGTCGTCCGCGTCCGCCTGTTCGGCCGCCTGGCGGTCCGCGGCCGAGCGGGACGCCGCGTGCCAGCGCCGCTCCCAGTCGCCGAGGTCCCCGCCGCACGCCCCGGCGTAGGCCAGCACGACGGCGAGCGAGGGCAGCCGGTCGCCGGCCGCGGCCTGGGCGAGGGTGGTCGTCGAGTAGCCGGCCCGCACGGCGAGTTGGCGGTAGGTGGGGCTCCCGGCCTCCTGCCGCAGCTTGCGCAGCCCGTACGCGAGCTCGGCCACCGGGCCGTCCCCAGGGTCGATCTCCTTCTCCCGGCGCCCCAACGTGTCCCCCGATGCTCCCCGTCGTCCCCCGTCGGCGGCGGCCACCGCTGTCGCCGCGTCCACGCTAGGCAGGGGCGGGAGAGCCCGACAAGGGCGCCTCGGGGTGGTGGGCGGGATTGTCCGCTCCGGCGGAAGGGGCCTGCCTGACAACCTTCCGGCCACGAAAACTGAGGTCACGGCAGTCGGAGACCGCCTGGCCCGGACCGCGGCTGTCGACGCTTCGCCCGCACCACGCCCTGTCGGAGATCCCGCACGTTCCCGGAGGAGGTCCGTATGCGCTCCACCCGAGTCACGCTGAGCACGGCCGTGGCCGTCGCCCTCGGCGCGCTGGTGGCGGCGGCCGTCACCTCCCCCGCCCGGCCGGCGCACCCGGCGCACCCGGGAGAACCCCGGTCGGCCGTCGCCGCTGCCGCCACCGCCGACGTCACCGCCCGCTCCACCACCGTCCTCGACGACCGGCCCACCGAGGCCGAGCAGTTGGTGCTCTCACGCGCCGAACAGGTCCTCATCAAGGAGTGCATGGCCCGGCGCGGCCTGCCGTACTGGGTGGAGCCGGCCGCCGATCCGGACGAGCTCCGACCGCTCGGCTACGTCCTGGACGACGTCCGCTGGGCGAGCACCCACGGCTACGGCAGCCGGATCACGGCACGGGCCGACCGGGCCCGGGAGAGCGATCCCAACTCCGCCCACCGGCGGGGACTCTCCGACCGGGCGCGTGCCGAGTACACCGAGGCACTCAGCGGCGGACCGGACACGCCTGTGCTCTCGGCCGAGCTCCCCGGCGGCGGGACGATCCGCAGCCGGCTCGGGGGCTGCGAGGCCCACGCACAGCAGCGGCTCTACGGCCCCCGGGAGCCGTGGTTCAAGGTCGAGAAGATCGCCCTGAACCTCGCCCCGCTCTACGTACCGCAACTGGTCCGCGACGAGCGGTTCGTCGCGTCGCAACGGAGCTGGGCTCGGTGCATGGGCGAGGCGGGCCGTCCGTACCCGGAGCCGGGGCCGGCCCGCGCGGATGTGCCCCGGCTGACGGCGGGACTCGCCCCGGACGAGGCGTTCGCCGCGGAAGTGCGCCTGGCGGTGACCGAGGCCGAGTGCGCGGAACGCAGCGGGTTCGGAGCCCTCGCCCGGCATCTGGAGGACGAGTACCGCGCCGGCCTGCGGGAGCGTTACGGCGCCGAGTTGGACACGTACGACCGGCTACGGCGGGCTGCCGTGGAGCGGGCCCGCGAGGTCGTCGACGGCTCCTCCTGAACCCCGCGCTCCGCCCTGCGGCACCGGCAACTCCGGTGCCGTTACCCCAAGACTCCCGCGGCGCAGGGCTGCGGGGCGGTGCGCCCGGCCTGTCCGGGGGGCACCGCGACGGAAGACGTTCGAAAGGGAACACCTCATGCGCAAGATGTTCATCGCCACTGCCGCCGCGGGCCTGACGGTCCTCGGCCTCGCTCTCCCGACCGGGACGGCCCACGCGACCCCGGCCGGCGGGACGACGATCACGGGCGCCACCTGTGACTACTGGTACCACCAGTACGGCACGGACGGCAACGTCCGTGCCTGGAGCGGCAAGGACTGCACCGGCACGCTCCTCGGCGCGGCCTCCGGCAACGACGCCAACTGGGGCGACAGCAGCGGCCCGTTCCAGGGTGCCGACGACAACTCCGCCAGCTCGGTGATGAACAACGGCACCGCCGGCGCCCGCGACGTGGTGGCGTTCTACCGACTGGCCGGCGGCGGCGACGCCTGGGCCTCCGGCTACAACTGCCTCAAGCGGACCGAGCTCTACGTCGACGACCTCTCCCGCAACTCCTACACCACCGGCCAGAACATGAACGACAGCATCTCCTCCCACGCGTGGGTGACGGCGAGCGGCTGCTCGCGATTCATGAGCTGACGCTCCACCGGGCTCCCTCCCGTCTCGCCCCCGGTTGGACCGGGGGCGGGACCACAGTCGTTCCGTCCGGTCCGCCCGCGCCCTGCCAGGCGGTCCCCGCTACTCGCCGGCGTCCGGCTCCGGGGGCGCCAGTTCGGTGTGGTGGACGGTGAAGCCACCCCGCAGGACCGGGGCGAACGGGGCCGGGGCCATGCAGGTGCCGACCACCGGCTGGTAGGGCTTGCCGTCCTCGCCCACGTCGAGGTTGGCCACGCCCCAGGAGAATCCGACGCGGCCGCCCTCGCGGCCGGTGCCCTGGTAGATGCTCAGACCGATCCGCTCCTTGGCGTTGCCGGTCTCCGAGGCGGAGACTACGGCGGTCAGCGTGGCCACCGGGCCGCCGGTGCTCAGGCAGTCCACGTCGGCCTCCGCGCTGTAGACCTTCCCGCTGGCGGCGTCGCGGTGGGAGTAGCGGACCGTGCCCCGGGCATCGGTGGGCAGCCCGTTGGCCGCCTTGGTGCCGGGATAGCGATGGGTGTACGGGGCCGCCTGGGCGTCGACGGTGAACCAGATCTCGTCCTCCGGGGAGAAGACGTACGAGATCCGGGCGCTGCCGCTGACGCTCGCCGGACGGGCGGGCCGCCCGTCGTGGCGGTCGGACACGATGACATCGGCGGACGTGCTGTCGGCGGACGTGCTGTCGGCGGACGCGGTACCGGTGGCGGAGGCCGGGGCGACGCCCGCGAGCGCCGCGAGCGCCAGCCCCCCGGCAGCGGTGGCCCGGGCGACACGGACGCCGGCACGGTTGCGGTTACGCATACGGAACATGGTGGATCTCCCTCCCCTCGGCGGCCCGGGCGGCCGCCGTCTTGATGTCCCCAAGCCTGCTCGTCGCACCCGTACACGCACATCTGCCGATCGGCACAGATTCCACCCTCGGCAGATACCCGACACCCTGCCGATCGGCACCCCAGCCCACCCCGGTTGACCCAGCCACCCCGGTTGACCCAGCCGACCAGTTGACCCGGCCAGCCCGGCCGACGGCGGCGGCGACGCCGGGGGTGCGCCGGGGACGCCGGGGGTGCGCCGGGGGTGCGCCGGGGACGCCGGTGGTGCGCCGGGGACGGAGCCCGGCGCACCACCGGCCCGTCGGGCCGCCTCGCGGCCCGTCAGCCCCGCACGGACGGGCGGGACTCGGCGAGGGCGAGGCCGCCTATGGACGCGAGCATCAGCGTCGTGCCGACGGCCGTGGAGGCGGTGAGCCGTTCGCCGAGGAGGAGCACGGCGAGCACGGCCGCGGCGACCGGTTCGACGAGCATCACCACCGAGGCCGTGGCCGCCCGGACGGCGGCCGCTCCGGCGAAGTAGAGCGGGTACGCGAGCGCCGTGGTGACGGTGGCGACGTAGAGCATCAGCAGCACGACCTGGACCGGGTGGGTGGTGTGCGGCAGGAGGCCCTCGGACCGGGCGAACGGCAGCAGGACGCCCGCGCCGACGGCGAACGACCCGACGGTGAGGGTGTACGGGTCCTCGCCGGCGCCGTGGCGTCCGGTCCAGCGGCCCAGGAGGTTGGCCACGGCGTACCCGGCGGCGGAGAGCAGGGCCAGGGCCACGCCGGCCGGGTGGACGGCTCCGGCCCGGTCCCCCAGCACCAGGACCGCCAGGCCGGTCAGCGCACCGGCGACCGCGAGCACCCCGGCGCGGCCGATCCGCTCGCCCAGGAACAGGCGTCCGCCCGCGGCGGTGAGCACCGGCGCCGCGCCGAGCGTGACGATGGTGCCCAGCGCCAGGCCGGTGTCCTGGACGGCGGCGAAGTAGGCGGTCTGGAAGACCGCCAGGCCGATGCCCGTGCCCGTGAAGAGCAGCACGCGCCGGCGCACCGGCCGGGGCGCCGCGGGCGTGGTGCGGGTGGGGCGGAGGCCCCGGGCGGCGAGCAGCAGGAGCACACCGGCCAGGAAGCGCCAGAACGACACGGCCATGGGTCCGAAGTCGCCGGACCGGTGGACGAGGTCCACGGCGGCGCCGGTCGTGCCCCAGGCGAGGCCGGCGAACGCCAGACAGGCGAGGCCGCGGCGGACGGACCGGGGCGCCGTCACGGGGGCAGGGGTCAGGGATACAGCAGTCTTCGACACGGAGGGATCTCCAGACGGAGCGGATCGGTCGTGGTCTCGCGTCTGCGGGCACAACCAATCAGCGCGTCGAGGCCGTCGGCCTGACTACGCGCCGGTGTCGATGGCGACCCGCCTCAGAGGGCGGGCGGAGAGAGCACTGCTGCGAAGGACATGTCCGTCACTCTACGGCAGCTCGGGCGGGGCCTCGGGCGGGGGCTTCGTCGGCCGTCGGGGCGGTGACCAGGAGAATGGTGCCGACACAGTCCCCCGGGGAGTTCCCGGAAGTACAGAGGAAGCGAACCCCCACATGGATCTCGGCGTGCGCTGGAAGCTGCACGGTGACGGGCGGACGCCCGCACCGGGAGCGGTCGTCCGCCCCGACGAACGACTCTCCTGGCCCCGGACGGCGGGGCTGGGCGCCCAGCACGTGGTGGCCATGTTCGGCGCGAGCTTCGCGGCGCCGGTGAATGCATGACGAGCCGGGAACAGACGCTACACCGGAAGTGACCAGCCACAAGCACGGCAGCCCAGCCAGATGAGGCGCACTTCCACTCGTAACCTCCCGCAGCCTCCGCCGCACCGCGAAACCACCCATCAGGTCACCCGATCGACAACGCCCCCACGCGGGAATGATCCCGGACCTGTCCGCCGACGGAATCCCACGCCTGCACCGGACCATCACCTGCTTGACCACCGCACGACTGCCGGTTCCGCTGCTCGGGACTACCGACCTCCTGCTCAGCGCGGATCCCGCAAAGGCTCACCGGTCGCACCTTCTGCCACACCCCGCGAACCGCGGCGCATACGGCGTCCCCGGCGCGAGCAAGGCGCCGATGCAGTCCAGCGCTACCGTGCGCAAGGTCATCAGGAGCAATCCCCGCGCGTGCGGGGCCGACACGAACCCCTCTCGGGTGGACCACTCCTGGGCGGTCGGCCCCGCGCTCGCGGGGGTTGCTCGAATGATTTACACCACTGAACCGGCTACTCTAAGTCGGCCCCGCGCTCGCGGGGGTTGCTCTCCGGGTCCGCCTTCGGCGGCCGGGTCGGCCCCGCGCTCGGGGGCAGGGCGGCGTCGTTCAGGCGAAGTGTCCGTTTTGATGCCGGTTCAGACAGGCGACGTGGCTGCGAAGTTCGCGGATCGGGCTGGAACGGAGGCAGGCACGGCCTCCGGGTGATCATGAGGTGTCGAGTCCCTGATCACCACGACGGAAGACCGTGCCTGCCCGATCATCATCGCCCATCCCCGCTGGCCTGGGCCAGCTCGCCGCCGCCCGGCCGGCCGAGCCCGGGGAACACCCACAGCTGCTGGACCGCCTCGCGACGGTGCCCGATCCGCGCCGGGCCATGGGCCGCCGCCACCCCCTCGTCTTCGTCCTTGCACTCGCCGCATGCGCGGTACTGGCCGGCGCGAAATCGCTGGCCGCGATCGCGGAGTGGGCCGCCGACGCCCCAGCGGCCGTGCTCACCGCTCTCGGAGCCCCGAGCCGCGAACCATCCGGTCCCACCGCCCCGGCCGAGGCCACCGTGCGCCGAGTCCTGCAGCGCGTGGACGGCGACGCCCTCGATGCGGCGATCGGCTCGTGGCTCGCCGCCCGCGACCGGGACCGTCCGCCGCCCGACCAGGAGCCGGGCGGAGCCGGCCGCCGCTCGCTGGCGGTGGACGGCAAGACCGTTCGCGGCGCCCGCCGCGCCGACGGGACCCAGGTCCACCTGCTGGCCGCGATGACCCGGACCGGCCTGGTCACCGCTCAGCGCGAGGTCGGCTCCAAGACGAACGAAATCACCGTCTTCCGGCCGATGCTCGCCGACCTCGACCTGGCCGACACCGTGGTCACCTTCGACGCCCTGCACTCCCAGACCGGCCACGCCCGCTTCCTGGTGGAGGAGAAGAAGGCCCACTACATCGCCGTGATCAAGGGGAATCAGCCGCTGTTGCACCAGCACCTGAAGCAGCTGCCCTGGCGGGACGTTCCGCTGCTGGGCAAGACCCGTGCCACAGCGCACGGCCGGGACGAGATCCGCCGCGTCAAAACCTGCACCGTCACCCGAGGCCTCGACTTCCCCCACGCCGCCCAGGCCGTGCAGATCGTGCGCCGTCGCCGGACGGTCGCCACCGGCAAGGTCACTCTGGAGCGCGTCTACGCGGTCACCGACCTGACGGCGGAGCAGGCCGGCGCTCGCGAGATCGCGCACCGCGTGCGTGAACACTGGGGCATCGAGAGCAAGATCCACCACGTGCGCGACACCATCTTCGCCGAGGACGCGTCGCGGGTCCGGACCGGGACCGCACCCCGGGCCATGGCGGCCCTGCGCAACCTGGCCATCGGCGCCCTCCGCCTCACCGGCTGCGACAACATCGCCGCCGGCCTGCGCAAACACGGCCGAGACGCCACCCGACCACTGGCCACCCTCGGCATCACGTGATCAAACCAGACAGAACCCCTGAACGACGCCGCCCTGCCCCGGAAAGCCCGACTGCGGCAGCACAGATCATGGCAATGGCACTGGACTTGAGAATCCTGGAGTGCATGGAAGAAAGCCCCCCTTCTGTCGATGTCGACGTCGAAGCTTTGAAGAATGCACATGCCGCCGATGGGGATTTGCCTCGGACTACCCCTGGCGCCCGGCGTCAGGCAGGTAGAACGTTACGGCGCTTACGAAGCGTCAAACAAGGTCATTTGATCGACACTTGATCATTACCTTCCGGTAGCTTGCAAACCCTTCCGACCGGCGGGGTGGGTGCCCCGTCGCTCGACGGGGCACGCGGTCATGGTGGTACTGCGCGGGACCGACGTGTCGACGAGAGGTGCAAGGTAGAGCCCGGGTGCTCGACGGACTCTCCGAGTGACTCCATGAGGCGGATTTGATCAGACGGGGACACGGCTGTCGCACACCTCTCACCCAATGGGCCTTTTCACTGGAGGTGTTGAGCGATGGCTTCTTCGTGATCAGGGGTTGCGCCGAGAGCCTGCTGCGCCACTCGGCGGGACACCATCGATTCCCACCTGCCAGGACTTCACCCCCTGCCATGAGGACGAAGGTCAGCGGCCGGCCCTTGCGGTCGTTGGCCGGAGACGGAGCGGAATTGTGCTCTGCCCGGTCCCTTCTCGACGAAGCTGCGCATGCCGGTACTGCGGTCTTCGGTGGCGAAGAGGCCCGCGAACAGGCTTCGCTCGAGCGCGAGGCCGGATTCCAACTCCCCGTTCACTCCGCGGTCGACGGCTTCCTTCGCGGCGCGGAGTGCGAGTTGAGGTCCGCGTGCCATCCGTATGGCCCACGCATGGGCCTGGGCATAGACCTGCTCGTTCGATACCACGCGATCCACCAGCCCGACGGCAAGAGCCTCGGGGGCGTGCACACGACGGCCACTGAAGATCATGTCCTTGGCCCTGGAGGGCCCGATCAGTCGAGGGAGCCGCTGGGTTGCGCCGCCACCGGGGATCAGGCCCAGAAGGATCTCGGGCAGCCCGAACTGGGCGTCTTCGGCCGCAATCCTGAAGTCGGCGCAGAGTGCCAGCTCGCAGCCGCCGCCCAGGGCGTGGCCCGCCACTGCGGCGACCACCGGCTTGGGGATGCAGGCGACGGCGGTGAAGGCGTCCTGGAGGGCACGCGCCCGTACGGCCATGTCCTCATAGTCCATCGCCTGCATTTCTTCGATGTCCGCACCGATCCCGAATGTCTTGCCGCCCCATATGACGACGGACCGTACATCGTTGCGACCGGCTGTTTCTGTCGCGGCTTTGTGCAGCAGGTCTTGGGTTGCGATGTCAAGGGCGTTCATCGGGGGGCGGGCGACACGAATGACAGCGACGTCGTCCTTCACTTCAAGGTGAACGGTCACCGGGTACCTCCGAGAATGGGCAGACTGTCAGTGGGTGCTTGAATCGCTCCGGCCCGCACGTGACGGTACGTCTGTGCGGTGAAGCCGCGGGCTGCCTCGGGCTTTCCCGCATTCGGTCGGCCGGCCGGGTCCGGACGGTACGGATGCCGCTTTCGCGGTGGCGATGCCGCCCGACCTGGGGCGGCGGGTCCGGCGGCGCCTGCTGACCGCTACGTGGTGCTCCCGTTCAGGTGGACGGGTATCTTCGCGTATCCGTTGACAAGGGCGCTGGGTTGGCGCGGAAGGGTGGCGGCAGGCGCGGCCAGCCGCATGTCCGGGAAGCGGTCGAACAGGGCGGGGAGTGCGATCGTGGCCTGCAGGCGGGCCAGCGAGGCACCGAGGCAGTAGTGGGGTCCGTGGCCGAAGGCCAGGTGCTCCTTGTCGGGGCGGGTGGCGTCGAACGTGCCGGTGGTGTTGCCGTGCAGGTTCGGATGGTGTCCGAAGATCGCGAAGGGGATGAGGATGGGGTCGCCTCGACGGATCGTCAGTTCGTCGGTGATGCGGATGTCCTCGAGGGCGTAGCGCATGGGGATCTGCTTGACGGGGCCCTGCAGCCGGAGGGTTTCTTCGACGACGTCTCCCCAGGTGGCCCGGCCGGCGTGAACGTGGGTGAGCTGGGAGCGGTCGGAGAGCATTGCCACCACGGCGTTGCCCAGCAGGCCGGCGGGGAGGACGTGGCCGGGGGTGATCATGTTCGCGAGCAGGCCCGTGAGTTCTCGTTCGGTGAGCGCGCGATCCTGGTCGTGTGATGTGACGAGCCGCGATGCCAGGTCGTCGCCGGGCTCGGCTCGCTTGGTGTCGACAAGGTCTCGTATGAGCCGGAAGAATTCGTTGATGTTGGCTGCCTGCTCCTGCACGTCGAGCGTCGTGTTGAAGGTCGCCGCGGCGACCTTCTGGAAGGAGGGGCGCATCCGTTCGGGCAGGCCGAGGACCTCGCCCATGGCGAAGGCCGCCAGTGCGGCGGCGTAGTGTTCCATGATGTCCGTGGCGTGACGGGGCGGAGCGGCGGTGAGGGCGTCGAGGAGAGAGCCGGCGTGCTCCTCGATGCGTTCGCCGAGCGCCTTGACGCGCTGTGTACTGAAGGCCGGGGCCACGAGGTCACGGATGCGCCGATGGTCGGCGTCTTCGGTGGTGGAGAGGCTCTTCAGGAGGACAAGGGCCACCAGGGGCCACTTCCCGGCTATCCCGCTCGGATACCGGGGCCAGTTCCGCGGATTCTTGGAAGTGCGGGAACCGCTCAGGAGTTTCTTGCAGAGCCCGGGATCGCTGATCGACCAGGCTCGCACTCCGAGAAGGTCCACCAGGACCGCCGGTCCGCTCTCCAGAATGACGGCACGTTCACTGTCGTAGGCGCTGCCGTCCGGACGTAGGACCAGGACTTCGTGATTGTCCATCATGATGTTTCCTCGGTTCGGGGGAAGGTCCGATCGTTTGGCATCGTTTGGCATCGTTTGGCATCGTTTGGCATCGGTGGGTCGGCCGGGGCAGGGGCGGAGCCGGTTCCAGCGGTTCGGCTGCCGGCCCTTGTGCGGGGCGGGGCGCCGGTGCCGGGGTGCGGTGGTGCGGGACGCGTCTTCGGCGCGGTGGAGTCCTGGCTCTACCGACCCGTAGCGCGGTGGGCCTGGGCGAGGGATGCGGCGACCTGGTCGATGTCCTCGCTGGACGTTGTCCAGTTGGAGAGGGACAGGCGCAGCACTGTCTGGCCCTTCCAGGTGCTGGTGGCCGCCCAACCCACGCCGTCGTGCTGGAAACGGGCGCAGACCTGGGCGGTGTGGGCATCGTGGTCGGTGCCGGTGGGGTCCTCGAAGCGCAGCAGGACCTGGTTGAGGGTGACGGTGTTGCACACCTGCACTCCTGGTTCCTTGGCCATGCGTGCTGCGAGTTGTTGGGCGTGATCGCAGGAACGGTCGATGAGGTCGGCGACGCCCTGGCGGCCGAGGTGGCGGAGAGCGGCCCACAGCGGGAAGACCCGGGAGCGGCGGGAGATGTCGATGTTGAGTGTGGAGGGGTGCCGCTGGTCGGGGTTGAGGTGCAGGTAGCCTGCCTCGAACCGGAAGGTCTCGCTGTGTGATGCCTGGTCTCGGACGAACGCCACGCCGCAGTCGTAGGGGGTGTTGAGCCACTTGTGCGTGTCCGTGGAGATGGAGTCGGCGCGGTCGACACCGGCGAGGAGGCTGTGGCGCAGACGTGGGGATGCGGCGGCCCACAGGCCGAATGCGGCGTCCAGGTGTACCCATCCGCCGGCCTCGTGCACGATGTCGCAGACCGTGGTGATCGGGTCGATGCCGCCGGTGTTGATCTCGCCGATGTGACCGCAGAAGATCACGGGGCCTGCTGGTGCCCTGCGGACGGCGGCGGCGAGTGCGGTGGTGTCGACGCGGCCGTTCGTGTCGGACGCCACCATGGTGATCCGGCCGGCCAACCCCAAGGTCTGCAGGCAGCGTATGACGGCAGTGTGAATGGCGTCGTTGACGATGACCGTGACCGGAGGGCCCCATGGAGACCCTTCTCGGGCACCTGCCAGCCCTGGTCTGCCAGGACGCGGTGGCGAGCCACGGTGAGACCCAGCAACTCGGCGAACGTCGTGGACGGTGTGAAGGCCACCGATGTCCCGGGGGTCAGGCCCAGCAGGTCGACCAACCACTTCGCGCAGATCTCCTCGGCGACGGCGGTGGCCGGCGAGCCGTCGTGCACGATGGTGTTCTGGTCCCACGTACTGGTGAGCCAGTCGGCCGCCATCGCGACCGGCAGTGTTCCGCCTGTTACGTAGCCGAAGTAGCGTCCGCCGCCGGAGCGCACGAGGCCCGGTGCGGCGCCGCGGACCAGGGTTTCCAGGACCGTGGTGGCGTCCGTGGCTGCGTCGGGCAGTTCGCCTCCCAGAAGCGTCCGCACCTCGTCGTCCTTCCCGGTCGGCCTCACCGGCAGTGTGGCGGGGGTGCCGTGCTGCGCGTGCAGGTGGGTGAGGGCGTGGCCGAGCGCGGCACGCAGTACCGGTTCGTAGGTCGCCGCCACCAGCGGTGCGTGCGGCTGGGGCTGTCTCTCGTGGGGATGTTGCGGATGATGCATGTCTGCCCTTCCCGGAATGAGGAATGAATGCGAGGGTCGCGGTGACACCGCTGCGGGGTTTGCGGGCGCCCTTTCCGTGTTGCGTGGCAGGATTGGAGAGGATGGCGCCGGAATTGATCCGGAGCAGCTTTTTCCTGCATGGCTTTCGGGCGGACGGTGGTGCTCGTGCTATCGCCCGATCTGCCTGCGCCACATGGACGTCATCTGCACTTCGTCGCCCACCGGGAATCTCCCTGTCACCTCGAATCCCAGTCCGCGGTACGTCTGCGTGTTGCGGGGTTTCGTCGACTCGAGGTAGACGGGAGTGCGGTTTTCCTCGAAGCTGTGGCGCCACAGGAGGATCCCGATCCCCTCACTTCGGAACTGCGATCGAACTGCCATGTACTCGGCGTACCAGTGCGGCTCCTCCATCGGGTGGTTCCGCCGTGTGGCATCGATGTAGGCGATCGCGTTGTCCGCGCACTCGGCCAGGGCCTCCCGGGCCGCCTGTCGTCCGACCGTGGCCCACTCCTCGTCGGGCTCCACGGTGGACGACGGCTGGCCGAGCAGCACTCCCTTGCCGTCGGCGAGGTATGCCTGCCCGAAGTTCAGGGCCTTGTCGGCCATCCAGCGGAAGTAGTCCGGTGCCAGACGGGCGTACTGTTCCTCGCTCGGGAACATCCAGGTCAGCAACGGATCCTCCGCGAATCCGTCGGCCAGGATCGCGGCCATCTCGTCCAGGTCTTCGCGTGTCGCACGACGTACTGCTGCCACCATCGTTCCGTACCACCTTTCTCTGAACTGGGTGACTAGGCTCCCGGGGTGTTTCTCTCGTTCCCGTCTCCGATTTCCATGTCTTCGAGCATGTTCACGAGATCGTCCACCGTCTCCTGCTTGAACACCTCTTCGTCCTCGACCACGACGCCCAGCCTGTCGCTGAGGAAGAGGGACAGGTTGACCATGCTCAGGGAGTCGAAGTTCAGGTCACGGAAGGCCGTTTCGGGGCTGATCCGGCTCGATTCCAACCGAAATTCGGTGGCGAGCACATCGGCGACCAGTTCGTACATCGGGTTCATTCTGGACTCCCGGCTTCGTGGGTCGGCGGCGGCCCGGTGGCCCCGCCGCGGGTGAGTTTTCTGCACGCGGTGACGCAGGACGGACGAGGACGGTCGCGAGGTCGTTGTCGGCCGGCTAGTGGAGGCTGCGGGGAACCAGCCACGGCTTCACCGTTCGGCTCTCCCCGCGTGGCACACCACCGGTCTCGGACTGGGGGCCCTGGGCACGGTCCGGCGGTGGTGCCGCCACCGGCAGCCGCGCTGGTGATGCGTCCGGCCAAGTCATGGCTATGGAGCCCCACGTCAGGCCGCCGCCGAACGCCGTGAGGAGCGTCCGCGCGCCGGGTCGGACGGATCTGTCGGCAGCGGTGTCGGCCATCGCCAGCGGTATGGAAGCCGCAGCGGTGTTGCCGACCTCCGAGATGTTGCCGAACCGGTATTCGCCGGCCACACCCAGGCGGTCACCGACCATGTCGAGGATGCGCTGATTGGCCTGGTGGCCGATGAACGCTCGCACGGACTCCGGGGGCCAGCCTGCCAGTGCCAGTGCCCGCCCTCCTGAGACGGACATCCGGTCGACTGCCTGCCGGTAGACCGTCCGGCCGCGCAGCTTGAAGTACCACTGATCGTGGTCAATGCTTTCCGTACCTTTAGGCAGGCGCGAACCGCCTGCGGCGACCTGGATGAGTCCCTTGCCCGATCCGTCACTGCCCAGGTCGATCGCGTGGACAGCACCCGGGTCGTCCTTGTTCCCTGCGCGCAGCATGGCCGCCCCCGCACCGTCGGCGAAGATCACGGCGGTCTGACGGTCCGACGGGTCGATGATGGAGCTGTACGTCTCGGCGCCGATCACCAGCGGGCTGGTGTAGGTGCCGGATTCGATCAGGGCCCGGGCCAGGGCCACGGCATAGATGAATCCGGAGCACACCGCCGCCACGTCCAGCGCCGGCACGTTTCCCAGGGCGAGACGGTGGGCGACCTCGGGCGCGGTCGCCGGGCACGGATGGTCGGGAGTGGTTGTGGCAAGCAGCAGACAGTCCGGCCGAGGACATGGCCGCCCGGCCGGCGGCAACGGCCAGGTCTCCGGTGCTCGTGCCCGGATCCACGATGCGACGTCTGGAGATCCCGGTCCGTTGGCGAATCCACTCATCGGATGTGTCCAGGCGGGCCGCCAGATCCGCGTTGCTGACAACTCGGTCGGGAAGGCAGGCACCCAGCCCACAGAAAACTGCCACTGATCCCACGGCATCCACCTCTCAAGTGGGAGCGATCCGGGGTTGCGTTGATCGCGTGACTGGTCGTGAAGAAACGGCCGCTTCGGCCAGGTACTGCCCGGTGAAGGCCTGGGGCTGATGTGTCCTTGGCGTCCCTGTGTGGATCGCACGTGGGAGTCACGAGTGCCCGCCAGTCCCGCGCATCCGCGCCGGGGACGGCAAGTTCAGAACACAGGTGCCCGCCAGTCCCGCGCATCCGCGCCGAGGACGGCATATTCAGAAGACACCTGCCCGGCAAGAGTGACAAGGGGCGCACAACAGGCGCACGAATTGCGAAGGGGGCGCGCGGAGAAGGTTTCACAACCCTTGACGCCCAGAGCCGCGGAGCCCAAGGCTCCGCGGATGGCCGAGCACCTGGCCGAGGACATTTCGCCGCCCTGGACGAGCAGACCGTCGTCCTCCCCGGCACCGCGGCCGCCGCGCTGATCGTCCCCAGCCTTGCCACCTCGCTGACCCCGGTCCTCAACCAGCGCAAGCTCCTCGCCGCCTGCGTCGGCCCGGCGCCGGCTACGCGCGCCTCCGGCTCCTCCATCCGGGGCGAGCACCCCTCACGACGCGGAAACAAGCAGCTCAAACGGGCCCTCCACTTGGCCGCGTTCGCGTCGCTGTCCCGATCGGAGTCGCGCGCCTGCTACGACCGGAAGCTCCGCGAGGGCAAACACCACGTCGCGGCCCTCGTCTGCCTCGCCCGCCACCGGATCGACGTCCTGTTCGCCATGCTTCGCGACGGCGCCCTCTACCAGCCAGCGACCACCGCTACCGGTTGACGAAGACCATAGGGCCCCCTTTCAGGGCCCTGATGTTCGCCGAGTCGACCGCACACCGCGACCGGTCCAGCTTCTCTCGCGAACCGAGCTCGTCCAGGACGACCCGGTGGAACCTGGCCCACACCTGGGCCTTGCTTCACTCGGTGAAGCGGCGATGGGCCGTCGGCCCGGACGGCCCGAAACAAGGTGGCAACTTGGCCCTGGTGCACCCGGAGGTCGCGACGAACACGATCTCGCCGCGAGCACCTCGCGATCCCCGTACCGGTGCCGGCCGCCGCCCTGTGGACGTACCGGAGCAACCGGCACCACCAACTGGAACGGCTCCCCCAACTCATCCGGCATCAGCCGCTCCACAATCAGCAGACCCGAGGTCTACGCGCTCGCCCAAATGAGATGTCCTCTCAGCCCGCCACGGGATCGGACAAGGACGCTAGCTGCCGTTTCGTCCCCGGTGCCGAGCCCCCATTCGCCGCTGGCGGCGCACTGGCGGGCGCGGACGATCGTGGAGTCGACCGACACCAGCCGGTCGATGTCCCCGGCCGCGCCCTTTCTCGGCCTGGACCTGCCGGAGCGTCCGGAGCGTCCGCAAGAAGGTGCCGTCCAGGGCCCGCCGGCGGAACCGCGTACAGCGGGTCTGCCAGGAGCCGTAACGCTCCGGGACATCCTCCAGGACACCCGACCCGCAACTTCCACACGATCCCGTTCAACACCACGCGGAATTCCGATCTGGGGTGCCCCGTGGTCCCCGAACTCGGCAGGAGTCGCGCGAGCGCGGCCCACTCGGCGTCCGACAGCTCATGGCGACGTACAACGCCGACCATGATCCCCTATCGTCTGCTCACCTTCTCTTGCCCAGGTTCTTGCACCATGTTGCGGGGAGGGTGTCGACCGGCGGAGGTCACGTAGTGAGCCGTGCAAAGGGCCCGCCCGCCCCGGGGTTCGGGGTGGGCGGGCCGGGGGCGGGAAGGCGCTGGTCAACAGCTCCAGTCGACCTTGTAGAAGGTCGCGTAGTGGTCGGAGGTGTAGTAGTCGAGATGGTACGCAGAGCCGGTGACGATCCGCCGGGCGCCGCGGGTCGAGCTGTCCGGGGTGATCACGGTGTACTCGTGGTAGTAGCCGTAGGACTTGGTCGGCAGCACCCGTTCCCGGTTCTGGAACACAGCGCCGTCCTGGGAGTAGGGGAACGGTCCATCCTCTTCGATCAGGTCCAGGGTATCCAGGGCCTCGCTCGGCAGTTCGGCGAGGCAGACGTCCCCCGAGACGGTGGCGTGGGCCTCCGAGGCGAACACGGCGGTTGGGGCCAGGATCAGCATGCCGACGGCGGCGACGGAAGCGGCGCGGGTCTTCAACGCGCGTAGAGTGATTCGCATGTGAGTCAGTGTGGGTCTTTCCGGGTTCGCGCGAAAGATGTCGCGACAACTCTTCACCTCCAGGTAACTCCCGCCAAATACGCAGGACTTGTGGCGGACCGCCGCCAGCTGCTAGAGGTCCGTGCGGTCCTGTCACATGGGGCGCCGGGCACTGGGCTCCTGCCGCGAGCCGACCCACCCGAGGCGCACCCTGATGCCCCACCCCTTCAGCTCCTTCGCACCGCCCCTGCCGGCCGCCGCCCTGCTGCTGCTCGGCGCGGTTCGGGCGGAAAACCCGTAGGGGTACGGCAGGAAGTACGCTTCGAACACCGGCTCCAGCACCAGCTTCAAGGACGCCTGAACCACCCGGTCCGCCACGGTCGGAATCCCCAGACGCCGAAGCTTGCCGTTCACCTTCGGGATCATCCGCTCACGCACCGAGACCGGCCGGAAGCTGCCGTCTCCTGCAGGTCATCTCATTTGAGTAGGTGAGCAGGCTCCGGGCGTTGCTGATCGGAGCGTCGTCGTCTCGCGGTTGCAGTTTCACGTCCCGGCGTTGTCAGGGCCGCTCCCGCCCTCCCCGGCGCACCAGGGCTTCGGCAAAGGCGCGGGATGTCCGGTTCGTGATCATGTGAGCCCGAGGAGGGCAAGCGGTCGCCTCGGTTCTCTTGCGTTGTGTCGGAGGGCGGTGGCGATGTTGCGGGCTCCTGCGAGTCGAAGGGCGCCGATGGCGAGGTTGCGCCAGGTGGCCATGGCTCGGGGCGCGTTGCCGGTGCGGAGCTGGGAGGCGTCCTCGGCGAAGGTGACGTCGCGGATGTGGTGGAGGGCTTCGATGGTCCAGTGGCCGCGGATGAGGGTGGCGAGCCGGGCGGGGGTGGCCCGGTCTGCGGTCAGGCTGGTGACCGCGTAGATCGTCTTGATGGTGACCTTGCCGGTCTTGCGGTTCGTTCGGCGGCGCTTGAGCTGGACTGCCTGTGCCGCGTGCGGGAAGAGCAGCTTGTTCACGGTGGCCGCCTTGATGCGGCGGATCTCGCTGCGGCCGTGTCCCGTCTCCCGGGTGCGGTCCTGGAGCGGGATCGCGTGCCAGGGAGGGGACTTGAGCTGCTTGCGGAGCTTCTTCTGGTTGCCCTTGACGATCACGATGTAGTGCGCGGACCGGCCGGTGACCAGGTAGTCGGCGTGCTCGCGCTGGGTGTGCATCGCGTCGCTGGTCACCACGGCGCCGGCGAGAGCGGCGACGGTGTCCAGGAGCGGCTGGAAGCAGGTGATCTCGTTCGTCTTCTCGCCGACGTCGAGTTGGGCGAGGACGGTGCCGGCGGTGTGGTCGAGGGCGGCGAGCAAGTGGATTTTCCGGCCGTGTGGGCGGCGCCGCGCAGGCTCTTGCCGTCCACCGCGATTGCCCGCAGGGCTGTGGCCCGCGCTTTCCTTGGTTGACGGTCGGTGAGCCAGCTGCCCACGGCGCGATCGAGCGCGTCAGCGTCGATGCGGACCAGGACCCGGCGGATGGTTGCCTCGCCGGGCACCTTGTGACGGGTGATCAGCGGATCGCGCCGGGCTCCCAGCGCGAGGAGTACGTCGCGCGGGGCGTCGGCGGCCCACTCGCTGATCGCCAACAGCGAGGCCGCGCCGGCCAGTACAGCGGCTGCGGCCAGGGCGAGCACGTGGACCAGGGCGTGCCGGACCCCGCGGGGGTCGCGCGGGTCGGGGACTTCGGCCAGACGTTCGAGCAGGCAGGGGAGTTCGTCAAGTCCGGCCGACAGCTGGTCGCGGAGTTGGTCAAGAGCAGGCGGGATCGGTGATGATGTGGCGGCAGGCACGGTCTTCCATCGGGATCACGGGGCGTCGAGAACTCCATGATCTTGGAAGTCCGTGCCTGCTTCACGTCCAGGCTGACCCACCCGCCGCAGACCGTGACCAATCGGACGATCCATCACTTTGCCGAAGCCCTGGGTCAAGGTATGCGGGCTTTGGACGACCTGCGCGACGCCCGCACCGTGTTCTTTCAGGACCTCGAACGCCACTGGCACGAACTGCGCTGGACCGGGCTGCCTGCGGAGGGCGAAGCGCCCTCTTCAACGACGCCCGCGTGACCGAACTGCTGCGCGAGGCCAAAGACAGGGACTTCGCCCCCAATCAGACGCTGAACTCCTGCCCTTGCTGCTCAAGCTCGTCGGTGCGCACGTCCCCGTCGACCGATGGCCGAACCAACTGACCCGCCAGCAGAAGAAAGACCAGGCACGAGAGTCGCTGGGCGGAGTCTTCGGTATTTCCCGCCGATGGCCCGGTGAGCCCCGCGAACGTGGCCGGTCGGCGCGCCGGCCACGTTCGCGGGGTTCCTTTTCCGTCAGGCCAGGGTCAGGCGGGCAGGGTCCATTTCTGGTTGGGGTTGATGTGGCAGGTCCACTGGATGAGAGGGGTGCTGTCCGAGCAGCTGCAGGTCGAACAGCACCGTCGAGCCGACCATCACCGCGAGCCCGACGATGTGGGCGGATTCGGTGGGCGGGTAACCCTACCTGCTGTCCCGAATCGCGCTCACCGGCCAGAACTCCTCCAGTCAGGCGAGCATCAGCGGCTCCGGCGGGTGCGCAGACGGATCAGCAGTAGGGCGAGCGCCGTGGCGGCCGCTGCTCCCCCGCCGGCGGCCACCAGTACCCCGCCTCCCTGATCCTCGCGCCCGCGGGCCGCTGCCGGGCTGGGCGTCTCGCCTTCGGTCGGGCCGACCTCGCCGCCGCCGCAGGAACCGGCGGTTGTTCGCTGGTGCGCGCCGATGTCGGGTGCGCAGTTGGCGGGCACCTGGTTGCCCCAGAAGTCACGGTCGCCGTTGTCGCTGATCACGACTCCGGCGCCGAGAGCCGGTGAACCGTCCTCCAGCTTGTAGCCGCCGAGCGACCCGAGTCCGGTGGAGCCGGTGCCGGGTGCGGTGAGCTTCGGATCGGCGGTGATCTGCCCGGACGGCCCACCCGGATGGTTGCCGTCCAGGATGTTGTTGTTGAAGCTGAGCTCGCTGTTGTGGTCGTATCCGCCGGAGCCCCTATTGACGATGATGTTGTTTGACAGGTCGATCTGCGTACGGTATTCCTCGACAAGCTCGATGATCTTCGTCGTGGAGCCGGGCCCCAGATAGATGGTGTTGTTGTAGAACTTTCCGTTCTCGGCGCCGGCGCCGAAGATGATGCGGTGCTTGTCGTTCTCGCTGACGTTGTAGCGGATGACGGCGTTGACGCTGGCGCCGGGGCAGCCGCAGAACAGCACCATTCCGCCTTCGTTGTCGTGGCTGTAGTTGTACTGGAAGATGGTGCCGTCGGTGCCGTAGTCGGCGTCCCACGCCGTGCCGTCGTTGTTGTCCGGAAGTTTGCGGGTGCGGTAGGCCTCGTTGAACTGGAAGGTGACGTTGTCGGCGTTCCAGGCCCACATGGCGGCATTGTCGCCGTGGGGCCGCATCGCTGTGTCGTAGGCGACGTTGTATTCGGCCAGTCCGTGGTCGGTGTACTGCAGGACGATGCCGTCGCCGCCGATGTCGTGCACGGTGTTGTTACGCGCCACGAACCGGGTCCACGGATAATAATTGTCAACCTTGCTCGAACACTCGCCATCCCAGCCGATGGCGGCCCGGCACTTCCAGGACGTCGACATGTTGATCCCGGAGCGGTCGACGGAGTAGACCTCATTGCCGTCGAGGATCACGTCGTCGAACTTGGTCTTGACGGACGAGCCGAGCACGTCGAAGTGGATGCCGGAGCTGCCGCCCAGATCCTTGCTGTCGTCGCCGTTGACGTCGTGGACGGTGAGGTCGACGAGCCGGTAGTAGGTTCCGGTGCCGATGTCCTCCAAGCTGATGTACACGCCGCGGCGGTTGGCGTTCGAAGGCCCCTCGTTGGTGACCTCCAGGTTCCGGATCTCCCAGTACTGCTGGTTGTGCAGGCGGACCGCTTCGGGACCGCCATTACCTTTGATGTGCGGCTTGGCTCCGGTGCCGTAGGTGTCGATGACGATCGGCGAGCCTGCGGCACCGCTGCCCTTGGGCGCGAGCCTGCCGTTGCAGGTGGTGCCGCGCTTGAACAGGATCTTGTCGCCGGGGCCGAAGGTGCGATCGGCAACGGTGGACAGCGTGTTCCAAGGACTGGCCTCAGAGCCTGAACCGTCACTCGACGCCGAACAGTCGACGTGGTAGTTCGCGGCGGCCAGTGCGGGGGCGGCGGGCAACGCGAACACGCTCGCCAGCACGGTGAGAACGGCGAGCGCCAGGCCTGAGGCCACCGTTCTTCTCCGGGCGGGTTGGACGGACATGACGAACCTCCTATTGGCGGGACGGGCTGGGGGATGGAGACGGAGCCGGCGATGCCATCGCCTGCAGGAGCGGTGCGAGTTGCTGCGCGGTGACCACTGAGCCGCGCCACCGCTGCTGAACGGCCCCGCCCGGAGCCAACAGGACCGTGTCCGGCACGGTGGTCACCCCGTGGGCCGTGGTGTAGGCGGCGGCTTCACTGGGAGCCGCGACAGTGATGGACGGCGGGTGCAGGTTCCAGTCGTGGGTGAAGTTGGTCAGGCTGTCGGCGCTCGCCCGGCCGGTGGCGTCGACGATGAGGACGCTCAGGCCCGCTGGGCCGTATTGAGTGGCCATGCTGCGCAGGACCGGAATCTGGCTGCGCGAGGCGGCACCGATCGGCGCCGCCGGGTCGAGAAACGCGATCAGCAGCGGCTTGTCGGATCTGACCGGCGCCGGGGTTCCGGGTTTGGCGGATTCGGACGGCGGTGACGTGTCGGGCGCGCCCGAGCACCCGCCGAGGCAGCCGAGCACCATCAGCGACGCCAGCAGCCGGGATCCGGCCTCGCGCGGGCTCATCGGCCGATGCCCACGGTCATGCCCTGGATGATCCTGTTGCCCAGCCAGGAGAACAGGGCGATCATGGGGGCGAGCAGGATGCACATCCCGGCGAACATCGTCCCCCAGTCGAGCCCGCTGAACTGCTGGCTCTTGACAAAGCTGACCAGGGCGACGGGAAGGGTGATCTTGTCGTCGCTGCTCATGAGTGCGATCGCGAACAGGGTCTCGTTCCAGTTGAAGATGAACTGCATCAGGAACGTGGTGATGATTCCGCCGCGCGCCACGGGCGGGATCCACCTGGAAGAAGGCGCGCGAGCCGGCGGCACCGTCGATCGCCGCCGCCTCCTCCGGTACCGAGGGGATGGCGGCGAAGAACCCGGTGAGGAGATATACGGTGAATGGCAGCGCCAGGGCGGTGCAGACGAGGATCAAGCCTGTATAGCTGTTGGTCAGCTGGACTTTGGCGAGACCGATGGACATCGGGGCCAGTAGGACCTGGCCGGCGACGCCGAGGCCGAGTGCGAACGTCAGGGTGAGCGCCTTGGAGGTCCGGGTGCGTCGCCGTGAGAGCGCGTAAGCCGCCGGAGCGGACAGCGCCACAGCCAGGACCGAGGAGGCAGTGGCCACCAGCACGCTGCTGAGTGCCGCCGTTGCGAATCCCCCGCTGTCCAGGGCCTTGGTGTAGTTGGATATCTTCAGCCCCTCCGGCAGGGCGAACGGATGCTCGAAGATTTCAGCGGTGCCGCGCAGCGAGGTGAGCGACATCCAGACCAGCAGGCCGATGTTGACGGCGCCCAGGGCCCAGACGAGGCCTGTGCCCACGTGGCGGATCTTCATGGGGCTCCTAATCGAACTGGATCGGGTTTACGTCCCATGAGGCGGCGCGGTAGCACCGTGAGCAGGCTGGCCATAGCAGCGGCCCGAGCCGGGTGCCGGTCGACCTCGACCAGCTCGACGTCCTCCTCCCGCGGCAGCCGGGCCGGCCCGGCCCCGTAGGTGCCGGTGCCCTCGGCCCCGACCCGTACCAGACGGCCGAACGAACGGATCCAGGCCAGCGGCGCGGCATAGCCCGGCGCGTCGGCGGGGAACCGCTCAGAGCCCAGCACCCGGCCGACCAGATCGATCACGGTCGCGGTATGGATGTCGACTCCAGCAGCGACCTCGATGATCGCCATGTCTTGACGTGCAATAGAAGGCATCGTCGTCGGTGGGCAGGCCGAGACGGTTCACGATCGTCCTGGCCTGCCCGGCCGCCGCCGTGCCGGGGGTCGCCATACGCTGCTCCGATTCTTCGGCTCGTGGGTGGTGTCCGCTCCTGGCGTCCGTCATCGCCACCGCTGTGGAGCGGAGTGCGGGCCGTGGTCGACCGGGAACTCCCAAGTGACGTCCCGCATGAACCGGAGGTTCCGGGGAAAGGCCAGCAGCCATTCGGCGATGCCCAGCGGTACCACGCCGAGGGGGACACCGGAGCTGAGTGCGATGTGCACCCGGTGGCCGTTGCCGAGAGCGGACAGCTGGACCTCGGCGGTGGTTTCGCCGATGAGGCGAACGCCACTGAGACGGGAGTCGGCCAGATCGGGGCGGCCGACGTCGGCAGGGTAGCGGGTGAGGAGGAAGAGGTGGTCGCCCAGGTCGGCCAGTAGGTCGGCGTAGACGAGCAGGGGTGGGGCGGTGGCCTCTGCCGGTGTCATCGTTTCCATGGCGGGTGCGGCCCAGCCCTCCGCCGTCAGTGCGGTGTGCAGGTCGGATCGGATCGCGGTTGTCTCCATCCGCACGGTACTTCCGGACGTGGTGATGACCGTCCTGGCGAGGTCGTCCGGCCCCTCGGGGGTGGGGAAGGTGATCTCGGCCAGGCGGTGGGTGCCGCTGGTGTTGGTCCGCTGGAGCGCGGCGGCCTCGCGCAGGAAGGCCGCGCGCTGGAGGTGCTGGATGTGTGACACGAAGGGCATGGCTCGATACTCGTGGCAGTCGGGTGACCGGGCAATAACCGCCCGCCCGGGCCCTGGGACGGGCCTCGGGACGGCGGCGCGGTTCAGGCGGCGTTCGCGGCGTTCCGTACCCAGTCCGGGCAGCGGCCGTCGATGCCCTACTCCTGGACCAGGGTCGCGTCCACGCCGTGGGCGTTGGCGAGGTCGGCAACGGTGAGCTCCTGGCCGACCGTCAGCGAGTGGTCGCCGAAGACCGCGACCGATACGGCGTTGTCACCGCTTGGCAAGGGGTCCACCGTCGGGGCGGCCAGTGCCGAGGGTGCTGCGAGGACAAGGGCGGCGGCGGTTGCCGCCACACTGAAGGCGGGGCGCAGTAGCGCGAGACAAGTCGGTTCACCTGTTCCTTGGTTGAGATTGCTCGGGTGGGGCTGCAAGGAGCGCGCGTAGAATGAGCCGTCAGGGCAGTCGCGGTGACACCGCGTTGCTTCCCGAGCGGGTTCATTGCCCATCTCGCCCTGGTACGGCGGCTGCACATCGGTGCCGCTGACCGAGCGGGCTGCCGGCTAGCGAAGTCCCCGCTGGCGACCGCTTGGAGCTTCCCATGAGGAGCATGAGGTTTTGATGATGCCTCCGGTAACCCCCACCAGATGTCCGTGCGGGCCCAGCAGTACACCAACATCACCCAGTCACAGCCACCGCCCGCGAGCTGACGCGACATGAGCTGGTCCTCGAGGAGTGCGCGCTGCCCCGCTCCACGACACCGCGCAGTTGGGCGGCGGTGACGGCGGTTGCGTCGTCGGCCGGTCCGAGGCGCACGGCGTCCAGCAGAGCGACCCAGGAGGTGCAGCCGGTTTCCAGGGCGGCGACGAAGGAGTACGGCCAGCCGGGAACGAGCTGGTCCGTTTTGCGGTCGCCGCGTCCGTAGACGTGGCAGAAGAGCCGATCGTCGCTGGTGGGGGCGTCGGGGCGGAGCCGTTTCCTTCCGACGATCCTCTTCCCGACATCGACGCCCTGGGTGGCAGCGGGGTCATTGGTGGAGGTCTTGATGCTCTGCGAGTCGATGATGCAGGCCGACGGCTCGGGATTCCGCCCCTCGCGGGTGCGGACGAGGCGGCGTAACAGGCCGTTGAGGTGCTCGAACACGCCCTCCTTCTGCCAGCGGGCGAAGTAGGCGTAGACGGTTTCCCAGGGCGGGTAGTCGTGTGGAAGGTAGCGCCGGGGTAGACCGGTGCGGTCGACATAGAGGATCGCGTCCAGCAAGCAGCGCAGTTCGTGCTCGGGTGGCCGGCCGAACGCGAGCGCGCGAGCGGTGCGTTCCTGGCGCCAGGCGGTGAGGGCGGGCTCGACCAGGGCCCAGCGGGCATCGGACAGGTCGCTCGGATACGGTCGACGATCCGTCATGATGACGGCATACTGCGGGATCGTCACTCTGCCCAGGGCTTGCGGTTCTCGAGAGACAAGCGCGTTCCGGCCTGGCTTCTTGGGATGAGACAGGAGAAACCGCACAGTTCCGGCGGACATTTGTGCAGTGGCGGCACTCCTGTCGCCGCGGCCCCGGAGTCACCACAAGCGAGTCGGGTGGACGCCTCCGGAACCGGCATCAACCGGCTCTCTCATGGACGAAACGCCCAGTAAGACCACCTCGCCCCACCACCGACACAGTGGGTTCACGCGAGGCGATCACGTGAGCCGTCGGACAGGACCTTACGCTTCATCAAATCCTCACGTCCTCGGAGCGAAGCTGTGCCGAAGCGCGGGCAGGGAGGGGCAAGGCAGGGTCACCGGATGCCCCACGCCGTTCGCGATCCGGACGATCGACGAACGAATGAGGATGTTCATGCAGCTCCGTGATCCGTTCCGACGGACCGTCGTGGTAGGCGCCACGGTTCTCGCCCTCACGGGTGTCGCCGCCGCGCCGACCTTCACAAGCACCGCGGACGGCGCGGACGGCACTGTCGCCATCATGGGGGCATACACGGGCGTGGAACGTCTCGCCGACGACGACACGGATCCCGCTGCTGACCAGAAGGTCCGGGGCTCCTGGACACCCAAAGCGATGCAGGCCGTGAAACCCGTGGAAACCGTTACAGACCAGCCGGAAGCGGCCGCCGGCGACGATGTCCCCACAGGGCCCGGGGACACGGGCGCGCCGTCAGGTCCGCTGGACCAGAGCGCCGCCGAGCCGGCCGCAGCGACGGCCCCGACCACCGACCCCGGCCACTGAATCTTCAACTCCCCTCGGCCGTCCTGTGGACAGCAGCACCGCCGCTCTGATCGACGCCGCGGTGCGCGGCCAGTGACGCGGTGACCAATGCTGGGCGCCCTGCAGCCGGCGATGCCGCGCCGGGGCCTCCTGCCGATTCGTCGAAGGAGTGCACGTGAACGAGAATTCGGCCGGAACCTCGCCGTGGCGGCGTGAGGTCGCCCCGATGGTGGCGACCACCGTCCTGACCGGCTGTGCGGTGGTGTCCTGGTCGCTCTTCCTCCGGGACCCGACCTGCTGGGGAAAGGGGGCGGACACACCACGGCCGCGCTCGTCGCGACCGGCCTCGGGATCGTTGGTCTGCTGGCACTGACGGTGTCCTGGGTCGTGGCCCGCTGGTCCGAGTCCCGGGCCGGGGCGGTGGTCGCCGTGCTGCTGGCAGCCCTTGCGGTTCTCGCCGGTGTCGGCATGGTCCAACTCGCGGGGCCGGTCTGCGGCTGACCTGCTCACTCCTTCCGAGAGGAGCGAGGCACGACTTCGCTGGACGCCCCATTCGGCGGTGGGACCTTCGGCTGTGCGGCCGGCAGGGAGGGCCGCCCTCTGTCGGGAGCAGTCCCTCGCGAGTTCGAATCTCGCATCCTCCGTCCCCTCCCAGCAGGGCAAACGTCGGCACGGACCGGTCAGCGGTCCGAGCCTTCGTCGGCACGGTCACCGAATCGGCCTCCGCCCGCGACCGGCCCGGAGCCGCCGGCCCGGTGTCCGCCGCGCGCAACGAGAACCCGCCTCATGCAAACCTCATCTATCTTCACGCAAACTGACCTTGCATCAGCGCGCCGCAGGATGATCATCCTCGCCCAGCCGCGCGGGATCTTCGTTGCAGGCCACAGCGCCGCCGCCCCCGGCCGGCCCCTCCTGGGGGCGGCCGCGGCATCAGGCGTTCGGCCTGCGACCTCACTCGGGGGGAAGTTTCGTGGCATCTCGTAGCGGGTCCAGGATCGCCGCCGTGCTGGTCAGCGCGGCGACGGCAGGCCTTCTCGTCATCGCGGGCGCAGTGCCGGCCGCAGCGGCGGACGTGTCCGACGACGCCAACGGCGGTGGATTCCTCACTGCCGCCACCGTGCCGGACCCGGCCGACGGCAGTGCACCGGAAGCGGGGGTGGCGCCCGACGATCCGGTGGCGTTCGACGACATCGCGCCCGAGGTGCTCGACGGCTCCGACGGCTCTGCGCCGGACGCGTCCGCCCCGGACGTGGAGGCCGCGGCGGACCGGGCGGCTGCGGTGCACGCGCGGACGCCGGCCAACACGATGTGCACCGGCACGTGGACGCATCCCGTCTCGACGGTGCAGTTCCAGCGCGCCTCGGGCGGGACGCTGGCATGGAGCTTCAAGCTCTCCAACGCGGCGAAGTCCGCGCTCGGCCCGGTCGTGACCGTGACGATGCCGTTCTCGTACGTCAACGGCAAGGCCATCAACCCGCCGTACCACCCGCACACCGAGCCCAACTGGTACAACTACCACGGCAGTCTCAACCGCTTCCAGTTCATCGGCGGCAGTGGCGGCGGCAGCATCCGGACCGGCGACAAGGTCACGTTCTACTGGTTCCTCAAGGGGTCGAAGCCCAACACGGCGGCCGACCGCTACATCACCTGCCAGGTCCCGCGACCCGGCAGCGCCTGACACGCCGGGGAGACAGAAGCTATGAGCAGTGACAGCAGTGTGGGCCGGCGGATCTCCATCATGTCCGGCCACCACGAACTGACGGTCCACGCGCTGTCGGGGTCCGCGGAGTCCTTCACCCTGAGCTACTCGATCACGCCGCCGCTGCCCGACGACCTCGCAACCGCCGGCCCGTCCGGGCCCCCGGTGTTCATGTGGCTGGAGGCCGTCGACGACCTCGGGAACCACTACGACGACTTCGGCGGCGCCCACGGCCTCAGCCCGGACGGCCGCCGGACCTCGGGGAGCATCTCGGGGCAGCCCGGCCTGCCGCCGGAGGCGGGATCACTGACAGTGCGCTTCATGTTCATGGCCGGCAACGACGAGTTCGGCTACGACCTGACGTTCGCGCCTCCGCCCGCAGGCTGACGGGCCGTCGACACGAACACCCAGGCCCGCCACATAGGGCACCCGACGGCGCGCTCCGCGGAGGGTTCCCGGGTACCGCTGTCCCGGCGGGGGCGGGTCCCCTCTCCAGTCTCACGAGGTCCGTCCGCGAATCGTGGGCGACGAGGAGCACTATCCCGCTGCTTGGGGAGTGCTCGTCCACGAGGCTGCACCCAACAAGGCGTCATAAGCCATGTCCGGTCCGTCGATGTGAAACGCCAGGTGGTTCAATCCCGGCCGGCAACGGTCATGGCGCTCATCGGCGCGAGGTTGTGCGGGTCGTGCGGGTCGAAGCCGTCCGGCAGGCCGAAGTGCCGCTTGAGGTGGCGCAGTCGGTCACCCGAGACGCCCTTCGCGATGATGTGGTCGATCTGGCAGCTGTCGGACTCCACCGGCCTATGGCACCTGACGCACGGCGCAAGGTGTCCGGCCCGGGTCTTCGGGCCGGACACCTTGCGCCCGGTGGACCTTTTGCGACTCCATCCAGCTCGCGCCCGGCTTCGCCTTCGGCGGATCACCTGGCCGGTGGCCGGTCCAGGATTGGTCGTGATCAAGGTGTGCCTGGGGCGAGGTGCAGCACGGCGGCGTCGGGGTGGGCGGGGTAGGGGCCGTACTCGCCGATGCCAGTACCTCTAGGTGATCTGCAGGGCGTCGAGGGTGACCCAGGCGCCGCTCTTGGTGACGATCTTGAAGGTGTGATCGCCGGGCGGCAGACCGGTCTTGGTGTAGACGGGGGTGAGGACAGTGCGGCTCGGGGCGGTGAGGTTGACGGTGGTGTCGAGGACGCCGTCGATGTAGACGTCGGCCTGGCCCTGGTCGCTGCCCTTGATGCCGTACCAGGTGACGCCCTTGCCGGTGAACGACGCAGTCGCGGTGGAGCCGGCACTGTTGGCGTTGTGGCAGGTTCCGGCATAGCAGCCGCCGGGGTTGGAGCTGCTGAAGGAGCCGGTGTAGGTGATGCCCGACTGGGCGTCGTCGACGAGGCTGCCGAGCAGGGGCGTGGTGACGAACCGGTCCACGGTCACCCAGCCGGCGTTCTGGGTGGTGATCTTGATGGTGTGCTCGCCCCGCCTGCTGTCGAGGGGGAGTTCGGGGCTGGTGTAGACCGGGACGTTGACGCTGCGGGTGGGTGCCACCAGGTTGACGGTGGTGGGGGGGCCGCCGTCGATCGACACGGTTGCGACGCCCTGGTCCGGGCCGGTGATGCCGTGCCAGGTGATCCTGGATCCGTTGAACCGGTAGGTCGCGGTGGAGCCGACGGTGTTGGCGTTGTGGCAGGTGTTGTCGAAGCAGCCGCCGGGGTTGTAGCTGCCGAAGGAGCCGGTGTAGGTGACGAGTGGGTTGCTGTCGTCCACGTCGGACGTTCCGACCTCGAACCCGTCGATCGTGACCGCTGCTGCCGACTGGGGCGTGACGGTGATGGTGTGGCTGCCTTCGGCCAGGCCCTGTCGGGAGAAGACCACGTCGTTGCCGGTGGCCGGGGACGAGGAGAGGTCCACGGTGGCGACGAACTGTCCGTCGACGGACACGTCGGCCTTTCCGGATGCCTCGGAGCGGGCGCCGATCCACTTGACCGAGGGGCCGGTGAACCGGAAGGTGGCCGAGCCCCCCGGCGACGAGGACACGCGCGCTGCTCCGCCGGAGTACTGGCTACCGGATGCGGTACCCCAGCTGCCGTCGTAGGTGATCGTCGATGCGGTTTCCTCCGACCGGTTGCCGGCGGCGGGGATGTTGCCGACCGCTTCGCCGACTGCCCTCAGACTGGCCATCGCGGGTGCGGAGATGCGGCCGTTGGCGCGGTCGTAGCCGACGTCCCACGTGATGGCTCCGCCGGCGTTGGTGACGCCGAGGGTGCGCCACGCCATCAGGTCGCCGCTGGTGGCCATGGGCGCGTCCGGGGGGTTGCCCCAGAATGTCTGGGCCACTGCGAAGTAGGTCTTCTGGGCCTTCGTGCCGAGGGTGGTGTCGAACCGGGCGGTGGTCTGCGGCCATTCGTCGGAGTCGATCTCACCTGCGGTGAAGTCGGCGTTGGGCGAGTTGGGCCCCCACTTGTTCAACCCGGGGTTGAGCGCGACGACGCTCTGGGCGTTGCCGGTGCGGGCGGCACTGATCATGTTGTCGAAGTACGTGGTGTGCCCGAGCCAGCCGCCGTCGATCCACCACCCGGACACCAAGTTCCCCCACTGCTGGGACCAGTGGCTGACGACGTTGAGCCAGTTGGCCTGGAACTCCGGCTTGTAGGTGCCGCCTTCGCCGTCCGTGCCCTTGGGATCTCCGCCCAGGCCGACGGTGGCGTAGGAGTCGTAGCGGGGCGCGACCGCGGGCACGTACACCATGAGCTTGATGCCGGTGCCCTGCAGCGCGAGGCCGATGTCACGGATCAGGTCTCGCTGGGCGAGCCTGCTCGGGTGTTCCGGGGTGGGTGGCACCAGCCCTTCGTAGACCGAGTTGGGTGAGGCCCAGTACCCGGAGATCTGGCCGACGGAGATCTGGAACCATTTCGCGCCGACGGACTGGAGCTGCTGGACCAGTCCCGGCACGTCGAAGGAGTTGACCCGGTTGTTCCAGTCGGCCGCCGACGGCCACTGGCCGGTGACGTACGAGCCGGTGGAACAGCCGGGCGGGCATCCCTCGGCGAGGTAGTGCATACCCACGCCGAACTTGCCCTGGTTCATCCAGTCGGTGGCACTGCCGCCGACGGCGAAGGCCGGCGCGGGAGCGGCGATCGCGGCGGCCGCCGCGATGAGAGCCGCCGCGCAGAGGGCGGCTGCCCGCGCGCGCAGTCTTGTCAGGAGTTGCATCGTGGTCCCTTCGAATGGGGCGAGATGAGACGGACATCTGTGGACGACTCGGCCGGTGCGACGGGCGTGTCCAGCGGCCGAGTCGACGTGGCGGCTGTCGAGGCCGACCTCCGTTCCGGACCGGCGTGGCCTTCGGCGGCCCAGGCACGTCAAGGGAGGTGCCGATGGCGGTGATGTGCTCGATGTGAAGGTTGAGATCTGGATGTTCGGCCATGGCCAGTGATCTGATCCCGGGTACCGAAGATCTTGATGCGGCGGCTCTCCGGCGGGGAGGGAGAGGGTGAACGAGGGGCTGATGCCGCCTCCGCAGCAGACGGAGCCCTGGTGGTCACCGTCATCGGTGATGCAGAGCGACTTCGACCTGGCGATATTTTTAGTCGCTGACTTAAATATCGTGGGACAGACTGTGCGCCCGAGGGCCAGAGCTGTCAAGAGGGTTCGATGGATTCAGGTGGCGCCGGCCGGTTCCCAGCCCCGTCGCGCCAACGGCCTGGCCGGTGCTCCGCGCACGGCCCGGTTGTGGTGCGCCGTCATGGGTTGTCGGCTGCCGAGCTGCCGGGAGCAGGTCATCGGTCGGCGAGCCGGTAGAGATGGATGCCGGACCGCTCCATGACCGGCCGGTAGCCGTGCGAGGGGCTCTCCGGCACGCGGGCCCGCGCCCAGGGGAAGTCGGGCAGGCCGCCCCGCGCGGGGGCGTTGATCAGCAGCCATTCCGGTTTCGTGCCGCTGTTCAGCACATTGGGGAACTGGCAGAGGGGCCTGACCATGGATGTTGGACACCAGAGACACTTGGATCTTGAGGATCTGAGGGCTGGAGTCCTGTACTGATGGTGCGGTGAAGCACCACCCGGCCGAGTTCAAGGCGGCCGCGGTCGCCTTGTACCGATCCCGGCCCGGGGCGACGATCAAGTCGGTCGCCGCGGACCTGGGCGTGAACACCGCGACGCTGCGGAACTGGATACGCGCGGGCCGACGGACGGCACACGGGTAGCCACACCGCGCCGCGGCCAGCCGCTCCGGTGACGGCCGACGGTCTGGAAGCCGAGGTCGTCGCGCTGCGGCGACGGGTGCGTGAGCTGGAGAGCGAACGTGAGATCCTGCAGAAGGCGGCGAAGTATTTCGCCGGGGCAACGCGCTGGTGAACCACTTCCACTGCGTTGCCGACCTGCGCCCCGACTTCGGCGTGAAGCGGTTGCGCCAGGCCCTGGGTGTCGCCCGTTCGAGCTTCTATTACCGGCAGGCCATCACACCGGCGCGGGCCGCTCGGCAAGCAGCCGACGAAAGGCTGACCGCCAAGATCGCCGCTGTCCACGCCGGCTCGGACGACACCTGCGGCGTCCCCAGGATCACCGCCGAGCTCCGCGACAATGGCGGCGAGCCGGTGAACCACAAGAGGGTCGCCCGGCTGATGAGGACCGCCGGCATCGCCGGATTCCGGCTGCGGCGCCGCCAACGAACCCCCATCGCCGACCTGCCCGCAGCCAAGGCCCCCGGACCTGATCAGCCACACCTTCACCGCGACGGAGGTGACCACCAAGTACGTCTGAGACATCACCCACCGGTCGGCGGTGGCACACCGACCACCGTGCCTATCAGTCATATTTTTTAGTCGCCGACTGAAATAAGCGGTAGCGTGAGTGCGTAGTCATACTGGAGCACTGCCAAGAGGAGAGGAGCGCCCGGGGTGAAACCTGCCGGCGGCGACCGATCGCTGCTGCAGAAGATCAACACCGTTGCGGTGTTGCGCGCTCTGCACGCCACCGACCAGCTGACACTGCGCGATCTGGCCGGCGCGGCCGGCGTCTCCCGCAACACCGCCGAAGATGCCGCAGTCGTCCTGGTCGGCGCCGGACTGGTCGAAGAGATCCCGGTGAGCGGTGACGATCAGCGCCGTGTCGGGCGCCCGCCCAAGCGCTATCGGTTCCGTGCCGAATCCGGCTTCGTACTGGGCCTCGACCTGGCCGTCCACGAGGTCAACGTCCTCGTCACCGATCTGCGCGGCGTCGAGCGCGCCCGGGCCGACCTCCCGCTCGACCCGCACGACAGCGCCGACGCCCGCGGTTCGATCGCCCGACGGGCACTGCACGCGGCGCTCTGCAGCGCGGGCATCGCGCTGCCCGACGTCCTGGCCGTCGGTGCCGCCACCACCGGCATCGTCGATCACAGCGGTCGGGTCGTCCGCAGCACCCGCCTGCCGCAGACGGTGGGCCGCAACCTGATCGAAGCGCTCGCCCTTCCGGGCGTGCCGGTGGTCGTCGGCAACGACACCCGGCTGGCGACGCTGGCCGAACGCTGGCGGGGGAAGGGCCGTGACACCGACAATTTCGTCAACATCGCCGCCGGCCGCCACATCACCGCCGGCATCGTCCTCAACGGACAACTGCTCCGCGGCACGCACGGCGCCGCCGGTGAGATCGGAGTACTGGCAGAATCCCGCTGGCAGGCGGCGCTGCAGACGATGGCCGCCTGGCCCGACGGCCCGGAGGCCGTCTTTGCCGCGGCCCGTACGGGCGATGCCGAGGCCCTGGCCCGCGTTGACGAACTCGCCGAGCACCTGGCCACGGGCATCGCGGCCATAGTGCTCGCCGTCGACCCCGAATGCGTCATCCTGTCCGGGGGGCTCAGCCGAGCTGGACGTGTTCTCCTGAATCCGCTCCAGGACCACCTGGACGACAAGACCCTCTTCCCCATCCCGATCCGCACCTCCAACCTCGACCACGACGCAGTCGCCCTCGGCGCCGTCCGACGCGCTCTCGACCACGTCGAGAACGAGCTGTTCGACATCGATTCCACTCGCCTCACCGCTGTTTTCGGCGCTGCCCCGTAGACCCGTGGTGACATTGCGTGCCGACGTCGTAGGCATGGCATGCAAGACGTCAACTCCCTTGCACCCACAGTGTTGTCCGGCCTGTCGCCGCCGCTGGCTGCGGATGTCGTGGACGACGGGGGCGGTCCGGGCCGTCCCTCGGCCGCGTGATACGCCGGAGTCCGGACCTTCTGGGGAGTGACCAGGCACCACCCCGCTCGCCCCGCCGCCACCGCCCTCTTGACAGCCGCCCGAAGAGCGGGACAATCTCCAACAGAAGTTTTTTTAGTCAATGACTGAAAAAACACTCTCAGGTCGCCGGCCCTCACAGCTCGCTGTCGTCGAAGGCAGCGCAACAGTCCGGCCGGGCCCTCAACACCGACGACATTGCCCGTCCCGCCGGGCCGAAAGGACCAGTCATGCGACTCGGAGTCACGAGATCCACCAGAGCGGCGCTGGGTGTCACCGCGATCGCCACCGCGCTTGCCCTGACCAGCTGTGCGGCCGGCGAATCGGGTTCAGGGGGTTCGTCGCAGGGTTCCGGGAAGGGGAATGCCACGCTGACCTTCCTGACCTTCGAGACGCCGAACCTGACCGCCAAGTACTGGGACGACGCGATCGCGAGGGCTTCGGCGGCGGTGCCGGGGGTCACCGTCAAGAAGCTGGTCGCGCCCAGTGCCGACCGTGTCGGCTATGCCAAGCAGCTCGCGGCCTCCGGGCAGCTGCCGGACATCATGATCGGGGTGAGCCCCAACGGATTCGCCCAGGCCGGTCAGCTCGCAGCCTGGAGCGACACCGAGCTGGCGGACTTCGTCTCGCCGCACACCAATCCGATCGGCGGCAAGGTCTACCAGCTGCCGTACAACTCCCAGCCGACTCCGCTGGTCTACTACAACAAGGCCGACTTCGCGGCGGCCGGGATCTCGGCACCGCCCAAGACCTACGCCGAGCTGCTCGACGACTGCGCGAAGCTCAAGGCCAAGGGCATCACCCCGTTCGTGGTCGGCGGCGGCGGCAAGGACACCTGGGCGGACATGTACCCGCTCATCGCCACGGTGGGCACCGACACCTACCGGCAGACGCCGGACTGGCTGAGCCAGAAGGCGGCGGGCAAGGTCAAGTTCACCGACCCGCAGTTCACCAAGCCGGCCGCCAAGATCGCGGACCTGGCGAAGAACGGCTACATCGACACCTCGGGCCTGTCCCGCTCGTACGCCGACACCGAGCAGGCATTCCGCGACAACAAGGGAGCCATGTACCCCATGGGTTCGTGGTTCGCGGCCTCCGCCGACGCGAAGAAGCCCGGGTTCGACATCGGGGTGTTCGCCTGGCCCAGCGACGACGGCTCGTTCGTCGTCCCGGCCTACACCGGCGGCGGCATGTCGGTCTCCTCCAAGGCGAGCAACGTCGACCTGGCCAAGAAGTGGGCCCTGGCCTTCATGCTCGACAAGACCTCCCTGGACAACTCGGTGAAGACCGACGGGTCGATCATCGCGCTCAAGAGCTACACGCCGCCGTCCGACATGGGCCCCGTCTACACCGAGACGGCGCAGCTGTACCAGCAGGCGGTCAAGCAGAAGGCGATCGTGGACGCCTTCTCCATCGAGACCGGTGACGGTTCGATGCCGGCCGGCCTCCCCGACAAGGCCGCGGCGGGCGTCGCCGACCTGATCAACGGTAAGCAGACCGCCGATCAGTTCGGGGCGTTCCTCGACAGCGAGTGGGCGAAGGCAAGCCGATAGCCGTTCGAGACCAAGAGGCACGGTGAAATGTCCGCAACATTCGTCCCCCACAAGGACCGGGGCACTCGTCCGGCGGAAGGGCGGACGCTCCCGCCCGCTCCCCGGCGCAAGCGTGCCGCAAAGGCCCTGCACTTCCTGACGTTCGGCGTTCCGGGGCTCGCCGTCTACGTCGCGTTCGTCCTGATCCCCATCACCATGATGATCCGGACCAGCTTCACCAACCGCAATCCCGCCAAGCCGCCCACCAAGTGGGTCGGCCTGGAGAACTACACGCAGGTGCTCCAGGACACCGACTTCACCGGCGCGTTGAAGAACACCGTCATCGTCACCGTCATCGTCACCGTCGGCGCGAACGTCCTGGGTCTGGCCATCGCCCAACTCCTCGACCGATCAGGCTGGTTGTACAACGTCCTGCGCTCGGTGTTCTTCACCCCGGTGGTGCTGTCCTCCGTGGTCGTCTCGGTGATGTGGCAGGCCATCCTCGCCGACGACGGTCTGCTGAACTCGACGCTGCGCGGTCTGGGCATCGCGCACCCTCCGGGGTGGCTCTCGGACCCTGATCTCGCGCTCTACTCGGTGGCCTTCATCATCACCTGGCAGGTCCTGGGATTCTGCGTGGTGGTATACCTGGCCGGGCTTGCGGGAGTCCCGACCGAGCTCATGGAAGCCGCCGAGGTCGACGGAGCCGGCCGGCTGGCCAGGTTCCGGCACGTCACCTGGCCGATGCTGGCCCCCGCGGTGACGATCAACACCGTCATGCTGCTGATCACCGGGTTCAAGGCGTACGACCAGATCCAGGTGATCACCAACGGGGGGCCCGGGAACGGGACCACCTCCACCATCGCGTTCCAGGTGGTGCAGACCACGTTCACCGGCAACCACATCGGCTACGGCGCGGCGATGGCGACCCTGATGCTCGTGATCGTCGCGCTGCTCTCGGTCCTGGCCCTCCGTTTCCTCCAGCGACGGGAGGCCGCGCTGTGAGTACCACCCCTGGCCCGCGCCCGACCACCTGGGTCCGGCCCGTCGTGGCGACGTTCGTGGCCGCGGTCTTCTTCCTGCCCCTTTATGTGGTCCTGGTCAACGTGTTCAAGCCGGGTTCGGACATCACCGCCCATCCGGCGAGCCTTCCGATCCCGCCGACGCTCTCGTCCATCCAGCAGGTACTGAGCCGGCCGGACCACCTGTTCTGGTACGGCCTGATCAACAGCATCGAGGTCACCGCCAGCTCCATCACGGTGCTGACCGTGGTCTCGGCGATGCTCGGCCACTACCTGGCCCGCTCGACCGGCCGTTGGCCCAAGGCGGCGATGGCACTGCTGCTGTGCGGACTGATGATCCCGCCGGCGGTGATCCTCGAGCCGGTGACCGAGGTGCTGCGGTCCCTCGGACTGATGACCACGATCCCCGGACTGGTCCTCGTCAACGTCGGTTACTACGTGCCCTTCGGCGTGCTGGTCTTCACCGGCTTCGTGAAGACCATCCCGATCGAACTGGAGGAGGCCGCGGCCCTGGACGGAGCAGGCCGGTTCCGCACGTTCTGGACGGTCGTCTTCCCGCTGATGCGGCCCGCCTCGGCCAGCGTGCTGATCTTCCTCGGAGTGTGGATCTGGAACGACTTCCTCAACCCGCTGATCATCCTGGGGCCGGCCACCGGCACGACCGTCACCGTCGGCATCTACCGCGCGATCGGTGAGCACCAGAGCGACTTCGGGGCAGTCTTCGCACTGATGTTCCTGGCCACCCTGCCGATCCTCGTCTTCTACCTCGCCTTCCAAAGGCACTTCGTCAAGGGCCTGACCGGTGGAGCCACCAAGGGATGACCCCTCGGCGGCAGCACGACCGTCGCACTCTCCCTCCTCCCCTCACAGCCAACCCCGTTCTAAGGAAAACGTGTTGACTCTGACAGAATCCGAACCCACGACGTTCATCACCGGAGATCTGGACGGTCCGCTGCGACGACCACTCTCGCTCGTGATCGTCGGCGCCGGCGCCCGCGGCGCCGCGTACGCCGAACTCGCCACCAAGCGGCCGGAGGTCGCCCGGGTGGTGGCGGTCACAGAACCGCGAAGCCGGATCCGCGAGGCGTTCGCAGCCAAGCACCACATCACCCCCGAGTACCGGTTCGACGACTGGCGCGCGTTGCTGGACCGGCCGCGGATCGCGGACGTGGCGGTGGTCGCCGTCCCCGACTCCGACCACCTCGCCGCGGCGACCGGCCTCGCCGACCTCGGCTACCAGCTGCTGCTGGAGAAGCCCATGGCGAGGCGCGATCGGCGACATCGTCTCGCTCCAGCACCTGGAGCCGATCGGCCACTACCACTTCGCCCACTCCTTCGTCCGCGGCAACTGGCGGCGCGAGGACGACTCCTCACCGCTGCTGCTGGCGAAGTCCTGCCACGACATCGACTGGATCTCGCACATCGTCGGCCGACCGGTGGCACGCGTGAGTTCCTTCGGATCCCTGACCCACTTCCGGCCCGAGGCCGCGCCCGAGGGCGCCACCGACCGCTGCATCACCTGCCCGCTGCGGGGCACCTGCGCGTACTCGGCCACCACGCTCTACCGGGACGGGCTGCGCAACGGCGGGACCAAGCAGTACTTCACCCGGGTCATGACCGCCGGCGAGCTGACCGAGGAGGCCGTGACCACCGCGCTCACCACCGGCCCCTACGGCCGCTGCGTCTACCACAGCGACAACGACGTCCCCGACCACCAGGTCGTCAACCTGGAATTCCACGGCGGGGTGACCGCCTCCTTCACCCTGACGGCGTTCACCCCGCTGGAGAACCGGCACACCAAGATCTTCGGCACCCGTGGACAGCTCACCGGCGACGGCCGCCACATCGAGGTCTACGACTTCCTGACCGAGACCCGCACCGTCCACGACACCTCGGTCGACGGCTCGTCCGCGGCCGAAGGGCACGCGGGCGGCGACGAAGCGCTGATCAACGCCTACCTCGACGCCCTGCACCGTGGGCGTCCCGAGCTCATCGTCTCCGGCATCGACGCCAGCCTGGCGAGCCACCGCGTGGTCTTCGCCGCCGAGCGGGCCCGCCACACCGGCACCGTGGTCCAGCTCTGAACCCGCCGGCACGGATTGGCCCTTCCTCAACCCCCGCGTGACGTACGTGAAAGGCATGTTCCGACGGCAACGGCGTGCGGCCTGAGAAGCGGGGGCAGGCCACGGTGAGCATGCCCCGCTGCGGGTCCCACAGGTGGAACAGGCCGGTTCGGGCCTCGTCGCGCCGGGCCAGCTCCGGCACCACGGGCTCCGAACGCGTCGGATGGCCCTTGGAGCACGGCGTGCAGCCCGACGGGATCGGTGGCCAGAACCGCGGCAACGGGAGGTCGGAAGAGAGGGAACGCGCCATGACAGGGACGACATGACCTTTTGCGATCGTGCTGGGGGGACCGTGGCGGCGGTGACCGGGGCGTGCACCCCGTCGGCCGCTCGGGCCGGTGTCCGTGGTCCAGACGCTGGGCGAGGCGGCCTGCTTTCTGGTTGGCAGGGGTGCAGGTCTGGGTGATGTTGTCGATGAGGCGGCCAGCGTCCGCCTTGGCCTCGCGGAGGCCGGTGGGCTGTGACCGTATTCGGCCTGGGTGATGTCGGTCCACACCAGGACGGTGGCGCTGACCGCGGTGAGCACCAGGGCTCCGGCCAGCGCAGTACCGGGCAGCGCGAAGGACGACGGGCCGGTGACCCTCAAGCTGGTCGCCGCCGACCCACCGGGGAACGGGCGGCCTTCGCGCATCACAGCCCGGAGACGGGAGGGAACGTGGGCGCGCCTGTTCAACGCGGGTACCGCCTTCAATAAGGAAAGAACTACGGCCGGAGGAGGGACTCCGGTCGGGGGACGCGCCACCCGCAAAGCCGCCCACTCCCCCGGATCTGCGACAAAGCTCACCCAACCTGGACCAGACCAATCCGACAACTGGACTAGACCTCTTTGACCTGACCAAGGGAAACCGTCCTCCGTGAAGCACGTCATCGCACTCGATGCAGGCGGCACCGGCATGAAGGCCGCGCTGCTCGCCCAGGACGGCTCCGTGCTGTTCGAAGCACGCCGCCCGACCGGGCGGGAGCACGGCACGGACGCCGTGGTCGCCGCCATCCTCGACTTCGCCGCCGACCTCGCGGACGAGGGCCGGGCCCGCTACGGCGTCGCCCCCCTCGCCGTCCCGGGGACGATCGACGAGAGGAACGGGATCGCGGTCTACTCGGCCAACATCGGCTGGCGGGACCTCCCGTTGCGCAAGCTCCTCGGCGAGCGCCTGGCCGCCCCCCGGCGACCGGGCGATCCCGGTGGCGCTCGGCCACGACGTGCGCTCCGGCGGCCTCGCCGAGGGCCGGCTCGGCGCCGGCCGGGGCGGGGCGCCGTCGCAGCCCTGGCGGACGGCATCGTCCCCCTGGTCGCCCGCACGCGCGAGCGTCACCAGCAGATCCACGAACGCATCGAGCGCGGCGACGAGTGGAAGCACGGTCACCAAGGCCCGGTGCTGATCTCCGCTCACCTCCGCGCCCTGCACGAGGGCGCCCGCGGCCCGCGCACGGTCGTCTACCGAGGCCGGCAGCTGACCGTGGACCTCGGTCGGACCGCCACCGAGCTGTTCGACGACGGCACGCCGATCAACCCCGTCGGTCGGCGATCGGCGAGCACCTGACACCGGCTCACCGAGATGGGAGCTCCGTCCGGTCGCCGGGGTGGCGGCAGGTGTCAGGATCGGGTGTGGGCGCGGCCTCGCACACATAGTCCTGGTCGTCCTCATCGTGGCTGAGATAGCGGGCGGTGCACTCGTCGGAGCCGAGCGTGCCGCAGTGGGCGAGGGCCGCGAAGCCGTCAGCGAACTCCCCGGGCGCACGGACGACCCAGGTGCCCGGCGGCAGGGACGCCCACGTCTCACTGTCGATGAGCGAGGCGCCGGGGATCTGCTGCTGGAGGTCGGCGAGTTGCCGGTCCCGTTCCTTCAGGTCGGTCGTGCGGGGGATCTCGGCGAGCCCGACGATCCAGGTGCCGGACTGGCCGGCCGCCGGAGTCTGCGTGTCGCGACTGCCCGCGTACGCGAGCATGAGGGCGGTAGCCGTGGCGATCACGGCGATACCCGCGACGACATCGAGCACGAGGACCAGGCGGTGCCGCCGGCGAGGGCGCCGCGCGGGTTCGGATTCCTCGGGCGACGGAGCGACGACGGTGGCGGGCTCCGCGGGCTCCGCGGGCGTCGAGGTCTCGGAGAACACGGAGATTTCCTTCGCTTCTGATGATCCGGGTGGGGATTCTCCCACGACAATCCTGAGATTTTGATGAGGTTCACACGGCACCACGCACCGGCGAAAGCGGCCACTTCAGCAAGGGTGGACACCATGTCTACAGTGGTCCCTGGCACTGCCGGCACCGAGGGCCTTTCGGAGCCGTCCCGCCTCTGCCGAAGCGGAAGCGCCCGGCAGCATTTATTGGGCTGACACCTAAAAACCATCTGGACCCACTCGCACCGGAGAGAGCCGCCTCGTGACAGCAATTCGTGATCGCTATATCGATACGCTTCGCGCACTGGCCATTGTCCGGGTGGTCGCTTACCACGCATGGGGTTTGGGCTGGCTCACGATCGTCTTTCCCTCGATGGGCATCATGTTCGCCCTCGCCGGCTCCCTGACGGCCGGGTCGATGGACAGGTCCGGGCTGGTGACGGTCGGCCGCCGGCTTCGCCGCCTGCTGCCCTCGATCTGGGTGCTCGGCGCGGTGGGCGCCTCGATCATGCTGGTCCACGGCTGGACGGCCGAGGACGTGACGGCGCCGACCGACCCCAGCATGCTGCTCTGGATCCTTCCGCTGGCTCCCCCACCAGCCAGCGACTGGGGCCAGGAATTCGTCGGAGTGCTGTGGTACATCAGCACCTACCTGTGGTTCGTGCTGCTGTCCCCGCTGCTGCTCCCGCTGTTCCGCCGCCTCCCGGTGGTCATGCTGGCCCTGCCGTTCCTGCTGGTGTACGTGTTCAGCCTGAATTCGTTCGGGATGAGCGACGAGGTGACCGGATCGATCATCAATTGCTGCACCTACCTGGCCTGCTGGCTGCTGGGTTTCGCCCACCAGGACGGCACACTGCACAGACTCAAGTGGCGGGTGGTACTGCCGGTCGCGCTGGCCGCCTTGACGGTCGGCGGCTGGCTGGCCTGGATCAATCACGAGGAATCGAATTTCGATCTCACCACGGATCCCATGGCCAACTCTTACTGGTCGTTCGCATTCGTTCTGCTGTTGCTGCGGTGGCAGCCGAACATGTCCGCGCCGAGCTCTGTTCCGGTGCTGGAACGGTTCATTTCCCTGCTCAACGCCCGGGCGGTCACGATCTACCTCTGGCACAACCCCGGAATCTTCTTCGCTGGCCTGCTGCTCTCGCAGGTCGAGCTGGACACTACCCCCGTCGGCGGCGCCGTCCTGCTGCTCGTGGGCACGCTCGTCTGGACAGCGGCGGCCGTGCTGCTGTTCGGCTGGATCGAGGACCTTGCGGCGCGCCGGCGGCCACAACTGCTCCCGGGCGGCGAGGGGACGCGCCGGGTCGCGGCTTCCGCCACCGGCGATTCCGGTGCTCCGCCCGGCCAGCGCCACGAACTCGACGAGCGGGCGAAACAACATTCCACCCCGCGGTGAGCCGTGCCGCTCCTCCCGTACCGATGCGGCGTGCGATTCGCACGGTTCGGCCGGAACCGGGACCCGGCGCGTCCAGGCGCAGCCGCGGCTGGTGACCGGTCCCGGGCCGCCGCGACCGCCGAACCTGCTCGACCAACCGGCTCGCCGGGGTCGTGGTCAGACCCGCCGCTGCGGCGTGCTCACAGAGGAACTCCAAGCACGCCGCAGCGGCGGGTCTGGTGGCTCAGGAGACTGTGAACCAGGTGGTCCGGGACTTCTTCCACTCGTCGTGGGCGAGGTCCTTGGCCTCGGTGCCGTCGCCGTAGAGGTCTGCCGAACCGGCATCGGTGATGAGCTGGACCTGCGCGCCGGGCACGGTCAGATCGGGGATGTCCACGACGGACTCCCAGGCGCCGGGGTCGGTGGTGGGGAGGGAGCGCAGCAGGGTCGGAGCGTCGGCCGCGACGCCGTCCCAGGAGTAGAGGGCGTAGGAGTCGCTGTTGTCGTCCGCTGCCCAGGAACCGGCCACGATCACGTACTGGTTCAGCGCGTTCTTACGGATGTCGCGGATACTCAGGCCGCCGAGGTCCATGGTGATCGGGTCGCCGAAGGTGGCGTGCACGGCGGTGTCGGGCGAGCCGGCGACCAGCGTGTCCAGGTTGGTCACCGGCACCAGCAGTGCCTTGCCGTCGGTCTGCGGCGGGACCAGCGGGGCCCGGAAGGCGATGTAGGCGGTGCCGGTGCTGTCGGGGGCGAACTCCATGCCCTCGACGTTGAACCCGTCGATCTGCTTGGGCACCTGGCCCGGGGCCGCACCCGCCGCGAAGCCGAACCGGTCGTCGTTCGCCTCGTCCCAGGCGATCAGGTCGTCCCGCAGGCCCTGGTAGAACCCGCCGAGGGTGAGCTGGGTCGTGGCGCCGGAGCCGGTGACCTTGGTGGTGAACAGCGTGGAACGGTCGGGGCGCAGCGAGCCGCTCTTGCTGTTGCCCATCGAGCCGGTCCAGTAGATCGTGTCGCCCACGCGGGCGGCGGCCTCGATGTCGATCTCCCTGGAGACGCCGAGCTCCGCGCTGAAGTCCCAGGTCCGCACCGGGGCACCGGAGGAGTTTCGGTCGTAGAGTCGCAGCGTGTTGTTCTCGTCGTCACCGACGACGACGTAGCCGCCGCCCACGTCCACGGCGGCGGAGGCGTCACTGGCCCCGGTCAGGTAGCGGGTGCCTGGCGCGTTCTGCACGGTGGCCGAGGCCGCGTAGTGCAGCGTCTTGGTGGCGTACGCGCCACCCAGCCCGGTGACCTTGAGCGTCAGATCGGTGTAGCCCTGGTGCTCGGCGGTCACCGCGACGGTACGGGTGCTGCCCGTGCCGGTGATCGTGACATCACCGGTGGCGGCGACCGTGGAGTCCGAGCTGGCGGAGGCCGTCACCGTCAACGCGGAATTTTTCGCGCCGCTCTGACTGACCGTCACACTGATCTTCGGGTCGCCCGTACTGCCGACCGCGCCGGACAGGTAGGCGGTGGAGAGCACGATGGTCGGTGTGCCGTAGGTCGCCGCCTGGGCGGGCGCACCCAGCAGTGCCGCACCCACGGCGGCGGTCACGGTCACCGAGGTCGCCGCGAGTCGGCGCGGACGGATGGGCAGAGTGGGAGGCTGCATGGGGTTGCCTTTCGACGGTTCGGTTGCCGTCTTGCAGCGTGGGCCCGGCCGCTCAACCCCCCGTGGCCGGCAGCCGTCAGGCAGACGAACAGTGGTCGCGGAGCGCCCAGTTGCACCAGCGCTGATCGGCGGCCACCGCTCCGGCTGAGGGGCGGCGCCCTCCCGCCGACGGTCGACTGGAGGTGTGGTCGGGTAGCCGGGTCACGGCAACGTGATGCTGTTGGCGAATCCCGTTCCTGACCACTCCGGCCCGTCGGTTCATCCGACGGGCCGGAGTGCCGCCAGGTGTGAGAGGCGGCCGCACCGTCACCCAGCTGCGGGTTCCCGACAAGACCAATGAGATCACCTGCTTCGCCGCGCTGCTGGCGCCCTTCGACCTGACCGGGGTCACTGTCAAACGGCCGACGCCTTGCACACCCAGCGCGCCCACGTGCGCTTCCTGGTGGAGGAGAAGAAGGCGCACGACCTGCTGGTGGTCAAGGCCAACCAGCCCGGGCTCCCGGCTGCCCTGGCTGCCTGAACCCGCTCCAGCCGGGCCGGGGCCTTGCCGAGGCGGACGCGAGGGTCGCCCGGATCACTCCAACGCCGACCGAGAGCGAAGCCGGATTGTGACCGTCCGGCTCTTGACCCCATCAAGTAATGGAATTTAACTTTTCCCTAGCGTAAACCTCTCCCCCAAGAGGTAGCCGGTGCCCCGTCCCGACGTCATGCTCCGAACCCGTGGGCATGACCTGTGTGTTCCGATCCTTTCGAAGATCTGCATTGAACAGGCTGTGGCCGCTGCGAAGACCACGACCGCCTTCTTCGTCGACCAGCGTTCGCCCATCCTGGATGTGAGCCTTGCGCCGGATGGCGGCGCGGGTCAACCGACAGGGTCACGCAAGGTCGTCGTAACCAGCCAGGAGCGTGTCCCCTGCGGTGCTCCATCCCGCGGACACGCCCGTGACCTTACCCGCATCCCCAAGGTCAAGCCGTTCCGACTTGACCCTCTCGCGACACCCGCACGATGCACCGGGGACAGCGGGCGCGTCCGGCACTCCGGACGGATGCCTTCGTCGAGCGGCCATGTCCACGCGGGAACAGCGATCGCCCGTTTCTCGGGCCCCACACCGAGGAGGTCCCTATGTCTATTTCCTTGACCGGCACACTCACGCGACGCGGTACTGCCGTGGTCGTCGCGGGGATCATGGTCGCGGCGGCGACCATGGGCGGGATGCCCCGACCCGCGCGGGCGGCCTCGCAGGCCGCCGCGACCGAGACCACGGCCGTCTCCGACAAGGCCGGCTCGACCACCGCCCTGAAGAGCTTCGCCATCCAGTCCTCGGCCGGCGTGACGGACAGCGGGGAGAGCATCTCCACCCCCGGCTACCAGCCGAACGGCTGGCACCCGGCCGGCACCCGCTCCACGGTCATGGCCGCGCTCGTGGCCGACCACACCTACCCGGACCCGTTCTACTCGACGAACATGAAGCAGCCCACCGACCCCTTCACGGTGCCGTGGTGGTACCGCTCCGACTTCACCGTGAACGACACCTCCGGGCGCAGCTACCTGAATGTCACGGGTGTCCTCTCCGCCGCCGACATCTACGTCAACGGTAGGAAGATCGCCGCCGCCGACAAGGTAGCCGGCATCTACCCGCTCTACGAGCTCGACATCTCGCCCTACGTCCAGCCGGGGCGCAACTCCGTCGCCTTCCGGATCTACCCCAACGACCCCGGTCGGCACCTGACCACCGGATGGATCGACTGGTCGCCCAGCCCGGCGGACAACAACATGGGCCTGTCCCAGGACATCACCATCCGGCGCACGGGCGGAGTCAACCTCAGCGACACCCACGTGAACACCACGCTCGACCCGTCCCTCACCTCCGCCGAACTCACCGTCAAGACCAAGGTCGGCAACGCCACCGACGACACCGTCACCACCACCGTCAGCGGCACCATCGGCGAGCTCGCCTTCAGCAAGGACGTCACGCTCGCCCCGCGCGAGACCAAGCCGGTCGTGTTCACTGCGGCGGACACCCCGCAGCTCAAGCTCGCCGACCCGAAGATCTGGTGGCCGGCCGGTATGGGCGACCAGCCGCTGTACGAGCTCCAGCTGGCGGCGACGACCAACGGTGCCGTCACCGACCGGGCACGCAAGAGCTTCGGCATCCGGGACATCCAGGCCCCGCTGAACGCCGCCGGCAAGCGCACCTACACCGTCAACGGCCGTCCGCTCCTCATCCGGGGCGCGGCCGAGTCGCCCGACATCCTGCTGCGCTGGAACCGGCAGGAGGCGGAAGACCGGATCGCCTACGCCCTCAACATGGGCATCAACCTGATCCGTCTGGAAGGCCACCCGGAACCGGACGAGTTCTACGACATGGCCGACAAGGCAGGCATGCTCCTGATGGCCGGCTGGGAGTGCTGCAACAAGTGGCAGGAGGTCGACCCGACCGATGAGGAGGCGGAGCGACGCCTCCCGCTCGACGAACACGAACGCAGGATCGCCAAGGACTCCTTGCTCGCCTGGGCCTCCGAACTGCGCAACCACCCCAGCGTCACCTCGTTCCTCATCGGCAGTGACGAGGCCCCCACCCCCGACACGGCCAACACCTACAAGGACGCGCTCGCCGAGGTGGACTGGCAGCTCCCGGTCGTCAGCGACATCAACGGTTCCGAAGCCGCCGGCTACGTGAGCGGCATGAAGATGTCCAGCCCCTACGAATGGGTGCCGCCCGTCTACTGGTACAACAAGCGACAGGGAGGCGCTGAGGGGTTCAACGCCGAGACGAGTGCGGGGCCGAGCATCCCCACGATGGACACCCTCCGGCGGATGCTGTCGCCGCAGGAACTCCAAGACCTCTGGCAGCACCCCGAGAACACCCAGTACCACCGGGCACCGGATGCCGGTTTGGAGCAGTTCCGCAACCTCAAGGTCTTCGGCGAGGCACTCAACGGGCGCTACGGAAAGGCCACCGGCCTGGACGACTTCGTCCGCAAGTCCCAGCTCGCCCAGTACGAGGCGGTACGGGCCCAGTTCGAGGCGTACGGACGCAACTTCACCGACGAATCGAACCCCTCGACCGGTGTCATCTACTGGATGCTCAACTCCCCCTGGACGTCCCTGCACTGGCAGCTCTTCGACCGGTACTTCGACCAGGGCGGCGCGTACTTCGCGGCCAAGAAGGCCAACGAGGACCTCCACATCCAGTACTCCTACGACAACCGCTCCGTCGTCGTCGTGAACCGCCGCACCGACCCGGCCCAGGACCTGACCGCGCACGTCGAGCTCTACAGCACCGACGGAACCAAGCACTTCGACCAGACCACCCCGAACCTCACCGCCCCCGGTGGCGGCGGCAAAACGGTGGCCCTCACCATCCCCGAGAACGTCCCCGACCTGTCCACCACCTACCTCGCCAAACTCACCCTCACCGACCCCGAAGGCAACGAGGTCAGCCGCAACGTCTACTGGCTCTCCACCGAGCAGGACGAGCTCGCCTACGGCAAGGTGAAGGACGACTTCCCGTATACGGCGACCAACGCCTTCGCTTCCCTCCAGGGGCTGAACGACATGGCGAAGACCCAGGTCTCCGCCACCGCCACCAGCACCGAGGCCGACGGCACGACGACCGTCAGCGTCACGCTCACCAACACCAGCAGCGGCACCATCCCGGCGCTGCTCACCGACGTCCACCTCGTCGACGACCAGAACAAGCCCCTCCTGCCCGTGCGCTGGACCGACAACCAGGTCAGCCTCTGGCCCGGAGAGTCGACGACCATCACCGCGACCATCCGCACTGACGACCTCAACGGCCCCACCCCGCAACTGCGCATCTCCGGCTGGAACACCGACACCACCATGGCACAGGTCCAGAACGCTTCCTGAACCGCCGACCGTCGGCGTCCGTCAGCGGTAAGGCCGCCGACACCAGGGGGTTGGGCGCCAGGCCCGCCGGGCTGGCCGGCCCGCACCCCCACCGTGTGAACGGCCCGGAAACCACCGGGCCGTTCACAGGGTGGCGGAGGCGACAAGGAGTGGTCCGCGGCTGCGGACGGAAGCGCCCTCGGGGAGGTCGAGTCGTGACCGGGCCGACGGGCCGGAGCCGGTCGGTCGAGGCCGAGGTCGGCTCGCCGAATCGACGGTCATGCCGCGCGCAAGGCTCCTCGCGCCCTCTCTGCCAGCGTCCCCGCCCCGCGGACACCACGCGTCCGGTAGCCGGCCATGGTCCGGCTGACGGTCCTGATGGACGCCGTGTTGCGTTCGGACGCGATTCCGTCCATCAGGTCCAGCGCCTCGCTCCAGGCGGCCACCGCTTCGTCCATGCGGCCCTGCTTGTCCAGGGTGCTGGCCAGCTCGTGCATGGTCAGCGCGTGGATGCGGCGGAACTCGGCCGGGTCGCGGCCGGCCAGCGCGGCGCGGCGGTGCCGTTCGGCACCGGTGTGGTCGCCCAGCTCGGACAAGGTCTTTCCGGTGTGCGAGCTGAGTGTCGCCGCCACGGGCCCGACGGCGAGGGCGTACTGCGCGACCGGGTCCCCGGTGCGACCGAGGGCGTCCTCGGCCGCACGGAGCGCGGCCGCGGCCTTCGACCCCTGCCGCGTGGCGCCGTAGGCGCGGGCACTGGTGATGAGCAACAGGGCCCGGGTCTGACTGTCGACGTGGCCGGCGGAGCGGCGCAGGGACTCCTCGGCGAGGTCGACGCAGAACGCGGGCTGCTTGAGGTTCAACGCCTGGTGGGCGAGGGCGCGCAGCATCCACGCGCTGTGGCCGTGGAAGTCGGACTCGCACGCCAGTTGATAGCCGAGCAGGTAGTAGCGCTGGGCTGCGCCTTCCTGGCCCAGGTCGTGATGCTTCCACGCGAGGAGGTACGCCAGCTCGGCGGTGGCGTCGAAGGCGTCCCGGCGCACGGCGTCGTCGGCGAACCGGCCGCGCAGCAGCGGTACCGCGGCGTCGGTGAGGTAGAAGGTGGCGGCCGTCAGTCCGTGTCCGCCGCCGAGCTGCTCGTCGGCGGCACGGAAAGCCCGGATGGTCTGCCGGACGGCGGTGATGTCGGCCCGGCCGACCCGGGACCGGCTCTCGTTGGCGCGCAGCGTTCGGGCCACGGCCTCGTGGTCGTAGCCCAGCGGGAGGGCGAGAGCGGCCGAGACGTAGACGGCGCGTTGCAGGAAAGTTCGGCGACTGGTGTCCATCAGCGTTCTCCCCAGGTCGGTGGTCGCGGCGATCGGATCCGCCGCCAGCTCCGGTGCCCCCTGGGGCTGGTCGCCGTATCCGATCTCCTCCAGTGTGACGACCTGCCCGGTGAGTTGACTCAGTGCCTGGACCAGGAACTCGGCAGACCTGCCCTTCGGGCGCCGCCCGCTGCACCAGTTCGCGACGGTCGACTTCGTTGTCCGCACGTCCGGGTCGCCGTTGATGGCGGCTTGCTGACAGTGGGCGCGGGCGACCGCGTCGAGCAGCAGCCCGTGCGCAGCGATGAATCGGTGCAGTGCGGTCCTGGACTGCGGAGATGCCGCCATGAGTCCCTCCCCCGTACTCGACTGAAAACCGGGAAAACCACTTTCCGTGACCTGAACTGTACCGAGAGGCAGCCTCCGGTGTTGAACTGAGTGCAGGTGGCGAGACAGGCGACAGGCCGTCACCCAACGTCTGAAGCAGGCTTGTCGGCGGCCTCACAAGATCGATCCACCCACCTCGCCCGGCCGCCGGGCGAGCAGCTGCCGGCGCCTGGACGAGCCTGGCCAGGCTGACCGGCCCCCAGCATCCGCCCACCCCCTCCAGGGGTGGTTCCCCTCCGGAGTTAGATCATGACCATGACAGTCAATACCCCCAAGGACACCCCCACCACCGCGCTCTACGCCGTTTCGGCCGGGATCGTGAAACCGACGGCCGAGCTTGCGCAGTGCGCCGCCACGGCGCAGCAGCGGGGTTGGGCGGTCGGGGTCCGG
>JOHN01000015.1 GCA_000719695.1 Streptomyces sp. NRRL F-6131
TCGGACTCACCCACAACGGCACCACCTGGCAGATCCGGGCTGCCGCCTGAAGGCGGCAGCCCGGATCACACCAAGATCTTCATCAGTCTTCTAGGGCCTGTCTTCAAACCCCCGTCGTCCGCCCGGAGGGCGGGCGGGGCGGCGTTGGGGTGCGTGCATCGCAAGGCGGAGGAGGGAGCCACTGCGGAGCATTGGCGACCGACGACAACGGGCGCGGCGGAAGCGGTGCCGCTGCGCGTACGGCACGGTGCAGTCGAACACCGCCTTGGCGGTGCGCCCGTCCGCCGACAGCGCGGGCGAGTAGGCGACCGACTGCGACGGGTCGAGCGGGAAGCCCTCCCGGTCCGGCAGGACGAGCAGGTCCCGGTCGGCCTGCCACCGGGTGACCATCGCCCACCACAGGTCCTGGTCCGACTCCAGGTCCACGTCCTCGTCCACCGACACCACCAGCTTGGCCATCCGGAACTCCTCCAGGACGGCCTGCGAGGCCTCCCGCACCCGCGCGTCGTCCGCGGCGGTGCGCTTGGCGGCCCACTGCAGGACGACCATCAGCTGTCCCCCTCCGGCGGTGTGGCAGTGCACCGCCCGGACCGGGGTGCCGCGGCGGCGCAGCGCGGCCAGCACGGCGGCCTCCATCCCGAAGCCGAGCAGCACCGACTGTTCGTGCCCGGGGCCGGAGACCGCCTGGAGGATCGGGCCCGGCCGGGCGGTGATCCCGGTGATCCGGACGGTCGGCAGGGCCGGGTGCGCGGTGCCCTGGTAGCCGAGGAACTCCGGGGTGGCGGCGGTGCCCCTGGGGTTCTCCGGCATGGTGTCCGGCAGCAGTTCGCCCTCCAGCACGTACTCGGCGTGGGCGATGCACTCGGCGTCCACCGTGCGGCAGGGCAGCAGTTCCACCGGCGCGCCGCCGAGCGCCCCGGCCACCGCCAGTTCGTCCGTCCCGGTCGGGACGAGCGAGGTGGGGCAGCAGGAGGCGAGCAGGACGGCGGGGCCGAGACCGAGGTGGATCGCCACCGGCAGCGGCCGCCCGGCGGCCAGCGCGGAGCGGTGCGCCAGTTCGAGGTCCCGGCCCGGCACCATCCAGATGGTGAGCAGGTCGGGGCCCTGGACGCACATCCGGTGGATCGACAGGTTGCGGACCCCGGTGGCCGGGTCGGTGGCCAGGACGGCGCCCAGGGTCAGGTACGGGCCGGCGTCCTCCTCGGTGAGGACCGGGACGGGCAGCGCGGTGAGGTCCGGCTTCCGGTCGCTGCGGACCCACCGGCCGGGGTCGGCGGCGGGCACCGGGGGGAGCGGCGCGGCCACCGCGTCCAGCAGCCGGTGGGCCAGCTCGGCGGGGGTGGCGCCGAGCAGCGCGGCCGCCCGGCGCCTGGTCCCGTACAGGCCCATCAGCACCGCGCCGGCCTCCTGCGCGTCCCCGGCCGCCCCGCCCGGGGGCGTGACCCGCTCGAACAGGACGGCGGGGCCGGGGCCGGTGGGCGGCGCCGCCGGGGCGCCGGCCCACCGGGCGTAGTGGGAGGAGACCCCGAACCGGGCCGGGACCTCCTCCCGGACCCGGACCAGTTCGCCCGGCATCAGGTCCAGTGCGGCGAGCGCGGCCCGCAGGTCGGCCGGGTGCCGACGGCTCATGGCCCTTCCCCGGCCGCTCCGCCGCCGGACGCGCCGCCGGACCCGGGGCCGGCGGCGGCGGTCGCGGCGGCCGCCCGGCGCTCGGCCAGGAGGTCCATCTGCATCCCGGTCAGCTCGGTGATCAGCGTGCGGTAGGTGGCCTCGGCGATCCCGGGCGGCATGCCGTGGTCGGCCGCCAGGCCCCGGACCTTGGCCACCACCTGCTCGACCCGGCCCGGGGAGCGGACCGTCTCCTCGTCGCGCTTGAACACGGTCAGTTCGCGCACCACCGCGGTGCGCTCCGCCAGCAGGGCGATGATCTGCCGGTCCAGGGCGTCGACGGCCAGCCGGAGTTCGCCGATCCGGGGATCGACCTCGGGCAGCGGTTCGGTGCTCATGCGGTCGGTGCTCATGCGGTCGGCACCACCTTGTCGACGACGTAGACGACGGTCGGCTCGCCCGGCGCGCCCTGCGAGCGGTGCTTCTCGCCGTCCGGGATCACGAAGCCCATGCCGGGGCGGCACGGCACCGAACGGTCCTCGAAGTGGATGGTGAACTCGCCCTGCAGCACGTAGCCCTGGTGGCCGCGCAGGCACCACTCGTGCTCGTCGAAGCCGGCGGGCAGCTCCATCAGCCGGACCCGCAGGCCCTGGGTGTAGGCGAGCTTCACCCGGCCCTCGGCGCCCGGCTTCTGCCACTTCTCCCAGGGGATCCGGTCGAAGTCGACGCCGACCAGAACGGCGTTCTCGGTCCCGCTCCCGGTCCCGGTCTCGGTCTCGGTGGTCATGGGCACTCCTCAGCACATCGGAATCAGCAGGTGGGAAACAACGGGAAGGGATCGCCGGCCCGGACGGCTCAGCTGGCCTGCTTCTCCGAGGAGATCCGCTGCCCCGGCAGGACGACCCGCGGCGCGCGGGCGATCCGCTCGTTGCGGTCGTCGACCGGCAGCACGGGCTGGCCGTGGACCGCCTGGTGGCGGCGGAGCAGCAGCGTCATGTCGAGCATCCGGTGGAGCATCCGCTCCAGCGCCTCCAGGCCCTCGGTGTCCTGGAGCTGCGGCTGCGGCGAGGTGTTGCGCAGGAGCGCGGGGAAGCCGCTGCCGACCAGGATCATGCGGTTGAGCAGCAGGTTGTCGACCAGTTGGCTGTGCACGGCGGCGTCGCTGTAGCGGCGCGAGGTGATGATGATGCCGCCCACCTTGTTGGCCAGCGGGCGGTCGAAGCGCAGGAAGCCGACGCCCGCCCGTTCGATGAAGATCTGCATCAGGTGAGCGGGGCCGAAGCCGTGCACCGGGGTCGCGTAGACGATCGCGTCCGCCTGCTTCATCTGTTCGACGATCGCCGGCATGTCGTCGCGGAGCTCGCAGGGCGTGCTCCGCTGGTTGCAGTCGCCGCACGGGCTGCACGGCGAGATCCGGTGGTCGCGCAGGTGGACGGTGCGGAACTCGGCGCCCCGTTCCCGCACCAGGCGGCCGGTGTACTCCAGCGCGAGGTCGGTGTTGCCGCCCGGCCGCTCGGAACCGCAGATCCCGAGCACGATCGGATGTGGTCCTTGCACGTGGTTCCCCCCTCGTGGTGTGCCCCTGCGGGGCGGGCGGCCGGACGGGCCCTGCGGGGAGGGCCCGTCCGGCGCTGCTCGATCGTGGTCAGTCCTTGAGCTTTCCGGCGAAGTAGTCGATGTACGCCTGCATGTCGAAGTGGCCGTGGCCGGACAGGGTGAACAGGATGCTGCGGGCCTCGCCGCTCTCCTTGCAGGCCAGCGCCTCGTCGATGGCCACCCGCACCGCGTGGGTGGACTCCGGCGCCGGCACGATGCCCTCGTTGCGGGCGAACAGGGTGCCGGCCTCGAAGCAGGCGGTCTGCGCGACGGCCCGGGCCCGGAGCAGGTCGAGGTCCTTCAGCGCGCTGATGATCGGCGCCATGCCGTGGTAGCGCAGCCCGCCCGCGTGGATGCTCGGCGGCACGAAGTCGTGGCCGAGGGTGTGCATCATGGTGAGCGGGGTCAGACCCGCGGTGTCGCCGAAGTCGTACTCGTAACGGCCCTGGGTGAGCGTCGGGCAGGAGGCCGGCTCGACGGCGATCGCCTGCACGCTGCGGCCCCCGGCCAGTTGCTCGCGCAGGAACGGCAGGACGAGGCCGCCGAAGTTGGAGCCGCCGCCCGCCGCCCCGATCACCACGTCCGGGTAGTCCTCGGCCAGCTCCATCTGCAGCAGCGCCTCCTGGCCGATCACCGTCTGGTGCATCAGCACGTGGTTGAGCACCGAGCCGAGCGCGTACTTGGCCCGGCCGCCGCTCTTGACCGCGGCCTCCACCGCCTCGGAGATGGCCAGGCCCAGGCTGCCGGTGGCGTCGGGGTCGGCGGCGAGCGCGGCGCGGCCGGAGTCGGTGAGCTCGCTGGGGCTGGCGTGCACCGTCGCCCCGAAGGTCTCCATCAGGCCGCGGCGGTACGGCTTCTGCTGGTAGCTCACCTTGACCATGAAGACCTCGCACTCGAGGCCGAAGTAGGAACAGGCCAGGGCGAGCGAGCTCCCCCACTGGCCGGCGCCGGTCTCGGTGGTGAGCTTCCGCACACCGGCCTGCTTGTTGTAGTACGCCTGCGGCACGGCCGTGTTGGGCTTGTGGCTGCCGGCCGGGCTGACGCCCTCGTACTTGAAGTAGATCCGCGCCGGGGTGTCGAGGGCGCGCTCCAGGCGGCGGGCCCGGACCAGCGGACTGGGCCGCCACTGGCGGTAGACGTCGATCACCGCGCCGGGGATGTCGACCTCGGCCTCGGTGCTGAACTCCTGGGCGATCAGCGACTCCGGGAACAGCGGTGCCAGGTCGGCCGGGGTCAGCGGCTCCCGGGTGCCGGGGTGCAGCATCGGCGGCACCGGCTTCGGCAGGTCCGCCAGCACGTTGTACCAGGTGGTGGGGATGCGGTCCTCGGGCAACAGGAACTTGGTGATCATCGGTCCCTCCCAGAATCTAGCCGGAATCAAGGGGTACGTCGGACGGTCGGACAGTCGCTCTCACAAGCGGTCGGACGGGCGGTCGGACGGACGGGGCGGGCGGTCGGACGGGGCGGGTCCGTCAGGCGCCCGTGGGGACGGCGTCGGCCGGCCCGGGCTCGGCGGGGGCGACGGAGGCCGGTGCGCCCTTGGCGGCGGACCGGATGCGCAGCACCGCGAACACCGCGATGCCGAGCAGCGGGGTGACCAGCATGGTGTGCAGCACCGGGCGCGCGCCCTGGTGCTGCCAGATCAGACCGAGGCCGAACGGCACCACCAGCCGGGCCAGACCCAGCACGAAGCCGTTGAGCGCCATGAAGCGGCCGACCCGGTGCTCGTCGACGTGGTCGGCGATGTAGGTGGGCACCACCACGGAGGCGATGATCTCGCCGAGCGTCCACACCACCGTGGAGGCCAGCACCGCGGCGAGCGAGAAGCCGAAGTCGAGCACGGCGAGCCCCAGCACCCACAGCGCGCCGGCCACCAGCAGCAGCGAACGGGTGCGGTAGCGCGCGATCCGCTTCTCCAGCTGGAGCCCGAGGCCCACCACGACCACGCTGTTCACCGTGTAGACCACGCCGACCAGTCCGGCCGAGGCGTTCAGCTCGGTGGTGACGGCCAGCGGCAGCGCGTACTCGAGGCCGATCAGCGGGGCCACGTAGAAGAAGGAGGCGAGCACCAGCCACAGCACGTGGCCGTGGACGCCGCCGAGCCGTACGGGGCCGCCGGCCGCCTTCGGCGCGACGGTGCCCGTCCGGGCGTCCCGGGGGACCCAGATCCGGATCACGGCCGCGCACAGCAGTCCGACGGCGATGTTGCCCGCGAACATGACGTGGTACGAGTACGCGGCGGCGACCCCGCCCAGCAGCGGGCCGATGCCCATCCCCAGGTTGTTGCCGATGTAGCTGACCGTGTAGGCGAAGGGCCGCTGCTCGGGGGTGGCGAGGTCGGCGATCAGGGTGTTGGCCGCCGGGCCGAACATGCCCATCCCCACCAGGGCGACGAAGAGCAGCAGCGCGTACGTCCACGGAGGTCCGTCCAGGGTGCCGAGCCCGAGGTAGCCGAGCGCGTTGAGCACCAGGGCGGCGACCAGGGCGGGGCGCCGACCGCGCAGGTCGCACACCGGCCCGCTGAGCAGCGAGCCGACCAGCAGGCCGGTCGAGCCGACCGAGATCAGCAGACCGGCCTCGGCGGTGCCGAGGTGCTTGCTGCGCACCAGGTAGACGGCGAGCAGCGGGAAGACGAACATGCCCGCGCGGTTGACGAAGGACGTCACGAACAGCACCCGCAGCGGGAGCGGGAGTTCCTTGAACCTGGCCGTCCAGCTCGGCGCGACGGCGCCCTCTCCAGTGCCCGTGGCCATCCCGGTCAGACCGCCGACTCGGTCTCGACCCGGAAGGCGCCGCGGACGGCCTTGAAGCGCGTCAGCACGTCGTCGTAGTCGCGGCCCTCGCAGACGTACCAGCCGAGCACGTCGTTGGAGGCGACCGGCGGGGCCAGCACGTCGCCGACGCTCTTCCAGACGTCCGCGTCCAGCACGCCGTCGAGCGCGTTGAGCTCCCCGGGGGTGCTGATGCCGGTGATCCGGCCGTACTTGTCCGAGGACAGGTACTCGGTGCCGATCTCCGGGCCGAGGCGGGCCTCGGTGCGGTGCTCGGGGTCGAGTTCGAGCCGGGCCCACTCGCCGGCCAGGTTGATGCCGCGCCCGGCCTGGACCGCGGGGACGATCGAGCCGCCGCCCGCCCGGGCGCCGGCCTCGCCGAAGACCACCTCGCCGTCGTCGAGCAGGAAGAACTCCACGTGGGCGACGCCGGTGCGCATCCCGAAGCCCCGCAGCACCGTGGCGTTGAGTTCCAGGATCCGCCGCTCGCGCTCGGAGAGGTCGTGCTTGCGGGAGACCGTGCCGCCCGGCTCGTCCCGGTACTCCAGCACCGAGTAGGTGTAGCGGGACAGTTGCTCGAAGACCACCTCGCCGTCCCGCAGCAGCGAGTCCACGTGGAACTCGGTGCCGCGGACGAACTCCTCGACCCGGTACTCGTGCCGGTCGTCGCCCATCTCCTGCCACACCTCGGCCAGGCGCTCGGCGCCGTCGACCCGGTAGGTGCTGCCGCAGGCCCAGCCCGCGTACGGCTTGATCACCAGCGGGTAGCCGACCTGCGCGGCGAACTCCTCGACCGCGCCGAGGGTGTCGGGGCGGCAGGAGCGGGCGACCCGGACGCCGAGCTCCTCGGCGCGGCGGTGCATCACGTTCTTGTCGCGGAAGTTGAGCGCCTGGTCCGGCGTCAGGCCGGGGATGCCGTGGTCCCGGCGGGCCCGGGCGGCGGGCAGCACGTCCCCCTCGAAGAGCGGGAAGATCCGGACCGGTCGGTGCTCGGCGGCGATCTCGTCCACGGCGGCCCGGAAGGCCGCGGTGGAGTCCAGGTCGGCTTCGCGGACCGTCAGTCCCTCGACCTCGGGCGCCCGTTCACCGGTGGGCACCAGGACGACCGGGTGGTGGCCGAGTTCGGTGGCGGCGGCGACCACACTGCGGAACTGTGCGAGGTAGCGTCCTGCGGCCGGACGGTAGACGATCAGAATCGCGGGGCTCATCGGGTTCTCCTGGAGGTAGCGGTCGGGCCGGCGCTCGGGCCGGCTCCCACGACGGTCAACCCGCAACGACGGACGACCCGGCCACGGCCGGCCCCGCCGTCGGCCCGGACGCGAAGAGCTCGGCCCCGGTGCCGGCGGCGTCGAGCACGACGGGCCGCTCGCGCAGCGCTCCGAGGCCGTCGAGCGCGTCGGCGAGACGGTCGAGCGCGCGCTCCACGTCCGCGCGTCCGCCCTCGTGCACCGCCTCGACGGTGAGCAGCAGCCGGCGTCGGCCGACGTCGGTCCTGATCACCTCGCTCTGCCGCCAGTTCCACCGCCGCGAGTGCGCGCGGCCCTGCGCGTCGGCGTAGACGACCTCACCCGGTTCGGGGTGCTCCGGTGCGTCCGGCGACCCCAGCGGCAGGTAGGTCTCGCCGCCGTGGGCCAGCCGCACGGCCAGCTCGCCGGTGATGTCACCGACGTCGCAGGAGGCGACCGGCAGCCGGCTGTCGAGCGAGACGCCGTTGCAGAGGTCCACCAGGGAGTTGATCCGCGGCAGCCGGTCGCCCTTCGCGACCCGTCGCAGCACCGACTCCGCCGCGCAGGGGAAGCGGTTGGGATTGACGTCGACGCTGCGGTACGCGTCCCGCCAGGCGGCGATCGGGGGCAGGGCGGAGACCTCGGCCTTCCCCGGGGAGAGCCGGTGGACGGCGTCCTCGGCGGCGGTGAGGAGGGCGTCGACCTCCGGCGCCGACGCCGCGACGTCGACCGCCGGCACGGCGACGAGTCCGAGGACGTAGCCGGGCACCCGCGCCAGAAGGCTTTCGTCGACGGTGACCTTCAGGGCGCTGGTCCGGTCCATGGGGTGAGTCCTTCGCGTCCGAGCTGGGTTGATGACGTGACCGACGATAGGGAGCGCGGGGGAGGCCGGCTGCGGCCAATTCCCCGACATCCGTTGGTGCCACTTGCGGCCGGCCGGCGGTGACTCCGCCGGGTGCGCGTGCCGTCCGCGGGGGTGTGCCCCGGCTCCGCACCGCGTCCTGGAGCTGCGCCCCGGAACGGCGCCACGAGCACCCCGGGCGTTCTGAACAGGCGCCCCGAACAGGCTCCCTGACTTCGCATCCGCCGACGTCCGGCCGCCCCCGCGGCCCGCCCCCGACCCCCTCGCGTGACCCCACGCGGCGGATGTCCGTGCGAGACGAGTCCACCAAATGTGACAATGCTCGGTCCATACCACTTCACCCTCTGCACAGGAGGCCACTTGGCCTGGCACCTGGCCCTCGAGGTGGACCGCGCCTCGCGCGTTCCACTGGCCCTGCAGGTACGCGACTCGGTCCGTCGCCTGGTCGAGGACGGGACACTGCGCACCGGCACCCGATTACCCTCCAGCCGTCAACTCGCCGCCGATCTCGGCGTCTCCCGCAGCGTGGTGGTGGAGGCGTACGAACAACTGGCCGCCGAGGGCTACCTCGTCACCCGGCGCGGCTCCGGCACCTCGGTGGCCGCGGACTGCGGCGGCCTGGCACCCGTCGACTCCGCCCTCACCGCCGCGGCCTCCACCTCCACCTCCGCCCCGGCGGACGGCGACGGCAGCGAGGCCGCCTGGGACCTGCGGACCGGGACCTCGAACCTGCTGGCCTTCCCGCGCCAGGAGTGGATCCGCTGCGTCACCGCCGCGCTGGCCGACGCCGGCCACCGCGAACTCAGCTACTCCCCGCCCGCGGGGGTCCCGCTGACCCGGCACATCCTGGCCGGCTACCTCGGCCGGGTCCGCGGAGTCCGCACCCGCCCCGAGGACCTCATGATCACCTCGGGCTTCGCCCAGGGCCTCGCGCTGCTCTGCCGGGTCCTCCGGGACCGCGGCCACCGGACCCTTGCCGTGGAGGATCCGGGGCACCCCGGCGAGCGGGAGTTCATCGCGAGCGCCCAGCTCCGGCCGGTCGGCATCCCGGTGGACGCCGAGGGCATCCGCGTCGACCTGCTCGAACGCTCCGGCGCCCGGGTGGTCCTCACCACCCCCGGCCACCAGTTCCCCACCGGCGCCTGCCTGAGCCCCGCCCGCCGCGCACAGCTGATCTCCTGGGCCCGCGAGGTCGACGGCTACGTGGTCGAGGACGACTACGACAACGCCTACCAGAGCCGGGCCGGCCAGCCCCCGGCCCTGCAGAGCCTGGCCCCGGACCGGGTCGTCTACGCGGGCAGCGCCAGCAAGGTCCTCGCCCCCGCGCTGCGGCTCGGCTGGCTCGCCGCGCCGTCCGAGCTGATGGCCTCCCTGGAGCACGTGCGCGCGGGCTGGGACATCGGGTGCTCGGGCCTGGAACAGCTCGCCTTCGCCCGGTTCATCGACACCGGCGCGCTCGACCGCCACCAGCGCCGGCTGCGCGCGGAGTTCGGCCGGCGCCGCGAGGTCGTCCGGCACGAGACCGCCCGCCAGTTGCCCGGCACCCGCGTCCTCGGCGGCGACGGCGGGCTCCAGGCCTACCTCGAACTCCCGCCCGCCGTGGACGAGGACGCCCTGATCCGCGCCGCCCGCACCCGTTCCGTCCTCATCCGCGGCGGCCGCTTCCACGCGCTCACCGACACCAGCCGGCCGCCGGCGCTCGTCCTCAGCTACGCCACCGTCGGCTGTGACGGCCTGGTCCGGGGCATCGCCGAACTCGGCCTCGCCTACCGCCGGTTGCTGCCGGACCGGGGTGACACCGAAGCGCCGAACGTGCCGTGAGGCCCGGCCCGCGGGGGCGGGTCGGGCCTCACGAGGGGCGCACCCGGGGGACAGGGCGCCGGTCGGGGGGTGGTCAGAGCACGGACGTCCGCTCCGGACCCGGGGTGTGGGCCCCGGGGGCCTGGCCAGTGGGGCCGTACCCGTCGGGGACGTGACCGCCGGGGACGTGACCGTTCGGGGCGTGCCCGCCGGGGACGTACCCGTCGGCAGCGTGCCCGATGGGCGCGTACCCACCCGAGGCGTGACCGTGCCCGCCGGGGGTGTGGCGCGGGGTGGCCCGCAGCGGCCACCAGAGGCTGCGGCCCAGCAGGGCGGCCAGGGCCGGGACCAGCACCAGCGAGAGGACCAGGGCGGAGAGCAGGATGCCCAGGGTCATCGCGAAGGCGACCTGCTCGCTGCCCGGGGTGGTCGCGAGGGTGGCGAAGGAGCCGGCCAGGACCAGGCCCGCCGTGGCGATCGCCGGGGTGGTGTGCCGGACGGCGCGGGCCACCGCGGCGCGGACCGGCCCGGGGTGCTGCATCTCCTCGCGGATCCGGTCGGTGATGAGGATGTTGTAGTCGGTGCCCAGGGCCACCACGAACAGGAACAGCACCAGCGGGAGGGTGAAGCTGACGCCGGGCTTGTCCAGCAGGTGCTGGAACACCAGGGTCGCGGCGCCGAGGGTGGCCGCGAAGCCGAGTCCGACGGCGAGCATCAGCACCACCGGGGCGAGCAGGCTGCGCAGGAGCAGCAGCAGGATCAGGGCGATGAGCGCGGCCGCGACCGGGAAGACGACCGCCAGGTCGTGGTCGACGGCCTCGGAGATGTCGGCGAAGATCGCCGCCGTGCCGCCCACGTGGGCGCTGGTCCCGGCCGGGGTGTGTGCGGCCACCGCGGCGCGGACCGGGCCGGAGGCCAGGTCGCGGGCCCGCTGGCTCTGCGGGTCGACGGTCAGGAAGAGGTCGATCCGGGCGGCCCGGTGGTCCGCGTTCAGGACGGTGCCGCCCACCTGGCCGACGCCCTCGACCTGGCCGAGCGCACGGGACAGGCCGTCCAGCCGGCGGGCGTCCAGGGCGGCGCCGTCGGTGGCGGTGACGTAGACGGTGGTCGGGTCGGACACGCCGGCCGGCAGCGCGCGCGAGATCTCGGTGGCGGTCGCGGCCGCCGCCGTCCCGGAGTCGCCGCCCTGGCCGTAGTCCATCCGGATCCCGGTCATCCCGGCGGCCAGGGCGCCGAGCAGCGCGACGGAGGCGACGAGCATGGCCAGCGGTCGGCGGGCGATCAGCGCGCCGAAGCGGGCGGAGACGCCCTCGCGCGGCTCCCGGCGCAGGCTGCGGGAGGGCCAGAACATCCGGCGGCCGCAGGCGGCGAGCAGGGCCGGCATCAGGGTGAGGCTGCCCAGCAGCATGACCAGGACGGCGACGGCGATGGCCGGGCCGAGCGACCGGAACTGGCCGAAGCTCGCGACGCCCAGGGTGGCGAAGGCCGCCACGATGGTCAGCGCGGCCGAGGTGATCGCCGTGCCGACCCGGCCGGACACCTCGGCGGCGGCTTCGCGGGCGGGCTGGTCGGGCCGGGCCCGCAGGTGCTCGCGGAACCGGAAGAGCAGGAACAGCAGGTAGTCGATCCCGATGCCGAGCAGCACCACGGCGATCAGGCCCGGGGTGGAGGTGTCCAGCTTGAGTCCGGTGAGCGCCGCGGCGCCGGCCACGGCTCCGGTGGCCGCGCCGCTGATCATGGTGACGGCGAGCATCGGCAGCACGGCCGCGAGCACGCTGCGGAACACCAGCACGTTGAGCAGCACGATCAGGCCCACCACCAGGGCGCCGCCGACCGCCGCGGCGGTCCGGTTGGCGTCGGAGGTGTCGGCGGCCTCGGCCAGCCCGCCGGTGAAGCCGGTGCGCATCCCGGCCTCGTCGAACTGCGCGCGGGCGCCGTCCCGGAAGGCCCGGTAGACCTTCTGGACGCCCTCGTCCGAGGCACTCCCGGTCAGCTCGGCGGAGAGCAGCTCGAAAGTCCGGTCGGGGGCGACCATCGCCGGGGCGACCCGGGGGGTCTGGGAGTGGTCGGGCACCAGGAATTCCGGCTCGTCGTCCTTGCGGGGCATGACCACCCGCCGCTGTCCGAGCTTCGCCGCCTCGGCCTCGATCCGCTGCTGGTCGGCGGCGGTGAGGGCCTTGCCGTCGGTGCGGGCGACCAGCACCGTCACCGTGGTGGCGTCGGGCTTCACCCCGAACTGCTCCTCGGCGATCCGCAGGGCCGCGGCCGAGTCGTAGCTGCTGGGCAGGAAGTCACCGCTCTGCGACTGGGTCACCCGGGAGATCAGCATCGGGCTCAGCACGCCCAGCCCGATGCCCAGCACCGCCCAGAGGGCGATGACCTTCCACGCGTGTCTGGTGGAGAATCGGGTCAGTGCGCGGATCACGGTGCCCTCCGGCTGATGGACGCGGACGTCGGCTTCGGAACCGGGGGTTCCCGGCCTGTTCCCAGACCATCAGGAGAAAGGGGTGCCGGGCGTCCGGGCAGCGGACGATCCGGGGCGGGGGCCCAGCTCCCCCGGTGGGCGCGCGCCCGGGACCGTGGTCCTGGTTCCGGCCTCCCGCTCTCGGCCGCGGGGACCACGTCCGGCCCGGTGGGGCAGTGCCAGAATGGGGCATCATGGCTGATCAGCCCGGGAGGACCGAGATGGACGGGCGTCAGCGCCCCGGAGCGGACGTGGCAGCGCCGCCGAGCCGGACGGACGGCGCGTGGTGGAGCCGGGTGTACGAGGCGGCCCCGGGCCCGGCGGAGGACGCCGCGCCGGGCCGTGCGGACGGCACCCCGTGGACCCACACCGACGCCCTGGTGGCCGTCGGTGCCGGCGTGCTCGACCTGGTCGGCTACCTGCTCATCTACCAGGCGGACAGCACCCGCGACGTCAGCGTCACGGGCTTCGTCCTCCTCGTGCTGTCGTGCCTGCCGCTGCTCGCCCGGCGCCACCGCCCGGTACTGGCGCTCTGCGCCGTCCTGGTGCTCGAAGCCCTGGTCGACCTGCTGGCGCCGATGGGCATCCACTTCGGGGCCGTGATGACGGTGGCCGTCTACTCGGTCGCCCGGCACAGCAGCGGGCGCGTCACGGCGGCCGCCACCGCGGCGGCGGCGGTGACCACGATGCTCAGCCAGGCCCGGTTCGCCGTGCCGTCCTGGGAGGAGGTGGTCGCCCCCACCGTCTCCGCCGGCCTGGTGGCCGGCGCCGGCCTCGCCGTCTCCCGCTGGCAGCGCGAGGTGACCGCCAACCGCAAGTTGCTGGCCGACCGCGCGGTGGCCGAGGAACGCCGCCGGATCGCCCGGGAGCTGCACGACATCGTGGCCCACCACATCACCACCATGCAGCTGATGGCCGGTGGCGCCCGGGCCAACCTCGGCAACCAGGAGGTGGTCCGGGACGCCCTGGTCACCCTCGAGTCCTCCGGACGGCTGGCCCTGCGCGAGATGCGCCAACTGCTGAACGTCCTGCGGGCCGGTGACGAACCGGACGCCGCCCCGCCGTCGCCGCAGCCCGGCACGGACGACCTCGAACGGCTGGTGGAGGACTCCCGCCGGGCCGGCCTGCCCACCGAGCTGGACGTCCGCGGCCCCCGGCTGCCGCTGCCGCCGACCGTCGGCCTGACGGTGTTCCGGATCGTCCAGGAGGCCCTCACCAACGCCCGCAAGTACGCGGGGCCCGCCAGCGCGACGGTCCGGCTGACGTACCGGGCGGACGGCATCACCGTCGAGGTGCGGGACGACGGCGTGGGCGTCGCGCCCCAGGAGGCCGGTCCGTCGGCCGGGGACCGGGGCGGGTACGGTCTGGTCGGCATGCGCGAACGCGTCGCCCTGCACGGCGGCACCCTGGAGACCGGACCCCGGCCGGCCGGCGGCTTCGCCGTGCTGGCCGATCTGCCCCTGGCCGCGGACGAGACCGCCGAGGCCGCCGTCCAGCACGGGAAGGTGTGACCCGATGACCACCGAGACGCCGACGACCACCGGGACTCCGACGACGATCCGCGTGCTCCTGGTGGACGACCAGCCGCTGGTCCGGCGCGGGCTGTCGCTGATCCTCTCGCCGGACCCGTCCTTCGAGGTCGTGGGCGAGGCCGAGGACGGCGAGCAGGCCGTCGCGCTCGCCCACCGGCTGCGCCCCGACGTCGTGGTGATGGACATCCGGATGCCCGTCCTGGACGGGGTGGGCGCGACCGAGGAGCTGGCCCGCACGCTGCCCGGCTGCAAGGTCCTCGCGCTCAGCACCTTCGACATGGACGAGTACGTGGTGGCCGCGCTGCGGGCCGGCGCCCACGGGTTCCTGCCCAAGGACGTCTCCCCGGAGGACCTCGCCACGGCGATCCGCACCGTGCACGCCGGGGAGGCGGCGGTCGCGCCGCGCCTGCTCACCCGGCTGATCTCCACCTACGTCCGGGCGCCCCTCGACGCCCCGCCGCCGCCCGCCGCCGCGACGGCGGAGCTCACCCCGCGCGAGGTGGAGGTGTGGCGGCTGATGGCCGGCGGTCTCGACAACGCCGGGATCGCCCGGGCGATGGACATCAGCAACTCCACCGTGAAGAACCACATCACCAGCATCTTCGGGAAGCTCGACGTCCGTGACCGCGCCCAGGCGGTCATCGCCGCCTACGAGTCCGGCCTGGTCACCGCCCGCACGGGCGGCGGCGACCAGGCCGGTGGGAGCGACTGACGGAGGAGTACGGGCCGCCGGAGCGGCCCGGGTGGGCGTCAGCCGGCGCAGAGGGTCCGGTCCAGCGCGGCCTGGGCGTGCTCGAAGCCCTTCGGGCTCGGGGCCAGGTTCGCCGTGACGGCGACGGTGGCGGCGCGGCCGTCCTCGGTCACCCCCGGGAAGGTGTGGTAGCCCGGCGTGGCGCCGCCGTGCCCCCAGGCCACCTTGCCGCAGCTCAGCGACGTCCGGGTGAGCCCCAGTCCGTACTCCTCGATCATCGCCCCCTCACCGGGGACCTTCACCGTGGTGCGCATCTCGGCGAGCTGGGCGGGCTTCAGGAGCCTGCCGCCGATCAGCGCCGAGAAGAACCGGTTCAGGTCGCTCGGCGTGGAGACCAGTTGGCCGGCCGCCCATCCCCAGGAGGGGTCCAGCGCGGTCACGTCGTCGAGCGACCCGTCCGGCCGGGCGGCGTACCCGCGGGGATGGGCCTCCCTGATGCCCTCGTCGCCGACGCCCGGGAAGTAGGTGTGCCGCAGGCCGATCCGCTCGATCACCCGCTCGGTCAGCTGCTCGGCGACCGGGCGGCCGGTGACCTTCTCGATCAGCAGGCCGGCGAGGACGTAGTTGGTGTTGGTGTACGCCCAGCTCGTACCGGGCTCGAACCGCGCCTTGTCGGCGAACGCGATGTCGAGCAGCTCGCGGGGCTGGTAGTAGCGGTGGCGGTCCTTGCCGAACACCGCCTCGAAGATCTTGTCGGTGTACTCGGGCAGTCCGCTGGTGTGCTGGAGGATCTGCCGGACCGTCACCTTGCGCCCGTCGAAGCCCTCGCCGCGGACCAGGCCGGGCAGGTAGCGGTCGATCGGGGCGTCGAGTTCGACCTTGCCCTCGCCGACCAGCTGCAGGACGACCACGGCGACGTAGGTCTTGGTGTTGCTGCCCGCCCGCACCTGTCCGTCCACCGGGACCCTGGAGCCGGTCCGCAGATCGGCGACGCCCGCGGTCCAGTTGCGGGTCCGGCCGTCCCTGGTGGTGACCGAGGCCATCGCGGCGGGGTAGCGGTCCTCGTCGACCAGCCGCTCCAGCCCGGCGCGGACGGCGTCCTTCGGCCCGGCGGACGGCGCCGCGGCGGCCGGGACGGTGCCGGCCGCACCGAGCGCGGCGGCCGTCGCGAGCAGCACCGCGAGGGCGCGCCGGGGCGAGGCCGACGGGGCGGCTCGGACGGACCGGGGCCGGCGGGAGTGACGAACGTCCATGCGGAAGCTCCTTGGGTACGCGGCCACCGGGGCGCGCGGAGGCGAGGGATCGGAGAGCGTGCCGGCGGTGCCCGCCGCGCGGGCGAACCGCTCGATCACCTGGCCGAGCCTAGGAACCGCACCCCCTCCCGGGCATCGCCCGGCCGCACGAGGACCCGGCTCCCGCCCCTCCTCGCCTCCGGTACCCCGGTCCTGCCTCCCCTCCCCACCGCGCAGTATGACGACGCATCAGGCCTGCGGCTCGTGCCGCAGACCGCGTACCGCAGCGGCAGGCCGGACGCCGCCGCGTCAGGCCCGGCCGAGGATCACCGGGTCCCGGGCCAGGTCGTCCAGCAGGGCGTCCAGCTTCGCCCGGTCGACCGAGGGCATCAGGAACACGTGCACGTAGCCGCGCAGCCCGGCCGGGTCGCCGGGGGTGGTCAGGACGTTCTCCGAGGACAGCGACCACTTGGCCACCAGCCCCGCGCTGGGCTTGCGGAACCGCACGGTGATCGCGCCCGGCGTCCTGGCCGGCCAGAGCTCGGCGCCGGTCTCCCGCTCCACCTCGCGGAGCCGCCGCTCCAGGTACGCGGCCAGCTCCTGGGAGCGGCGGATCCGGTCGACCTGGTCCCGGTGGGAGAGCCGGGAGAGGTGGTCCCAGAGCACCAGCGGCGAGAAGCCGTTGCGGGAGCCGGCGAAGGTGCTGTCCGGTGCGCCGATGTACTCCGGCTGGGTCGGCGGTTCGAGCTGGTACTTGGTCTTCGTCATGAAGACGCCGCACGGCCACGGCACACCGGCCCACTTGTGCCCGCTCATGGCGATCGACGCGACCGGGTCGACGTCGCCGGACTCCCGGGTCGCCAGGGTGAGGCCGAAGTCGAACTCCGGCAGCTCGGCCTCCGGCTCCCAGCCGAACGCCGCCGGGTCCGCCGAGGCCATCCGCAGGAACGGCGCGTACCCGGCGCCGAGCGCGCCGTCCACGTGGATCCAGAAGCCCCGGCGCGCGTCGCTCCCGGCGCGGGGCAGCAGCCCGTGCCGCTCGAAGATCGGCAGCAGGCGCTCGCAGGCGCCCCGGACGTCGTCGTGGGCGCCCTTGAAGGTGCTCCCGAGGTTGAAGTTGACGAAGACCGGGTGGCCCTTCGCCGCGAAGAACTCCACCAGCGCCGCGAGCGCGTCCAGGTCGACGGCCCCGGAGCCGTCCCAGGAGAGGCCCGACGGGCCGGGCTGCGAGGGCACCTCGGCGGGCCACTCCCCGCCGAGCGGACACTCGTCCGGGTAGTCCGCGGTGCCCACCGCGTGGAAGGTGTCGACGCCCAGCACGCGGACGGCCTTGGCGAAGGAGTAGTGGGTGTCCTCCGAGTAGAACGCCACCGGCCGGGGCGCGCCGGGCCGGGTCAGGTAGTCGCGCGCGTTCCACAGCGCGTACATGTTGCCCTCGGTCGACCCCATGGACAGCATGTAGCCCCAGTAGGACTCGGGGTCGGCCGGGTCGTAGGACGGTCCGGCGTGCCAGAGCCGCGCGTAGTAGTCGAGCACCGCGCGCTCGACGACCTTGGTGTTCGGCTTGTAGCCGCCGCTCTGGAACGGGTCGCCGAGGTTGTTGATGTTGCTCAGCATGAAGCGGGCCAGGTCGAGCGCGCTGCCCGCGAGCTCCTGGGTGGCCTGGTAGCCGACCAGGTGCCGGCGCTTGCGGGTGAGGTAGCCGTCCATGCGGTCGAGCGCGCGCAGCCGCTCGCCGTCGGTGAGGCCCTCGGCGGGTATCGCGAAGTCCGCGCCCTCCGGCTCCGCGTCGACGTGGACCGGGCCCGGAACGGCGGCCCCTTCGACGACGGCGCGGTCGACGACGGCGCGGTCGACGACGGCGCGGTCGAGGGCACCGTCGAGGGCGGCACGGGCGACGGCGGCACGGGCGGTCGTGGGGCTCATGGGCGCGGCACTCCGGGTTCACTGAGGCGGATTCGGCCGGGGCCGCTCGCCCGCCAGGATGGAACTTTTCACCACCCTGGCGGAAGTGTTCCGAAGAAGATTCGAAAGTGATCGGTCCTGCCTTGCGAATCTGCGGCACGGTCGGCGACTCTGGACGACGTGCCGAATTTTCCGCAGGCCCACCGGGCGCCCGTCGACGACATCGACCGCGCCATCCTGCGCGTCCTCGCCGAGAACGCCCGCACCCCGAACAACGCGCTCGCCGAGGCCGTCGGCGTCGCCGCCTCGACCTGCCTGGCGCGGGTGCGCGCCCTGCGCGACCGCGGCATCATCCGGGCGTTCCGGACCGAGATCGACCCCGCGGCCATCGGACTGCCGCTGCAGGCGATGATCTCGGTCCGGCTGCGGGCGCACACCCGCGAGCAGAACGAGAGCTTCCGCGGCACCGCGCCCGACCTGCCCGGCGTCCTGGCGGTCTTCCACATGGCCGGGTCCGACGACTACCTGCTGCACGTCGGCGTGGCCGGGCCGGAGGAGCTGCGCGACTTCGTCGTGGACCACCTGACCACCCACCCGGCGGTGGCCCAGACCCGGACCAATCTGATCTTCGAACAGATACCGGGGCGCCACTATCTGACCGACGACTGACGCCCGCGGCCCTCCGGCGCGGTCGGCGGAGACGGCAGGGCCACCGGGGCCACCGGGGCCAGCTGGATCACCGCCCGTCGGCGTACAGGGCCTGGACGGCGGCGTAGCCGGGGGTGTCGACGGCAGCGGCCGCCGTCGGGACCCCGTCGCGGACGGCGAGGGCGGCGGAGACGGCCGCCGCGAGGGCGGTCCGGTAGAGGAACGACCCGAGGCTGACCCGGGCGACCCCGAGGGCCGCGAGTTCGGCGAGGCCGGGACCGGTCGGGCTGAAGAGGATGTTCAGCGGGCCGGCCACCGTGCCGCAGAGCCGCTCGATCGCGGCCGGGTCGGTCAGGCCGGGGACGAACAGGCCGTCCGCGCCCGCCTGTTCGTAGGCCGCGAGCCGGCGGTCGGTCTCCTCGACGGCACCGGGCACGGCGAGCCAGTGGGTGTCGGTGCGCGCGTTGACGAACAGGGCGGGCGCGGCGTCCTTGATCGCGACGATCTTGGCGCTGTGCACGGCCGCGGGGGTGAGCGTGCCGTCCGGGCGGCCGTCCTCCAGATTGATGCCGACGATCCCCGCCTCCGCCAACTCGACCGCCAGCGCCGCGACTTCGCCGGGGTCGTCGCTGAACCCGTTCTCCACGTCGACGGAGACCGCGCACCGCCCCGAGCGGCCGAGACGACGGGCCAGCCGGAGCGTCTCGGCGCGGGTGGCCGCGGCACCGTCGGGCAGCCCGGCCGCCGCCGCGACACCCAGGCTGGTGGTGCCGATGGCGGGGAAGCCCTGCTCGGCGAGGACGGCGGCGGAGGCGTGGTCCCAGGCGTTGGGGAGCAGCAGCGGCTCACCGGGGCGGCGGTGGAGGGCGGCGAACGGGGTGCCGAGCGGGGTGCCGAGCGGGGTGTTGAGCGGGCTGTCGCTCATCGGGCGGTCCTCTCGTACGAACGGAAGTCGGGTCGGGCGCCCGGGCCGGAGCGGCGCCCTCCGGGACCTCACGGTAGGACCGGGACGTTTCGGCGCCCGCCGAACCGTCCGCGAGGCACCATGGAGCCATGTCGCTCGTCCAACTCGCCGCCCTGCTCGCCGATCCGACCCGCGCCGCGTTCTGCACGGCCCTGCTCGACGGTCGCGCCTGGACCGCCGGGGAACTGGCCCGGCACGCACGCGTGGCGCCGTCCACCGCGAGCGAGCACCTCTCCCGGCTGGTCGCCGGCGGCCTGCTGGCCGAGGAACGGCAGGGCCGGCACCGCTACGTCCGGCTGGCCGGTCCGGAGGTCGCCACGCTGATCGAGGACCTCGCGTCCTTCGCGCCCCCGCCCGCCGCCGCGGCCACCGCCCCGGGAGCCGCCGACCCACCGGCCGCCGCGCTCCCGCGCTCCCTGGGCGAGGCCACCCGGCTGAGCGCCGAGGCCCGCGCCCGGACCTGCTACGACCACCTCGCCGGCCGCCTGGGCGTGGCGGTCAGCGACGCCGTCCTGGCCCGCGGCCTGGTGGCGGACGAGGCCGGCCCGGCCCTCACCGCCCGCGGCCGGGCCTGGCTGACCGAGCTGGGCGCGGAACTCCCGCCCCGGGCCGGCCGCACCGGCGCCCGCCCGGTGGTCCGCACCTGCCTGGACTGGACGGAGCGCCGCAACCACCTGGGCGGCGCGTTCGGCGCGCTGCTCTGCCGGACGGCGCTGGACCGGGGCTGGGTCGAGCGGATCGGCTCCGGTCGCGCGCTGCGGGTGACGCCGGACGGCGACCGGGCCCTGCGCGACCTGCTCGGCGTCGACGTCCGCCCCGTCCGACCTGCTCGGCCCGATCGGCCGCGCGGACCCCTCGACCCGCTCAGCCCATCGTCTTCGCCCCGTCCAGCGCCTCCCGGATGATGTCGGCGTGCCCGGCGTGCTGCGCCGTCTCGGCGATGATGTGCAGCAGCACCCGCCGGACCGACCAGGCGGCGCCCGGCTCGAACCACGGCGCGGTCGGCAGGTCGTGCGCCCGGTCCAGGTCCGGCAGGCTCTCCACCAGCGCGTCCGTCTCGGCCGCCACCCGCTCGTACGCGGCGAGCAGCCCGGCCAGGGTCTCGCCCTCGGCCATCCTGAACTGCCCTTCCCAGTCGACCGGTTCGGCCGCCATCGCGGTCGCTCCGCCGACCGCGAACCGCATCCAGCTCGCCTCCGTCCCGGCGACGTGCTTGATCAGACCGGCCAGGCACAGCTCGCTGACCGTGGTCCGCCGGGCGGCCTGCTCGTCGGTGAGGTCGCGGACCGTGAAGCGCAGGAACCCCCGGTGCTTGTCGAGGGTCTGCACCAGTTCCGCCCGCTCCCCGCGCCGCCCGGCCGCACCGGACGGCGCCGCCGCGGTCACTCCGCCACCATGGCCGGCATGTCGCCGGCCGTACGGCCGAGGTCGATCACGCCGAACGCCGCACCCTGGGGGTCACCGACGGCGGCGAACCGGCCGAACGGGCTGTCCGTCGGACCGGCGTACAGCTTCCCGCCCCGCTCGGTGACCTTGGCGACGGCGGCGTCGCAGTCGTCCACGGCGAAGCACACGCTGAGGTAGCTCGGCGCCTCGGGCGGCAGGTCCGCCGGGCCCGCCTGCATCCGGCCGAGGACCGGCTGCTCCCGGACGTAGAAGATCTTGTAGTCCATCTGCTCGGCGTCCATCCGCTTCACCGCGTACGGGAAGACGGCGGGGAAGAAGCCGTCCGCGGCGGCCGCGTCCCGGGTGATGACCTCGGCCCAGGTGTACGCGCCCGAAGCCCCCTGCTTCTCGAAGCCCTCGTGGGTGCCGGCCTGCCAGACGCCGAAGGCGACGCCGGCCGGGTCCTTGGCGATCACCATCGAACCGAACTCACCGACCGCCATCGGGCCCATCAGGACCTCCCCGCCGTTGGCCCGGATCCGCTCCGCGGTGGTGGCGGCGTCGGGCGAGGCGAAGTAGAGGCACCAGGCGGACACCGCGGTGCCGTCCTGGCCGGGCATCGGCGGGACGATCGCGGCGACCGCCTTGCCGTCGGAGTAGGCCTGGGTGTAGTTGCCGTACTCGGAGGAGGACTCACCGAAGGTCCAGCCGAGCACATCGCCGTAGAACGCCTTCGCGCCCTCCAGGTCGGTGAACATCGCGTCGGCCCAGCAGGGCGTTCCCTCGGGCAGCACAGCCATGGCGGAACCCTCTCGTGCGGCATTTTGTCCCGATTTGCCACCCTAGTCAGTCCGCTGCCACCCCGCACACCCACACGCCCGCCACCAGGACGAACACGACGGCGGCCCGCCGGGGACCGGACCCCGGCGGACCGCCGTCCACGCACCTCCGCCCGCGCACCTCCGCCCGGCGGCTACCCGGCAGCTACCCGACGGCGACCCGGCCGACCGCGCCCGCCACCGAGGCCGCCGACGTCCCCAGCCCGGTCGGCCGCACCAGCAGCGCGCCCACCACGCCGCCGCCCGGCTCCCCCACCTCGTCGGCCACCGCCTCCGGCGCCGCGGCCGCGTCCCGCCCGAAGTGCCGCAGCAGGTCCTCCTCCCGGTACCGGCGGCAGTCCCGGTGCCAGACCAGGATCCCGGCGAGCCAGTTCTCCAGCTCCTTGACGTACCCCGCGAGCGTCGCCCGCGCCCGGCCGTCCAGCCCGAAGTCCTCGAACAGCACCGGGAACTCCTCGGCCACCACGTGCCGGAACTGGTCGAGCCGCGCGTGCATGAGGTCGTCGACGATCCGCACCGCCGCCGGGTAGTCGCAGTTGAAGAAGGTCTGCACCACCAGGACGGCGTTGTGCACCTCGCCCTCGAACTCCACCTCCTTCTGGTACGAGTGGAGGTCGTTCATCATCGCCGCGTAGTCGGAGACCGCGTTCTCCACCGAACGCATCGGACCGCTCGCGTAGACCTCGTCCGGCACGACCTGCCCGTGCGCCAGCCGCGCGAGGCTCATGGTGAGGTCGGAGCCGAAGGTGGCGCGGCGCATCTCCAGGTAGTCGACCGGGTCGGGGATCCGGTTCTGGGACTGGTTGTTGAGCTCCCAGATCCAGCTCAGCAGCATCGTCTCGACCGCTTCGCGGAGCTTCCCGCGCGCCTCGACGGTCATCGGACCGGCGGTCCGCTCCCAGAGGTCGGCCAGCCCGCGCTCCAGCGCGTTCAGCGGCTCGGCGGCCGGCTCGCCGTCGACCGGCATCAGCAGCAGGTACCGCGCGAGCACGGCCTTGGCCCCGGCCAGGTCGCCGGTCCGGCCGAAGGCCCGCGGGAACCAGTCGTCCGCGTAGGTGCCCCAGAGCAACCAGTCCGCGGAGAGGTCGAGTTGGTCGGCACTGGCGTCCGGGTGGATGCCGGCCGCGCAGAGCGCGAGATCGTAGTCGGCCGCGCTCTCGGCACTCCAGACGCCCGCGGTCGGATCGTCCGGCCGGGCCTCCAGCAACCCCATCCGCTCGGCCCATGCGACCGTGTGGAGCCGCGAGGCCTCCAGATAGGGGCTCAGCTCCACCGTGAACGGCAGCCGGAAGTCGGGAAGCCGGGACGGACCGACGGCCTGGAAGGGCACGTGCGCGTGCGACCGGGCCCGCCGGATCCCCGGCTCGACGTCCCCGTGGGAGCCGCCGATCAGGCCGGTCCCGGGCGATTCCAGCGAGGCCCCGGCCCCCCGCAGCGCGTCGAGCAGGGCCGCCACCGGCGACTCCCCCACCGTCGGCGCCCAGTCCTTCGTCACCGGTCCGGACCGGCTCAACGACCCCAGCTCGTCGGCCAGGTCGCCCAGCGCCCCGCCGGACCGCAGCACGTCCAGCGCCGACGTCCCGACGCCGCCGATCGCGAACGGGTCCCACCAGGTGGCCGTGCCCGCGGCCGCGCCGCCGCCGTTCATGTAGCGGCTCGACCGCATGTGCCACTCGTGCCCGCCGGCCTGCCAGTCCTGCAGCCCCTTGACGTAGGCCAGCACCCGGGCCCGCTCGTCCGCGTCCAGCCCGGCGTCGGCGAACAGCTGCGGCAGTTCGGTGACCACGGTGTTCTCGAACTGCTGGAGCCGCGAGGTGAGCAGGTCGTTGACGGCGTCCGCCGCCTCCTGGGTGCCGCACTCCAGGAACGTCTCCAGCACCAGGACGCCGTTGCTGAGTTCGCCCTCGTCCTGGACCTCGCGCTGGTAGGAGAACAGGTCGTTGCGCAGATGGACGCCGTCCGAGAAGGCGTCCATCAGCACCCGCAGCGGCCGCGACCCCGACACCGCGGCCGGCACCTCGGCGCCGGCCGCGTACTCGATCAGCCCGGCGGACCAGGGCGCGCCGCCCACCTTGCGGCGCATCTCGATGTACTCGACGGGGTTGGCGATCCGGCCCGCGTTGATGTTCGCGAGCTCCCAGAGCGACTCGTTGAGCAGGTTCCGGGTGCTCTCGGCGAACCGCACCCGCCAGTCCTCGCCCATCGCGGGCACCGTCCGCCGCCAGAGGTCGGCCAGTCCGGCCTCGACCGGGTTGGTGGGCTCGGGCACCGGCGTGTCGGGGTCGGCCGGCATGAACAGCGGCAGCCGGTCCAGGTACGCCTTGCCGCCCACCCGGTCGTTGGTCCGCTTGAACACCTCCAGGAAGTGGTCGTCGAAGAAGAACACCCAGACGTACCAGTCGGTGACCAGCGACAGCACCTCGGCCGAGGCGTCGGGGTGGGTGTAGGCGCAGAGCAGTCCGTAGTCGTGCGCGTCCAGGTCCGCCCGGGTCCAGACGCCCGACCCCTCCAGCATGCCCATCTCCCGTGCCCACGCGGCGGAATGGGCCCGCGCCTCGTCGAGATGCGGGTTGAGCCGCGCCGGGTGCGGCACGTAGAAGGACGGCAGTTCGAACGGCTGGGACACCGGGCGAGCCTTTCTGGACGCGTCGACAAGGCCGACACAGCATTACCCGACTTCAACGATCTCAGCCGGAGAACCGGAACAGTCATATGAGATAGCCCAGTTCACTCGAACACCTGCCCAGCCCCGGGCTCCGACCGGCACACCAGTACGACTGATCGGCCCCACCCCACCCTTCCGGCGCCGGGCGACGACTACGCTCGCACCCGACGGCCGACGAGGGGCGCAGCCGCCGTGGAGTGCACCGAGGTCGGGCGGAAGCACCGACTCGTCGGCCCCGCCGCCGAGTTGAAGGAGCGGCCCACCGGCCTGGGAGCCGCTCCGGGGCGGCCGGGGCGACCGCCCGACTGGAGGCCTCCGTCGCCGACCCCGGTGTCGCGCTCGGCGACCGGATCCGCCTCGGCTACCCTCACATGACCCTCGGCCTGGCGCAGCCCCGACGCCGCGCACGGAACTCCGCCGACGAACCACCCCGTGGTTCCAAGGAATCGGCTGGTCATGGCGTGTTGACGCGGCCCCCTCCTCACCCGCCCGGCAGACTGGGCGACGACCCTGGTCCATGCTCCGAGGAGGTCAGCCCATGAACGTCACCGTGCGGCTCGCACAGCAGCCCGAGGCCGACGAGCTGCTCGGGCGGAGCCCGCTCGCCGCGCTCGTCGGGATGCTGCTGGACCAGCAGGTGCCGATGGAATGGGCGTTCACCGGGCCGCTCACGATCGCGCAGCGGCTGGGGCACGAGGACCTGGACGCGCACGAGATCGCCGCGTACAGCCCGGACGAGTTCGTCGCCCTGCTCTGCGAGAAGCCGGCGGTGCACCGGTACCCGGCGGCGATGGCCAAGCGGGTGCAGCAGCTCTGCCAGTTCCTGGTGGCGCAGTACGACGGGGACGCCGCCGCGCTGTGGAAGGACGTCGCGACCGGGCGGGAGCTGCTCAGCCGGCTCAACGCCCTTCCGGGGTTCGGGAAGCAGAAGTCGCAGATCTTCCTGGCGCTGCTGGGCAAGCAGTACGGCGTGCGGCCGGAGGGCTGGCGCGAGGCGGCGGGGGCGTACGGCGAGGAGGGCGCGTTCCGCTCGGTCGCGGACATCACCGGGCCGGACTCGCTGGAGCAGGTCCGCGCCACCAAGCAGGAGCTGAAGCGCGCCGCCAAGGAGGAGAAGGCCGCGAAGGACGCCCGGTCGAGGACGAAGGTCCGCGCCTGAGTCCCGGCCCCGGGGCCCCTCGCCCCGCCCGGACGCGCCGGCCTCACCGCACCCGTCGGTACGGGTAGCGGTCGCGGATCTCCCGGACGAAGTAGCGCCCGTGGCTGTCCGCCGCCATCAGTTCGCGGTGCACCCGCCCCGGTACGGCCAGGTAGGTGTACACGCCGCCGCGGGTGAACTCCAGCTCCAGCACGCGGCGCGCCGCGTCGTAGCCGACCGAGCGCAGCGCCGAGGAGTCCACCGGCGTACGGACCATGGTCCTCCCAGTGTGCGCGCGAAGGCCCCGGTCGCGCACTCCGCGCGACCGGGGCCGGTACTCCGTGCCCTACACCAGGACCGGCTCCCGCTCCTGGGTGGCCTCCTCGGCGGCCGTCGGCGCGGCGTCCACCGCGCGCCGCCCGGGCAGCGCGAACATCAGCAGGAACACCACCGCCAGCACCCCGAGCACCCACCACATCGCGTGCTCGAACGCCCCCACGAACGCCGCGCCCGCCGCCGTCCCGGCCGGCACCGCGTCGAAGAAGGCCACCGAGACCAGGCCCAGGCCGAGCGCCAGACCGACCTGGTTCACCGTGTTGATCAGTCCGGAGGCCGAGCCGGCGTGCTCCCGCGGGACCTCCGCCAGCACCGCGTCGGTGATCGGCGCGACGATCAGACCCATCCCGGCGCCCATCACCACCAGCGGCAGCGCCATCTGCCAGGGCGCGATGCCGGTGCCGTAGCGGTGCGCCTCCGCGATGTAGACGAGCACGCCGGCCGCCATCACCAGGGCCCCCGCCTGGAGCACCTTCCGCCCGAACCGCGGCACCAGCTGCTGCACCGAGACCCCGGCCGCCGTGGAGATCGCGAGCGAGAACGGGATGCCGGTCGCCCCGGCCTTCAGCGGGCTCCAGCCGAGGCCGAGCTGCATGTAGAGGGTCCAGACCAGGAAGAAGATCCCGGAGACGACGCCGAAGGTCAGTTGGACGCCGATGCCCGCCGCGAACGACTTCACCCGGAACAGCGACAGCTCCACCAGCGGCGAGCCGTCCCGCCGCGTCTTGACCCGCTCGTACGCGACGAACAGCGCGAACACCGGCAGGCTCCCGGCCATCGTCAGGTGGCCCCAGAGCGGCCAGCCGGCCTCCCGGCCGTGGGTCAGCGGGTAGATCAGCATCAGCAGGCCGGCGCTGGCCAGCAGCACGCCCGGCAGGTCCAGCTTCAGCGCCCGCTCGGCCTTGGACTCGGTGATGAAGGTCCGGCCGAGCAGCAGGCCGGCGATCCCCACCGGCAGGTTGATCAGGAAGATCGGACGCCAGCCGAGCCCCAGCACGTCCCACTCCGTCAGCACCGCACCGATCATCGGACCGCTGACCGCGCCCAGTCCGACCACCGCGCCGAACAGGCCGAACACCTTGCCGCGCTCCTCCGCCGGGAAGGTCGCGTGGACGATCGACAGCACCTGCGGCACCATCAGCGCCGCCGTCCCGCCCTGCAGGATCCGCATCGCGACCAGCATCTCCGAGCCGCTCGCCAGACCGCAGAGCGCCGAAGCCAGCGTGAAGCCGGCCATGCCGATCAGGAACAACCGCTTCCGGCCGTGGATGTCACCGAGCCGGCCACCGGTGATCAGCCCGATGGCGAAGGCCAGCGCGTACCCGCCGGTCACCCACTGCACGGCGGAGAACGACGCCCCCGTGGACTCCTGGATGCTCGGGATCGCGATGTTCACGATCGTGACGTCCACCAGGTCCATGAAGGAGGCGGTCATCACGATCGCCAGCGCGATCCACCTCCGCCGGTCCGACACCGTCACCGTCCCGGCCCCCGGGTCCGAAACCTTTTCCACCGCACGCTCCTCGTCGCCGTTCTTCAGCACGTCGACGACGCTACGGGCCGTGTAGGTCAGATCCTGTCCTGGACTTCCGGCACCCTGGTCCCATGACCGACACTCCGGCACGACTCCTCAGCCTGCTCTCCCTCCTCCAGACCCCGCGCGAGTGGCCCGGCAGCGAGCTCGCCGACCGGCTCCAGGTCAGCCCGCGCACCATCCGCCGCGACATCGACCGGCTCCGCGAGCTCGGCTACCCGGTCGAGGCCACCATGGGCCCGATCGGCGGCTACCGGCTGGTCGCGGGCACCGCGATGCCGCCGCTGCTGCTCGACGACGAGGAGGCGGTGGCCATCGCGGTCGGCCTGCGGGCGGCCGCCGGACACGCCGTGGTCGGCATCGAGGAGGCCTCGGTGCGGGCCCTCGGCAAGCTGCTCCAGGTGCTGCCCGCCCGGCTGCGCCACCGGGTCGCCACGCTGGACCGGGCCACCCTGCCGCTGCTCAGCGGCGACGGCCCGACCGTGGACCCGGAGGACCTCACGGTGCTGGCCAACGCCGTCGCCAACCACGAGCGGCTCCGCTTCGGCTACCGGGCCGGCACCGGCGCCGAGACCCGGCGCCAGGTCGAACCGGAGCGGCTGGTCTCGGCCGGCCGCCGCTGGTACCTGGTCGGCTTCGACCTCGACCGGGACGACTGGCGGCTGTTCCGGGTGGACCGGCTCTCCGACCCCTTCGCCACCGGCGCCCGCTTCACCCCGCGCCCGCTCCCGGCCGAGGACGCCGCCGCGTACGTCGCGAGCAAGCTCCGCCGCCAGTCCTCGGCGTACACCCTGGACGCCACCCTCCGGCTGCCGGCCGCCGAAGCCCGGCAACGGCTGGGCGGCTACGGCGACGCCGAGGTGGAGCCGGTCGACGAGCACACCTGCCGGCTCCGCTCCCGCACCGACTCGCTGGAGTGGCTGGCGGTGCGCCTGCTGATGTTCGGCTGCGACTTCGAGGTGCACTCGCCGCCCGAGATGCGCGACCACCTCCGGGCCCTCGCCGACCGGGCGGGACGGGCCGCCGACCCGGCCTGACGGCGCGACGCCGCCGCCCGCGGTCGGCACGGGCGGCGGCGCGTCGGCACCCACGGGCCGGACCGGTCGGCCCGGCCCGGTCCTCGGACGCCCGGGCGTCCGGACGTTCAGACGCCGTACTCGGCGGTGAGGACGGCGCGGGCCAGGGTGTGGAAGGTGATGTTGAAGCCGACCTGGGCCGGCGGGGTGTCCGGGCCGACCTCCAGGCCGTCCACGTCGAGGGCGTGGACGGCGAAGGCGTAGCGGTGCACCGGCCCGGGCGGCGGGGCGGCGCCGTCGTACCGGTTGCCCGGGAAGTCGTTGCGGCCGTGGAAGGAGCGCTCGCCGGGCAGGTCTTCGTCGGAGGCGCCGGCACCGCGGGCCAGGCCGGTGGTGTCGGCGGGCAGGTTGAGGGCGAGCCAGTGCCACCAGCCGGAGCCGGTCGGGGCGTCCGGGTCGTAGCAGGTGACGGCGATCGAGCGGGTGCCCTCCGGCAGGCCGGACCAGGCCAGCTGCGGCGACCGGTTGGCCCCGGCGTGGATGAACTCCTCGGCCAGCGTGCCGCCTTCGGCGATGTCCTCGCTGGTCAGCTGGAAGGACGGCACCTGCGGCAGGAACTCGTACGGCAGCGGCGGACGCACGCTCATGGAGGGTCACCTCTCGGCACGGCGGGACAGGGGAGGCCCGGGCCCGGGCACGGGCCGTCGGACAGGATTCACCATAGTGGGGTGACCGACCGGGCGGCCCGGCCCTACAGTCGGGTCATGGCCCCGCGATTCGCCCGTCTGCTCCGTGACTCCCGTGCCGCGCTGTTCACCGTGCTCGGCGCCCTCGCCGTCATCTGGGCGGTCCAGGTGGCGAACTGGCTCGACGACTACCGGCTGTCCTACGAGTACGGCATGAGCTCGGGCCGGCTCGACGAGCTGCCGGACATCGTCACCATGCCGTTCCTGCACTTCGGTTGGGAGCACATCGAGGCGAACTCCTGGCCGCTGTTCGCGTTCGGCTTCCTGGCCGCGTACCGGGGCATGAAGCGGTTCCTGCTGGCGACCGTGCTGATCGTACTGACCAGCGGCCTGACGGTCTGGTGGTTCGAGCGGCCGGACGCCGTCACGGCGGGCGCCAGCGGCGTCGTCTACGGGTACTTCGGCTACGTGGTGCTGCGCGGGATCTTCGACCGCAACCCGCTGGACACGGTGATCGGCGTGGGCGTGGCCGTGCTCTACTCCTACCTCCTGCTGGGCGTGCTGCCGGGCGCCCAGGGCGTCAGCTGGCTGGGCCACCTGGGCGGGCTGATCGGCGGACTGGCCGGCGCCTGGCTGCTGCGCGACCGCACGCCCCGGCGCGCGGCGGGCCCGGCCGCGGCCGCCGCGGGCACCGGCCCGACGCCCACCAGCCCCGCCGGCGCGCTGCTCAAGGAGCTCGACGACCTGGGCATCTGAGCGCCGACCGGGGCGCGCCGCCCCGGCCAGGTATAGACCATTCCCCGCCCCGGCGGTTAGCGTGAACGAGCACCTGCCCCCTGCTCCGGAGCCGCACCGTGGAGTCGTCCGTCCTCGCCTTCGCCACCGACCTCCTCGACGAGGGCGCCGACACCTTCTTCGGCAACCTCACCGACCGGGCCGGGGTCGGCGGCGTCACCCTCGCCTCGGTCTACCACGAGGCCCGCGACGTCTTCCCGCACAACCCCCGCCGGGTGATCCGCTACCTGGAGCCGGGCGCGGCCTACTTCCGCCCCGACCCGGCCCGCTGGTCCGGGCAGCGGCTGCGGCCCGTGCCCTCCACCGCGATCGGCGACCGCGACCCGTTCGCCGAGGCCGCCGAGGAGGCCCGCCGGCGTGGCCTGAAGCTGCACGCGTGGACGGTTTTCTGCCACAACGACCGACTCGGCTTCGAACACCCGGACTGCGCACCCGCCAACGCCTTCGGGGACCGTCACCTCACCGAGCTGTGCCCGGCCCACCCCGAGGTCCGCGCGTACGCCCGCACCCTGGTCACCGAGCTGGCCCGGTACGGCGTGGACGCGGTCCGGGCCGAGTCGCTGCACTTCCACGGCCTGCGCCACGGCTACCACCACGAGCGCTACTTCGAGGAGCTGGGCCCGGCCGCCGAGGCCCTGCTCGGCCTCTGCTTCTGCGGGCACTGCCGGGCGGCGGCCGTCCGCGCGGGCGTCCCCGCCGAGGAGGCGGCCGCGGCGGTCCGCACCGAGCTGCGCCGGCGGCTGGCCGACGACGCGGCCGCCGCCGAGCCCGCCGCGCTGGACGAGCTGGCCGGCGGCGCCGTGGCCGCCTACGTGGACGCCTCGGCCGCGACGGTGACCTCACTGGCCGCCGAGGTGACCGAGGAGGCGGCCCGGCACGGCATGCGGCTGAGCTTCATGGACGGCGGCGGCCCGGGCACCGGCTGGCTGTCCGGGATCGACCTGCCGGGGCTGGCGAAGGCCGCCCACCAGATCGAGACGCTGGGCTACGCGCGCACGCCCGAGGCGGTCCGCGAGAAGCTCGCCGCCTTCGCCCTGCACGGGGTGCGTCCGCAGGACATGGCGGTGATCCTGCGCCCGATGGCCTCGGACTGCGACGGCCCGGCGAATCTCGCCGCCAAGATCGCCGTGCTGCGCGAGCTGGGCGTGCCGGAGGTCGAGTTCTACCACTACGGCCTGATGCGGCTGTCCTCCCTCGACCGGATCGGCGCCGCCCTGGCCTGAAGCTGCCATGGCCGGAATCGATCGCTCACCCGTGCGACTGAACCTGGCCATGCCAACATGTGCTCCCTAAGCTCCCCCTCAGTCGTGATCATCCGACGAGGGGGAGCACCCAATGACCGCATCACCGATCAGCCGCCGCCGTCTGCTCGCCGGAGCCGCCGGCACCGCCGGGGCCGCCGCCCTGGCGGGCACCGTCGGCGCCGGCGGGGCCGCCGCGGCCACCGTCCCGGCGCCCAGCCCGTACACGCTCAAGCTGCCGCACCAGATCGAGGCCGAGGCCCTGATCGACAACCTGCGGCTGCGTCCCTGGGACCAGAACGCCAACCGGTACAAGACGGCCGGCGAGTTCGAGGACGTCCACACCACCGTCCGCTGGGGCACCGCCGGCCACCCGGAGGAGTTCTACAACCTGGCCCAGTGCTCGTCCTTCCTCACCCTGGCCCTCCAGCGGGCCTACGGCACCCAGCCCACCGTGCCCGCCGGGACGCCGATGCCGTGGAGCGGCTACAGCTACGGCTGGGCGACCCGGGAGTACTTCCAGCAGTACTTCATCAAGGACCCGGCCAACACCAACCCCTACCCGACCGCCGAGAAGTACCAGCAGGCCTTCCTCGACCCGGACGCGCTCCCGCACTTCACCCGCGTCACCAAGCCGGTGAACCTGCGCCCCGGCGACCTGGTGGCCCTCGACTACCACCCCGACGAGGACGGCTCCAAGCCGTACACCGGCCACATCGTCATGATCCGCGAGCGCAAGGGCACCTGGTCGGACGCGGCGGTGGACGCCAAGCTCGGCCGCCCGGTCGTCCCGTACGTCTTCGAGATCATCGACTGCACCAGCGACCCGCACGGCAACCCGGCGAACGGCGGCACCGCCACCGACCTCTACCGGGCCTTCCCCGACACCCGGATCGAGGAGATCCCCACCACCGCCGGCACCTCGGCCTGGCGGGAGCACGACGGCGTCGGCTACGGCCACATGGTCTTCTACGCGGACGCCGACACCAAGCTGTTCGCCGGCTACCGGTGGAGCCTCAACAGCACGGTGCCGCGCTCCGTCGCCGAGCGCCCGATCTCGGCCGGCCGGGTCTGGCTCACCGACAGCATCTGAGCCGGGAGCGCCGCTTCACCTCCGCCGCTTCACCTCCGCCGCCGGGACGTCCCGAACAGGCTCCGGGAGATCTCCCGCCCGAGCTGCGTCCCGGCGGAGCGGGCGAAGGACTTGAGCGCCGGGTTGCTCATCAGTGCCCCGAGCAGCCCGCCGCCGTCCTTGTCCCGGCCCCGCTCCCCACCCCGGTCCCGCTCCCGTTCCCGCTCCTGCTCCCGTTCCTGCTCACGGCCCCGCTCCGGTTCCGCCGGCGGCACCGGCACCGGCTCGGCCTCCGGTCGGGCCGCCCGCGCCGCGAGCTTCTCGTACGCCGACTCCCGGTCGATCGCGTCCCGGTACTTCCCGTTCAGCGCCGAGCCGTCCACCGCCGCCCGCAGCGCCTCCGGCGCGATCGGCCCCATCAGCGACTGCGGCGCCCGCAGCCTGGTCGCCGCCACCGGCGTCGGCGCGCCCTTCTCGGAGAGCACCGTGACCACCGCCTCGCCGGTCCCGAGCGAGGTCAGCACCTCCCCCAGGTCGTAGGCGGGCGACTTCGGGAAGGTCGAGACGGTCGCCTTCAGCGCCTTGGCGTCGTCCGGGGTGAACGCCCGCAGGGCGTGCTGCACCCGGTTGCCCAGCTGCGCCAGCACGTCCGACGGCACGTCCTTGGGCGTCTGGGTGACGAAGAAGATGCCCACGCCCTTCGAACGGATCAGCCGGACGGTCTGGGTGATCGCCTCCAGGAAGGCCTTGGAGGCGCCCTTGAACAGCAGGTGCGCCTCGTCGAAGAAGAACACCAGCTTCGGCCGGTCGAGGTCGCCGACCTCGGGCAGCTCCTGGTAGAGGTCGGCGAGCAGCCACATCAGGAAGGTGGAGAACAGCCGCGGCCGGTCCTGCACCGCCGGCAGTTCCAGCACCGAGACCACGCCCGCGCCGTCCGCGCTCCGCAGCAGCTCGGCGGTGTCGAACTCCGGCTCGCCGAAGAACGCCCCGGCCCCCTCGTTCTCCAGCAGGGTGAGCGAGCGCAGGATCACCCCGGCGGTGGCGGCGGAGATCCCGCCGATGCCCCTCAGCTCCTCCTTGCCCTCGGGCGAGGTGAGGAAGGTGATGACCGCCGTGAGGTCCTTGAGGTCGTACAGCTCCAGGCCGGCCCGGTCGGCGTAGTGGAAGACCAGGCCGAGCGAGGCCTCCTGGGTCTCGTTCAGGTCCAGCACCTTGGCCAGCAGCAGCGGGCCGAAGCTGGTCACGGTCGCCCGGACGGGGATGCCGCTGCCCAGGCCGCCGAGCGCGTAGAACTCGACCGGGCAGCCCCGGGGCCGCCAGTCCTGGCCGACCTCGGCGGCCCGGGCCGCGGTCCGCCCGCCCGGCTCGCCCGGCGCGGCCACCCCGGAGACGTCGCCCTTGATGTCGGCGAGGAACACCGGCACGCCCTGGGCGGACAGCTGCTCGGCGATCAGCTGGAGGGTCTTGGTCTTGCCGGTGCCGGTGGCGCCCGCCACCAGCCCGTGCCGGTTGAGCACCCCGAGCGGCACCCGCACCCGGGCGTCGGCGTACGCGGTGCCGTCCAGCAGCACCGCGCCGAGTTCCAGCGCGGGCCCGGTGAAGGCGTACCCGTCGGCGATCTCCCGGACGGCGTTCGGCACGGCAGCGGACATCGGAGACCCTCCAGGGCGGTGCGGCGGAGCGGCAGGACCACGACTCGGCGGGCCGACGGGCCCCGGGACCCGGTGCGGATCACGGAGGACCTACCCGACATTTCCCATGAAACAGCCGCAATCCCCCGCCCGCAGCTCACACCCGTGCGCGTGGCGGGGCCAGGGCTGCTGGGCCATCCGCCGCCCAAACGGTAGGCTTTCCGTGTGATCTTCAAGCGCATCGGCAATGGGCGGCCGTACCCGGATCACGGCCGTACCAGCACCCGCCAGTGGGCGGACGTCGCCCCGCGCCCGGTGCGACTCGACCAGCTGGTGACCACCAAGGGCCAACTGGATCTGGAAACCCTCCTGGCGGAGGACTCGACCTTCTACGGGGACCTCTTCGCGCACGTCGTGAAGTGGCACGGCGACCTGTACCTGGAGGACGGCCTGCACCGGGCGGTCCGCGCCGCGCTCCAGCAGCGCCAGGTGCTGCACGCCCGTGTCCTCGAAATGGAATGACGGACGGGCCGGTCCACCCGGCCGTACGCGTCGGACCGCCCTCCGGTCAGGACCGGGGGGCGGTCCCTTCGTACCCGGGTGCCGCCATTCGGGTACCGGCGTACTCCGGATGATGATCGTTTAGTACCTTCACAGCTGTCCGGCACTAATCTGCTGACTACGGCCGCGATCGCCCTCCCGCGACGCCGCGCCCGGCCCCACCGTCACCCGATCCCCGCCCCGGCACGAGGGGGAGACAAACCGTGAGCATGTTGACTCCCCAAGGCCTGAAGGGGAAGCAGTACCGGATCACCGGCAACGCCTATCCGCGACTGGGCCGCCCGCCGAAGAAGAGCCGCAAGGTGTTCGCGCTGATCGGCGCGCTGCTCGCGCTGGCCCTGATCGGCCTCGGCGGCGTCCAGCTCTGGGACATCTTCAGCGGCAAGGGCAAGAACGCCTCCGCCCAGGCCTGCGCCAGCCCCTCCGGCAAGCCGCTGGCCGCCCCGACCCCGGAGGTCGCGCCGACCGTACCGGGCACGGCCGCGGCGCCGATCGACCCCGCGGCGGTCCCGCAGCCCGCGGCCGTCACCGTGAACATCTACAACGCGACCGCCAAGGCCGGCCTGGCCGCCCGCACCGCCGAGGAGTTCAAGAAGCGCGGCTTCACGATCGGCAAGGTCGGCAACGCCCCGGCGGAGCTGGACAAGAAGGTGCCGGGCACCGCCCAGGTGGTCGCCGGGCCGGCCGGCGCCGGCGCGTCCACCCTGGTCGGCTCGGTGATCGCCGGTGCCACCAGCACCGCCGACGCCCGCACCGACGCCACCGTGGACTTCGTCATCGGCGACAGCTACAACGCGCTGCTCGACGAGACCCAGGCCGCCGCCGCACTGGCCGCCGCCACCCGCCCGGTCCCCGCCCCGAGCAGCACCGGCAGCTGCTGACGCGCCGGCCCGGATCACCGGGCGGACAACGAACGAGGAGCCCCCCGGCAGCACGCCGGGGGGCTCCGTCACGTCCGGGTCGGGAGGGCTCAGCCCGCCGTGCCGTACAGCCGGTCGCCGGCGTCGCCGAGGCCCGGGACGATGTAGCCGTTCTCGTTCAGCCGCTCGTCGACGGCCGCGGTGACCACGGTGACCGGCAGACCGGACAGCTCGCGCTCCATCACCGCGACGCCCTCCGGCGCGGCCAGCAGCACCACGGCGGTGACGTCGGTGGCGCCGCGCTCGATCAGCATCCGGATCGCCGCGACCAGCGTGCCGCCGGTGGCCAGCATCGGGTCGAGCACGTAGACCTGGCGGCCGGAGAGGTCGTCCGGCATCCGGGTGGCGTAGGTGGAGGCCTCCAGGGTCTCCTCGTTGCGCACCATGCCCAGGAAGCCGACCTCGGCGGTCGGCAGCAGCCGGGTCATGCCGTCCAGCATGCCGAGGCCGGCCCGGAGGATCGGCACCACCAGCGGGCGCGGGTAGGAGAGCCGGGTGCCGGTGGTCACGGCCACCGGGGTGGTGATCTCCACCTCGTCGGTGCGGACGTCCCGGGTGGCCTCGTACGCGAGGAGGGTCACCAGCTCGTCGGTCAGACGACGGAAGGTCGGCGAGTCGGTGCGCTCGTCGCGCAGGGTGGAGAGCTTGTGGGCGACCAGGGGGTGGTCGACGACGTGGATCCGCATGCATCGAGGTTAGCCCGCGTCCGGACGCCCGTACGACACGCCGTGCCAGGCGGCGCCGCCGGGCCACCCGGGTCGACGCTCACTCTCCCGTGACGCGCCGTGACGCACCGCGAATGTCCGGACGGAACGGCCTCCTGTGGTATCAACCCGGCCGATCTGGGAAAGTCAGGTCCTATGACGAGCAACCCGAACTCCGGGCACGGCTCGGCGGACGAGGCCCCGACCTCGTCGGGCGGCCTCTCGGGCCCGCCCCCGGACCGTCCGGAGACCGAGGCGGAACGCCGCAGGCGCCGCGCCGTCTTCCTGCGCGAGCTCACCGAGGCCCGCGAACTGCGCGAGCGGGTCCAGCCCCGCCGCACCAAGGAACGCAGGATGCGCGAGGCGATGCGGATGCGAACCTTCCGGATCTGACGGCCCCTCCACGGCTTCTCCACAGTCCCGCTGCCGCCCGGCCGCCGTACACCGTCCGACGGTCAACCCTTCCGACACGACCTGCGAAGACGCGCTGCAGAACACCCCCCGCAGAGCCTGGCTTTCTGTCACGATTCCGATGGGACGGTCCGAACAGCGGACCGCCTCTGGCGCGGGGGCGGCCAGTTCCGCGTCGCCCGAGAGCGCCGACAACCGAGACCGAGATCTTGGGAGTGCCCCGGTGGCGTACTTCGCTGCAGTGCTTGCTCGCACCGAGGACGGGTGGGATGTGAGCGAGACGGAACTCGACAACGTCGAAACCCTCGCCGACCTGGCCGACCTGGCCCGCGAGGCGACCCAGGACGACGACAGCGTCCTGGTCTTCATCGAACAGGAGGACTCCTGGTTCGCCATCGTCCGGGTGGACGGCGAGGAGGACCCGCGGATCTTCGTGTCGGACGGCGCCGCCGCCGCCCGCAGCTCCTACGGCTCCGTCCTCACCGACGAGCTGGTGGACCAGGCCGGCGAGAGCGAGTTCGGGGACCTCGACAACCTGGTCGCCGAGCTGGAGGAGGACGCGGAGGCCGGGGCGCAGGAGGACGACGAGGACGGCGAGGGCCACGGCGGCGTCCCGGTCGGCCCGCTCGGCGACGCCCATCTGCTGACCGAGTTCGGCCTCACCCACGACGCGCTGCTCGCCCTCAGCGGCGAGGGGGCGGTGCCCGGCGACGCCCTGGAGGAGATCGCCGAGGCACTGGGCTGCGGCGAGGTCCTGGAGGCCGTCCGGTAACTCCCCGTGTCCACCGTCCGGACGGCCGGACCGCCGCCATGCCCGACACTGGATGCCATGCAGTCCGCCCGCCCGATCCCGCCGCTGCCCGCCCCCGTCCGCCCCGACCCGGTCCGCGACCGCTGGGCGGCGCCGATGCGCCTCGCCATCGCCGAGGCCGCCCTGGCGCCGGCCACCGGGGACGTCCCGGTCGGGGCGCTCGTCCTCGGACCGGACGGCGAGGTCCTCGGCCGCGGCCACAACGAGCGCGAGGCCGTCGGCGACCCGACCGCCCACGCCGAGGTGGTGGCGATCCGCGAGGCCGCCCGCACCGTCGGGAGCGCCGCGCGCGGCAGGGCCGACGGGAACGGCGCGCGACCGGACGGCTGGCGGCTGACCGGCTGCACGCTCGTCGTCACCCTGGAGCCCTGCACCATGTGCGCGGGCGCGATCGTGCTCTCCCGGATCGACCGCGTCGTCTACGGCGCCCTCGACGAGAAGGCCGGCGCGGCCGGCTCGCTCTTCGACGTGATGCGCGACCGGCGGCTCAACCACCGCCCCGAGGTGATCCCGGGCGTCCTCGCCGACGAATGCGGCGAACAACTGCGCGCCTTCTTCGACACCCACCGCTGAACCGCCCCGGCCGCCCCCGGCGATACGGATTTCGTTCCCGCGCCACCCGTCCGGTAGAGTTCCCCTCGGTAGCGTGTCCGAGCGGCCAAAGGAGCACGCCTCGAAAGCGTGTGTGGGGGCAACTCCACCGTGGGTTCGAATCCCACCGCTACCGCCAGCAAGCCCGAGGGCCCGTCCGGAGATCCGGACGGGCCCTCGGCGTTCCCGCGCACCCTCGGGCGCGGAAAGGGCTCCGTACCCGTCGGCCGATGACCACCAACGCCTGTCGAGTACGGAGCCTGGATGGGGGGAGCGGTTCGGGGGGACTGACCGCTCCCCCGGGCGGAGTCCCACAACCGGGGCCGCGTCGGGGGGAAGCCGCGGCACCGGTCCCACAGCGGGGAGCTCCGGATCCACGTACCGGGGATTCCTGCCAGACCCTCGGTACATCACCCATCCTGCCGCCCGTCCCGGGCCCCGGCACCCGGAGAAAGGCCCCTGCCGCGGGGACCTTCGTCCCGCCGGGCGAACGCGTCACACACGTGATAGGCCGTCCGGGTGGATAAGCTGCCCGTTGCACGGGCCGCTCGGGGACCGGACGACGGCGGCCCACGGCAGGGAGGAAGGTCACCGGATGGCGCAGGCGAAGAAGATCGGAATGGTCCTCCTGCTCATCTTCGTGCTCTACACGATCATCACCTCGCCCGCCCGCGCGGCCGAGCTGGTCCAGTTGGGCTTCGAAGGCATCTCCAACGCCGCCAAGGCCGTCGGCACCTTCATGACCGGCCTGGTGAAGTAGCCGGGGACCCACCGGCTACGGTGGGCCCGACACCCGACCCCGTCCGCGAGGAGCGGCACCGTGATCCGCCACCTGGTCCTGTTCAAGCTCAACGAAGGCGTCAGCAAGGACGACGAGCGCGCGCTCGCCGGCGCCGAGGCCTTCGCCGGGCTCGGCCCGGTCGTCCCCGAGCTGCGCGAGTGGGAGTGCGGCTGGAACACCACCGACCGCGACATCGCCCACGACTACGCCATCAACAGCCTGGTCGAGGACCGCGAGGCCCTCCAGGCCTACCTCACCCACCCGGCCCACCAGGCCGCGGCCGCCCAGTGGCGCGAGTTCGCCACCTGGGTGATCGCCGACATCGAGGTCTGAGCCCGGGGCACGCCCCGGCCCGGCCGGCGCGTCCCCCGGACGGCCTGCGGCGCCCCGCCCGGTATCCGGGCGGGGCGCCCTGCTCTGTCCCGGAACGACCCTTGGGACGCCCCGCCCCCGCCCCCGACGGACGCCGGTCACGACATCAACACACCTCCACGCGGTACTTGCCCGACACACGCCCGCCTTGTGATGCTATGACCGGTTTTGCCGGACATGGCGAGATGGTGAACGAGACGGGACACCCGGTCCGCAGGTCCCACCGTTGTCGACTTTGGGAGGGGTGACGTGTCCGTGCGGACACCAGGGAGCGCACCGGACGACGAGGTGCTGGCGACCGTGATCAGCCCGGCCGGCGAACTCCGCCCGGACGGCCTGCGCGGACCGGGCGGCCGGCCCGCCGTCGACGTCCGGACCCTCACCCGGGTGCTGTTCGAGCGGCTCGCCGAACTGCCCCCCGACGCCCCCGAGCGCGAGCGGGTCCGGGCGGCGCTGATCGAGGTCAACATCCCGCTGGTCCGGTACGCCGCCACCCGCTTCCGCAGCCGCAGCGAGCCGATGGAGGACGTCGTCCAGGTCGGCACCATCGGCCTGATCAACGCCATCGACCGGTTCGACCCCGGCCGCGGCGTGCAGTTCCCCACCTACGCGCTGCCGACCATCCTCGGCGAGATCAAGCGCTACTTCCGGGACAACGTCCGCACCATGCACGTCCCGCGCCGGCTCCAGGAGCTCTGGGTGCAGGTCAGCGGGGCCATGGAGGAGCTCACCGTGGTGCACGGCCGGGCCCCCAAGGTGCCGGAGATCGCCGCCAGCCTGCGCATCCCCGAGGAGGACGTCCGGGCCTGCCTGGACGCCGGGCGGGCCTACAACGCGGCCTCCCTGGAGGCCGCCCAGGAACACGAGGGCGGCCTGGCGCTGCTCGACCGGCTCGGCTACGAGGACTCCGCGCTGGCCGAGGTCGAGCACCGGGACATGGTCCGTCACCTGCTGGTGCAGCTGCCCGAACGGGAGCGACGGATCGTCATGCTGCGGTTCTTCGCCAATCTGACGCAGTCGCAGATCAGCACCGAGCTGGGGATGTCCCAGATGCACGTCTCCCGGCTGCTGTCCCGGATCCTGACCAGGCTCCGGACCGGCAACTCCTGGGACGACTGACCCGGTCGGCCGCGTCACGGCGCGACAGCGGCGTGTCACCGCCGCGTGACATCTCGCGACGTTCGGGTTTGCCGGGGATCGTGAGCCGGTATGGAGGGGGAGGAGGGGGCCGGTCGGGGGCGCGGGAACGTGGCACCGGCGGCACCCGTTGGACCGTCAGTCACGAGGGGGTGGGTGCATGTCCGGAGACCTGGGCACTGCGGAGATCCACGCTGGAGCGGCCGGAGCCGCGCAGCAGATCCCGCTCCAGCGGGCCGCAACGGCGCCGGACGTCGGGCTCGACACCCGGACGCTCTCCCGCTCGCTGTTCGTGCGCCTGGCCGCGCTCGACCCGGGCAGCGCCGAACACACCTACGTCCGCGACACCCTCATCGAGCTCAACCTGCCGCTGGTGCGCTACGCCTCGGCGAGGTTCCGCAGCCGCAACGAGCCGATGGAGGACATCGTCCAGGTCGGCACGATCGGCCTGATCAAGGCGATCGACCGCTTCGACCCGGAGCGCGGGGTCGAGTTCCCGACCTTCGCGATGCCGACGGTGGTCGGCGAGATCAAGCGCTTCTTCCGCGACACCAGTTGGTCGGTGCGGGTGCCCCGGCGGCTCCAGGAGCTGCGGCTGGCCCTCACCAAGGCCGGCGACGAGCTCGCCCAGCGGCTCGACCGCTCCCCCACCGTCGCCGAGCTGGCCGCCTGCCTCGGCGTCAGCGAGGAGGACGTGGTGGAGGGCCTGGCGGTCGGGAACGCGTACACCGCCAGCTCGCTGGACTCCAGCCCGAGCGAGGAGGACGGCGAGGGTCCGCTGGCCGAGCGGCTCGGCTACGAGGACCTCGCGCTGGAGGGCGTGGAGTACCGGGAGTCCCTCAAACCGCTGCTGGCCAAGCTGCCGCCGCGCGAGCGCCGGATCATCATGCTGCGCTTCTTCGGCAATCTGACGCAGTCCCAGATCGGCGAGGAGATCGGCATCTCCCAGATGCACGTCTCCCGGCTGCTGACCCGGACCCTCACCCAGCTGCGCGAGGGCCTGACCGCCGAGGGCTGACCCGACGCCGCCCCGACGCCGACCCGAGGCCGACCCGAGCGGTCCGCCGAGAGGCGGCTCGGGCCCCTCAGGGCTCCAGCAGGTTGGCGCGCAGACCCGCCAGCACGGCCTCGTCCAGCCCGAGGCCGTCCGCCCAGAACGCGTCGAAGTCCGGCCAGCCGGCCGCGACCTCCTCGAAGGCCGCCTCCAGGTAGTGGCGCTCGGCCCGGAAGACCGGCAGCAGCAGCTCGGGCTCGCTCATCAGACCGCGGGCCAGCAGCCCCTCCAGGACGGTCGTGACCACGGCGGCGGAACGCTCGTTGGTGAGCAGATAATCCGTGAACACCGTTTCCCGGTCGACGCCCAGCGCGGTCAGCAGCACGGCCGCCGTCCACCCCGTGCGGTCCTTTCCGGCCGAGCAGTGGAACAGCAGCGGGTCGCCGGCCGGATCGGCCAGCAGGCGCAGCACCGCGGCGAATTGTTCGCGGGCAAGGGAATCGGTGACGAACCACCGGTAGAGGCCGATCATCATGGCCTCGGCCCGCCCGTCCCCGAGCAGGGCGCGCTGCTTGTCGGGATCCCGATCGGCCAGCACCTCGCGCAGCGTCGCGAAGATGTCGAAGTCGGCCGCGAAGACCGGCAGGTGATGCAGGGTCATGCCGTCGGCGACGCGGTCCGCGCCGGCCTCCCGCACCTCTTCCGGACTGCGCAGGTCGACGATCCTGCGCAGTCCGATTCCGGTCAGCCGGCCGAGGTCATCGTCGGTGAGCCGGTGCAGACCGTCGCTGCGCAGCACGACACCGGCCCGCAGCACCGTCCCCCCGACCGTCCGGTAGCCGCCGAGGTCGCGGGCATTGACCGCGCCGAGCAGACCCAGGCTGCGGGCGGCCGGGAAATCGACGGTCTCGGTCTGCTGATCGGTCACGCTGCGACCTCCATTGGATATTCGGACGGTGACGTGGCACAACCCTGAGCGATATTGCATGAACCTGCCCATCGAAACGACAGGATGTGCGACAGTGTCACGGGCAACGCCGCCAGTGTAGGGTCCGGTTCGTCCGTCGGGTCACACGATGGGTGAGCAGCGGTAACACTAGGTTCCGGGTTTTAATTTTTAATTCATTATTTGCGCAGCCGGTGCGGTTTCGGCCACAATCAGCGCGCTCATGGCCCGACCATGAACGTTGGTAACAGATTCGCTGCACTCCTGCCCATTTGGTCCCGCCTGGAACGGAAGTTCCACCAGGATGGGCGCCGGGCAGCCTGCTGCCCTCGAACAGCTACAGGGCAGGTGAACGCGAGCAGCGGAGCGCCCTGCCCAGGGGAGGAAAGACAACATGGGTCGAGCGACCCGAAGAGTTGCCGCCTGCGCGGCAGCCGTTCTGCTGGCCGGTGGCCTGCAGTCGTCCCTCGCGCACGCCGCCACCACTACGCCCCGGATCGACCTGACGGTCCTGGTGATCAGCGACGGCGGGCCGGCCACGGCCGCGATCGCCGCCGAGCTGAAGAGCCAGGGCACCCCGTACAAGCTCGTCGACCTCAACGACGCCGGCCGCCCGGTGATCGACACGGCCTTCCTCAGCGACACGCTGAACGGCCAGCCGCGCGGCAAGTACCAGGGCATCGTCCTGCCCAACGACAACCCGTTCGCGGCCGGCTCCGCCGAGATGGCCGCGATCGCCGCCTACGAGGCCGCGTTCGGTGTCCGCCAGGTCGACGCCTACACCTACGCCCGTCCCGAGGTCGGCCTGAACTGGGCCGTCAACCCCGGCTACATGGGGACCCTGGACGGCTTCCAGGGCCAGGTCAGCACCGCCGGCCTGAGCGGGCCGTTCGGGTACCTCAAGGGCAGCGTCCCGTTCGAGGACAACGACCCGGCCGTCTCCGAGAGCTACGGCTACCTGGCCACCCCGCGGACCGACCTGCCGGCCGGCTCCACCTTCACGCCGCTGGTCGAGGTGCCGATCCCCGGCAGCACCGCCAAGGGCTCGCTGGTCGGTGAGTACGCGCACGACGGCCGCAAGGAGCTGGTCGTCACCTTCGTCTACAACCAGTACCAGCAGCAGTACCGGCTGCTGGCCCGCGGCATCGTGGACTGGATCACCCAGGGCGTCCACCTCGGCTACGACCGCAACTACTTCGCGGCCCACGTCGACGACGTCTTCCTGGCCGACGACCGCTGGGACACGGTGCTCAAGTGCACCCCCGGCGACGTCACCTGCCCGCCCGGCACCCCCGAGACGGCCAACCCGATCCGGATGACGGCCGCCGACGCGCAGTTCGCCAAGCAGTGGCAGACCGCCAACAACTTCACCATGGACATGGTGTTCAACGGCGGCGGCAGCGAGGACTGGAAGGCCGACCACGAGACCACCGCCGACCCGGTGGTGGACCAGATGATCGCCGACCAGAACAGCTACCGCTGGGTCAACCACACCTACACCCACCCGTACCTGGGCTGCCTCCAGGACGTCTCGGTGGTCCCGTGGAAGTGCACCAAGAACGCCGCGGGCAGCACCGTCTGGATCGACCAGGCCACCATCACCTCCCAGATCAAGAACAACCTCGACTGGGCGGCCGCGCGGGGCCTGCACCTGGACAAGACCGAGCTCGTCACCGGTGAGCACTCCGGCCTGGTGACCGCGCCGCAGGAGACCACCGACAACCCGTACCTGGCCCCCTCGCTGGCCACCAACGGGGTCAAGTGGACCGCCAGCGACGCCTCCCGCGAGCCCGCCCAGCGGGCCGTCGGCTCGGCGCTGACCGTGCCGCGCTACCCGATGAACGTCTTCTACAACGCCGGTACGGCGAAGGAGGAGACCGACGAGTACAACTGGATCTACACCAGCGCGGCCAACGGCGGCAGCGGCGTCTGCGAGAACAACGCCAACTCCACCTGCCTCCCGGCCCCGCTGGACGTGAACACCGGCTACCAGTCGTACATCGTGCCGCTGGAGGCCCGGATCGACCTCGGCCACGTGCTGAACAACGACCCGCGGCCGCACTTCGTCCACCAGTCGAACCTGGCGGAGGACCGGATCGTCTACCCGGTGCTGGAGAAGGTGCTCTCCACCTACCGCTCGCTGCACGCCGACAACGCCCCGGTCGTGAACCTGGCGCAGAAGGACATCGGCCTGGAGTTCCAGCGCCGCGCGGCCTGGAACAACGCCCTCGCCGCCGGCCAGGTCACCGCCTACCGGGTCGGCGACACGGTCAGGGTCAGCGCCCCGGCCGGCGTCCAGGTCCAGGCCACCATGCCGACCGGCACGGTCCAGCAGCTCGCCATCGGTACCACCGCGTTCGGTACCGGCTACGCGGGCTCGCTCTCCGGCTGGGTCAAGCCGGGCCAGCTGCAGAGCGCGGTCCAGCTCCAGCTGCCCGCCGCGGCCACCCCGGCCGCCCCGGCCGGCGTCAGCCCGTCGGTCGCGGCCAAGTCCGTCCAGGCCCCGGCGCCGACCGACACCAAGGTCGTCCCGCAGGGCACCGCGGACGCCGTCCCGGCCGGCCCGGGCGACACCGACCGCACCGACGCGCCGACCCTGGTCCCCGGCAGTGGGGCCCCGGTGGCGGGCAAGAACGCCGCTGCTGGTACCACTGCGGGTACGGCAACCGGCAAGACCGCCGGCAAGGGCACCACCCAGCAGGGCAAGGCCTCCGGGGGGAAGGCCGAACCCGCCAAGAAGACCGCCGGCAAGACCGGCACCCGCTAGACAGGTGAACCCGGTGGCGGGTCGGCTCCCCCGGCCCGCCACCGGCACCACCCACCCGGACCACTCGACCGGGAGCTTGAGGCAAGAACAGGAGGGGGGACAGAAATGCGCGTCACCCTGCTCACCGAGGGGACGTACCCGCACCAGCACGGTGGCGTGAGCGTCTGGTGCGACCAGCTCGTCCAGGGCATGCCGGACGTCGACTTCGACATCATCGCCGTCACCGGGACCGGTCACGAGGCACTGGCCTGGGAGCTGCCGGCCAACGTCCGGTCGGTCACCACGGCCCCGCTGTGGGGCCCGGCCTCGGAGGCCAAGGCACCGCGCGGCAAGGAGATGCGCCGCTTCCTCAACGCCTACGAGCGCTTCCTGCACTCCATCCTGGACCCGGTCTACACCACCCACTTCGGCACCGAGCTGTACGGCTTCGCCGACCTCGCCCGGCGCGGGCTGCTCAGCCCGGCGCTGCGCAGCGAGCGCGCCCTGCGCACCCTCCAGCACGTCTGGACCCGCGACTACCTCTCCACCGCGGTCTCCCGGCCCACCATGCACGACGCGCTGAACGCCACCGACCTGCTGGAGCACGCCCTGCGGCCGCTCGCGGTCGAGCCGCCGCGCGACGGCGTGGCGCACGCCGCCAGCGGCGGCCTGGCCACGCTGCCGGGCCTGATCGCCTCACAGCAGTACGGCGTACCGTTTCTGCTGACCGAGCACGGCATCTACCTGCGCGAGCGCTACCTCGGCTACCGCACCGGCCCGTACCGCTGGCCGGTCAAGGCGCTGCTGCTCGGCTTCTACCGGATGCTCGCCGAGGAGAGCTACCGGCGGGCCGCGCTGGTCACCCCCGGCAACCGGTACAACCGGCGCTGGGAGGAGCGCGGCGGCACGCCCTCCACGCACATCCGCACCGTCTACAACGGCGTCGACCCCGCGGCCTTCCCGCCCGCCGGGCCCGAGCCGCAGACCCCGACGCTCAGCTGGGCCGGCCGGGTCGACCCGATCAAGGACCTGGAGACGCTGATCCGCGCGTTCGCGATCGTGCGGCGCGAGATACCCGACGCCCGGCTGCGGCTGTTCGGTGGCACGCCCAAGGGGGGCGAGGCGTACCGCGAGAAGTGCGAGGCCCTGGCCGCCGAGCTCGGCACCGCCGACTCCGTGGTCTTCGAGGGCCGCGTCGCGGACATCACCGACGCCTACGCGGCCGGGAACGTGGTGATGCTCTCCTCGATCAGCGAGGGCTTCCCGTTCACCCTGATCGAGGCGATGTCCTGCGGCCGCGCCACCGTCTCGACCGACGTCGGCGGTGTGCGCGAGGCGGTCGGCGACACCGGTCTGGTCGTCCCCCCGCGCGAGCCCGAGCCGATGGCGGCGGCCGCGATCGAGCTGCTCCGCGACGCGGAGCGCCGGGCCCGGCTCGGCGAGCAGGCCCGGCTGCGGGTGATCGAGCAGTTCACGCTCCGCCAGAACATCGACGGCTTCCGCGGCATCTACACCGAGCTGCTGGGCACCGCCCGCTGGCTGCCCGAGGGCGTGGTCGCGGTCACCGACGGCCCGCCGGACCCGGACTGGGAGCACGACCCCGGCCTCGCCGAGCGCAGCGAGGTGGGCGCATGAGGGAGCGCAGAGAGCGAATCATGGGAAGGCGCGTGTACCGCGAAGCGGCCGCCGAGCGCAGCGAGGTGGGCGCATGAGTGGTCCCCTGCGTCTCGTGCCCGGTGAGGCGGTCGACGAGACCGTCCAGCTGCGGGTGCTGCCGCTCAAGCGGCGCCGCCCGACCCTGCCGGCCCAGCGGCCCGCCCCGGCCGCGGACCCGCTCGACCTCTCCGCCGACCCGCTGGACGAACTCGCCGAGCGGCTGCGCGACATCTGTGCCGACGCGGTCCACCCCTACGAGATCGCGGCGATCCTGGAGTCCGACGGCCTCTCCGACGAGCAGGCGGCCCTGCTGTACGGGCGCCCCGACGCGTTCACCCTCGCCGAGGAGCTGTTCGAACGGGTCGAGCGCCGTTACCCCGGACCGAGCGCCGAGTTCGCCAACCCCTGGCGGGCCGACCCCTGGCGGTGCGTCGTGCGCGGCCTGGTGTTCGCCCTGCCGGGCCTGGGCTACCTGCTCGGCGCCAACCTGTTCGCCGCCGACCGGATGCGCTTCGGACTGCCCTCGGGCATGCTCGCGCTGTCCGTCGCGACCCTGGTCAGCTGGTCGTTCAACCAGGCACTGGCGCACCGCGCCTACGCCTGGCTGGGCCGCGGCCGGCGGCGGTCCGCCGGGTCCTGCCTGGCGATCGGGGCGCCGCTCGGCGCGCTGGTGGCGGCCGGTGCCGGGTACGTGGTCGGCGGGCCGCTGGGCGCGCTGTGCTTCGCCGCCGGGCAGTCCGGCTACCTGGCGGCGGCGACCGTGCTGCTGGTGCTGGGCCGGGAGAAGTTCCTGCTGCTGGCGCTGGCGCCGTCGGCCGTCGGCGCGGGCGTGGTGCTCGCCGTCGACGTGCCGCAGGCCGTCCGCACCGCGGTGCTGCTGGCCTCGCTCGGCCTGGCCGTCGGCCTCGCCGCGCGGGAGCTGCTGCGCTGCCGGCGCGGCGAGCCGGAGCCGGTCCCGCTCCGGCTGCCGCTGGTCAAGGAGGTCCCGCACCTGCTGTTCGGGCTCGCGGTCGGCACCCTGACGCTGATCGCCGGGCTCGGGGTCACCGTGCACCACGCGGTGCGCACCGGCAGCGCCGAGGGCGCCTCGGCCAGCCCGACGGGGCCGGCCATGATCGCCCTGACGCTGAGTCTCGGGCTCGCCGAGTGGCTGCTCTTCCGCTACCGGGCGATGGCCGTGGCCGCGCTGCGCACCAGTCACACCCCGGTCGAGTTCGCCCGCCGCACCGGCGGCGTGCTGCTCGGCTGCCTGTTCATCTACCTCACCACCGTGGCCGCCCTCGACGCCGCCGCCACCGTGCTCTGGCCCGGCGCCCCGGCGCTGGGCGTCCCGGAGCTCGGCGCGCTGCTGCTGCTCGGCGGCTCGCTCTGGCTGGCGCTGCTGCTGAACGCCTTCGGGCTCAGTTGGAGCACCGCCCTCATCTGTCTGGCAGCCGCGGGCGCCGAGTGCGCCGGACTGCTGACCGGTGCGGACCCGACCGTCCTGCAGCTGATCGGCTGCGGGGGCACGGCGGTCGTCCTCACCGCCATCGCCGGGCCCGTGCTCGGCCGCACCACCAAGCACCGCTGATGCGGAGCCCGCTGAACCCGGCACCGCTGAACAGCTGAACAGCGCACCACGGAACCGGCACCGTCCCGCACCAGCACCGTCCGAACCACCTCCGGCCGGGTCACCACACCGTCACCGCACCCGGCCGGTCCGTGCAGAACACGTCCCCGAAGACACAGGAAGCGAATCACCATGAGCAGCGTCGCCGTCACCGGAGCCGAGGGCTTCATCGGCTCCCACCTCGTCGAGGCCCTGGTGGCCGACGGCCACCACGTCCGGGCGATGGTCCAGTACAACTCGTTCTCGTCCTTCGGCTGGCTGGAGACCCTCCCCAAGGAGGTGCTGGACTCCGTCGAGATCGTCCTCGGCGACGTCCGCGACCCGGGCTCCGTCAACGGCCTGGTCAAGGGCACCGAGGCGGTCTACCACCTGGCCGCCCTGATCGCGATCCCGTACTCGTACCAGGCCCCGCACTCGTACATCGAGACCAACGTCACCGGCACCCTGAACGTCCTGGAGGCCGTGCGCCACCTGGACATCCCGCGTCTGGTGCACACCTCGACCAGCGAGACCTACGGCACCGCGCAGACCGTGCCGATCTCCGAGGACCACCCGATCAACACCCAGTCCCCGTACGCCGCCTCCAAGGCCGGCGGGGACCGGCTGGCCGACAGCTACCACGCCAGCTTCGAGACCCCGGTCGTCACCCTGCGCCCGTTCAACACCTTCGGCCCGCGCCAGTCGATGCGCGCCGTCATCCCGACCGTGATCGCCCAGCTCGCGGCCGGCGAGACCGAGATCACCCTCGGCGACCTGCGTCCCACCCGTGACTTCATGTTCGTCAAGGACACCGCGCTGGCCTTCCGCACGGTCGGCACCGCCCCCGCCGAGACCGTGGTCGGCCGCACCTTCAACGCCGGCACCGGCGGCGAGATCTCGGTCGGCGACCTGGTCACCCTGGTCGGCAAGCTGATGGGCGTCGACGTCACCGTCAAGGAGGACGAGCAGCGGATCCGCCCGACCAACTCCGAGGTCATGCGCCTGGTCGCCGACGCCACCCGGCTGCGCGCCGCCACCGGCTGGGCCCCGCAGTACTCCCTGGAGGAGGGCCTGGAGCAGACCATCGAGTTCTTCCGCGACCCCGCGAACCTGGCCCGCTACAAGACCGACATCTACAACGTCTGACCCGGTCCCGCCTTCCGTCCGCTCCCGGCACCGAAGGCCCCTTGTCGTACCGACTTCCGTGGGGGAACCACCATGCACGCAGTGATCCTGGCCGGCGGTAAGGGCGTCCGCCTCCGCCCGTACACCACCGCCCTTCCCAAGCCGCTCGTCCCGATCGGCGACCAGCACGCGATCCTGGAGATCGTGATGCGCCAGCTCGCCGCGGCGGGCTTCCAGACCGTCACCCTGGCCATCGGCCACCTCGGCCACATCATCCGCGCCTACGTCGGCAACGGCTCCCAGTGGGGGCTGCGGGTCGGCTACGCGGTCGAGGACAGCCCGCTCGGCACCCTCGGTCCGCTGCTCACCATGCAGGACCGGCTGCCGGAGAACTTCCTGGTGATGAACGGCGACGTCCTCACCGACCTGGACTTCGCCGGGGTGCTCAAGCAGCACGAGGCGTCCGGGGCCCCGCTCACCATCGCCACCTACGCCCGTCAGGTGAAGATCGACTTCGGTGTGCTGACCTCCGAGGGCGGTGCCATCACCGGCTTCCAGGAGAAGCCGAGGATCGACTACCGGGTCTCGATGGGCGTGTACGGGGTCTCCCGTGCCGCGCTCGCCAAGTACACCCCGGGTCTGCCGCTGGGCTTCGACGAGCTGGTGCTGGACCTGCTCGCCGCCAAGACCCCGCCGGCCGCCTACGAGTTCGACGGCTACTGGCTCGACATCGGCCGCCCGGACGACTACGACCGGGCCAACGCCGAGTTCGCGCTCAACCGCTCGCTGTTGCTGCCGGACGAGCCGGCCGCCGTCGCACCCGCCGCCGGTGAGGGCCTCTACGCCGTCCCCGACGGCCAGGACCGGCCGGTCCCGGCCCCCCGCACCGCCGACGCCGCCGACGGGCAGCCGGCCACGGTCCCGGCCGGCCCCGAGAACGACGGACGGGCCGCGTGAGGATCCTGCTGCTCGGCGCCGACGGCTTCCTCGGCCGCCACGCCGCCACCGCCCTGCGGGCCCTGCCCGGTGCCACCGTGCTGACCGCCGGACGCCGGCCCGACCACGACCTGCGGCTCGACCTGGCCACCGCCCAGGCCGGACCGCTCGGCGAGGAGCTGGCCGCGCACGCCCCGGACGCGGTGGTCAACTTCGCGGGCGCGGTGGCCGGCAGCGCCGTCAAGCTCGCCGAGGTCAACGCCCGCGGCCCGGCCGTGCTCTGCGAGGCGCTCGAGAAGGGCGCTCCGAAGGCCCGACTGGTGCACATCGGCTCGGCCGGCGAGTACGGCGTCTGCGCACCCGGCAGCTCGCTCGCCGAGGACGCCGACGCCCGCCCGGTCGGCGTCTACGGCGCGACCAAGCTGGCCGGCTCCCTCGCGGTGGCCGGCTCGCCGCTGGACGCCGTGGTGCTCCGGGTGTTCAACCCGGTCGGCCCCGGCGCCCCGGCCGGCTCGCTGCCCGGCCGGCTCGCCGCCGAGCTGCGCCGGGCCGCGCCGGAGGGCACCGACGGCGTCGTGCGGGTCGGGGACCTCTCGGCCCACCGCGACTTCGTCGACGCCCGGGACGTCGCCGGCGCCGTCGCCCTCGCGGTGGCCGCCGAGGGCCCGCTGCCGCGGGTGCTCAACCTGGCCTCCGGGCGGGCCCGGCCGGTCCGGGCGATCGCCGACGGCCTGGTCGCGGCGGCCGGCTTCACCGGCCGGATCGACGAGAGCGGTGCCGGCTCCGAACGCTCCGCCGCCGTCTCCTGGCAGCAGGCCGACGTGTCGGCCGCCGCCCGGGCACTCGGCTGGCACCCGGAGACCGGGCTCGACGAGACGCTGCGCGATCTCTGGCTCTCCACCGCACCGCTGGTCACCGCATGACGGGCGGGAGCCACCAGGACGGCCGCCTGCTGGTGCCGCTGTACGTCCACCCCGCGGTGGACCCGGCGGCCTGGCAGGCGGTCGCCGCCGCCGATCCGCAGCGGATCGCCGCCGTCGTGCTCAACCTCGCCGACGGGCCGGGCGACCCCGACCAGGTGTTCACCGAGGCCGCGGAGGAACTCCGCGCGGCCGGTCTGCCGCTGCTCGGCTACGCCGACACCGACTACGGCCGGCGGCCGCACGCCGCGGTGGTGAACGACATCCTGACCTACCGTCAGCGCCACGGCATCACCGGCGTCTACCTCGACCAGGTCTCGACCGCGCCCGGCGCGCTGCCGCACTACCGGCGGCTCGCCACCGCGGCCCGCGCCGCCGGCTGCGCCACCGTGGTGTTCGGCCACGGCGACCACCCGGACCCCGGGTACGCCGAGGTCGGCCTGGCCGACCTGCTGGTCACCTTCGAGGGCGACTGGACGGCGTACCAGCGGCTGGCGCTGCCGCTGTGGACCGGCCGGCACGCCGCCGCCCGGTTCTGCCACCTGGTCTACGACGTGCCCGCCGAGCTGGCCGGGGAGGCGTCCGCGCTGATCGCCGCCCGCCGGGCCGGCGTCGGCTGCGCCGTGCCGGGGACCGGGGACAACCCCTGGCGCACCCTGCCGTACGAGCTGACCGCCGGTCGGCCCGTCACCGAACCCACCTGACCCGACCCGGAGTTCGAGCATCGTGACCCGCCGTACCCGGCCCCTGGCGGCCACCCTCGCCCTCGCCACCGCCGTCGCCCTGCTGGCGACCTCGTGCAGCAGCTCGGGCTCCGAGGAGGAGGACGACCCCTCGGCCGACGCCACCGGCGCCCGGCCCCCGGCGGCCACCGCCGCCCCCGTCCCGGGCACCCCCGGCAGCCCGGACGCCCCGTCCTCGCCCGCCGATCCGGGCTCGCCCACCGCGCCGGCCGCCGGTACCCCGTCGGCGCCGCCCGGCACCCCGGGGACGCCCGGCACGCCCGCCACCCCCGGCGGGCCGTCCCGTCCCGCGACTCCCGGCACCCCGACCGGACCCGGCACCCCGGCCGCGCCGGGCACTCCCGGCACCCCGGGCACTCCGACCGGTGCCACCGGAGCCCGCTGGCAGCCCACCCCCGGCCTCGCCTGGCAGTGGCAACTCGGCGGCGGGGTGGACCAGTCCGTCGACGTCCCGGTCTACGACATCGACGGCTTCGAGACCGACGCCTCCGTGGTCGCCGCGCTGCACGCCAAGGGCCGCAAGGTGATCTGCTACATCAACGCCGGTTCCTGGGAGGACTTCCGCCCCGACGCCGCCGCCTTCGCCCAGGCCCTCCAGGGCTCCGGCAACGGCTGGAAGGGCGAGAAGTGGTTCGACATCCGCAAGCTCGACCAGCTGAGGCCGCTGATGGCGGCCCGCTTCGACATGTGCCGGCAGAAGGGCTTCGACGCCGTCGAACCCGACACCATCGAGGCCTACAACCAGAACAGCGGCTTCCCGCTGACCGCGGACGACCAGCTCCGCTACAACCGCATGCTCGCCACGCTCGCCCACGAACGCGGCCTGGCGATCGGCCTGAAGAACGACCTGGAGCAGATCCCCGCCCTGCTGGGCGACTTCGACTTCGCGGTGAACGAGGAGTGCGCGCAGTTCGACGAGTGCGCCCGGCTCTCGCCCTTCATCCAGGCGGGCAAGGCCGTGTTCCACGTCGAGTACAAGCTCGGCACGGACCGGTTCTGCGCCAAGACCAAGCCACTGGGCTTCAGCTCGATGCAGAAGAAGCTCGAACTGGACGCCTGGCGGAAGCCCTGCTGAGGCAGGGACCGGGACCCTCGGGCGGTCGAGCCGCCAGGCATTCCGTCCCGAGGGTTACTTGACCGCCAGCCAGATGACGGCGCCCAGCACCACGAGGGCGACCACGGCGATCACCGCGATCATGCCGGTGCGGCTGTTGCTGTTGCTGCCGTAGGTGTTGACGGAGCCCGGCGCCTGGGGTGCCGGGGTCTCGTCGACGAAGGCCCGGAACATCTGGGTGCTGCCGGCGGGGTCGTAGTCGTTGTCAGCCATGGCACGGACTCTAACGAATCCGCGGACCACCACGACACCCGGTCTCCGCGCTACGAATGTGCGACAAGCATGTGAAGTCCCCCACGACCGCGGAATGCCGCCCCGGCCGATCCGGTTGACTCGCACCATGACCGAATCCCGCAGCGACGCCCCCCGTTACGTGAAGCTCGGCGCCTCCGAGCTCTCGGTGTTCCCGCTCTCCCTCGGCGGCAACGTCTTCGGCTGGACCGCCGACGAGGCCGAGTCCTTCGCCGTCCTCGACGCCTACGCCGCGGCCGGCGGCAACTTCGTCGACACCGCGGACACCTACTCCTCCTGGGTCCCGGGCAACACCGGCGGCGAGTCCGAGACGATCATCGGGAAGTGGCTGCGCAGCCGCGGCAACCGCGACTCCGTCGTCGTCGCCACCAAGGTCGGCCTGCACCCGCAGGCCCGCGGGCTGGGCGCGGCCACCATCAAGGCCTCCGCCGAGGGCTCGCTGCGCCGTCTCGGCGTCGACCACATCGACCTCTACTACACCCACCAGGACGACGACACCCCGGTGGAGGAGTTCGTCACCGCGCTGGACGCGTTGGTGCGCGAGGGCAAGGTGCGCGCCGTCGCCGCCTCCAACATCGGCGCCGACCGACTGGCCGAGGCCCTCGCCTTCGCCGAGCGGGAGGGCCTGGCCAAGTACGTCGCCGTCCAGCCGCACTACAACCTGGTCTCCCGCGGCACCTTCGAGGGCGCGCCGGCCGAGGTGGTCGCGGCCCACGGCCTCGCCACCGTGCCGTACTACGCGCTGGCCTCCGGCTTCCTCACCGGCAAGTACCGCCCGGGCGGTGCCGGGGTGGCCAGCGCCCGCGCCGAGGGGGCCGGCCGCTACCTGGACGTCCCGCGCGGCCCCAAGGTCCTGGAGGCGCTCGACACCGTCGCCGCCGAGCAGGACGTCGAGCTCGCCACGGTCGCCCTGGCCTGGCTCGCCGCCCGGCCGACGGTCGCCGCCCCGATCGCCAGCGCCCGCACCGTCGACCAGCTCCCGCCGCTGCTGGCCGCCGCCGCGCTGGAACTCACCCCGGCGCAGACCGCCCTGCTGGACGACGCCTCCGCCTGACCGCCCGGCCCGAGCACGACGGAGGGGCGCGTCGTCCACAGGCTGTGGACGACGCGCCCCTCCGGCCGTCGGGGCCGTCACCGCCCCTACGGCCGGCCGAAGTGGGTCGGCCGGAAGGTGCTGCTGATCGCCGACACCCGGAGGGTCTTCCCCGGCCGGGGCGCCTCGACGAACTTCCCGCCGCCCAGGTAGATCCCCACGTGGTGGATGCCCGAGGCCCGGCCGCTGTCCGACCAGAACAGCAGGTCGCCGCGGCGCAGCTGGTCCTCCGAGATCGGGGTGGTGGCCGCGTACTGGTCGTCGGCCACCCGCGGCAGGGCGATGCCCGCCCGCCGGAAGGCCTGCTGCACCAGCCCCGAGCAGTCGTAGCCGGAGGGGCCGTTGCCGCCCCACACGTACGGCTTGCCGAGCTGCGCGAGCGCGTAGTCGATCGCCGGTTCCCCGCGGCCGACGGACGGTGCGGTGTCCGGGGCCGTGGTGCCGCCCGCGGACTGCTGGGCCGCCGAACCGCTCCCCGCTCCGCCGGTGCGGTCGAGGTAGACGTCGTAGTGGCTGGTCCAGCGCCACTCGCCCCGGGCGTTCTTGAACCAGTACTTCGACCCGTCCCAGCCCTGCCGCAGGCCCGCGGACCCGGCCTGGCCGTCGGAGACGGCCGGCTGTGCGGCGGAGCCGCTGGAACCCGGCGCACCGCCGGAACCGCCCACGGCCTTCGAGTACACGGTGTAGTGGCTGGTCCAGCGCCACTCGCCCCGGGCGTTCTTGAACCAGTACTTGGAACCGTCCCACCCCTGTTGGCCCGGTGCGGCGTGCGCGGCCCCGGCACCGGCGGTCAGTCCGACCACCCCCGCACCGGCCAGCACCGTGGTGGCCAGGCAGGTGGTGCGCACCGCCCGGTGTATTCGTCCGACCCCGGACGGCGCCGCCGGACGGGCGGTGCGCGGCCGGGCCGCGCAGTGCGGGCAGGCGCAGCCCGCGATCGCGGAGGCGCCGCCGAGGCGCTCCTCGAAGCCGAGCAACGCGGTGCCGGCCCCGTCGACACCGTCCGGCCCGTCCGGCCCGTCCAGTGCTTCGAGTGCTTCGAGTGCTTCGATTCCTTCGATGTCGTCGATGGAACCGAAGTCGTCGAACGCGTCGAGCCCGTCGGCGATGTCGTCCGCGAACGCGAGGCCGCCGTCCGTGCCGGTGGCTATCCTCATGCCGGTCGTCCTTCCTTGCGCCCGGCCCGGGCGGCCGGGGGCGGTACCGAGGCGGCCATTCCGGCCGGGGCGACGAAGGCGACCAGCAACTGCTCCATCAACGCGCTCCGGGCGGCCTCGTCCAGCTCGTGCGCGGTGGCGCGCTCCAGTCGGCGCACGGCGAGCGCCGCCGCCTCCACCGCGTCGTCCACCAGCACCGTGCGCAGGCCCGCGTCCAGGTCGGCCAGCCGGCGGCGGCGCATCGACTCGGCCACCTCCGGCGCGTAGTCCAGCGCCAGCGGCTGCGCCGAGTAGACCTCCAACCCGGCCGGCGCGACCTCGGCCGCCAGCGCCCGGGTCAGCTCGTCGGCGAACCACTGGCCGTCGCGCAGCGCGGGCCCGGGCGCCGCGTTGCTGTCGCACGGCAGGATGGAGGCCGTCCGGGTGAGCACCGCCTGGACCTGCTCCCGCAGATAGCTCTCGTGGTCCTCGATCGCCAGCACCGCCCGAGCGGTGTCCTTGACCCGCCACACGATCAGCAGCCGGACGACGATCGGCGTACCGGTGCGGTCGACCACCTTGGCCGGCTCGCTGCGCCAGTGCCGCAGCCGGACGTCCACCCGGCGGCGCCGCAGCAGCGGGTTCACCCAGACCAGGCCGGTACGGCGGACGGTGCCCCGGTAGCGGCCCCACCGGGTGAGCACCCGGGTCTCGCCGCCCGCGTTGGCCAGCAGACCGGCGAGCGCGAGCACGATCAGCAGCCCGGCGGCGGTCACGGCGGCCACCGAACGGGCGGTCACCTCCGCCTGGCCGCTCGCCAGGGCGGCGTCCGTGCGCAGGTCGGGCAGGGCGTCCCAGGAGGGGACGACACCGTCGCGCACCAGCACCAGCAGGACGGCGACCACCCCGAGCAGCAGCCCGAGCAGGGCGATCCAGCCGGGCAGGCTCGCGGCGTTCTGCTCGCGCAGCGTCTGGTCGGCGCGCGGCGGCCGGCGCGAGGTGACGGCGGTCAGCGTCGTGGCCGGAGCCGGCTCCGGCTCCACCGCCGGGACCGCCTGCGGGGCCGTCTCCGGGACGGTCTGCGGGGCGGCCTGCGGGGCGGCCTGCGGGGCGGCAGCCACCGTCCCGGTGACCGGATCCCCCGTCTCCAGCGGATCACGCAGGTCGGCGGGGCTGCCGGCGGGCGCCGGGAGCACCGTCAGCGGGGTGGTCGGCGGGCCGCTGTCGGCCGGCCGACCGGCGGGCCGGGGCCTCGACCCCCGGGCCAGCGGGCTGGAGCCGGAGGCGGAACGTTCCGGCAACGCCGGGGGAAGCGTCGTGGGCAAATGGTCGGGTCGCTGCGAAGAATCGCGGGTGACGTCCATGCACGGATCCTCAGGTTCAGTGTGTCGCGCAACGGGCGGCCCGGATCTGACGGGCAGTGCCAGAGTCAGGCTAAGTTCATACGTCATCAAATGCGACATTTGAGCTGATGCGTGTCGACATTTACTGACGAATCATCCGAAGCCGGATCTGACGCGCAGGCACATGAGCGGATGGTGTGAGCGGTTCAGCGCCGTCGAGTGCCGGATCCCCTGGCGAGCACCCGGCGGGTGATCAGCCCGATCCCGGTGAGCATCAGCAGGATCCCGGCGAGCGCGCCGCGCCAGCCGTCCGACCTATGACGGTCGGCAGCCGTCGGCGACGACGACTCGACCAGCTCGGCCGCCTGCTGCTGCCCGCGCTCGGGCGGTGCGGCCGGAGCCCGGCCCCTGCCGCCGCGCTCCCGGTCCGGGGCGGAGCTCTCGGCCGGATCGGGGTCCGGCCCGGTCGGGTTCGGGGTCGTGGTGGAGGTGGAGGTCGGGATCACGTTCGGACTCGGACTCGGGCTCGGGGACGTCGGGGCCGAGGAGGACGGAGTCGGGGTGGACGGAGTCGGGACGGCACTCGCGGACGGGGACGGGGGTGCGGTCGCGGTCGGCGTAGCAGTCGCGGTCGGGGTCGGGGTCGGGGTCGGGGTCGGGGTCGGGACAGCGTTCAGGGACGGGAACGGCGACGGCGAGGTCACCACAGGCGGAACCGGTGGCACCACGATCGGCACCAGCCCCGGAGCCACGGGTTCGAGGACCGGCTCGGCCGCGACCGCCGACGGCGCCACCCCGGCCGGGGACGACACCACCGCGGCGGACGGCGTGGACACGGCGGACGGAGTCGGGACCGCGCTCGAGGAGGGGGACGGGGAGAGGGAGGGAGACGCGGTCGGGGACGGGGACGGGGAAGCTGCCGCCGTGGGCGTCGGCGACGGAACCACCGGTGGAGCGGGGGTCACCGGCGGCACCACGATCGGCACCAGCCCCGGAGCCACGGGTTCGAGGACGGGATCGGCGGCGCCCGTCGACGGGACCGCCGCAGCCGTCGGCGAAGCCGTGGCCGTGGCCGGCGCCGGGGCCGGGGCGGTCGGGGACGTCGAAGCGCTCGGCGACGGAACCGCCGGGGCGGAGGCCGTCGGGGACGGGACGACCACCGAAGGCGTGGGCACCGGAGGCGAGGACACCGCCACCACAGGGGCCGAGGTGGGCTGCGCCGGAAGCGTGGGCGAGGCGCTCGGCGTGGCTACGGACGACGGTGACGGCGACGGCGACGGCGACGGCGACACGGACGCCGAGGCCGACGGCGGCACGACCGTCACCGCCGTGGGCGACACCGTCGGCGTCACCTCCGCCGTGGGCGTCACCGCCGGAGTCGGCGTCGCGACCGGCGTCGGTGTGACCGGCCGGTCCGCCGCCGCGACCGTGACCGCCACCGCGTCCGCCGCCGTGCCGTTCCCCGCCCGGTCGGTCGCCGTGACGACCAGCCACTGCTGCCCGTCGGTCAGGTCCCGGTTCGCCGTGCACGTCCAACTGCCGTCGACGGCCGCCGTCGTCCCGCAGGCGACGATCCGCGCGGCCTCGGCGGCGCGCGCCGAGCGCGCGGTGACGAGCACCTGCGCCCCGGGCTCGGCCCGGCCGGTGAGCCGGGGCCGGGCGACCCGGACGGTCTCCCCGGCGGCCGGAGCCGTGAGCACCGGGCGGTCCGGCGGCACGGTGTCGACGACCAGCTCGACCGCCTTCCCGGTGGTCCGGTTCCCGGCGAGGTCGGCGGCGGCCGGGGTGAGCCGGTGCCGCCCGTCCGCCAGGTTCTCCACCGGCAGACAGGACCAGCCGCCGTCGGCCCGGACGGCCGTGCTGCACAGGTCGGTCCCCGACCCGCCCGGCCCACCGACCGCCGGACGGTCGGTCACGGTGACGGTGCTACCCGGTTCGCCGGTGCCGGACAGCTGCAGCCCCGGGTCGTTGGTGAACTCGGGCAGGGTCAGCACCGGGGCGCCCGGCGGCGCGGTCTTGACGGTGATCCGGACCGGTTCGCCACGCAGCACCACGCCACCGGTGGTGGTCTCCACCGGGGTGAGGCTGTGCCCGCCCGCCGCCAGCGCGGTGTCCGGGCGGCAGGACCAGTCGCCGCCCCGGGCGACCCGGGCGCGGCAGAGCGCGGTGTCGCCCTCGCGGATCTCGACGGTCGCGCCGGCCACCGCGCCCTCGCCGGCGATCCGGGGGCGGGTGTCGGCGAGGGTGGTGCCGTCGACCGGTTCGGCGATCTCCGGGCGGGCGGCCCCGACGGTCAGCCGGATCCGCTGGTCGGACACCTGCCCCGAGTCGGCGAAGCCGCCGGCCGGCACCACCTGGGCGGCGTCCCGGCCGATCCGCAGCCGGGCCCAGGTCTCGCCGGAGGCCGCGTCGGCGGGAACGGTCCACTCCAGGGCGGCGCTGCGCTCACCGGGCGCGACCTCGGTCTGCACCCGCTCGGTCGGGTCGAAGCGGCCGTTGCGGTCGAAGTCGATCCAGCCGGCCAGGGTGGCGGTGCCGTCGCCGACGGCGACGGGGAGGGTGAGCCGGTAGTCGTGGCCGATCGCCGCCTCGGCGGGGTAGCCGACGGCCGGGTCGGCGCCCTGGTACTCGCCGCGGCCGGGCTGGAGCTGCGGCGGGGGCGGATTGGCCCCGTCCACGGCGGCGTCCCCGGTCCCGCCACCCGCCGCACCGCCCCCGGTGCCGTCACCGGTGCCGTCCGCGCGACCGGCGCCGGGCCGCCGGAACAGCCAGGTGGGCCGCCCGTCGGCCCGGGCGCCCTGGGTGGCCGCGTCCCCGCCCAGGTAGAGGTCGGAGAGCAGGTGGGAGGCGTTGCCGTACCCCTGCGGCGCGGTGCCGACGCCCTCGTCCAGGGTGACCGTGTACGCCTGGGTGAGCGGGGCGGGGGCGGGGGCGGTGCCGGCCCGGGCGGTGGAGCGCCGTTCGACCCGGAAGATCACCGAGCGGAAGGTGCCGGCCAGCTCCAGGCTGCCCTCGGCGGCGGACGCGGGGTCGCCGTCGGCGCCGCCGTCGGCCCGGGCGGGGGCGAGCGTGTTGCCGTCCACCGTCCAGCCCGGCCAGTCGGTGCGGTTGACCAGGGTCGGCGCGGCCGGTGAGCCACCGGTCAGGGTGAGCCTGGTCGCGGTGCCGGTGGAACCGGATTTCCCGGTGGTGATTCCGGCGAGTCCGCTGAGGTGCAGCCGGGGATTACGGACCGTTCGGGAGAATGTCAGCCGGAGTGTTCCGACGGTTCGCCAGGAACCGTCCGTCTGCGGACGGTCCTCGGAGATCCGGAAGGTCTGCGCGGGATCTCCGGGCCGAAGTCCGTCGGCGTACAGCGCGCCGGAACGGCCGCCACCGGCGCGGCCCGCCAATGTCCCGGAACCGGCGGCGACGGACATCCCCGGATCGGCGGAGAAATCCAGCTGGACGGAGAGTCCGGAGGGCAGCACCGCGCCGCGTTCGGCGGTCCAGGCCCCGGGGGACTGCTGGGCGGCCGAGGGCGGCGGGTTCCAGCCGATCAACAGTCCGGCCGCCAGGACGGCGGCGGCACCGGCCGCAGCCGGGAACTGTCGGTTCATCCGGCTCTCCTTCGGATCGGCTGCCGGGCGGCCTGGGTGACCGGGCAGGCTGGACACAAGATCTGACAAAACGGAATCACGATCCTGGGCCGGTCATACCGCGACACTTGCACTATTGGCCGTATGACACCCGATTGGCAGCCTCCGACCCGGCAGGACGGGATGTACCCGAAAGGCGCGCATTTCATCCATTAGGCGGGGTATCGCGGGGAATCCCGGTGAATCGGCCCGGCCGGCGCCGAACGGTACCCGACGATTCTCCGGACAACTCTGTTCGAATTGCCGGGCCGCTCAGTAGAGTCGGGGCCCGTGACCATCAACTCCGTTCTCATCAAGAGCAGTTTCGCGGTCGTCGAACCGCACGGAACCGCTGTCGCCGGGTACTTCTACCAGCACCTCTTCGAACACAACCCGGCCGTCCGGGGGCTGTTCGCCGAGCACGTCGACGAGCAGCGGGACCGGCTCTGGGCGGCGCTCGGCACGCTGGTCGGCCACCTCGACGACACCGACACGCTGCTCGGCCTCCTCCGCGGACTCGGCACCCGGCACGCCGGCTACGGGGCGCTCGTCGAGCACTTCCCCGCCGTCGGCGCCAGCCTGCTCGCCGCCCTCGCCCACCACGCCGGCGACGCCTGGACGGAGGAGACCGAGGCCTCCTGGACGGCGCTCTACGGCGTGATCAGCGACACCATGGGCGGGTCCCTCACCGCCGCGCGGAACACCTAGGACGGAGCGCGGTGCCCTTCGACCCCGCGGTCGTCGGGCCGCCGCCGGGGTCCCGCCCGGGGAGCCCGCCCGGTGGGAGGCCGAGGTGGTCGCCGAACCGGACCTGATCCGGCACGACCCGGTGCCGGAGACCTTCGACCGGGCCCGGCCGCTGACCTCCTCGGAGTGGTTCCTGGACCACCGGGACGTCCCCCGGATCGACCGGACCGACCTGGGTTGAGCGCACCGGACGACCCGCACCGGCCGGGAACGCAAGAACCCCCGGCCGGTGGCCGGGGGTTCTTCGCTGGTGCGCTCAGCAGGATTCGAACCTGCAACCTCTTGATCCGTAGTCAAGTGCTCTATCCGTTGAGCTATGAGCGCAAGGGCCGGACGGATCCGGTCTTGCGGGGTTTGGTGCGCTCAGCAGGATTCGAACCTGCAACCTCTTGATCCGTAGTCAAGTGCTCTATCCGTTGAGCTATGAGCGCTCGCCCTGGTGAACGTTGCCACCGGGGCGGTGCGGGGACAACATTACATGACCTGCGGCGCGGGGCGAAATCGATTGATCCGGGCCCCCGGACGCCCCCGCACCCGGGCGCGCCCCCGGCGCCGCCGGGCGGACCCGAACAGGTCCCGGACGGGCCCCGGACATACAGAAGAGCCCCGCCGACAAGATCGTCGACGGGGCTCCCGGCTGCGGAGGCTGAGGGATTTGAACCCTCGATCAGGAATAACCCCGAAACCGCATTAGCAGTGCGGCGCCATAGACCGGACTAGGCGAAGCCTCCTCCACATGGACCAAGCCCGCGTGCGCGGACTCGTTCCCTGTGCCTGTGATGATGCCACAACCCTGGGGCCCGGCACCAACCACCGACAACGTTACTAGGCGGGTCGTCCTCGCCGCAAAGAAGAATGAGATACTGCCTTCTCCGGAGAGAGCTGCCCTGAAGCCGAGGAGACCTGTCGACGTGAGCAGCAGGCCGATCCGAGGCGCTGCTCGCCTCGCCGCCATACTCGACGCCCTGCCCGACGCGTTGCTGCTGGTGAACAGCAACGGCACCGTCGTCGATGCCAACAACGCAGCCGTGCAGGCGCTCCAGGCGCCCGGCACCTCGCTGGTCGGCATGGGCGTGCTCGACCTCCTCCCGGAGTTCGACCCGAGCCGCATCCCCGGCTCGATGCGTCCGGCCACCCGCGAGGACGAGGCGCTCGACCGCCCGGTGCGGATGACCGCCCGGCGCACCGACGGGACCACCTTCCCCGTCGAGGTGTCCGGCAACGACTTCGACGACGACGGCTCGGGCGAGGGCCGCGGCTACGCGCTCTCCCCGCTCGTCCCCTACGACCCGTACCGCGAGGGCTCCCGCTCCTCCGACCTGCTCCTGCTGCTGGTCCGCGACCTGACCGGCCGGCTCGGCGTCGAGGCGGAGCTGCGCCGCCAGCACAAGCAGACCGAGATGATCCTGCGGGCCGCCGCCGAGGGCGTGCTCGGGGTCGACCTCGAAGGCCGCTGCGTGCTGGTCAACCCGGCCGCCGCGCACATCCTGGAGTACCGGGCCAGCGAGCTGGGCGGCCGCGAGCTGCACCCGCTGATCCAGCACTCCCGGGCCGACGGCACCCCGCTGGCGCTGGAGGAGTCCGCGCTGCTGGACACCCTGACCTCCGGGCGCAAGCACCGGGTGCGCGGCACCGTGCTGTGGCGCAAGGACGGCCGGCCGGTCACCGTCGACCTCACCACCGCCCCGGTCCGGGACGGCGACCAGTTGGTCGGCGCGGTCATGACCTTCACCGACCGCAGCCGCGAACTCGCGCTGGTCGCCCGCAACGAACACCTCACCGCCGTCCTGGAGAGCGAGTTGGGCGGTGCGCTGACCGCGCTGCACCGGCGGATCGACGCGCTCGCCGCCGACCCGGCCGGGCAGCTCTGGCCGGAGGCCAACTGGACGCTGCGCCGGCTGGCCGACGAGTGCCGCCGGTTCGGGAAGCTGATCGACGGCGTGCTGGCCCACCAGCGCTCCGAGGCCGGGGAGAGCGCCGCCGCGGACGGCAAGGGCGGTGGACCGAAGGCCGCCGAGCACGTCCCCGTCGCCCTGGACGAGGTGGTCCGCCGGGCCGTCGAGCACGCGGGCGAACTGGTCGGCGCCGGCCGGGTGCGGTTCTCCGTGCACGCCGCCTCCGTCGAGGTGATCGCCGACGAGCAGCGGCTCGCCCAGGCGCTGGCGCACCTGGTCGCCGACGTCAGCGGTGTCGGACTGTCGCTGGACGCCGCCCCCGAACTGCCCTCCCCCGGACTGGGCGCCCCCGGCACCCCGGCCCTGCCGCCGGGCGGCGGCGACGTGCCGGCCGTGGTGCTCGCCGCCGCCCAGCGCGGCGAGGTCGCCCGGGTCGAGATCCGCGGCCCCGGCCGCGGCGGCAGCCCCGTCCACCTGCCGATAGCCCGGGCGGTGGTCGAGCGCCACGGCGGGGTGCTCCAGCCGCACGAGCTGCCGGGGCGGGCCGGCACCACCTACGTCGTCGAGCTGCCGCTGGACCCGGCCGCCGCGAAGGCCGCCGCCGAGCGCGCGGGCGCCGAGGGCCGGTCGGACCGGCCGAAGGAGACCGACAGCGCCGTCCTGCCCGATCTGCCGGGCATCCCGCAGCTGCCCACCGCTCGCACCGAGGAGCCCGCCGCCGAGGGTGGCCCGTCGGCCGGGCCGGGCGCCGCGGGCCCCGGGGTCGACCGCACCCCCGCGGGCGCTCCGACGGACGGCTCCCGGGAGGGCGCGCGGGAGGCTTCCGCGGAGGCCTCCGCGGCCGGTGCGCCGGACAGCGCGCAGGCCGCCCGGGCCGTCGAGCCGGTGACCGACCCGGCGGTCGGCGGTGTGCCGGCCGAGGCGCCGGTCGTCGAGCAGCGGCGCGGACGCCGTGGCCGGCCCGCCGTCGAGGAGTCGCCCGCCGGTCCGCCGGCCGCCGACCACGACGCCCCGGAGAACCCGGGCGCCGCCCGCCCCGACGTCCCCGCCGACCAGTGGCCGAACGCCCCGGCCAGGATCGAGCCGGCCGTCCCCGAGCAGTGGAACGGCACCGGCAACGACCCCGCGTACGGGCGGCAGGGCCTCGGCGGCCCGAGCGGCCCGCAGAGCGACCCGTGGGGCAAGGACGACGGCCGCTCCGGTACCGCCTACGCCGTTCCGGTCGACGGGGGCCGCCCGGCCGGGAACCCCGGTGACGGCGCCGACGGTACCGGCGCCGACCGCCGGACCACCGACGGCGAGAGCGGCCCGCGCACCCCGATCGCCCTCGGCCCGGGCGGCGGGAGCACCCCGGAGGGCCCGGCCACCGGCCAGGACGGCCCGGGCCGGCGGGACGAGTCCGGCGCCGAGCCCAGACCGTCCCGACGCCGCCGCGCACTGCCGGGCGCCGAGGACTCCTCCGGCGGCTTCGCCCTGCCCGGCGTCACCGACACCCCCGTCTACCCCGGGCTGGAGCACGCGCTGCCGACCGGTCCGGCACCCGCGCCGCCCGAGCCCGCCGCGCCCACGCCGACCGGCCGACGGCGCCGGCTGGCCGTCCCGCCCGGTCCCGGCGGCGAGAACGCCGGCCCGGCCGCGGCCGACGGCGCCGGGGCGGGCGCACCGGCGCTGCCCGCCGTGCCCGCGCTCCCGCCGGCGGCCCCAGCGCCGCCGGACGGCGCCGCGCCCGCCGTCCCCGGGACCGGCGACCACGGCGAGGCCGGGCCTCAGCCGGTCGGCACCGGCCTGGGCGAGCTGGCCCCGCCGCGGCCGCTCGGCGTGCCCGGCGGGCCCGGTGCGGGCGTCCAGGTGAGCCCGCTCGGCGCCGCCCTGCCGGTGCCCGCCGAGGCCCGACCCGTGCCGCGCCCGATGGCCGAACTGCCCGCCGCACCCGCGCCGGTCGCCCCGACCGCCCTGCCGATCACCCCCGCGGGCGGCCACGGCGAGGCCGGCGAGCACCCCCCGGTACCCGCTCCGTCCCCCGACGGCGGTCCGCGCCGACTGCTGGTCTGGCCCGAGCCCGACCCGGCCACCCGGCAGGCGCTCCAGGACCGCGGCTACCGCCCGGTGATCGTCCGCTCCCGCGAGGAGGTGGACGCGCAGGTCGCCGGCTTCCCCGCCGCGCTCTTCGTCGACCCGCTGACCGGGCCGATCACCCGCACCGCGCTGCAGTCGCTGCGCACCGCCGCGCTGAACAGCCGGGTCCCGGTGGTGGTCACCGCCGGTCTCGGCCAGTCCACCCGGGACGCCGCGTACGGCGCCGACCCGGCCGTCCTGCTGCGCGCGCTCGCCCCGCGCGACGGCGAGAACCACGCCCCGCGCGTCCTGCTGGTCGAGGGCGACCCGGACATCGCCGCCGCGATGATCGGCAGCCTGGAGCGGCGCGGCATGCACGTCGAGCACGCGGTGGACGAGAACGACGCCGTCTCCCGGGCCAGCAGCGTGCAGCCCAACCTGGTGGTGATGGACCTGCTGCAGATCCGCCGCCGCCGGGTCGGCCTGCTGGACTGGCTGCGCGCCAACGACCGGCTGCACCGCACCCCGCTCGTCGTCTACACCTCGGTGGACCTCGACCCGCGCGAGCTGCCCAGGCTGCGCACCGGCGAGACGGTGCTCTTCCTCGCCGAGCGCTCGACCAGCGACGACGTCCAGTCCCGGATCGTCGACCTGCTCGGGCGGATCGGTGCCATGGGCGAGGCGGGCGTCGCCGCCGCCGGCTGAGCCCGGCGCACCCGACGCCGAGGGCCGGCCACCCGAGCGGGGTGGCCGGCCCTCGTGCTCCCGGCGGGTGGTGTCCCGCGCCGGCCGGGAGGCCCTACTCCTTGCCGAGCAGGGTGACGTCGAGCTTCCGCGCCGCGTAGTCGGCGCGGATCACCTTCTTGTCGAACTTGCCGACCGAGGTCTTCGGCACCGCCTCGACGATCGCCCAGCGCTCCGGCAGCTGCCAGGAGGCGATCCGCCCCGCCAGGAAGGCCCGCAGCTCCGGCAGTCCGGCGGTGGCGCCCGGCCGCAGCACGACGGTCGCCAGCGGCCGCTCGCCCCACTTCTCGTCCGGGACGGCCACCACGGCGGCCTCGGCCACCTCCGGGTGGGCCATCAGGTGGTTCTCCAGGTCCACCGAGGAGATCCACTCGCCGCCGGACTTGATCACGTCCTTGGCCCGGTCGGTGAGGGTCAGGTAGCCGTCCGCGGTGATCGTGCCGACGTCACCGGTGCGCAGCCAGCCGTCCTCGGAGAACTTGTCGTCCGGGCGCTCCGGGTCCTGGCCCGCGCCGCCGTAGTACGCCCCCGCGATCCACGGGCCGCGCACCTCCAGCTCGCCCGCCGAGGCGCCGTCGTGCGGCATCCGCTCGCCGCCCGGGCCGATCAGCCGGGCCTCGACGGAGGCCGGGAAGACGCCCTGGCTGACCCGGTACGGCCACTCCTCCTCCGGGGTGAGGCCGCCGGGCGGCTGGGCGAAGGAGCCGAGCGGCGAGGTCTCGGTCATGCCCCAGGCGTGGATGACGCGGATGCCGTGGCGCTCGTCGAAGGCCTTCATCAGCGCCGGCGGGCAGGCCGAGCCGCCGATGACCACCATGCGCAGGCTGGAGGTGTCGTAGTCGCCGGCGTCCAGCTCGTCCAGCAGGCCGCTCCAGATCGTCGGCACGGCCGCGCTGACGGTCGGCCGCACCGCGGCGATCATCTCGGCCATCGGCCGGGGCTGGAGGAAGCGGTCCGGCATCAGCAGGCTGGCGCCGGACATGAAGGCGGCGTGCGGGATGCCCCAGGCGTTGACGTGGAACATCGGGACGACCGGCAGCGCGGTGTCGCGCGGGGTGAAGGCGAAGTTGTCGCCGGTGTTGACCTGGAGACAGTGCAGGTAGACCGAGCGGTGGCTGTAGAGCACGCCCTTCGGGTCGCCGGTGGTGCCGGAGGTGTAGCAGAGCACGGCGGCCTGCCGCTCGTCGATGTCGGTGAGCCACGGGTACGCGGTCGGCCGGCCGGCGATCAGTTCCTCGTAGTCGTGCACGCCGCCCGGGAAGCCGGCCAGCACCGACCGGTCGCCGGGGCCGCTGACCACGATGTGCTTGAGCGTCGGGGCGAGGCCGGGCAGCACCGCGGCGAGCAGCGGGAGGACGGTGCCGTTGACGATGATCACGCGGTCGGCGGCGTGGTCGACGATGTAGGACAGCTGGCCCGCCGGGAGCCGCAGGTTGAGGGTGTGCAGCACCGAGCCCATCGCCGGTACCGCGAGGTACGCCTCCAGGTGCTCGGCGTTGTTCCACATCAGGGTGGCCACCCGGTCGTCCGCCGTGACGCCGAGTTCGTCCCGCAGCGCCCAGGCGAGCTGCGCGGCCCGCGCGCCGACCTCCGCGTACGTCCGGACCACCGGCCCGGTGCCGTCCCACGTCGTGACGGTCGAACCGGCGTGCACGGTGGACCCGTGTTCGAGGATCCGGGCGACGGTGAGCGGTACGTCCTGCATCGTGCTGAACACGGGTCCTCCTCGACCTGGGCGGCACTGCGGCGGCTCTGCCCCCGGCCCGGCCGGAAACCCGGCTACTGGGCGGTAATACGAGGCAGTAGAGCCCGATTGTGCCGCGCCGTCCCCCCGATGTCAGCATTCCGGCCCCGTTGCCCCGGTCACGGCCCGGCGGAACGCCGGACCGGCCCGCCGCCGTCGGCCCCGACGGGGTGGGCGGGGCGATCGGCGGCCCGGGCGGGCGGGATACTGGGGACATGGGTGACGGGCACGACGAACGACGGCCGGGACCGCCGGCGATCGGGCTCCGGATGCCGTGTCCGTGCTGCTCGGACGGGGTGCGGACCGAGGCGCGGATGGGCCTGCGCGCGGGCCGGACCGGCACCGGGCACATCTCCGAGACCTGCCGCCACTGCGGGGGGCTGGGCTTCCTGGGGCTCGGCCTGCGGGAGTGAGCCCCAGGAGGGGACTGGGTCCGGCGCTCGGAGCGGCGCTCGACGTGAGGCCCCGTCAACCGGCCAGCGGGGCGTCCACCTGGTTGCGGTCGACGGTGAGCGTCGCCCCGCCGTAGGTCTCCTCGACGTTGCCGCGGTACTGGTGGACCCGCTGGTGGTCCACCCACAGGTCCGGACCGAGCGCCCCGCCGCCGGCGGTGTCGGCGTGGTCGTCCCAGCGGGCGTACCAGAGAGTGTCGGGCAACGGCGCGCTGCCGGCCCGCGCGGCCGCGGCGAGGTCGGCGATCCCGGAGTCGAGGCTGGAGTAGAAGCCGGAGCGGTAGCCGGCCAGGTGCAGGGCCTGGGTCCAGCCGAGGGTGAAGTCGACCACGGCCTGTCCGCAGGCCGGGTCGCGCAGCGGATAGGACTCGATGTCCAGGAAGACCGGGCTGCCCCTGCCGAACCCGACCGCCTTGAGTCCGCGGACCGCCTCGGCCGCCTCCTCGCGGCCCTGCTGGGCGGCCCGCGCGGGATCGATCCGCTTCGGCTTGCCCTTCAGCTCGCTGCACGGCGCCTGGAGGCCGACGTGCACGGGCAGGAAGCGCCACCCCATCGCCCGGGCCTGCCGGACCCAGTCGGCGGTGAGCCTCGGCTGGGCGCAGCCGCGCTGGCTGCCGCTGGTGTAGATGCCGACGGCGCCGTACGGCGAGGCGTCCCGCCAGGCCCGCAGGGTCTCCAGCGGCGGCGCGGTGCAGGCGTCGAAGGCCGCGCCGGCGTAGAGGTCCCGGGCCCGGGCGACCGGCGGGCCGACCCGGTCGGGCAGGACGGTGGCCCGGATCCGCGGGACGGCGGAGGCGACCGGGGCGCTCTCGTCGGCGCTCGCGCCCGGACCGCCGGCGGCGGCCAGCAGCAGGACGAAGGAGGCGGCGGCGACGGCCGCGGGGCGGAGATAGCGCACGCCGCCTTGATACTGACGGAACGTCGGTCATCCCCGGCAACCTCGCCGCGTCGCCCGGAGAAGCCCACCCTTTCGGACGCACCCGTCCGCATCCGTCCCGATATTTGTAACGAGCTTGCCGCCCACTGGCTCCTTACGGCAAACTCGCCACTATGCCCACGTCCCATGCCAGCGAAACCTCCGTCCCGACGCCGGTCGCCGCCGTCGCCGAGGCGCTCGCCGTGCCACCCGCCCCCGGGGGCGGGCCCGCCGGTGAGCGGGGCGGCCGGCGACGAGGCGGGGCGCCCGGCGAGGGGCTGCCACCGGACGCGCGACCCGGCCGACCGTCCGGCCGACGGTTCCCGAACGTCCTGCGGCGCCCGGAGAGCATCCCGGCGCCGCTGCTCTGTCTGACGGCGATGCTCCTGGTGCAGACCGGGATCGCGTACTCCAAGCCGCTCTTCGGCCCGCTCGGGGTCAGCGGCACCACGTTCCTGCGGCTGAGCTTCGCGGCGGTCGTCCTGCTCGCCGTCACCCGGCCCCGGCTGCGCGGGCGCCGGCCGCGCGACCTGGCCGCCGCCGCTCTGCTCGGCATGGCCTCGGCCGGGATGACGCTGCTGTTCGCCGCGGCGATCGACCGGCTGCCGATGGGCACCGCCGCCACCATCGAGTTCCTCGGACCGCTCGCGGTGGCGCTGGTCTTCGCCCGCCGCGCCGCCCACCTGCTGTGGGCGCTGCTCGCGGCCGGCGGCGTGGCGCTGCTGACGCTGCTCGGCGAGGGCGGGGAGGGCGGCGCCGGGCTCGACCCGGTCGGCCTGCTGTGCGCCTTCGGGGCGGCGGCCTGCTACGCCGCGTACATCCTGTTCACCGACAAGGTCGGGGCGGCGTTCCAGGGCTTCCAGGGGCTGGCCGTGTCGATGACGGTCGGCGCGCTGACGGTGGCGCCGTTCGGCCTCGGCGAGGCCTGGGACGGGCTGACGGCGCCGGACGCCTCGCCGCTGACGCTGCTGCTCGCGGTCGCCGGGGTCTCCCTGCTGCTGCCGGTGATCCCGTACGCGCTGGAGATGACGGCGCTGCGGCGGATGCCGCAGCGGGTGTTCAGCGTGCTGGTGAGCCTGGAGCCGGCGGTCAGCGCGCTGGTCGGGCTGGTGGTGCTCGGGCAGCTGCTGGGCGCCGCCCAGCTGGCCGGGATCGGCTGTGTGGTGGCGGCGAGCGTCGGGGCCACCCTGACCGGGCGGCGCTGAGGCACCGGGGAACACGGGCCGGGGGCGCGCATCGTCAGGATGCGCGCCCCCGGTCGTTCGCGTTCGTGCTCAGGGCCAGAGCAGGGTGCGCGACCACTCCGGGGTGCGGACCGGACCGGTCCGGGTGTAGCGGAGGCGGACGTGGTGGCGTTCCGCGTCGCCCTGCCAGAACTCCACCTCGTGCGCCCAGAGCGTGTAGACGGCGTGCCCGGCGGCGACGGCGTCCGGGGTGGCCTCCAGCCGGCGCCGGGCCACCGTCACCGCCTCCTCGTACTCGGCCGGCGAGGCCAGCGGCTCGCTCTGCCGCCCGACCAGCGCGCCGATCCGGGCGGCCGGGGAGCGGGTGGCGAACTCGGCCGCCGCCACCTGGTCGGCGGCCCGTTCGACGGTGCCGCGGACCCGGACCTGGCGGCCGAGCTGCGGCCAGTAGACGGTGAGCGCGGCGGCCGGGTGGTCGGCGAGCTGGCGGCCCTTGGGGCTGTCGGCGGCGGCGGAGAAGACCCAGCCGGTCCCGGCCGCGTCCACGTCGCGCAGCACCAGGACGCGGGCGTCCGGCAGGCCGTCGGCGTCGACCGTGGAGAGCGTGAACACCTGCGGGTCCAGCACGCCGGAGTCGAGGGCGGTGGCCAGCCAGTCGACGAAAAGCGGGCCGGGCTCGGCCGGGGCCGCCTCGGTGTCGAAGCCCGGCAGCGGGCGGGTCATCGGCGGGCGGCCGAGCATCAGCTCGGGTACGGACCGGGGCTCGGACCGCGCCTCCGGGCACGGCTCCCGGTCCTGCTCCCGGCCCTGCTCCCGGCCCGCCCCGGGGCCGGGTGCGGGCGTGGTCCCGCCGGGGCCGGTCAGGCCCTCCTCCTCCGCTGCCATCGCGCCCTTCCTTCCGGTTGCCGCGGCCGCAGCCCCTCGCCGGGCGGGCCGCCGGGGGCGCCGCGCGCGGGGGTGCACTGTCGGAGCGCAACCGTACCGCCGTACGGTGACGACTCCGGGCGCGGGCCCGGAACCGGCCGTGAACCGGGCCTGGACCGGCCCTGGTCCGGCCCGCTTACGGCCCGCTTTCGGCCTGCTTCCGGCCCGCTTCCGGCCTGGACGCGCCCGTGGGCGGCACCGACGTGCGGTGCCGCCCACGGGACCGGTTCGCGGTGACCCTTTCCGCTGCCCGGTTGCGCGTCGTGCGATCCGTTCCGATCGCCCGGTTTCCGATGTTCCGATCCACTTCGACGTCTGCTGCGAACCCGCGCGGATGCTCAGCTCACCCGCGGCCGCCCCGGCCGGTCCCGGTCGTCCCCCGACGGCGCCCCCGCCGTCGACGACACCCGGTCGGCGCCGGTACCCGGACGTTCAGGTGCCCGATCGCTCGATCGCCCGGTCGACCGGGTGCTCAGTGGAAGATCGGCGCGAAGACGATGCTGTAGTTCTTGTTGGACTGGCCGGCCAGGACGGTGCCCGAGTTGTCCTTCACCGCGAGGGTGTTGGCCTGGTTCGAGGCGCCGGAGCCGGTGGCCGTCTGCTGGGTGGAGACGTAGTTGCCGTCGACCGAGCCGAAGACGTTGCCCGTCCCGACGTTCGACACCACGCCGCTGTTGGACCCGTCGTTGGCGAGCGCGCCGTTGTCGGCGGCGGCGGCGCCGGCACCGGCGAGCAGCAGACCGGCCGCGAACGGGGCCGCGAGCAGCAGACCGGCGGTCCGGCGGATTCGGTAGTGAGCCATAGGAGCCTCCAAGAAACGGTAATCGTGCAGTGGGGTGCGGGAGTTCGCCGGCCAGACGAACACCTGCGGGCTGCGACGCCGGGAGACAGACTTCCGCAACAAATCGACAAAGCACCACCTCCGCCCGGCCTTTTCGCCCTTTAGCGTGATATCCAGCAGCGCCGCGCATAACTGCGCCGGGCACCGGAAGCCCGCCGACACACCGGCACCGACCTGCGAAGTCGCCCGAACGGTCGGGCACGACCGAGTGCGCGGGAAGGGCGCGAAGAAGGGCACACGGACGACCCGGCGCACCACCCTGGCGCACGACGGAAACAAACACGCCCCCCGCCGGTGCGGTCACGCTACCGTGTCGATAATTCCAGCCATCCTGCGACAGTCTGAAAATCCGGAGAACAAGGCGCCTTTTCCCGGCCCGCGGGGGAGCTCAAACCGCCTTGCCGGGATTGAGGATGCCCAGCGGATCGAAGACCGCCTTCAACTGCCGCTGCAACTCCATCGCCACCGGCCCCAGCTCCCGGGCCAGCCACTCGCGCTTGAGCAGCCCCACCCCGTGCTCCCCGGTGATCGTGCCGCCCAGGGCCAGCCCCAGCGCCATGATCTCGTCGAAGGAGCGCTGTGCCCGGGCCGACTGCTCGGCGTCCGCGGCGTCGAAGATGACGATCGGATGGGTGTTGCCGTCCCCCGCGTGGCTCACCACCCCGATGGTCAGGTCGTGCCGCTCGGCGATCGCGGCGACCCCCTCCAGCATCTCGGCCAGCCGCGAACGCGGCACCGCCACGTCGTCGATCATCGTGGTGCCCAACCGGTCCAGCGCGGGCAGCGCCATCCGGCGGGCCTCCAGCAACAGTTCGGACTCGGCCTGGTCCTCCGCCGGCACCACCTCGGTCGCCCCCGCCGCCCGGCACAGCTCCCCGACCGCGGCGAGCTCCGCCACCCGGTCCGGGCCGTCGAAGGCGACCAGCAACAGGGCCCGGGTCGACTCCGGCAGCCCCATCCGCCCCAGCTCGTTGACCGCGCGCACGCTCACCGGGTCCATCAGCTCCATCAACGAAGGGGTGAAGCCGCGCGCCATCACCGCGCAGACCGCCGCGCCCGCCGAGGCCGTGCTCGGAAACTCCGCCGCCAGCGCCAGCTGCGGGGCCGGGGCCGGCCGCAGCGCCACCACCGCCCGGACCACCACGCCCAGCGTGCCCTCGGAGCCGACCAGGAGCCGGGTCAGGTCGTAGCCGGCCACGCCCTTGGCCGTCCGGCGGCCGGTGGAGAGCAGCCGCCCGTCGGCCAGCACCACGTCGAGGCCGAGCACGTACTCGGCGGTCACCCCGTACTTCACGCAGCAGAGGCCGCCCGCGCCGGTGCCGATGTTGCCGCCGATCGTGCAGGACTCCCAGCTCGACGGGTCGGGCGGATAGGCGAGGCCCGAGGCGGCGGCCGCCCGGGAGAGCTCGGCGTTGACCACACCCGGCTCGACCACCGCGATCCGGTTCACCGGGTCGATCTCCAGGATCCGGTTCATCCTCACCATCGACAGCACGATGCAGCCGTCGACGGCGTTGGCCGCGCCGGACAGGCCGGTCCGGGCGCCCTGCGGGACCACCGGGACGCGCAGCGCGGTGGCGGTCCGCAGGACGTGCTGCACCTGCTCGACCGTCTCCGGGAAGACCACCACGGCGGGGGTGCCGGCCGGGCAGAAGTCCGCCATGTCGTGGCGGTAGGCGGCCGTCACGTCCGGGTCCACCGCCAGGGCGCCGGGCGGGAGGCCCTCCGCCAGCCGGTCCGTCAGGTCACTCATCGCCCGCCTCCGCTCACGCCGTCCGTCCTGCTGGCCGCCTGCTGTCCGCCTGCTCGTTCGCCTGCTCGTTCGCTCGCGCGCTCGGCCGTGGCGGCCGGGCGGGGCGGTCGGGCGGGGCGCGTCGTACGCGTTCGTGCGGGCCGTTCGACCGCGCCCGGCCCTCGCACTCTGCCCGCCGTCCGCCGACCCGGCAAGTACGCCGTCGGCCGGGGTCGGGTCGTCCGGGTCCGCGGGTCGGGGCCGGCCGTCGGGCAGGGCCTTCGGGGTCGGTCGTCGGGGCCGGTCGTCGGGCGCGGTCGTCAGGCGCGGCGCAGGACGGGCGAGGCCAGCGCGAGCAGACCGGCGGCCCCGGTGGCCAGCGCGCAGAGGGCCATCGGCGCGCGCGGGCCGAGCGAGTCGGCGAGCAGGCCGAGCGCCCCGGTCGACAGCACCAGTGCCGCGCTCTGCACCAGGGTCAGCAGGGCCTGCACCCGGGAGAGATGGCTGTCCGGCGCGGCCGCCAGCAGCAGCGGACCCAGCCGTCCGGCGAACAGCCCGGAACCCGCGCCGGTGACCACCCCGCCGAGCACGGCCACCGCCGGGACCGGCGCCACGGCCAGCAGCGCGATGCCCGCGGCGGCGGTGCAGAGCCCGGCCGCCGCGCCGACGCCCGCCCCGGTCCGGCCCCCCGTACCGCCCGCCGCACCACCCCCGGCGGCGCCCCGGCGGGCGAGCAGGGCCGCCACCACCAGGACGCCCGCGCCCTGGCCCCCCGCCACCAGACCGGCCGCCCCCGCACCCCACCCGGCCGCCCTCGCCAGCAGCGGCCCGAGCAGCGAGACCACCGGCAGCAGGGCCCCGGCCGCCGCCCCGGTCAGCAGCAGCGCCGACCGCAGCAGCCGGTCCCCCGCGGCCAGCCGCACCCCGGCCGCCGCCTCCCCCAGCAGCCCGCCCGGCCCCCGCGGAGCCCGCGGTCCGGACGGCCCGTCCGGACCGCGCCCGGCCGTCGGAAGCCGTGGGTCCCGCACCGGCAGGAACAGCAGCACCAGCAGGACGACGACGAAGCTCGCCGCGTCCACCAGCGCCACCCCGGCCAGCCCGCCGACCGCGACCAGCGCCCCGCCGAGCGGCGCCCCCAGCAGGGCGGCGAGCTGACCGCCCGCCTGCCGCAGGGCCAGGGCGCGCGGCAACTGCCCGGCGTCCACCAGCAGCCGCGGCACCGACCCGCTCGCCGGGAGGTAGAACGCGTCCACCACCCCGATCACCACCGCCGCGAGGACCAGCACCCGGAGCGGCGAGCCCCAGCCGACGACCACCGCCGTCAGGCCGAGCGTCGCGGCCAGCATCACCGCGTCCCCGGCGAGCATCACCCGGCGGGCGCCCCACCGGTCCGCCACCGCGCCGCCGACCAGGACCAGCGCCGTCCGCGCCAGCGTGATCACGGTGAGCACCAGACCGGCGGCGCCCCCGCCGTGCGCGGCGGCGGCCCAGCCCAGGGCGAAGGCGAGGGCGGCATCGCCCAGGGCCCCGAGCTGCGCCCCGGCGAGCCACCGCAGATAGGGGGCGGGCAGCCCCGCCGGGGCGGGTCGGGCGGCGTCGGCCGCGAGGGCGCCGGTGGTCGTCATGCCCGCCGACACTAGGACCCTCGACCTGCTTCGGGGCAAACCCGAGGGCCGGGCGACTACCGGCGCACCAGGGGTTCCTGCAGTTCGGTCACCCAGTCCGCCACGTCCTCGGGGCACTCCAGGTAGAGCTCCCGGGCGTAGCCGGCCGAGCGGTAGCCGTTCTCCTCGATGAACCGCGCCAGCGCCTGGACGGAGCCCAGCGACTCGTCCATCGAACCCCGGTGCACCACCGTCGCCGCCTCCTCGACGGCCGGCAGGTCGACCACCGCGAACCCGTGCTCCCCCGCCGGGTCGACCGTGGCCGGGACCGGCACGGCCACCCTGATCAGCACCGCGCCGTCACCGTCCGCGGTGTCCTCGTACCGGGCGACGGACGGCCCGGCGCCCGCGATGCCGGCCGCCGCCAGCCGGCCGCAGAGCTCCTCGAACAACGGGCCGATCACCGGCCCGACGTCCTGCGGCTCGTAGCTCGCCGCGATGCCCGTCAGCTCGGCCACCCGCACCGCCGGCAGCCGCTTCACCACGACCTCGGGTGTGGACATGGTCCCCTCGCTCTCGATCGTCCGGAGCCTCGCCTCGACCCGGGCCAGCCGTTCGGCGTCCGCCGCCATGGCCGCGGCGAGCTCGGCCCGCCGCAGCCGCAGCATCCCGCGCAGTTCGGCCGTGTCCACCTCCTCGTCCAGGACGGCCCGCACCTGTTGCAGGGTGAAGCCGAGGTCCTTGAGGGCGACGACCCGGTTGAGCCGGGTGAGTTGGGCCGCCTCGTAGCAGCGGTAGCCGCTGGACGGATCGACCCGGGCCGGCCGGAGCAGCCCGATGGCGTCGTAGTGACGCAGCATCCGGACCGACACCCGGCCGTGCTTGGCGAAGTCTCCGATGGTCAACATGGTCCCTCCAGTGCAGGCCCTCACACGGTGTCATGGTCAAGCCCCGGGACCACCGCCGCCCACCGTCCCCGGCGGGCACCGCTCAGTCGGTCACGTCGAACCCCCGCCGCTCCCCCAGCGTCCGCAGGCTCCGCTGCCCGGGGATGCCGTTGGCGTCCTCCCCCGCGTAGCCGAGGCTGCGCTGGTACGCCGCGTACGCCTGCACCGTCCGGCTGCCGAGCGAGCCGTCCACCCAGCGCTGCTCCAGGAACCCCTCGTCCACCAGGGCCTGTTCGACGATCCGCACCTCGCCGCCGTACGTCTCGTGGCCCTGCTCGGCGCCCGGGTCGGTGCGGGCCGCCGCGACCACGTGGGCGAGCGAGACCCGCCGCGGCGAGGGCAGCCGGCCGAGCAGCCGGCGCAGCGAGCCCTCCCCGGGCACGCCGTCGGCGTCCGGCCCCGAGTACCCGAGACTGTGCTGGAAGTCCTGGTAGTTGAGGGTGTCCGGGTCCCGCCAGTCCTCGTCCGGGCCGGACCGGTAGTGCCGGCCGAAGCCCTGCCGGACGAGCGCCTCGCCGACCTCCTTGACGTGCGGTCCGTGCGCGCCGTAGCCGTACTCCAGGCCGTTGACGGTCACCCGGTACCGGGCGGGCCCGGCGTCCCCGCGCGGCGGGGGCACCGGCGCGCCGCCGGCCGCCGCCGCGATGCCGGGAAGCACCACCTCCCGGAACTGCCGGGCGCGGGCGTCCCCCGGGCAGGCCGTGCCGCCGTCCGACCACTCGGGGAACATCCGGTGCACCCCGAAGCCGGGCGCGTCCCACGCGGGGCAGACCCGCAGCGGGATGTCGTGCCGCTGGTGCAGCCACGCCCCGAGCGCGACCAGGGCGGCGACCTGGGCGTCCGTCCAGGGGTCGGTGCTCCGGTCGTCGCTGGCCGTCTCCACGCTGACCGCGCCGCTGCCGTCGGCCCTGCGGTTGGCGTGCATGTTGGCGTCGGCGCGCGTCCCGGTGCCGACGAACTGCCCCACGCTGCCGTCGTACCCCACCCCGAAGTGCGACTCCAGGTTGGTCGAGTCCCGCCAGTACTCGTACATCCGTCGCGGCGTCCACGGCGCCGCCACACTGTGGAAGATCACCTGCGTCGGCGTGATCGCCGCCTGCTCGTCCGACTCGGGCTGGAGCTCCATCTTCTCCGCGCCGGGGTACCAGGCCATCCGTCTCTCCTTGCCGGGCCGGGGGCGGTTCGCCCCTTACGCCCCGACACACGAGACCCGGCCCTCCCCCGGACGACGCCTCCCGCGCAAACCCCCCGTTCAGGTGAAAACAGGACACCGCCCCCACCCCACCCCCGCACCCGAACACCCCCGGCCACCCTGGAAAGCACGAAGGCGGGTGCCGACCCTGAGGTCGACACCCGCCTTGCGCAGGTGGTTCTTCTCCTACCGGCGGAGAGCGTGGGATTCGAACCCACGGTACGGGGTCACCGCACGACAGTTTTCAAGACTGTTCCCTTAGGCCGCTCGGGCAGCTCTCCAGGCGGAGGTCAGCCTAACGGGTCCGGCGGGGTTCGGTGCACCGGTTTCGGGGGCGGGTGAGGGGGTCAGTCGCCGACGCGCGTGCCGAGGGTGACCTTGGTGGTGGCGGTCTGGCCGTTGCGGGTGTACTCGACGTCGACCGTCTCGCCGGGCTTGTGCGTCCAGATCTTGCTGACCAGGGCGGGGCCGTTCTCGATCGGGCTGCCGCCGAGCTTGGTGATGACGTCGCCCGGCTTCAGGCCGGCCTGGTCGGCGGCGCCGCCGGGGGTGACGGCCGGCTGGCCCTGGATGTCGCGGGTCTGGATCTGCGCGCCGTCGCCCTTGTAGTCGTCGTTGCGCAGGACGTCGAGCTTGGCGTAGACCGGCTTGCCGGTCTTGATCAGGGTGTCGGCCACCCACTTGGCCTGGTTGATCGGGATCGCGAAGCCGAGGCCGATGGAGCCGGCCCGGCCGTTGCTGGAGGCGTTCGACTGGATCGCCGAGTTGATGCCGATCACCGCGCCGCCGGAGTCCAGCAGCGGGCCGCCGGAGTTGCCGGGGTTGATCGAGGCGTCGGTCTGCAGGGCGTTCATGTAGGAGGCCTGCGAGCCGGTCTCGTCGCCGGACGCCACCGGGCGGTCCTTGGCGCTGATGATGCCCGTGGTGACGGTGGACTCCAGGCCGTACGGCGCGCCGATGGCGATGGTGGAGTCGCCGACGTTGACCTTGTCGGAGTCGGCCAGCGGAAGCGGCGTCAGCTTGCCCTTGGGCGGGGTGTCCAGCTTGATCACGGCGACGTCGTAGCCCTCGGCGCGACCGAGCACGGAGGCGCCGTAGGAGCTGCCGTCGGCGAACTTGACGGTCAGTTTGCCGCCGCTGGACGCGGGCGCCACCACGTGGTTGTTGGTGAGGATGTGGCCCTCGGTGTCGAAGACGAAGCCGGTGCCGGTGCCGGACTCGCCGTTGCCCTGGGCCTTGATGGTGACGACGCTGGGCAGCGCCTTCTGCGCGATGCCGGCGACCGAGCCCGGGGCGGGCTCGTTCTTCTGGGTGTTGTTGGCCTGGACCGTGGTGGAGCTCCGGTCGGCCTTGGCGCTGACGGTGGTGTCGTCCCGGTCGGCGACGGCCACGCCGACCGCGCCGCCGGCCACGCCGGCCACCAGGGCGACGGCGGCGACCAGGGCGATCAGGCCGCCGCGCTTCTTGCGCGGACCGCCGGGGACGGGGGCGCCGGGGTACTCGCCCGGGTAGCCGAGCGGGCCGCCGGGACCGCCGGGGCCGCCGGGCGCGCCCGGGGTGACGTCGTGGGCGCCCCAGCCGCCGAGCGGCTGGCCGGCGCCGAACGGGTGGTGGTGCTGGCCGGTCGCGCCCGGGCCCTGCGGGGCGCCCGGGGCCGCGTACGGGTCGTGCGCGGCGAGCGCCGGGGGCACCGGGGTGCCCGGGGCCGGGGTGGCGTACGGGTTGCCGCCCTGCGGGGCGGTGGGCGCCGCGGCCGGGGCGGCCGGCGCGGGCGGCAGGACCGGCGGCGGGGCGTCGAGGTACGCGGGCTCGACGGGCGGGGCCGGGACGGGCGCGGGGGCCGCCGGCTCCGGGGCGGTCACCTTGCTGAACGCCAGGGTGGGCGTGAACCCGCCGTTGCCCCCCTCGACGGCCGGTTCCGGCCGGTCGGCCGCGGGCGTCACCGCGGGGGTGGGGCCGGCCGCAGTCTGTTGCGCCGGACCGTCAGAAGCGGAACCCACCACCCCCTGGCCACCGGAGGGCTGCTCCCCCTGCGGCCCGGTGGACCCAACCTCGCGCTCGGTGCTCACGGACGACCTCCATCGCTGACAGGACCAACAACCATAGTTTTTCGCACACTCGATTCGATTGCCGTAAGGACCCTTCTGAAGAACTCATAAGAATCCTTAGCCCGGCCAGACGGACGGCCCCGAGCGCCCCGCGCGCAGCCCCCTGGCCTTGGCGTTCTCCCCCGCGCCCGCTACCCTGTCGCTCCGAACTGACACGCGGGAGCTTGGACCCACCAGGCTGAGAGTGCGCCGGTCGACCGTACGCCACGGGACCCGTGGACGGCCGCCGAGGGGGCGCAGACCGCCGGAACCTGTCCGGGTAATGCCGGCGTAGGGAGAAATCGGCCATGCCGCCTGCTTCGCCATCCTCGTCCTCGGGCGCCTCCGCGTCCCGGAACGTCCCCCCGCTCCACGACGCCGCGGACGCCGCCCCCGGTTCCCGCCCGGACGGCACCGGGCGGGCCGCCACCGCCGTCCTGGAGGCCCCGGCCCGGGTCGAGGCGCCGCTGGTGCTGGACACCGAGCCGCCGCGCACCCTGGGCTTCCGCGACCACTTCGCGCTCTGGATGAACCTCGGCGTCTCGCTGATCGGCTTCACCACCGCCGCGACCGTGCTCGGCGCCAAGGGCAGCGAGCTCTCGCTGGCCGCCGCCGTCACCGCGATCGTGGCCGGCACCGTGGTCGGGACCGCGATGCTGGGCGTGGCCGCCCTGATCGGCGCCCGCACCGGCGCGCCCGCCATGGCGAACCTGCGCGGACTGTTCGGCACCCGGCTGTCCTACGTGCCGACGGTGCTCAACATCGTCCAGTGCGTCGGCTGGGGCGTCTACGAGCTGCTGACGATCGCGCTCGGCGCGCAGACCGTCGTCGGCACCGAGGGCTACCGCTGGGCCTTCGTCGTGCTGGCCGGCGCGGTCACCACCGCGCTGACCATCTGGCCGCTCGGCGCCATCGCCGTGCTGCGCCGCTTCGTCGCCGTGGCGGTGGCGGTCGCGATGGTCTACTTCACCGTCCAGCTCGGCCGCAACGGCGTCCCGGACCCGGGCGCGGGCAACTGGCACGGCTTCCTGAAGGCGACCGACGCGATGATCGCGGTGTCGATCTCCTTCGTGCCGCTCGCCGCCGACTACACCCGGCACTCCCGCACCCCGCGCTCGGCGTTCTGGGGCAGCTTCTCCGGCTACACGGTCGCCCAGGTCTGGTGCTACGTGCTCGGCCTGCTGGCGCTGCTGCAGGCCGACGGGGACCCGGACCGGATCTTCGACTCCTTCCTGGGCGTCTGGGCGGGCTGGCTCTTCCTGCTGGTGCTGGTGCTGCGCGAGACCGACCAGTCCTTCGCGAACGTGTACTCGACCGCGATGTCGATCCACAACCTGCTGCCGAAGGTCGACCGCCGGGTGCTGACGGGCGGCACCGGCGCGCTGATCACCGTGCTCGCCCTGCAGATCACCGCGTTCACCGACTCGTACTACGCCTTCCTGGGCCTGATCGGCGCGGTCTTCGTGCCGATGTTCGCGGTGCTGGCGGTCGACTACTTCCTCGGCGCCGGGCGGCGCGGCTGGGACCTCTCCGCCGACGCGCCGTCCCGCTGGCTGATGCTGCTGCCGTGGGCGCTGGGCTTCGCGGTCTACCAGCTGATCGCGCCGACCGCGGTGGCCGGCTGGTGGACGGACTTCTGGACCTCCGCGCAGGAGGCGCTGCACTTCACCCCGCAGGAGTGGACCTCGGCCTCGCTGTTCGGCTTCCTGGTGCCCGCCCTGGCCACCTGGGCGCTCACCCCGCTCACCCGGGGCCGGGCCGCCGCCGACGCGCGCTGACCCCGCCGCGGACCGCGGGGCCGCCGGAGCGACCGTTCCGGCACCCGAAGGAGTGACGAAGACGGCCCCCCGGATTGGGGCCGTCGTCGTTTCCGTGTCACTTCCGCCGCCTATCGTGGTGGGTGTGACCAGCCCAGATGTCTCGCCCGTGACGGCCCGCACCGCGCCGCCCGTCCAGGTGATCGCCCACCGCGGTTCCTCGCACGCCCTGCCCGAGCACACCCTCGCCGCCTACCGCCGGGCGCTCACCGAGGGGGCGGACGCGTTGGAGTGCGACGTACGGGTGACCGCCGACGGGCAGCTGGTCTGCGTGCACGACCGGCGGATCGGCCGGGTCTCGGACGGCCGGGGCACGGTGTCCGCGATGACGCTGGCCGAGCTGGAGGCGCACGACTTCGGCGCCTGGAAGACCGGCCGTCCCAGCGAGGACCCGGAGCTGCGCGGTGTGCTGCGGCTGGAGAGCCTGCTGGAGCTGGTCGTCGACTGCGGGCGGCCGGTGGACCTCGCGATCGAGACCAAGCACCCGGTGCGGTTCCGCGGCCGGGTGGAGTCCGAGCTGCTGCGGGTGCTGGACCGGTTCGGGATCGGCGGCGCGGGCGGGGGCCGGGGCGGCGACCCGGCGGACACCGGGGCGGCCGGCCACGGCGTCAACGCCCGGATCATGAGCTTCTCCTCCGTCGCGCTGGCCCGGGTGACGGCCGCCGCGCCGCAGTACCCGCGGGTGTTCCTGTTCGAGCGCGGCCTGGTGCTGCGCGGGCGGCTGCGCCCCGGCGCGCCGCTGCCGGGCGGGGCGCGGATCGCCGGGCCGGGCATCGACCTGGTGCGGGCCCGGCCGGGGCTGGTGACCAGGCTGCGCGAGCTGGGGCACCAGGTGCACGTGTGGACGGTGGACGAGCCGGCCGACGTCGAGCTGTGCCTGGAGCTCGGGGTGTCGGCGATCATCACCAACCGGCCGGCGGAGGTCCTGGCCCAGCTCGGCCGCTGACCGCCCCGGGCCGCGGCCGCCGGGCCACCGGGCCACCGGCCACCGGTTTCCCCTGGGTCGGCGGTGAAGCCGTGGTGAACCGTTCAACCACCGTGACGCGTTGACCGTACTGGTAGGGACTCAAACCTTTCGACAACGATTTCTGGCGCAATTCATACAGTTTCACGACTGAGGGTGAGCGCCGAATCACCTGTCGCGCACCGTCGGTGCACCGGCCTGAAATGACCGCGCGGGATCGCCGCGCGGTCGTTTCCGACGTATTGCCAAGGGGCATCCATCCCTCGGCATACGCTGAAGGAGGTCCGGGGGTGGCGTTGATGGTGGCGCGTGAAGTGCCGACTTCATCGACCATGGCAGTGCCGCACGGCCCAGCGAGTGTCGGGGTCGCACGGCGCCGACTGCGTCGAGATCTGGGAGACCGCGAGATACCGGAACCGGTCATTGATGATGCTGTTCTGATCCTTTCCGAACTTTTGAGCAACGCCTGTCGCTACGCCCGCCCGCTCGGGCCGCTGCCGGCCCTCGGCCGGGGCGCCCGCGCCGAGGTGGTCGAGGCGCTGCTGGTCGGCGGACCGTCCCGGGCCACCGGTCCGGCGGGGCCGCCCGTCCCACCGGGCGAGGCCGTCGAGGACGCCGGCGGCGTCCTGGTCCGCTGGCAGATGCACGCCGACGGAGTGCTCACCCTGGAGGTGACCGACGGCGGGGCGCAGACCCGGCCGTCGCCGTCCAGCCCCTCGCTGACCTCGCACGGCGGCCGCGGGCTGAGCATCGTGGACCAGCTCGCGAGCGACTGGGGCGTGCGCGACGCCCCGGGCGAGGTGACGGTGTGGGCGGCCCTGCCGGCCCGCGCCCGGCACGCCCGGCGGACCACCGGCGGGCACCGCGAGGCCTGAGCGGGCACCACTAGGCCCGAGCGGGCACCACTAGGCCCGAGCGGTCGGGACACGGTCCGCCCGGGCCCGCCCGCACCCCGGCGTGCGCCCACACGCCGGGGGAACGTCAGTAGGCTGCCCGGAGCACAACACCACCGTTCCCGGGAGAGCCGCACCATGGGCAAGAAGGCCGCCAAGAAGGCGCCGCAGCGCAGCCAGTCCACCCCCGCCGTCACGGGCGAGATCCCCGTCGTCGGGGCCCGCGAGAACTGCCCCTGCGGCTCGGGCCGCCGCTACAAGGCCTGCCACGGCCGCGAGGCCTCGCACGCGGTCCAGGAGCTGGTGCACCGTCCGTTCGAGGGCCTGGCGGGCGAGGCGGACTGGGTGGCGCTGCGCGAGCTGGTGCCCGCCGCCACCGTGCCGCTGACGCTGGCCGCCGGGGTGGCCGAGGGTGCCGAGGGCGAGGTGCCGTCGGTGACGCTGGCCACCGTGCTGCCGCTGGCCTGGCCGGCGCTGCGCCGCCAGGACGGCTCGATCCTGCTGGGCCTGCAGACCCAGTCGTCCTCCGGCGACCTGAGCCGGGACCTCGCGGACGCCCTGGAGCTGGCGCTGGCCGCCGAGCCGGGCTCCCCGGTGCCGGCCCGCCGGACCGTGCCGGGCGGCCGCCGCCTGCAGGACCTGCTGGACACCACCGCCGCCTTCGAGCCGGCCGTGCACACCGGCTTCGAGTTCTGGCTGGAGGACGCGGAGACCGCCACCGGCGAGGTGGCCGCCTCGCTGGAGCGCGCCAACGCCTCGGCGATCCCGACCGAGAAGCTCGCCGGCGTCGACTCCGCCTACTGGTGCGGCACCCCGGACAAGAACCACCTCCGCTGGGTGATGACCGTGCCGGAGGAGCAGCTGCTGGACGCGCTGGCCCGGCTGACCGCGGCCGAGAAGTCCTCGCTCGGCCCGGACACCCGGCTGGTCGGCTCGTTCCGGGCGCACGGTCTGACCGTGCCGGTCTGGGACCTGCCGCTCGGGATGACCGCGACCGACTGCGAGAAGCCGGCCGCCGAGTTCGCCGAGCGGCTCGCGGCGACGCTGGCCGACCCGGCCCCGCTGACCGCCGACGAGCGGCGGGCCCGCGCCAACCTGGTGAACCGTCAGGTCACCCTCAACTAAAGGCGGGTCGGAAGGCCGGCGCTCACCCGGCCGAACAACGTGATACGCGTCACACTGTCGCCCGCAACCCGCAATTTCCGGGCTGTGAGGGCGTCTTGGAAATTGGCGCGGGCGCGGATCCTTGTTACTGTCTAAAGAGTCCGGTCGCTGGTGCATCCCCCGTCGCCAGCGGCCGGATCTTTTGTTTTTCCGAACGGCCCACGCCGGCGCGGGTCGACCGTGCCCGATCGATGCGCCGGCGGCGCCCCCCGATCGCACCGCGCGGGCACCGGCCGGCCCCACGCGCCGTCAGTACGCCGAGCGGCCGCTGTCCAGTTGGACCGCCGCGTCCACCAACTCGCCCAGCAGCGGCCCGACCTGGGGCAGCCAGACGCCTCCGTCCGCACCCTGACGGGGCGGCAGCACCCAGCGCACCCGGTCACCGGCCCCGCCGCCGGGCGGCAGCGGCAGGAAGCCGCCACCGCCGTGGTAGCGCAACGATCCTGGCACCCAAGGGAGTTGGGCGAGCATCTCGCCGAGCGCGTCGAGCGAGTAGGGGGCGACCAGCATGGCGTACCGGTCGGGCATGGCCAGCACCGGACCGAGGCGCAGCCGGAGCGCGGCGAGGTAGGCGAGCGCGCGGGCCCCGGCCGCCGCCGGCAGGCTGACCGCGGAGACCGTCCGGCCGGTCGCGACCAGCAGCGGGGCGTCCGGGTAGCGCTCCTCCCACCACCAACGCACCATCCGGGCGTCGGTGGTGGCCGCGAGCAGCGCCGGGTCGTGCGGGTGAGCCCCGGGCACCGGGCAGTCCGGGTCGCCGCAGGAGCAGAGTCCGCCGGCGAGCAGGACGGTACCGGGGACGACGGGCCAGCGGTGCTCGGTGGCGGCCGCCAGGGCCCCGGCCAATCGGGCCGCCCGGGCCGCCGACCGGTTCCTCGGGTCGTCGCGCAGTGGGTTGTCACGCATTGGCACCCGTTCCTTTCCGTGACCGCTCGGTGGCTCCGCCCCGGCCGCCGGGCCGGCCGTCGCCGCGCGTCCGGGAACGTCGGCCGGCCCGCGAACCGGACGGAGGGATCGGACCGGGAGCCGGGCCGGGGCCGAACGGCGGGCAGGGCGGGCGGCGGTGCGGACGGCGGTGCGAACTGCGGCGCGGGCCTGGAGCACGCGGTGGAGCCGATGTGAAAGGGCCGCGGAATAGAACAGCCCTTGGAACGAGAATCCCGTATGCGACCGGATGGACGCCGCCCGGGCGCGGTTGGTTCCACCGTACGAGTGAGTCGCGTCCGGCCGGCCCGGCCGGCCGGCGGTAAAGGCATACGATCCGGACGGCCGCCGGAACCGTCCCCTCGGTTCTGCCCGTTCACCGGCCGCTCCATGCCCGTCGGCCGGGGCCGTCGCGCCGCACCGGGCCGTGGCGCGACCGACCGGCGCGCACGGGGAAGAACGCGCCCCCCGACCGGGCCCACCAGGGCGGGAACCGGCCACGCACCCTGCCAGGACTCTGGACATGCCCCGAATGGCCTGTGTAGAAGTGGTGGCATTGCTGTCGATCAATGACGAGTAGTAGCGAATCGAGGCGAAACGCGCCCTTTCGGCCGTGCTCGCTCCACAACGGCCGCCCCTGGGGGTTCCGCATGATCCGCGTGACACGTACCACCGCGTCAGGAGTGGCGGCATGACCGAGTCCCCCCCACCGTCGACGTCCTCCGAGCCGGTCGAGCCCGGCGGCGCCAGCGGGCTCTCCGTCCTCGATCCGCCGGGCTTCCACGGTCCGGCCGCGTCGGCCCCCGCCGGGCAGCCGGACGGCGGGCCCGCGGCGTCCGGCACGGACCCCGTCCCGGACGGCGGCACCGACCACCACGCGGAGGCCGGCGCGGGCACGACCCCCACCGCGGACACCCCCGGCGGCCCGGACGGCGCACCCGAGGGCACCGCCGAGGGCTCACCCGAGGGCACGGCCGAGGGCACGGCCGGGGACTCCCCCGACGACACGGCCCCGACCGGGACCGGGATGCAGGACCGTTTGGCCGGACGCCTGTCCGATTTCGCCAGCCTGTACGAGCACACCGAGCGGCTCGCCCGCGCCCGCGGCCTGGGCGCCACCCTGGACGCCGTCCTCGCCTCCGGCACCGCGCTGCTCGGCGCCGACCGCGCCCTGCTGGTCACCGCGCTGCCCGGCGGCGGCCCCAGCCAGCCGGTCGGACTGGGCCTGGACCGCGCCAGCCTCGGCTCCCTGGAGACCGTCCCGCCCGACCAGAGCCTGCTCGCCCGGCTGCTGCGCGAGCACGACCGGCCCGCCGAGGTCCGGTCGCACGACCTCGCCGAGGACCCGGCGCTCGGCGCCCGGCTGCGCGAGCTGGCCGGCCAGCTGGGCCTGGGCGGCTGCTTCGGCCTGCCGCTCGCCACCGAGGAGGACGGGCCGCTGGCCGCCGTCCTCTGGTTCTGGGACGGCCCCGCCGACCCGGGCGACCGGGGGCGCGAACTGGCCCGGCGCTACTGCGAGGTGGCCGCCCCGCTGCTGGCCAAGCAGCTGGACGCGGAGAAGGTCAGCCGCACCACCGAGGCGCTGCGGCGCGGCCTGCTGCCCGACCGCCTCCCGCGGACCCCCGGGCTGCGGCTGGCCGCCCGGCTCGCCCCCGCCGGCCTGGACCGCTCCTGCGGCAGCGACTGGTACGACGCCATCCCGCTGCCGGACGGCACCGTCGGCCTCACCGTCGGCTCGGTCTCCGGCGACGGCCCCGGCGCCGGCCCGGGCTCCGCCCCCGGCGCGGCCGCCGCGATGGGCCGGGTGCGGGCCGCGCTGCGGGCGTACGCGGTACTGGAGGGCGAGGACCCGGTCTCCGTCCTGGGCGACCTCGAACTGCTGCTCAAGACCACCGAGCCGACCCGCAGCGCCACCGCCGTCTACGCCTGGGTGGAACCGGAGGAGCGCCGGGTCACCCTGGCCGGCGCCGGCCACTGCCCGCCGGTGCTGGTCACCCGGTACGGCGCCGAGTTCGTCGAGACCTCGCTCTCCGCGCCGCTCGGGATGCTCTCCTGCTGGGAGGCGCCCGGGGTGGAGTTCACCGCCGAGCGCGGCGACACGCTGGTCCTGTACACCGAGGGGCTGGCCCGCTGCTTCGGCCCGACCCTGCACGCCGGGCAGGCCAACCTGCGCCGGGCCGCCGCCGACGCCCCGCGCGACGTCCGGATCGACCCCGACCGGCTCTGCGCCCACCTGCTGGCGGCCGCGGCCGAGCGGGCCGCCGACCGGCGGGGCGCCCCCGCCGACATCGCCGACCGGCGGGACGCCACCGCCGACGGTCCGGCCACCGACGACCTCATGCTGCTCGCCGCCCGCTTCGCCTAGAGCGTGTCTTCCGGATCCCGTCGGACCAGCGGGCGAAGGCCCGAACGGGTGAGCGGCCGGGCGTCCGTACCATGGACGCACGGCCGCCCACCTGTGTCGCGATCCGACGCGCCCCGGGCGGCACCACGCGCAAGGAGGCGACGTACGTGACCGAGGACCGCACCCCGGCAGTGGCCGAGAACCCCGAGGCCGCCGGCGGCGACGAGGAACCGCAGCAGTTCAAGGGCCGCAAGAACGGCCTCTACTCCGAGGTCTCCGACGAACTCGCCGCGTCGATGAAGTCCGGCTGGGCCGACACCGAGCTGCACGGCCTGGCCCCGGTCCCGCAGGCCCCGTACGCCGCCGAGCGCCGGGCCAAGCTCTCCGCCGCCTACCCCGGCGAGCGCCTGGTCGTCCCGGCCGGCACCCTCAAGATGCGCTCCAACGACACCGACTACGGCTTCCGCGCCGCCAGCGAGTACGTGCACCTCACCGGTGACCGGACCGAGGACGCCGTCCTGGTCGCCGAGCCCACCGAGGACGGCCACGACTTCGGCCTCTACCTGCTGCCCCGCTCCGACCGCGAGAACGGCGAGTTCTGGCTGGACGGCTACGGCGAGCTGTGGGTGGGCCGCCGGCACAGCCTCGCCGAGCAGGAGCAGCTGCTCGGCCTGCCGGTCCGCGACGTCCGCAAGGCCGCCGACGAGCTGGCCGACCGCGCCGCCGACGGCGTGCCGACCCGGATCGTGCGCGGCTACGACGCCGGCCTGGAGGCCGCGCTCGGCGATGTGCTGGACGCCGACAAGGACGCCGAGTTCAAGGAGTTCCTGAGCGGCCTGCGGCTGGTCAAGGACGCGTGGGAGATCGGCGAGCTGCGCGCCGCCTGCGCCGCCACCGTCAACGGCTTCACCGACTGCGTGCGCGAGCTCGGCCAGGCCGTCGCCACCTCCGAGCGCTGGATCGAGGGCACCTTCTGGCGCCGCGCCCGCGTCGAGGGCAACGACGTCGGCTACGGCTCGATCTGCGCCGCCGGACCGCACGCCACCACCCTGCACTGGGTCCGCAACGACGGTGAGGTCCGTCCCGGCGAGCTGCTGCTGCTGGACGCCGGCGTGGAGACCCACACCCTCTACACCGCCGACGTCACCCGCACCCTGCCGATCAACGGGCGCTTCGACGAGCTCCAGCGGAAGATCTACGACGCGGTCTACGACGCGCAGGAGGCCGGCATCGCGGCCGTGAAGCCCGGCGCCCGGTTCCGCGACTTCCACGACGCCTCGCAGCGGGTGCTCGCCGAGCGCCTGCTCGCCTGGGGCCTGCTGGACGCCTCGGTGTACGACGTCGAGAAGGTCCTGGAGCTCGGCCTGCAGCGCCGCTGGACCCTGCACGGCACCGGCCACATGCTCGGCCTGGACGTCCACGACTGCGCCCACTCGCGCACCGAGGAGCACGTCGACGCGCTGCTGGTGCCGGGCATGGTGCTCACCGTCGAGCCCGGCCTCTACTTCCAGCAGGACGACCTGACCGTCCCCGAGGAGTACCGCGGCATCGGCGTCCGGATCGAGGACGACATCCTGGTCACCGCCGACGGCAACGAGAACCTCTCGGCCGGTCTGCCGCGCCGCGCCGAGGACGTCGAGGCGTGGATGGCCTCGTTCGCCTGATCCCGGCGACACCCCGGGCCGTGCGCCCGGACGGACGGCCCGCCGGCGGTCCTCCCCCGGCCGGGGGGCGGGCCGCCGGCGGCCTCGTTCACGGAGTGGCCGCCGCCCGGCGGACCGGGGCGGTCACGGGGTCCCCGCCGGGGCGAACTTCGGCTGGAGCACGATCGGGGCGGCGTCCCGGCCGTCCCCCCTGGCGCCCACCACCACGGCGAAGTCGGCGTCCGGCTTCCACCCCTCCGACGCGCTGAGCTGGAACTCGAAGTACTTCGTGTCGTTCGGCCGCATCAGCCGGTCCAGCAGCGAGGTGTCGACCACCAGCTGGCCGTTCCCGTCCGGCGTGACCGGGAGCGGGCGCATCCCGAGCCCGGCGCCGTACCTGGTCTCGACGACGACCTTGCCCGCGTCCGCGCCGGTCAGCACCAGGGTCGGGACGACCGAGGCCAGCGGGGCGGCCCCGGGGTTGCCGATGCTGATCGAGAACGAGCTGGGCCGCCCGCCGGCCACCCCGTCGTGCGGCGCCCAGCTGAGACCGAGCGTCGGCGCCATCCGGCCGGCGGCGGGTGCGCTGGTCAGCAGCAGCGGCGCCAGCGCCGAGCCCTCCTCGATCCGCTCCGGGGTGGCCGGCAGCAGGGCCAGGGCCTCGATCAACAGCGTCCCCTCCGCGCTGTCGATCGACGGGTCCAGCCGGAAGCGGACGGTCCGGGCGGCCCCCGGCGCGAGCGGGAAGGCGGCCGCGTCGCCCGCGGTCCGGTAGGCACCCGAACCCACGGTCAGCGGGACGTCCGTCCAGCCACCGCCCTCCTCCTCGCGCTGGAGCCGGCCGCGCACCGAGCGGCCGGCGCGGACCGTACCGGTGAGGGTCCGGACCGACACCACCGGGGCCACCGCGTCGAACGGCTGCTGGGTGGTGTTGCGCCAGGTCACCGAGAAGGTCGTCGGGCCGGCACCGACGATCGCCTCGGTGCCGGCGAGGCCGTCGAAGCTCAGCGCGATGCCCCCACCCGGGCGGACCGCGCCCGGGGCCGGGGCGGCCGGCAACGGTGCCGCGGCCGGGCCGGTCGGCGGGACGGCCGTCGCCCCGCCCGGCGGCGGGGGCGGCGGCGGGCCCGCCCCGGACGCCGGCGGTGCGGGAACGTCCCCCGCACCGCCGCCGGGCACCACCGACCCGGGCGTGCTGTCCGGCCCCTGCGACGGACTCCCGGTCGATTCCCCGGCCGGACGGGCGGTCTCGTCGACGGGCGGTGCGGGGAGCCCGGTCGGGGACAGCAGCTCCCCGCCCCGGGTCGGCACCGGGCCGTCGCTCATCGTCGCCGCCGGCGCGTCGTCGCCCTTGTGGGCGAGCGTGTCGGTGGGGACGGTGAGCACACCGATGACGGTCGCGGCGACCAGCCCCATCAGCGGCAGGCCGATCAGGTAGGCGGGCCGCCGGCGGTTGCGGGGGCCCTTCGGCGGATCGGCCGGGCGGAGGTCCTGGGCGGTGATCCTGGCGGCCCGGGCCGCCAGGGCCTCCCGGAGCAGCCGCTCCATCGAGGACTCCCCGCCGGCCTGGGCGGGGTCGGCCGCGCCGCGCCTGCCGCTCCGGGGGCGGTCGTCTCGGCCGCCCTTGCCGGGCGGGCCGTCGGCGGGGGTTCCGGTCGTGCGCGGGGCGTCGTCCTGCGGGGCGTCGCCCTGCGGGGTGTCGTCCTGCGGGGCGTCGTCCGCCACGTCGTCCTGCGGCACGCCCTCGTTCTGTGGGGCGCCCTCGCCCTGTGGGGCGCCGCCGTCCGGCGCGCAGTCGTCCGGCACGCCGCCCGTCGGCCCGAGGTCGTTCGTGGGGCGCGGATCGTCGCTCATCGGGTGCCCTCCAGCTTCCGCTCCAGGGCGTCCAGGGCCCGGCTGGCGGTGGACTTCACGGTGCCGCGGGACACCGCGAGGATCTCGGCGATCTCCGACTCCGACAGATCCGACCAGTAGCGCAGCACCAGCACCTCGCGCTGGCGGGCGGTCAGCTCCTGCATGGCCACCAGCACCCGCCGGTGCTCGTCGTGGAGGACGGCGTGGTCCTCCGCCGAGGGCTCGTCCACCTCGTGCGGCGGCACGTACTCGCGGGCCGTGCGACGCCGCCGCAGCACCGACCGGGCACCGTTGACCACGGCCGTGCGCAGATAGGCCAGCGCGTTGTCGAGGTCGTCGAGCTCATCGCCGTGCCGTTGGTACAGCTTGGTGAAAGCTTCCTGCACGACGTCCTCGGCCTGGTCCTGATGGTCGACCAGCAGCACCGCGAGCCGGACCAGGCTGAGCCGGTGCGTGAGGTAGAGGTCGGTCAGCGTCGGACCGGCCTCGCGCGTCCGGCCGCCGCCGGCCAGCAGCCGGAACCCGGCCCGGCGCTGACCGACCGTCTGCGCGGCGACCGGCACGTCGAGCGCCTCGCCCGTGCCCTGCGCGTCCCGCGCGCCGAACAGCAGCGTCACCAGCCCGCGGAGGGTGAACCTCCGCCTCTGGGCGGCCTGCGCGGCCGGCCCGATGGCCATGGACATCCGTCTTCGCTTTCCCCCCGACGGCAGGCCGGTTCCGCACCGGCGCGTCAGGACATCGTCATTGGCTGGCGGACCCGCTCGGACGGCCGGGCGTCCCGGTCGTTCCGTCCCACCCACGGTCCCGCTCGTACCGCCCGCTCGTACCGCCCGCTCGTACCCCGCTCCTCGGGGGCGGGCCGTCGTGCGCGCGCCCCGCCTAGGAGGTCGCCTTCGGGGTGTCGTCCTGCATCCAGGTGATCCGCGGACGGGCCTTCTGGGTCGGGAGGGCGCCACCGTCCGCCGTCCCACCGACCGTGAACTCCAGTCCGGTGCCGGCGTTCCAGCCCTTCGGCACGTTGAACCGGAACGGGTAGACGGCCGTCTCCCCCGGCGCCAGCACCCGGGTGAGCCCGGCGGTGTCCAGCCGGACCAGGCCGTCCGCGTCGAGGGTGCCCTCCAGCCGGCGCCACTCGCCGTCCACCAGCACCTCGGCGGTGAGGTCGCCGGGCACCAGGCCGTGCGTGGTGTTCCGGCCGAGCGGGTCGGTCACCGCGACGGTCGGGGCGACGGTGTGGTTGCCGGAGGCGTCCAGGTTGGCCAGCTCCACCCGCAGCTCGGAGGGGATCCGGCCGGCGGTCATGTCGGTCGGCCTGGTCGTCGTGAACCGGACCGGCCGCCCCGTCGTCACGTTCATCCGCGCCTGGGCGCTGCCGACCGGGACCGCCTTGGGGCCGCGGCCGACATAGCCCTCGGCCTGGATCGGCAGCCGGCCGGTCATGCTGTCGGCCGTCACGGTCAGGCGGTAGCGGACCGTCCGGCTCTCGCCCGGGTCGAGCGCGAACGTCCCGAGCTGGGGACCGTTGTCCACGCCCTTCTGGTCCAGCTTGACCTCCCGCCACTCGTCGAGGTCCTTGCGGTCCAGCATGCCCTTGGCCGTCGCGCCCAGGCGGGCGACGGCGGCCGGGTAGTCGAACGGGAACACCCGTACCACCGGGACGATCTCGTCGTAGCGCCGCTCGGTGGCGTTGGTCCAGGTCACCTCGAAGTCGAAGTAGCTGCCGCCGCTGCGGACCTCCCAGCTGCCGCTGAGCGAGCGGATCGCCACGTCGACGCGCTCGGCGACGGCCCTCGGCATCTCCTCCGGCCAGGTCGGGACCGTGCCGGGGGTGGCGGCGGGGCCGCCGGTCGGGGCGGTGACCGGGCCGGAGCCGGACCCGGGGCCGGAGGGGCCGGTCGCACCGGACGGCGCGGGCGCGCTCCGCCCGGGAAGGGTGGTGGCCGGCTTCGCCCCGGGGAACGCCGGCCCGGGCACGGCGGTCGCACCCGGCGTCGGGACCGCCGGCCCGCCCGCCGGGGCCGTCCCGGCCGGCGCTGCCGGGCCCGCTGCCAAACCTGCTGCCGAGCCCGCCGAGGTCCCGCCGGGCTCCGTCGTGGCCTCCGCCGCCGTCCCCGCCGGGACGGGCCGGGCGTCGGCCACCGGCGCGACCAGCGCCACGCCCGACGTCGCCGGGGCGACGGACCGGACCGGCCGGGTACCCGTGCCCGCCTCGGCGGGAAGCAGCGCGTAGCCGGCCGCCCCGGCGACGACGGCCGCCAGCGGAACGGTCCTGACGAGACGCCGGACAGTGGACGGACGCATGGTGGGTTCCCCGTGGTAGTCGGACTCGGCCAGTGAGCGAGGCCCGGCACCGGTGCGGTCGCTCCCCGCCCCGGATCGGCCCTCACCCTTTCAGACGCCCATCCTCCCGGGGGGTTGTGGGTGGTTTCGAAGAAAGTTTCGGACTGGCCGGAACGGCTACACTCACCGGCATCCCGCCACCGTCCGTCACCAGGGAGTCCCATGGCCGAGCAGCACGCGAGCGGTCCCGGGGCACCCCCCGGCACCGGCCCGGTGGCCGTCACCATCGGACGGCGACCGGAACCGGTGCACGATGTCGCCGTCTACGCCTTCGACGGCATGACCCCCTTCGAACTCGGCGTGGTGGTCGAGGTGTTCGGCCTGGCCCGGCCGGAGCTGACCGGACTGCTGGCCGCCCCCTGGTACGGGCTGCGAGTCTGCGCCGACCAGCCCGGCACCCCGCTCCGCTCCGTCGGCGGGTTCACCGTCACCGCCGAGCACGGCCTGGACGACCTCGCGGCCGCCGACACCGTCGTCGTCCCCGGCGTCCCGAACCCCTTCGGCGGTGCGGTCTCCCCCGCCCTGGTCGAGGCGCTGCGCACCGCGCACGAGCGCGGCGCCCGGATCGTCTCGATCTGCTCCGGCGCCTTCGCGCTGGCCGCCGCCGGACTGCTCGACGGCCGCACGGCCACCACCCACTGGCGGTACGCCGACCTGCTGCAACAGCGCTACCCCGCCGTCCGGGTCGACCCGGACGTGCTCTACGTGGACAGCGGCCCGGTGCTGACCAGCGCCGGCAGCGCGGCCGGGATCGACCTCTGCCTGCACCTGGTCCGGCGCGACCACGGCGCCCGGGTCGCCAACAGCGTGGCCCGCCGGTTCGTCGTGCCGCCGCACCGGGACGGCGGCCAGGCCCAGTTCATCGAGGCCGCCGTCCGCCCGGTCGAGGAGGACGAGGACGGCATCGCCCGCTCGATGCAGTGGGCGCTCGACCACCTCGCCGACCCGCTCACCGTCACCGGGCTGGCCCGGGCCGCCCGGATGTCCGACCGCTCCTACCTGCGGCACTTCACCGCCCGCAACGGCACCAGCCCGATGCGCTGGGTGATCAGCCAGCGCATCGCGGCCAGCCTGCCGCTGCTGGAGGCGCCCGAGGGCAGCGTCGAGGAGATCGCCGGCGCCGTGGGCTTCGAGAGCGCCGCGACCTTCCGGCACCACTTCGGCCGCGTCATGCGCACCTCCCCGACGGCCTACCGCCGCTCCTTCGGCCGCGGCGTGGCGTGACCCGTCCGCAGCGGTCGCGGACGGGCCGACCCGTCAGCCCTGCTCGCCGGTGCGCAGGGCCGCGTTGGCGATCATGGCGTCGTGCAGCCACTGGGCCAGGCCCGGGGCGAGCTCCTCGTAGACCGCGGTGAACCGCGGGTCGGCGACGTACATCCCGGCGATGCCGCGGTGGATCTCGTAGGTGCAGTCGTAGAAGTTCTCGCAGATGTGCTGCCGGTGCGCCTCGGCGAGGTCCACGGCCGGGCCGCCGTCCGCGGGCTCGCCCGCGGTGAACAGCTCGACCAGACGGGCGTTGAGCGCGTCCGTCTCGGCCTTGATCCGCTGCCAGTCCGCCTTGTCGTAGCCACCGGTGCGGCGCTGGGACTCCGCCCAGGCCGCGGTGTCGCCCCAGCGCTGCTCGGCCTCGCCCTCCCACTCCTCGCGGTAGTGCTCGCCGAAGAGCTCGAACTTCTCCTCCGGGGTCAGCTGAATGCCCATCTTCTCTGCCTCCATGGCGTGTTCGACGGCCGCGGCCAGTTTCTGGAGATGCGCGATGCGGTCGGTCAGCAACCGGTGCTGGCGCCGCAGGTGCTCGCTCGGGCTCACCGAGTCGTCGTCCAGTACGGCCGCGATCTCCTCCAGGGGGAACCCGAGTTCGCGGTAGAACAGGATCCGCTGCAACCGGCCGAGGTCGGCCTCGTCGTACCGGCGGTAGCCGGCCGGCGTTCGCCCCCGCGGGGACAGCAGGCCGATCTCGTCGTAGTGGTGCAGGGTCCGGACGGTCACCTTGGCGATCCTCGCCACCGCGCCGACCGTGTGGCCCGTGCGGCCGTCGTCGTCACCGCTGCTCATCGGGTTCTCCCTTCGTGCTGACCACGACTCTCCTTCCTCCCGCTGCGTGAGGGTCAAGCCCAGTTTCGGCGTCCGGTGGAGGAGTCTCCGAGCCGGCGGGGCCGGGACGGCCACCGGTTTGTCGGGACCGGCCAATTGCCGGGGCGGGCGGACGGCCACGAGCATGTGCCCGTGACCACGCCCGTACCCCCGATCGCCGCCGCTGCCGCCACGCCCGACACCCCCGCCACGCCCACCACGCCCACCGCTCCCGCCGCTCCCGCCGCGACCGGACCGGGCGCCGCCGGGGCGGCCCTTCCCGTGCCGTCGGCGGGCCGCCGACTGGCGGCGGAACTGGTCGGCACGGCGCTGCTGGCCGCCGTCGTGGTGGGCTCCGGCCACCAGGCGGACGCCCTGACGGCGGACGCCGGGGTGCGGTTCCTGGCGAACGTCGGCGCCTCCGCGGTGGCCCTGGCGGTACTGATCACCCTGTTCGGCCCGGTCTCCGGCGGGCACCTCAACCCGCTGGTCACGGCGGGCGCCTGGTGGACCGGCCGGGGCACCCCCACCGGGCTGCCGCTGCGCGAGGCGCTCGGCTACGCCGCCGCGCAGACCGCCGGCGCGGTGGCGGGCACGGGGCTGGCCGACGCGGTGTTCGGGCACCCGGTGTTCCGGCCCTCGGCCCTGTCGCGCGGGAGCGCCGCGCTCTGGCTCGGCGAGCTGGTGGCCACCGGGACGCTGCTGCTGGTGGTGACCGGGGCGACGGCCGCCGGGCGGAGGCGACCGGTCCCGGCGCTGGTCGGGCTCTGGGTGGTCGCGGCCTGCTGGGCGACGTCCTCGGGGGGCTTCGCCAATCCGGCCGTGACACTGGGCCGGGCGCTCACCGACGGCTGGACCGGGATCGCACCGGCGTCGGTCCCGGGCTTCGTCCTCGCGCAGGGCGCCGGCGCGGCGGTCGGGCTCGGGCTGGCGGCGCTGCTGTTCGGCGCCGGGGCACCCGGACGGCCCGGACGGCCGCGCCGCTCGGAGCGCTAGGCGGCCGCCCGCTGCTTCTCCGGCCGCTGCTTCTCGGACCGCTGCTTCTCCGGCCGCTGCTTCTCCGGCCGCTGCTTCTCCGACCGTTGCCGCGGGACGCGCCTCCCGGAGCCGCGCCGGCGTTGGGCGGGCAGGAGCAGCACGCACCCCACCGAGACCACCACGAAGGCGAGCCGGACCAGCCCGCGCGCCGAGTCGGACGGCAGGAACAGCGTGCCCCCGTACAGCGAGACCAGCGCGATCCAGCTCCACCACGGCACCAGCCGCCGCTGCCCGACCGTGTCCCAGAGCAACGTGCCGAGCATGATCGACGCGGTGTAGTAGGTGTAGACGCTCGGGTCGAGCAGGATCCGGGCGTCCGCCCCGAGCAGGACCACGGCCGGCCAGCGACCGCGCCACACCGCCAGGGTGCCCAGGCCCAGGCCGAGCGCGAACTGCGCCGGGCGGTCCCACCACGGCGTCGCCGGATCGGTCACCCCGAACCAGCGCAGCGCCGAGGCCGACTGGTTGGGGATGGTGAACTTCGCGGCCGCCACGGTGTCCAGGTCGCCCAGGTAGAACGGCAGCCACGCGACGGCCACCAGGGCGGCGAAGCAGAGCGCCGTCCGCACCCACCTGGCCCTGGGCAGCGCCAGGATCAGCGGTGCGAACGCCAGCGCCCACGGTTTGGAGTCCACCGCCAGCGCCAGGAAGACACCGACCGCGACGGCCCGGCCCCGGCTGAGCTCGTGCGCGGCGAGGGTGGTGAAGAACAGCGCCAGCACGTCGTCCAGGTGCGCGAAGCGGACCGACACCTCGACCCACATCGGGATGAACGCCAGGCCCGCGACCAGCAGCCGCTGCTGGAGCCGACGGTGGTTGGTGCCGGTGCCCAGGTGGTACTGGGCGGCCGTGCGGCCCACCAGGACCAGCATCGCCAGGCCCAGTCCCGACATCACCGCCTCGGCCAGCACCTCACCGGTCGGCGTCGGGAACGGGGCGAAGAGTCGCGCCACGGCCAGGCTGACCGGCCCGATCTGCAGCTCGGGGTGGTGGGCGTAGAGCGCGAGGCCGCCGTCCGGCCGGCCGCTGAAGAGCAGCTCCTCGCCCTGGCGCAGGTAGTGCCAGGAGAACCCGCCGCTCGGTTCGACCAGCAGGAACCAGAGGACCGTCCAGGCCAGCAGCAGGACGTGGTGCCTGCGGACGGGCAGGCCCGCGATCCGTCCGGCGGCGGCCCCGTAGTCCGTGCCGGCCCGCGCCGAGCGCCTCGACCGTCCTGGTTGCGCCGAGCGCACCGCGCTCCGTCCCCGCACCCTGTACCTCGTCCGCCGTGCCGTCCCCCTCGGCGGATCATCCTAGGCATGGCCCCCGGCACCGCACGCCACCGCCCCGCGTCCCGGGGGTCCGGGACGCGGGGCGGTGTGCGGCGTCAGGTGCCGTCGGCCGTGGGTCAGCCCTGCTGGGCGGCGCGGCGGCGGCGCAGCACCACGACGGTGCCGACACCGACCGCGAGGACGGCGCCGCCGGCGATCGCGATGCCGGTGGTGTCGTCACCGCCACCGGTGGTGGCCAGGGCCTTGTCCGCGTTGGACCGGGCCTTGGCGACGGCCTCCGGGGTGATCGGCAGCGGCGCGACGACCGGGAGCTTCACCGGGAAGTCGATCGGCTGCCGGACCCCGCTGTCGTCGTCACCCGGGGTGCCCGTCGGGGCCGGGGTGGCCGGGGCAGTGGTGGCGGAGGCGCTCGGCGAGGCGGTCCCCGGGGCGCTCGGCGACGCGCTGCCGGTCGGCGAGGCGGTGGTGGTCGGCGTGACCGTGGCGCTCGGGCTGGTGCTCGGCGTGGTGGTCGCGGTCGGCGTACCGGTGGCCGTCGGGCTGCCGGTCGGCGTGGTGGTCGCCGAGGGGCTGGTGCTGGTGGTCGGCGTGACCGTGGCGCTCGGGCTGGTGCTCGGCGTGGTGGTCGCGGTCGGCGTACCGGTGGCCGTCGGGCTGCCGGACGGCGTGGTCGGCTTGCCGGTCGGCGTGGTCGGCTTCGTGGTCGGGGTGGTCGGCTTGGTGGTCGGGGTGGTCGGGGTCGGGCTCGGCTTGCCGCCCCCGGCCACGATCTTGAAGCTCTCGCCGCGGATGCCGTCGCAGCTGAACTCGCCCTCGCCGACCGGCTGGTTGCCCTCCGCCTTCGCGGCGAAGACCACCGGGACCACGCCGGCCGTGCCGAGCGGCGCGTCCTTGCCGACCGAGACCCGCACGGTGACGGTGACGCTGCTGCCCTTGTTCACGGCGAGCAGCGAGTTCGCGTAGTCCGGGACCGAACCGTCGATGAGCTTGGCGAGCAGGAACAGCACGCCGTCGTCGTCGCTCTCGCCACCGCCCGGGGCGGGCGCGGCGGGCAGCCAGGTCTTCGACTTGTCCAGCGACTCGGGCAGCTGGTACTCGACCTTGAGGTGCTGCGCGTGCAGGCTGCCCTTGGCGTTCTTGAACTTGAGCAGCGGGTAGTAGACGAAGTCGCTCTTGGTGTTGTTGTCGACGGTGAAGTTGAACAGCTTGGTCTCGCCGCCGGCGACGAAGGTCCGCGGCACGCCGTCCAGCGACAGGTCGAGCGCGCGGGCGGTGGCCTTGTCGGCCTGCGGCGCGGCGGCGGGCGTCGCTCCGGTGGTGGCGGCGGCCACCGCGCCCTGGGCGCCGGTGAGGGCCATCGAGGCGGCGAGCGCGGCGGCACCGGCCAGGGCGAGACTGCGAGGTATGGAGATGGACAAGGGAAACCTCACGGGAGTGTCCGGGCGCGGCCCGGGAGCGCGGGTGGACCGGGCGGTCGTCCGAGCCGCGATCCCCCCGCGAAGCTGAAAGTCCGACGGAGACTACCGAAGGCCCCGGCCCCATCGGAAGGTGGGTGCCGGTTTGTGGTGGCCGCGGGGGGATTTGTGTCCGGTTGGCCCAACTCTGCCCGCCAACAGGGCTTTTGCCCCGCCCTTCAGAGCGCCCCGGCTGACCCGTACACGTCGGAGGGACGGTTCCCACACGGCCCACCCGGGGCCTGTCGCCCGGGTCACACGCGTCAGGCGCGAGGCGCGAAGCGCCAGGCGTCAGGCGTCAGGCGTCAGGCGTCAGGCGTCAAGCCTCAGGCGTCAGGCATCGGCGAAGAACGACTTGGCCTCGATCAGCGCCCGCTCGTCGCCGAGCACGTCCCCCGGGCGGTTGCCGTGGCCGAGCAACGCGCCGCCCCACCGCATGTGCAGGTACTCGGCGGTGAGCCGCAGGGTGCCGATCAACGGTTCGGTCTTGTCCGGCTCGGTGGCGTACGAGGTGACCGCCCAGACGGTGCCGCCGGCCATCCGCGCGCGGAAGTCCGCACCGGGCACCCGCAGCCAGGCCGACCAGTGGTCCAGGTAGAGCTTGGCCGCGGTCGGCAGGGCGTACCAGTACAGCGGCGCGACGAAGACCAGGTCGGTGGCGGCCAGGGTGGCGTCCAGCAGGGTGCGGCCGTGGCCGGTCGGCGGTTCGTAGGCGCCGTCCCCGGTGTGCCGGAGGTCCTCGAACGGCGGCAGCGGGTGGTCGGCCAGGCGCAGCCACCGCTGGTCGGCCCCGGCGGGCAGGCTCGCCCCGGCGGCCAGCCGGGCCAGCCGCGCGGTGTTGCCGTCGGGCCGGGCGCCGGCGTCGAGGAAGAGGAAGGACCGCCGCGCGTCGGCGCGGTCGCTGGGCTCGGACATCGGGACCCCCGGACGGACAGGTGTGCGATCGAAGATCCAGAGCGTACGTCGCGTCCCGCCCCACCGGCCGTGACGCCGCTCACCTCCGGACCCCTATCGCGTCGGTCGGCACCCGGCGCGGTGGCACGACGCGGCCGCCCGAGCCGGTGGCGCTACGCGGGGAGGCCGGCCCGGCGGCGCGCGACCGCCGCGACCGCCGCCCAGTCCTTCTCCCCGTCCCCGTGCGCGAGCGCGTCCAGGAACGCGTCCCGCAGCACGCTGCCGAACGGCAGCGGCACATGGGTCGCGGCGCCGGCCGTGAGCGCGAGGTCGACGTCCTTGAGCCCGAGCGGCAGCTTGAACCCGGCCGGCTCGTAGCGGCGTTCGGCCACCATCGCGCCGTACCCGGAGTAGATCGGACCGGGGAAGAGCGTGCTGCTGAGCATCTCGATCAGATCGGTCGGCCGGACGCCGTTGGCCTCGGCCAGGCTGCACGCCTCGGCCATCGACTCGATCGCGCAGGCCAGCAGGAAGTTGGTGCTGATCTTGGCGGTGTTGGCCTGGGCCGGGCGCTCGCCGAAGTACCAGGTGCGCCGGCCCATCGCGGTGAGCAGCGGTTCGACCGCCGCCAGGGCGTCCGCGCTCCCGGCGGCCAGGATGTTGAGCTCCCCGGCGGCGGCCACCGGGGGGCGCCCGAGCACCGGTGCGGCGACGTACCCGATGCCGTGCTCGGCGTGCAGGGCCTCGGCGCGTTCGGCCAGGGCGACCGAGACGGTGGCCGTGTTGACGTGCACGCCCGCCGAGGCGCCGGCGAGCAGGGCCGGGTCGAGCAGCAGCCGTTCGACGGCGTCGTCGTTGGCGAGCATCGAGACGACCGCGTCGGCCGCGAAGACGTCGGACAGTCCGTCGGCGGCCCGGGCGCCCAGGGCGACCGTCTCGGCCACCGGCCCGGGCGAGCGGTTCCACACCCGGACGTCGTGCCCGGCCCGCAGCAGACTGGTGACCATCCCCCGGCCCATCGCGCCGAGTCCGACGAAGCCGACCGTCGTCCCGCTCATCGCACGCTCCCGCTGTCGCCCGGCGGACGACCGATCGTCCGACCACGAGCAACCGACTGTACGTCAGCCCGGCGGCCGCCCCCTGGCCGACCGTGCGGGGCCGACCGTACGGGGGCCGACCGTGCGGGGGCCGTCCCCGGACCGGTCAGGCCGCCGCGGCGTGCTGCCCGTCCGCGGCCCCGGCCTCCAACCGTGCGACCACCCGGTGGCGCAGCAGCTGGTACTGGGCCTGGAGCCGGCCCGGCCGCTGCGGGCGGGCGACCGGACGCCCCGGGCCCACCCGCTCGTCCGGACCGAAGCGCGAGCGGGTCATGTCGACCTCCGCGCCGGCGGCGGACCGGTTCCACCAGTGCAGGTCCGTGCGGACCCCGCCGGTGTACACCTCGCCCATCATCAGCTCGCCGCCCAGCAGGTCGTGCACCACCAGGGCGGTCGCCCGGCACTGGCCGTGGGCGGGATTGTCGGGACGCCAGTGGGCCTGGTCCTCGGGCGCGCAGGTGTCGACACCCCAGGAGGAGCGGATCGCACGTTCGATGTCGTTGAGGGTCCACGCCGTCATAGCGGGAAGCCTGCCACGCGGCACCGACAGCGGCAGCGGCTTTTCGGCCAAAGAGCCCGTGTTCTGCGACGACCCGGGTGACCTTCACCCGTACGGGGAGGCGCCCGGACCCCGCCGGACCTCGGCCGCCGAACGGCGGGGACGGGCGGGCGGCCCCGGGGGCCGCCACGCGCCGGAGCCCCGGGAGCGCGGGGGGAGGCGCACACCGGGGCGTTCACGGCAGGGCGGGCCTGAGCACGCCGGAGCGGTCGGGGGCCCGCTCCGGCGTGCGGTCCGGCCACGCGCCCTCAACCGGCGGGCGTCACTTGCCCAGCGCCTCGACACCCGCCTGCGCGAACTGCTCGTCCAGGTCGCCGCTGGGGGCGCCCGCGACACCGATGCCCGCCACCGGCGCGCCCTTCGACTGCACCGGGGCGCCGCCGGCCAGGAACAGCGTGCCCGGGATGTCCTTCAGGTTCGGCGCCTGCGCGAGCCGCTTGGTGAGCTCGGAGGTGGGGGCGTTCCAGGAGACCGCGGTGAAGGCCTTCCGCTGGGCCGACTCCGGCGACTGCGGGCCGGCACCGTCGCCCTTGAGCATCACCCGGGTGACACCGTCGCGGTCCACGACCGCCACCGAGATGCGCTGACCGGCCTTGGCAGCCGCGTCCAGGGCGGCCTGGGCTGCCTTGGTGGCGGCCTCGACGGTCAGACCGGTGGTCTGGGCGAGGTTCTTGTTCTGGGTGTCGGCCTTGACCGCAGCGGCGGCGACCGCCGGGGTGTCGGTGGCCTCAGCGCTGGCCGAGACGGCGCCGACGGTGGCGGCGGCCAGCGCGGCGGCGGCGACGGTGCCGGTCAGCACCTTGGCGCGAACGGAGGTCTTCTTCATGGTCCGGCTCCTCGTCGGATGGTGTCACTGGGAACGGAACCGATCCTCCGGCCGCGGCCCCCTCCGCCACATCGGCGTTCCGGACACCCCCCGCGGGCATGATGGACGACGGACCCGTCAGCCGATCGGTTGATGCGCCCCGGGCCCGGACGGGTCACCATCGAGGGATCGCCGCAGCTCGGGCGGCGCTCCCCACGACCCACCCACCACCGTGGCGACCTGCCGGCCGCCACCCCACCGGAGCGAGGAGCGGCCCCGTGCACCACCCCGGCCCCCCGCTCGGCACCCCCGGCACCCCCGACACCCCCGGCCCGCCGGTCGCCTCCCCCGACCCGGACGCCGGCCGGCTGGCCGTGCTGCTCGACTCCGCGTTCCTCCTCCTGCTGGCCACCTCGCTGAGCCGCTTCCTCACCCACCACCCCGGCAACCCGCGGATCCCCTGGGTGCTCGGTCTGAGCATCGCCCTGGCCGTCGTCCACACGCTCGGCTCCTGGCTCGCCCACCGCCGCCCGCCCGCCCCCGGACAGCGCCGCCGCCCCTGGCCCCTGGCCGTGGTGACCGCGCTCTGGGTGGTCCTGGTGCTGCTCGCGCCGAGCTTCGCCTGGTGCGCCGTCCCGCTGGTGTACACGGCCCTGCGGACGCTGCCCACGCCGGCGGCGGTCCCGCTGGTCGCGGCGCTCACCCTGCTGGTGGTGGTCGGCGAGGCCCGGCTGCCGGGGCCGGTCGACGCCAACCTCCTCCTGCTGCCGCCCGCCGTCGCCGCGCTGGCCACCGGCGTCTTCCTGTACATGGAGCGGCAGGCCGCGCGACAGCGGGCACTGATCGCCGACCTGGTCCGCACCCGGCGCGAACTCGCCGCCACCGAACGGCGGGAGGGCACCCTGGCCGAGCGCGAACGGCTCGCCATGGAGATCCACGACACCCTCGCCCAGGGCCTCTCCAGCCAGCAGATGCTGCTCCAGGCCGCCGACCGCACCTGGGACGGCGACCCGGCGACCGCCCGCGGCCACGTCCGGACCGCCGCCGAGGTGGCCGCCCGGAACCTCGCCGAGGCCCGCCGCTTCGTCCACGACCTCGCGCCCGCCGAACTCGCCGACGGCCGCGCCCTCGACCAGGCGCTCCGCTCGCTCGCCGAGCGGGAGTCCGCCGAGAGCGGCCTGCCGGTCCGTTTCCACCTGGACGGCGCGCCCGTGCCGCTCCCGGCCGCCGCGCAGTCGGCGCTGCTGCGGATCGCCCAGGGCGCGCTCGCCAACGTCCGCGAGCACGCCGGGGCCTCGACGGCCGCGCTGACCCTCTCCTTCCTCGGCGACCAGGCCGTCCTGGACATCGCCGACGACGGCCGTGGCTTCGCCGCGGACGGCCCCGCCGCCGCCACCTCCGCCGGCCCGCGCGACGGCCGCGGCCACGGGCTGCCGGCCATGCGCGCCCGGCTGCGCCAGCTCGGCGGCACCCTGACGGTGGAGAGCGCGCCCGGCGAGGGCACCGTCGTCTCCGCCGCGGTCCCGCTCGGCCCCGCCACCCCCCGCCCGTCGTCCGCCACCGACCAGCACTGACCAGCGCTGACCAGCACCGACCACCATCGCCCACCAGGGTCCTGGAGCCGTCCGATGAACCCCACCCCCGCCCCGTCCCCGGTCCGGCTGCTGGTCTGCGACGACCACGCCGTGGTCCGGGCCGGTCTGCTCGCCCTGCTGGCCAGCGCCGGCGACATCGAGGTGGTCGGCGAGGCGAGCAGCGGCGAGGAGGCGGTCGAACTCGCCGCCCGGCTGGCCCCGCAGGTGGTGCTGATGGACCTCCAGCTCGGCGACGGCATCGACGGGGTGGAGGCCACCCGGCGGATCACCGCCGTCCCGGACGCCCCGCACGTGCTGGTGCTGACCACGTACGACACCGACGCCGACATCACCCGGGCGATCGGCGCCGGAGCGACCGGCTACCTGCTGAAGGCCGAGCGGCCGGAGGAGCTGTTCGCCGCGGTGCACTCGGCCGCCCAGGGCCGCACGGTGCTCTCGCCCCCGGTCGCCTCCCGGGTCATGGCGCAGATGCGGGCCCCGGCGCCGCAGCTCACCGAGCGCGAGACGGAGATCCTCGCCCAGCTCGCCCAGGGGCTCGGCAACCGGGAGATCGCCCGCGCGCTGTTCATCAGCGAGGCGACCGTCAAGACCCACCTGGGCCGGATCTACGACAAGTTGGGCGTCGACACCCGCGCGGGCGCGGTGGCCGTCGCCAAAGAACGCCGGCTGCTGCGCTGACCGAATACCGACATTACGTTCGGAATATCGGATTCCGAATGATCTCCTCCACGCCCCCTCGCCGCGATCGACCGGGACCCGAACGACCGACCCCACCAGCCGTTTCCCCCGGGATGACGGCCGCCCCTTGCCAAGCGGACGCTCATCCCCGATTGTGGATGTTTCATGGATATGGGTATTGACAAACCAACCATGCGGTTTGTTAACGTAAAGATCAACGACGCCCCGCAATGAGGGGGGCTTGCCGGGCCTGTGCGGAGCGCTCTCGCCGGAGGGTGGCGCCAGGGGGGACGGCGGGAGTCCGGGGCGATCGGGGGGAGCGGCTTCAGAGCCGCGCGTCGACGCGGCGCGGAGCGAGTCCGGGGGGACTCGCTCCGCGCCTCCCTGCTTCTCCGGCACCTTTTCGGCCTGCGCACCACCACCCGCACTCGACACCCCGCCAGGTAAACTGCACCGGGTAGTGCAATACGCCGAGGAGGGGACCCGCCCGATGAGCACAGCGAACCCGGCAGCGACCGCCGGCTCACGCCGCATGCCGGAGAAGCGCCGGGCCATCGCCCGCGCCGCGAGCACGGTGTTCGGCCGCGAGGGCTACACCCGGGCCAGCGTCGACGCCATCGCCACCGAGGCCGGCGTGTCCAAGCGCACCATCTACAACCACTTCGGCGACAAGGAGAAGCTCTTCCTCTCCGTCGCCCTGGAGACCGCCGGCGAACTCACCGAGATCATCGCCGGCCTGGCCGACCGCCATCTGCACAAGATCGTCGACCTGGAGGCCGACCTCACCGCCTTCGCCGTCGACCGTGCCAAGGCCGTGCTGGCCGTCGGCGAGCACTACGCCCTCGGCCGCACCATCCGCGCCGAGGCCGGCAACCTGCCGCCCGACGTCCTCGCCGCCTGGCTCGCCGCCGGCCCGCTCGCCTCCCACCGCGACCTCGCCGACCACCTCGCCCGCCTCGCCGCCCAGGGCCTGCTCACCGTCGACGACCCCGACCTCGCGGCCACCCACTTCACCCTGCTCACCTTCAGCGGCGCGGCCGACCAGTCCTTCTACGGCGCCGTCCCCCTCTCCGACCCCGCCCTCCGCGCCACCGTCACCACGGGCGTCCAGGCCTTCCTCCGCCTCTACCCCCGCCCCTGACAGCCCCGACCCCCGGCCCGGAGCGCGGAGAGGGCACGAAAAAGGCCCAGGTCGTTGACCTGGGCCTTCACGGCTGGAGCGGGCGACGAGAATCGAACTCGCGCTCTAAGCTTGGGAAGCTCATGTTCTACCATTAAACTACGCCCGCTTGACGAGCCGTCAGAGACCGCTCGATCTGCACCTCACTGTACCCCATCCGTGACGGCCGTTGCACGGGTGGTCGGAGGTCGTGGCGGAGCCGCGAGGGGTGGGGGCGGAGGCGTACTGTGTGGCCGCGTGAGAGTGCCCCGGCGGGTGGGCGCGGGCGGCGAGCCTTGGTGTGGAATGTCCGGAACTTCCCCTAATGTGACGCTGGTCCCGGGGGCTCCGCCGTTCGGGGCGACGAGTACGGGTGAGTACCGGGGTAAGGATGGGAAGGGGATCGATGGAGCAGCGCGCCGTCGTTCGTTGTGCCGAAGGGCACCTGTTCAGCACCACCACGTTCCCGATGCAGAACCTCGGACCCGCCAGGCTGGGGCCGGGCCGGTTGATCCGGTGTCCGCAGTGCGGACGGCTCAGGAGCTCGGTGCTGGCCGACGTGCGGGAGCTGTCCGAGCCGCAACTGGCCCGGGCGCTGCGGCTGGAGGCCGCGGAGTTCCTCGCCTGACGAGGGCGACCACGAGGGCGGTCACGGGAGAGATGTGACGGGTGCGGCCCCGGACGATTCGTCCGGGGCCGCGTCGTGCACGTAACCTCGAAGCGTGCTGCTCTCTGACAAGGACATCCGGACCGAGATCGACAACGGCCGGGTGGTGATCGACCCGTTCGACCCCGCGATGATCCAGCCGTCGAGCATCGACGTGCGACTGGACCGCTTCTTCCGGGTCTTCGAGAACCACCGCTACCCGCACATCGACCCCTCCGAGGAGCAGCCGGACCTGACCCGGCTGGTCGAGCCGGAGGGCGACGAGGCGTTCATCCTGCACCCGGGCGAGTTCGCGCTGGCGTCGACCTACGAGGTCATCACGCTGCCCGAGGACATCGCCTCGCGGCTGGAGGGCAAGTCCAGCCTGGGCCGTCTCGGCCTGCTGACGCACTCCACGGCCGGCTTCATCGACCCCGGCTTCAGCGGGCACGTCACGCTGGAGCTGTCGAACGTCGCGACCCTGCCGATCAAGCTCTACCCGGGGATGAAGATCGGGCAGCTCTGCCTGTTCCGGCTCTCCTCGCCGTCGGAGCACCCGTACGGCTCGGAGCGGTACGGCTCCCGGTACCAGGGGCAGCGCGGTCCGACGCCGTCCCGCTCCTACCTGAACTTCCACCGCACGAAGGTCTGAGCGCCGCCCCCGAGCAGCACGACGGACCGACGGAACGGGCGGTCACCCCTGGCGCAGGGGTGACCGCCCGTTCCGCGTCTCAGGCCCGCTTCGGGCGCGTGACGGCGACCAGCTCGCTGCCGTCCTCGGAGAGCCGCAGCTCGGTGCGGAGCTCGGCCAGCTCGCCCAGGTGGTGCAGGTGGGTGCCGCCGCAGAAGATCTGCGCCGCTCCCTCGGGCAGCTCGCAGTGCCACTGGCGGCGGGCGGTCAGCTCCGGGCCGGGGACGTCGATGCGCACCGGGGCGTCGGCGGCGACCCAGCCGGCCAGCCGGCGGTTGACGGCCTCGGTGAGCTCCGGGAGGGCGTCGGCGAGGGCCGGGAACTCCTCGGTGGCCTCGGCGGTGAAGCCCTTCTTCCGCAGCGACTTGCCCAGCCGGTAGGTGTCGGTGCTCGCCTCGGTGTCCATCACCGAGCTCGCCATGGCGAGGCTGTCGAAGTCCGGGTGGCCGAAGGCGTCGACGCGGCCCGGGTCCTTGCGCCAGCGCGGCGCGAGCGCCTCGTTGAGCGCGAGGGCGAGCAGGTGGCAGCCGCTGTGCGAGGCGCTGAGCGCGCCGCGGCGGCCGGCGTCGACGGCGAGGGCGGCGGTCCGGCCGACGATGTCGCCCGGGTCGGCCGCGAGGACGTGCAGGACCAGCCAGGACCACTCCTCGTCGCCGCGGCGGACCGGGATGTCGGCGCCGACCAGCGGCGCGCCGCCGTCCGGGCCGACGGCCCCGGTGAGGCAGTCGACGACGGCCAGCTCGACACCGTCCACGGTGAGCGTGCCGAGGTCGGCGGGCTGGTCGGGCCAGGTGTGGTCGAGCGGGTGGAACGGCGTCGCCCCGGTGACCACGGCGTACCGGCCGCCGTCCAGCGGGTGCACCGCGAGCACCGTCGACTCGCCGGTCACCGCCCCGGTCGGGAAGCTGACGTGCGTGGTGGGGAGGGTCATGCCTGGCTCCGTGCGGGTGAGGGTGGACGGGACGACGGAAACGGGCCCCGCGAGGCGAGGCCCGGTCCGTGGTCCATTGTCCCCGAGGCCCGGCAGACCGGCCCCGGCGGCCGGGACGCCCCGGATCAGCTCGGGACGCCCCGGGTCGTCCCGGGTCGTCCCGGCTCAGCCCAGGGTCGGCAGCTTGATCAGCACCAGCAGCGCCAGCAGCTGCAGCGCCGCCGCGCCGGCCGCCTTGCCCCAGGGCAGGTCGTGCACCCGGCGGACCATGCTGGTCAGCAGGAACGCGCAGAGCAGCCAGGTCGCCCAGCCGACCACCTGGACCACCGTGTTGTCGGCCGGCAGCACCAGCGCCAGCAGCAGCCGGGGCGCGTCGGTGACCCAGCCGATCAGCACGGCCAGACCGACCGTGGACTGCCACGGACCGTCGCCGCCGAACTGCCGGGCCAGCGCGTACGTGACCGCGCCGAGCATGGCGCCGGCCAGGGTGAAGCCGATCGCCGCCGCGAGCAGGGCGGTGAGCGCCACGGTGAAGGTCGAGTTGACCACGTCGTCGCGGGTCATGCCGAGGCCGAGCACGGCGAGGGCGCCGTACAGCAGGGAGACCGTGACGGCGGGCAGCCAGACCTGGTGGTCACGGGTGCGGTCGAAGATCGCGGTGGGGGTGCGGAACAGCCCGGTCAGCAGCTCGCGCCAGCCCGGGCGCGGCCCGGTGGCCTGCGGCGCGGACTGGCCGCCGGCCCGGTAGACGGCGACGTTGTCCTCGCCGTAGCCCTGCTGCCCGTAGCCGTCCCGGTGACCGTGCTGCCCGTAGCCGTCCTGGTGGTCCGGCCGCCCGTAGCCGTCGGGCCGGTCCTGCTGCCCGTAGGAGGACGGCTCGCCGGCGTACGGGTCGGCGCCGACCGGGAAGGCCCGGGTGTGGCCGGGTTGGTCGGCCGCGTACGGGTCCTGCTGCTGTCCGGCGTACGGGGAACGGGGGCCGGGGCCGTACGGGTCCGGCGGGCCCTGGTGGGCGGACGGTCCGCCCGGGCCCTGCTGCGGGCCGGTGAAGTACTCCGGTCCGCCCGTCGGCCCGTACCCCCCGGGCGCCGCCTGCTGCTGCGGGGGCACCGACCACCCGCCACGGGGGTCGGCGCCCTGACCGCTGTCGTATCGATTGCCAGCCACGCTCCGAAGGTACCCGCCCGGCGGGCACCTCGGCGGCCGGGCACCGGACCGGGTCCGGTTTGCAGCGAGCCTGTTACTGCCGCGGGTCACCGCGGGGCACGCGGGCGCCCTACTGCCCCACGGCGACCTTCGGTCCGTGCACCGCGGCCGCGGCGCTGGTGCCGGCGGGGCAGCCGCCCGGGCCGGCCGAGGTGCGGACGGCGCCGACCGGCAGCAGGGTGCCGCAGGCGATCCGCACGCCGTTCGGCAGCTCGTTGTCGGACTCCACGATCGCGCCGTCGCCGATCACCGCGCCGTCCAGCGCGGTGCGGTCGCCGATGGTCGCGAAGGCGCCCACGATCGAGTCCTTGACCAGGGTGTCGGGACCGATCACGGCGCCGGGCAGGATCACGCTGCCCTCGACGATCGCGCCGGCCTCGACCACCGCGCCCTCGGAGACCACGGTGCCGCCGCTGAGCACCGCGCCGTGCCGGACGGTCGAGCCGGGCAGCAGCAGGGCGTCGCCGGTCGGGCCGGGGACGGCGGGCGAGTCGACCTTGCCGAGGACGAGGTCGGCCGAGCCCCGGACGAAGGCCGCCGGGGTGCCGAGGTCCAGCCAGTACGAGGTGTCGACGACGCCGCGCAGCAGCGCGCCGGTGGCCAGCAGCTCGGGGAAGGTCTCGCGCTCGACGGAGACCTCGCGGCCGGTCGGGATGCGGTCGATGACGGAGCGGGTGAAGACGTAGCAGCCGGCGTTGATCTGGTCGGTGACGATCTGCTCCGGCGTCTCCGGCTTCTCCAGGAACTCCAGCACCCGGCCGTGCTCGTCGGTCGGGACGAGGCCGAAGGCGCGCGGGTCCTCGACCCGGGTGAGGTGCAGGGTGACGTCGGCCCCGGCGGCCACGTGGCCGTCGCGCAGGGCGGCGATGTCGACGCCGGAGAGGATGTCGCCGTTGAAGACCAGGACCGGCTCGTCGGGGCCGCAGGTCAGCCCGGTGGCCGCGTTGCGGATGGCGCCGCCGGTGCCGAGCGGCTCGCGCTCGGTCAGGTAGACCAGCTCGATGCCGTACGGGGTGCCGTCCTGGAAGTGGTCCTCGAAGACCTCGGCGAGGTAGGAGGTGGCGAGCACCACGCGGGTGACCCCGGCCGCCGCCGCGCGGGCCAGCTGGTGCGCGATGAAGGGGACGCCTGCCACCGGCAGCATGGGCTTGGGGGTGTGGGTGGTCAGCGGACGCAGTCGCGTGCCCTTACCACCGACCAGCATGATCGCCTCGGTCATGGTCTGCGCTGTTCCCCTTGTGGTCTCTGCGGCCCGGCCCGGCGGGCCGGTACGTCCGCGGTGTGTGCTGTACGCCGTTCCGGGGGCCGGAACGGATCGACCGGCGCACGGCCGGTCCGGCGCCTACTGTATTTCCTTCTGACAGGAGCGTGGCCCGGTGGTCCGGCCGTCGGCGGCCGGGACGGGGCGGGGCCGCGGAGGCGGTCACCCGAAAAGCCCGGCCCGGGCGGGCGCCGGTGGCACCCCCCGGGCCGGGCGGGTTGTTGCAGAACTGTCGAACAACCGGGCCGGTTCACGGCCCCGTCGGGCAGGGCGACGCTCAGGCGTCGACCGTCTGCGGCTCCTCGGCCCCGGCCGGCGGGACCGCCTTGACCGAGTCGAGCAGCAGCTGGGCGACGTCGACCACCTTCAGGTGCTCCTTGGCCGCGCCCTCGTTCTTCTTGCCGTTCACCGAGTCGGAGAGCATGACGAGGCAGAACGGGCAGGCGGTGGAGACGATGTCCGGGTCGAGGGACAGCGCCTCGTCGACGCGCTCGGTGTTGATCCGCTTGCCGATGCGCTCCTCCATCCACATCCGCGCGCCGCCGGCGCCGCAGCAGAAGCCGCGCTCCTTGTGGCGGTGCATCTCCTGCTGGCGCAGACCGGGGACCTTGTCCATGATCTCGCGCGGCGGGCTGTAGACCTTGTTGTGCCGGCCCAGGTAGCAGGGGTCGTGGTAGGTGATGAGGCCCTCGACCGGGTTGACCGGCACGAGCTTGCCCTCGTCGATGAGGTGCTGCAGCAGCTGGGTGTGGTGGATGACCTCGAAGTGGCCGCCCAGCTGCGGGTACTCGTTGGCGATGGTGTTGAAGCAGTGCGGGCAGGTGGCCACGATCCGCTTGACCGGGGCGTCCTCCAGCGCGGCGTTCAGGGTCTCGACGTTCTGCGCGCCGAGCATCTGGAAGAGGAACTCGTTGCCCAGGCGGCGGGCGGAGTCACCGGTGCAGGACTCCTCCTTGCCGAGGATCGCGAACTGCACGCCCGCGGTGTGCAGCAGCTCGGCGAAGGCCTTGGTGGTCTTCTTCGCGCGGTCCTCCAGGGCGCCGGCGCAGCCCACCCAGTACAGGTACTCGACCTCGGCGGGGTCGATGTCCTCACCGATCACCGGCACCTCGATGCCGGTCTCCTTCTTGAGCTCCTTGACCCAGTCGAGGCGGGCCTTGGTGGCCATGCCCCAGGGGTTGCCCTTGTTCTCCAGGTTCTTGAGCATGGTGCCGGCCTCGGTGGGGAACGAGGACTCGATCATCACCTGGTAGCGGCGCATGTCGACGATGTGGTCGATGTGCTCGATGTCGACCGGGCACTGCTCGACGCAGGCGCCGCAGGTGGTGCAGGACCACAGCACGTCCGGGTCGATGACGCCGTTCTCCTCGGCGGTGCCGATCAGCGGGCGCTCGGCCTCGGCCAGCGCGGCCGCGGGGACGTCCTTGAGCTGCTCGGCGGTGGCCCGCTCCTCGCCCTCCATGTCCTTGCCGCCGCCGGCCAGGAGGTAGGGGGCCTTGCCGAAGGCGTGCTCGCGCAGGCTCATGATGAGCAGCTTCGGGGAGAGCGGCTTGCCGGTGTTCCAGGCCGGGCACTGCGACTGGCAGCGGCCGCACTCGGTGCAGGTGGAGAAGTCGAGGATGCCCTTCCAGGAGAAGTGCTCGACCTGGGAGACGCCGAACACGGCGTCGTCGGCCGGGTCCTCGAAGTCGATCGGCCGGCCGCCGCTGGTCATCGGGCGCAGTTCGCCGAGCGCGACGGAGCCGTCCTCCTCGCGCTTGAAGTAGATGTTGAAGAAGCCCAGGAAGCGGTGCCAGGCGACGCCCATCGAGGGGTTCACGCCGATGGTGATCGCCCAGGCGAAGGAGATGCAGATCTTCAGCATCGCGAAGAGGTAGACCAGGTTCTCCAGCGTCCCCTCGGACAGGCCCCGGAAGGCCGCCACCAGCGGGTAGGAGATCAGGTACTTGGCCTCGTAGGAGCCGACGTGCTCCAGCGCGCCCTCCAGGCCGCGCAGGATCATGATGCACAGGCCGATGCCGAGGATCGTGTACTCGACGTAGAAGGCCTGCCAGGCGATCGAGCCGGCGAAGCGGGACTTGCGGCCCGCCCGGCCGGGCAGGCTCAGCAGGCGGATCACGATCAGCGTCGCGATGCCCAGCGTGGTGAGGGTGCCGACCAGTTCGGTGAACAGCTCGTACGGCAGCCAGCCGCCGAGCACCGGCAGCACGAACTCGGCGTCGAACAGCTGGAAGAACGCGGTGAGCAGGGTCAGGCCCAGGGTGAAGAAGCCGACCGCGACGAACCAGTGGGCGATGCCGACGATCCCCCAGCGGTTCATCCGGGTGTGGCCGACGAACTCCACGGCCACGGTCTTCACCCGCTGCGCGGGCTGCCCGAACCGACTGGCGTCCGGCTGGCCGGTCCGCACCACCCGGTAGATGTACAGCGCCGCACGAGCGGCGAGCGCGGTGCCGACCACGAACGTGACCAGCGAGATGACGATCGCTGCTAGCTGCATCGGCTCTCCGTCTCCTGCGGCTTGCTTGTTGCGGGGTGTGCAGTGTCTCCGGGGCAGTGTACTCGCCGGTAACTTCCAGCACCGACGGCCCGGACATTACCGCTGGGCAACACTTCTCCTGAAGATGCTCAAGGTATGGCGGCAGTCACGTAAGTGCACCCCCGGGGCCGCCGCTGCGCCGGGAGGCCACTCCGCCGCCCACTCCACGGCTCACCAAAGTTGAGCCGCACGGACTCATGGCTGTTGACGCTGCCCGGTCCGTCATGCATCCTTGAGCCTGTAAAGCTCAACTCTTCCGTGGAGGTATCTACGATGGCACGCGCGGTCGGCATCGACCTCGGTACGACGAACTCGGTCGTCAGCGTTCTGGAGGGTGGCGAGCCCACCGTCATCACGAACGCCGAGGGCGCTCGGACCACGCCGTCCGTCGTCGCCTTCGCCAAGAACGGCGAGGTGCTCGTCGGCGAGGTGGCCAAGCGCCAGGCGGTCACCAACGTGGACCGCACCATCCGCTCGGTCAAGCGCCACATGGGCACCAGCTGGAAGATCGGGCTGGACGGCAAGGACTTCAACCCCCAGCAGATCAGCGCCTTCGTGCTGCAGAAGCTGAAGCGGGACGCCGAGGCCTACCTGGGCGAGACGGTCACCGACGCCGTCATCACCGTCCCGGCGTACTTCTCGGACTCCGAGCGCCAGGCCACCAAGGAGGCCGGTGAGATCGCGGGCCTCAACGTCCTGCGCATCGTCAACGAGCCGACCGCGGCCGCCCTGGCCTACGGCCTGGACAAGGACGACCAGACCATCCTGGTCTTCGACCTCGGCGGCGGCACCTTCGACGTCTCGCTGCTGGAGATCGGCGACGGCGTCGTCGAGGTGAAGGCCACCAACGGTGACAACCACCTCGGCGGCGACGACTGGGACCAGAAGGTCGTCGACCACCTGGTGAAGGTCTTCCAGGCCGGCCACGGCGTCGACCTGTCCAAGGACAAGATGGCCCTGCAGCGTCTGCGCGAGGCCGCCGAGAAGGCCAAGATCGAGCTGTCCTCGTCCTCCGAGACCTCGATCAACCTGCCCTACATCACGGCCTCCGCCGAGGGCCCGCTGCACCTGGACGAGAAGCTCACCCGCGCCCAGTTCCAGCAGCTGACCTCGGACCTGCTGGAGCGCTGCAAGGTCCCGTTCCACAACGTCATCAAGGACGCGGGCATCGCCCTCTCCGAGATCGACCACGTCGTCCTCGTCGGCGGCTCGACCCGCATGCCGGCCGTCGCCGAGCTCGTCCGCGAGCTGACCGGCGGCAAGGACGCCAACAAGGGCGTCAACCCGGACGAGGTCGTCGCCATCGGCGCCGCGCTCCAGGCCGGTGTCCTCAAGGGCGAGGTCAAGGACGTCCTGCTGCTCGACGTCACCCCGCTGTCCCTCGGCATCGAGACCAAGGGCGGCATCATGACCAAGCTGATCGAGCGCAACACCACGATCCCGACCAAGCGCTCCGAGATCTTCACCACGGCCGAGGACAACCAGCCGTCCGTGCAGATCCAGGTCTACCAGGGCGAGCGCGAGATCGCGGCGTACAACAAGAAGCTCGGCATGTTCGAGCTGACCGGCCTGCCGCCGGCCCCCCGCGGCCTGCCCCAGATCGAGGTCACCTTCGACATCGACGCCAACGGCATCATGCACGTCGGTGCCAAGGACCTCGGCACCGGCAAGGAGCAGAAGATGACCGTCACCGGCGGCTCCGCGCTGCCGAAGGACGACATCGAGCGCATGATGCGCGAGGCCGAGCAGTACGCGGAGGAGGACCACAAGCGCCGCGAGGCCGTGGAGACCCGCAACCAGGCCGAGCAGCTCGTCTACTCCACCGAGAAGTTCATCGCCGACAACTCCGACAAGCTCCCGGCCGACGTCAAGACCGAGGTCGAGACCGCCATCGGCGAGCTCAAGGAGGCCCTGAAGGGCGAGGACATCGCGGCGATCCGCGAGGCCTCGGAGAAGGTCTCCACCACCGCCCAGAAGCTCGGCCAGGCGCTCTACGCCAACGCCGACGCCGCCGGTGCCGCCGGTGCGGGTGCGGCCGGTGACGCCGGTGCCAAGGACGACGACGTCGTCGACGCCGAGATCGTGGACGACGAGAAGCCCAAGGGCGGTGCCGCATGACGGAGAAGCCGCAGGGTGCCGAGCCCGGCGACGACTCCGCCGCCGAGGAGGCCGTGATCAAGGCCGCCGAGGAGGCCGCCTCGGCCGGTGCCGACGGTTCCGCCGGGGGCGACCTCGCCACGGCCAAGCGCGAGCTGACCGAGCGCACCGCCGACCTGCAGCGCCTCCAGGCCGAGTACCAGAACTACCGCAAGCGGGTCGAGCGCGACCGGCTGACGGTCCGCGAGATCGCCGTCTCCAACATCCTGGAGTCGCTGATCCCGGTGCTCGACGACATCGGCCGGGCCCGCGACCACGGCGAGGTGACGGGCGGCTTCAAGTCCGTCGCCGAGTCGCTGGAGACGGTCGTCGCCAAGCTGGGCCTGCAGCAGTTCGGCAAGGAGGGCGAGCCCTTCGACCCGACCATGCACGAGGCGCTGATGCACAGCTACTCGTCGGAGGTCACCGAGGACACCTGCGTCCAGATCCTCCAGCCCGGTTACCGGATCGGCGAGCGGATCATCCGCCCGGCGATGGTCGCGGTCGCGGAGCCCCAGCCGGGCACCCAGACCACGGCCGCCCCGGACGCCGACACCGCCGAGGGCGGGGAGAAGAAGGACCAGGCCGACGGTGGCTCGGACAGCTGACCACCGGTGACAGCTGACAAACCCCGCGCTGCGGAGTCGTACGCCGGCCAGTACGGCGGCCGGCTCCGCAGCGCGCTGTCGACGTGCCCCGGCACCACTGGCCGGGTAGCGACCGTTGACAGCACTGTGACGATGGACCTCGGGAGGTGGCGCCGGCCATGAGCGGCAAGGACTACGTGGAGAAGGACTACTACAAGGTCCTCGGCGTGCCCAAGGACGCCAACGCCACAGAGATCAAGAAGACCTACCGCAAGCTGGCGCGCGAGTTCCACCCCGACGCCAACAAGGGCGACACCAAGGCCGAGGAGCGGTTCAAGGACATCTCCGAGGCGTACGACGTCCTCTCCGACGAGAAGCGCCGCAAGGAGTACGACGAGGCCCGCAGCCTCTTCGCCAACGGCGGCTTCCGGTCCGGCGGCCCCGGTGGCACCGGCAGCTACAGCTTCGACTTCGGCGACCTCTTCAGCGGCAGCCAGGGCGGCGCCGGCAACGGCGGCGGGCTCGGCGACGTCTTCGGCGGCCTGTTCAACCGCGGCGGCCGACAGGCCCAGCCGCGCCGCGGCACCGACGTCGAGACCGAGGTGACGCTCTCCTTCGAGGAGGCCGTCGACGGCGCCACCGTCCCGCTGCGGATGACCAGCCAGGCCCCCTGCCGCCTCTGCAACGGCACCGGCGCCAAGTCCGGCACCACCCCGCGGGTCTGCCCGACCTGTGTCGGCTCCGGCACCGTCAGCCGCGGCCAGGGCGCCTTCGCACTCTCCGAGCCCTGCCGGGACTGCCGCGGTCGCGGCATGATCGTCGACGACCCGTGCACCGACTGCCACGGCAGCGGCCGGGCCAGCTCCGCCCGCACCATGCAGGTCCGGATCCCGGCCGGCGTCCAGGACGCCCAGCGGATCCGGCTCAAGGGCAAGGGCGCCCAGGGCGAGCGCGGCGGCCAGCCCGGCGACCTCTACGTCACCGTCCACGTCGACCCGCACGCCGTCTTCGGGCGCAAGGGCGACAACCTGACGGTGACCGTCCCGGTCACCTTCCCCGAGGCCGCCCTCGGCGGCACCATCGAGGTGCCGACCCTGAACGGTCCGTCGGTGAAGCTGAAGCTGCCCCCGGGCAGCGCCAACGGCCTGACCCTGCGGGCCCGCGGCAAGGGCGCCACCCGCAAGGACGGCACCCGCGGCGACCTCCTGGTCACCATGGAGGTCGTGGTGCCCCAGAACGTCACCGGCGACGCGCTGACGGCCCTGGAGCAGTACCGCGAGGCGACCGCCTCCGACGACCCACGAGCCGCTCTCTTCCGAGCGGCGAAGGGAGCGTGACGACCAGATGATCCCCGACGAACCCATCGGTCCCGGTCTCGGCGAGGGTCTGCCCGGTGGCGGCACCCGCCGCACCACCCGCCGGGCCGCGCCGCAGCCCCAGTACGTGCTCACCGAGGAGACCCCGGTCTACGTGATCTCGGTGGCCGCCGAGCTCTCCGGCCTGCACCCGCAGACCCTCCGTCAGTACGACCGGCTCGGCCTGGTCTGCCCGGACCGCACCGCCGGCCGCGGCCGCCGCTACTCCGCGCGCGACATCCAGCAGCTGCGCGAGGTCCAGCGGCTCTCCCAGGACGAGGGCATCAACCTGGCCGGCATCAAGCGGATCATCGAGCTGGAGAACCAGGTCAGCGCCCTGCAGGCGCGCATCGGCGAGCTGGTCGACTCGCTGGAGGGCGCCGCCACCGCGCTCCAGCAGCGCGAGGCCACCATCCACGCCTCGTACCGCCGCGACCTCGTCCCGTACCAGCCGCCCACCCCCCACTCCAGCGCCCTCGTGGTCTGGCGCCCCAAGCGCTGACCCCCGCCGGACCCCCGGCCCCGCGCGACATCCCGTAGCTGTCGGCACCCCGCCCGTGGAGGGGTGCCGACAGCTACGGGTCATGCGTAGAGTGCTCACCGGTGAACTCGCGCCCGACTGCGGCCATCGAACACAGGATCCTGACGAGCGCCCTGTCACAGGGGGTCGTCGCCGTCGGGCCGGGACGGTTGAAAGGTCGCAGATGAACGCTACGAGTGGGACGGAGCCGGGGGGAGCGTCCACGAGCATCCTCTCCGAGGAGGCGCGCGCGCTCTACCTCCGAGCGGTGGCGAACGGGGGCCGACTGGCCTCGACCGATCCCAGCATCGCCCGACCCCGTGCCGAACTCCTCGAGTTCGGTCTGCTCATTCCCGACGTCGACGACCCGTCGACGATGACGGTCGCCGATCCCTCCCGAATAGCGGGGCGCCTGGTCGGCCAGTGGCAGGAACAGGCCCTGCACCTCCTGATGAGGTCCTCGGCCGCCCCGAAGGCGTTCCAGGACCTCTCGCACGCCTACGGCTCGATGAACCACAGAACCGAGCCCGGCGGTGCCATCGAATACGCGCTCGGCGTTCCGGAAATCAACCAGCAGATCGAATCCCTGGTGGAGAACGCGGCAAAGGAAGTGCTCACCGCACAACCCGGCGGAAGCCGCCCGCTGGCCATCATTCAGCGAATTGTGGAACGCGACGTCGTGTTGTTGCACAGAGGCGTCCAACGGCGGACCATCTACCAACCGAGCGCCCGTTATGCGGCCCCCACCCGGCAATACGTCGAGCGGATCACCGAACACGGCGCCGAGGTCAGGACTCTCGCCGAACCCTTCAAACGCCTCATCATCGTCGACCGCGAGGTCGCGGTGATTCCGGCGCAGGACGACAACGCCAAAGCGGCGATCGTCCGCGACCCCGCGGTGGTCAGTTACCTGATCGATTCGTTCGAGGGCCTGTGGATCCGCTCGATACCCTTCCCCGGGGCGACCGAGGTGCCCCAGGAGGTCATCTCGCGGCTGCGCACGAAGATCCTCCGGATGATGATCCAGGGCGTGGGTCACCGCGTGATCGCCAGGAGCCTCGGCATCAGCGAGCGGACGCTCGCCCGGCACATCGCGGAGTTCCGCGAGGAGTACGAGTCCGAGACGCTCTTCCAGCTGGGCTGGAGGATGGCCCAGCACCCGCCGCACCTCATCACGTCGGACGACGCGTCATTCCCGGGGCTGGAGGGGGGCGATCCCGACCCGGTTCACCAGCCCCAGTCCTGAATGGACTGCGGCGCGGCCGGCAGGACCGCCGCCGTGCCGTTCGGGGCCGGGGCGCTCCAGCCCCAGTCGTTGCTCATGGCCTGCGAGGTCGCGACGGTAGCGCCCTCGCGGTGATCCGTCTGCCAGCCCCAGTCCTCGGGAGACGACACCATCGGGACCGCCGCAGTGATCGCGACCACCGCCAGGGCACGGATCAGGATGCGCGGTGCACGACGCATGTCACGACTCCTTGTCATGTATCTGCTATAACCGACCATGCCATGAGTGGACCCGTACGGTCCGGTGGGGCGGCGAAGCTAGGTGGGAGATGCGCAAGACATCAAAGCCTGCGCAGCCCTGCCGGTGCAAACATTTGTCCACTGCCGGGACTGTCATCCTGCTGCCATGCAGAAATATGACACTCCCTGCCGAAACCATGGCGTGAACCTGCCCGGCCGGGGCGGTCACGGTGTCATCTGTCTGCCAGACACGGAGATGACACCCTTCACACGTGGACTGTCGCCCGCCTCACCCGAGACGATCAGTGCACACCCCATCAACCATGCGCCGGGCAGCACCAGCGTTCCGAACCGCGGCCGGACCTCGGGCCCCATCGCACCGCCGTCAGCTTCAGTCGTGCGGGCCCTCCTCCAACACCACATCGTCCAGGGGGACTTGAAAATTCTCCTGGTCGGTCATTCCCCCGGAGTCGACAATGACCGAGCCCTACCTGCGTCACCACGACAGCCAGGCCCATGAGGGTCGGCGTGCACGAGTCTTCCTGGCCGCGCCGCTGATGCGGTTGACCGGGCCGGCCGACAGTGTGGTGACGCTCGCCAGCCGGACGCGGCTGACGACCCTGCGCACCACCCTCCTCCGCAGTGGCGCCGCCGTGTACAGCGCCCACCACAGCGACGCCTGGACCGTCGCCGGGCGCGCCCCCGAGCCCCGGGTGCCCTCCGACTTCCGCGCGCTGCAGTCCGCCGACCTGGTCTTCGCCTACGTGGGCGCGCCGCTCTCCGCCGGCGTCAGCCTGGAGCTGGGCTGGGCGTCGGCGCTGCGCAAGCCGATCGTCCTGCTGGTCGACGAGGCCATCACCCACAACCCGCTGATCGCCACCATCGAGCAGGTCGCCCCCGTCCTGCCGCTGGTCTTCGACGACACCTGGTCCCAGGAGGCCCTCCACCACACCGTGGAGACCGCCCTCGACTGGGCCGGCATGGCGCTCTCCCTGCGCGAGGGCTTCTGGACCGCCCCCGGCGAGCAGTTCACCGTCCCCCGGCAGCAGCCCCCGGCGGTCGGCCCGGCCGGCTACTGGCCCACCGGCGCGGCCACCGGCTGATCGCGGTCCGGGCACCGGGTCCCCCTCCCGGACCGTCCCGGCCCGACGGCCGACCCGCCCGTCCGCGACGGACGTCCGCCCGCTCCAACAGGCCGGGGAGTCACGACGGTTGACGCCCGGGCCGACCGCCGCGGCGGGAACGCCCCGACCGGCGGCGGCACCCTCGCCGACCGCACCCCGACGGACCGGCCGTTCCGCGGCGGTACGTCGTCGCCCGCCCGGGCCGGCTCCCCCGCCGGCTCCGGCGGCCGCTCCGCCCCGGCCGTGCACCGGGTCCCGTCGAGCGGCTCCGCGGTGCGGTCGGCGACCGGTGGGGTCATCCGTCACCGCGGTCGCCCCGCATCATCCAGCCGAGCTGGAAGAGCGTCTGGGCGCCGTAGCGGTCACGCAGGCGGGAGATGTGCGCGGCGACGGTGCGTTCGCTCAGGCCCAGGCGGGTGGCGACGGCGCGCTGGGTGAGGCCGCGGGCGAGGAGGCGGCCGACGCGTTCGGGCGCGCTGTGCGCGGGGCCCTGACGGAGGGCGGCGGACCAGTCGGTGGCGTCGGCGCGGGACCAGTCGCGTTCGAAGGCGCTGACGATGAAGGCGATCCCGGCCGGGTCGGAGATGAACGCGGCGGTGCTGTGGTCGTCGGAGGCGGAGATGACGGCGACCGAGCGGTCGAAGATCATCAGCCGTTGGATGGGCTCGTCCAGGATCCGGATCAGCGAACCGCGCCGGGTGACCTCCTCGGCGTACGCGAGGGCGGCGGGCTCGGACATCGCGACGGGCTGGTAGATGGTGCGCAGCGAGCAGCCCCGCTGGAGCAGTTGGACGTCCTGCTGGATCGCGATCTTGAGCGCGTCGGCGGGCCGGGCGCCGGGTTGGGCGGTGAGCACCTCGGTGCGGCAGTCGGAGACCAGCTGGGAGATCCGCTGCCGGATGTGGATGTGGCCCTCGATGTAGACGGCGCCGCCGGAGCGCTCGGGCGGGCGGGGCATCGCGTCGTAGGCGCGGGTGAGGGCGTCCAGGGTGCCGGGGAGGTTCTCGGCGCGGACCAGGAGGCGGGTGGCCTCGCTGCGGAGTTCGGCGCCGAGGCGGTCGCTCACCGAGCGGGGGCTGACGGCGGTGTAGCAGGCGTCCATCGGGTTGACCATCAGCAGGCCGATGGCGACGAGCCGTCGGACGGCGTCCCGGTCCGCCTCGGGGACGTCGGCGACCCGGATCCGGCCGCCGTCGGCGAGGACCGCGAGGTAGAGGCGGCGGGCGGACTCGTCGGGTTCGCCCGCGGTCGCCCCGGCGCCGGTCGCGCCGTCGCCGCCGGAGGGCCCGCCCGGGCCGGTGGTCGGATCCGCCGCCGCTTCGAACGTCACGTCGAACGCTCCCTGCCGGGTGTCTCTCGGGTGTCTGGTGCTCCTCGCGCGCGCCGCGCGCGGTGGCCGGCGGTGCTCACGGTACTGGGAACCGACGGGCCCCCGGACCCCGGGTGCCGTCGCACGCGGGCCCGGGGGGCCGCCGGTGTACGCCGCGGTCCCGGCACTTCCGGCGAGGCGGAGCAGCAACGCCTCGCCGACTCCGGTCCCGGGAGCCATCACCACACATGGGTCCCGGCCGGCGCTCTTCCCCCCGATATGCAGGCACGTGCGGACGTGCCGGACGCATCCAGCAATGAAGAGCAAGTCACCGTCATCGGGCAGCGGTGGCCCGGACGACCTGGCGTGACTCCACCCTCACAGCGTGACGGCCGGTGAACAAGTGCCGCCCTGCTGCATGTTCTCGCAATTGCAGGAACCTGCAGGGGTGCGGCGGGGCGGACCACCGGGCAACGGCTCCGGATCCTACGAAAGCCCAGGTCAACACGGTGGAGCGACGGTACTCCGACCGTCCGGCCGGTCGGCGGCGGACGCACGGACTCCGGAAACGGGGCCCGTTCGGGCACCGCGAGGGGGGCGCAGGTCCGGGGCAGGCGCGGGGCGCGCTCCTCAGCGGGCCAGCAGCCGCCCGCCGGCCAGCGCGGCGACCGTACCGCCCGCCGCGAGCGCCCAGCCGGCCAGCAGCAGCCCGAACAGGCCGACGGCGAGCCCGGTGAAGCCGGTGAACCCGGTGTGCCGGGCGAGCGCGGCCGCCCCGGTGACGCAGGTGCCGATCGGGAAGGTGAACGCCCACCAGGTCATCGCGAACGCCATCCCGGCCCGCCGGGCGCGCAGATTGGCGGCGACGGCGAGCAGCAGCCAGAGCATCGCGACGCCGAGCACGGCCACGCCGTACAGCTCGGCGAGGGCGCGCGCCACGGGGGCGAGCTCGGGCAGGACCGGGCCGGCGGCGTCGGCGAGCTGGTGGACGGCGGTGGTGGACTGGCCGAGCGGGCCGAGCACCAGGAACAGCGTCGGGGTGAGCACCAGGGCCGGCAGCTTGCTGTGCACCAGACCGGTGAGCACCACCGGCAGCAGCGCCAGGGTCGCCAGCAGTCCGATCCCGAAGAGCGTCGCGCAGCCGTACAGCAGGGCCTCCCGGGCGGCGCCGGCCGGCAGGTGCGGGACGAGTGCCGGGCCGGCGGCGGAGGCGACCAGCGGGGCCACCACGGGCAGCAGCCAGGTGGGGTTGGCCGCGAGCGGGGACACCTGGTGGCGGGTGATCATCAGATAGGGGATGCCGACCGCGACGGCCAGCGCGTACAGCGTGCCCACCGTCCAGAGCACGAGGTCGATCGCGACGGCCGGGCCGGTGCCGATCACCCGGGAGCCGACGGTCAGGGTGCCGAGGCCCACCGAGAGCAGCGCCATCGGCGGACAGCCGTAGAAGACGGCGGTGGCCGGGTTCTCCAGCAGGTGCTCGCGGGCGGCCTCGCGGTACCGGGTGAGGTGGACCGCCCGGGCGGCGCCCAGCACCAGCAGCCCGGCCAGCCCGAGTGCCCACACCAGCTCGGCGAAGCCGAGCAGGCCGGGCCACCGGACGGGGAGGGCGGCCGCGCCGTTGGCCACGATCGCCGTCCCCATGATCACCGCGTACCAGTTCGGGCCCAGCTGGGAGAGGTCGGGGCGGCGGACGCGGGGGAGCGGGCGGGGGCGGGGAACGGTGCTGAGCAGGGTGGCCATGACACCCACCGTCTCCCGGGACGGGGGCCGCCGGTAGCGCCGCCCGCTCTATGAGGGCATAGCCTGAATCTATGGCCCTCTCTCCGCGCGTCCCCGAGCTCGGTGCGCTGGAGCTGCTGCTCGCGGTGGCCCGGCTCGGCAGTGTCGGCCGGGCGGCCGCCGAACTCGGGGTGAGCCAGCCGACCGCGAGCGCCCGGATCAAGGGCATGGAGCGGCAGATCGGCGTGCCGCTGCTGGAGCGCTCGCCCCGAGGCTCCCGGCCCACCGAGGCGGGCCGGCTCGTGGTCGAGTGGGCCCGGCAGGTGGTGGAGGCGGCCCAGGCGCTGGACGCGGGGATCGACGCGCTGCGCGAGCGCCGGGACGCCCGGCTGACCGTGGTGGCCAGTCTGACCGTCGCCGAGTACCTGATGCCGGGCTGGCTGCTGGCGCTGCACGCGACCAGTCCGGGGACGGCGGTGACGCTGCGCACCGCGAACTCGGCGGACGTGGCCGGGCACGTGCTGGCCGGCGACGCCGACCTCGGCTTCGTCGAGGGGCCGCTGCCGCCGGCCGGGCTGTCGGGGGCGGTGGTGGCGGCGGACCGGCTGGTGGTCGTGGTGGCGCCGGACCACCCGTGGGCGCGGCGCCGCTCGCCGCTGTCCGGGAAGGAGCTGGCGAGCACCCCGCTCGTGCTGCGCGAGCCGGGGTCGGGGACGCGGGAGGTCCTGGAGATGGCGCTGGCACCGTACGGCGGCGCCGTGGCGCCCCGGCTGGAGCTGGCCTCGTCGACGGCGTTGAAGGCGGCGGCGATGACCGGCGCCGGGCCGGTCTGCCTGAGCGAGCTGGCGGTGGTCGAGGAGCTGGCGACCCGGCGGCTGGTGGCGGTCGAGCTGGCGGCGGAGCTGGACCTGCGGCGGCCGCTGCGGGCGGTCTGGCCGTCGGGGCAGCGGCCCACCGGCCCGGCCCGGGAGCTGCTGGCGCTGACCCGGCGGACGGCCGGGACCCATCAGGCGCGGATGGCCCAGGCCCGGTCCCTCCCGCCGCGGACGGCCCGGGAGCCCGCCGGGACGTCCGGTTCCGCCGGCGCCGGCGGAACCGCCGCGGGGACGGCCGCGCGCGGCGAGCGGGCCGTGTTGCGGGCCCGCCCCGATCGTTCACGCAAAAGTTGAGCGGAATAGACTCAACTTAGTGCATGCTGTAGGGAGTAGACACCAGCTCGACGAGGGAGGACCCCCCAGCAGTGGACGCCAGCAAGTTCACCACCAAGACGCAGGACGCCCTGTCCGCCGCGATCCGGCAGGCCGGGGCCGCCGGCAACCCGGACGTCAAACCGGTGCACATCCTGATCGCCCTGCTGGAGCAGCCCGAGGGCATCGCCGGGCCGCTGCTGGAGGCGGTCGGCGCGGACGTGTCCCGGATCGACTCCGAGGCCCGCCGGCAGCTGACCGCACTGCCCAGCGCGTCGGGCTCCACCGTCGCCGCGCCGCAGCTGGCCCGCGACACCCTGGCCGTGCTGACCGAGGCCGGCAAGCGCGCCGACGACCTCGACGACCAGTACGTCTCCACCGAGCACCTGCTGGTCGGCCTGGCCGCCGAGGGCGGCGCGGTCGGCGAGCTGCTGGCGCGGCAGGGCGCCACCGCCAAGGCGCTGCTCGCCGCGTTCAAGGACGTCCGCGGCAGCGCCCGGGTCACCTCGCCGGACCCCGAGGGCACCTACAAGGCCCTGGAGAAGTACGGCACCGACCTCACCCAGGCCGCCCGGGACGGCAAGCTCGACCCGGTGATCGGCCGGGACCAGGAGATCCGCCGGGTGGTCCAGGTGCTGTCCCGCCGGACCAAGAACAACCCGGTGCTGATCGGCGAGCCCGGCGTCGGCAAGACCGCCGTCGTCGAGGGCCTGGCCCAGCGCATCGTGGCCGGCGACGTGCCGGAGTCGCTGCGCGGCAAGCGCCTGGTCGCGCTGGACCTCGGCGCGATGGTGGCCGGTGCCAAGTACCGCGGCGAGTTCGAGGAGCGGCTGAAGGCCGTCCTGAACGACATCAAGCAGAGCGACGGCCAAGTCGTCACCTTCATCGACGAACTGCACACCATGGTCGGCGCGGGCGCCGGCGGCGACTCCGCGATGGACGCCGGCAACATGCTCAAGCCGATGCTGGCCCGCGGCGAGCTGCGGATGGTCGGCGCCACCACGCTGGACGAGTACCGCGAGCGGATCGAGAAGGACCCGGCCCTGGAGCGCCGCTTCCAGCAGGTGCTGGTCGGCGAGCCGAGCGTCGAGGACTCGATCGCCATCCTGCGCGGCCTCAAGGGCCGGTACGAGGCGCACCACAAGGTGCAGATCGCGGACGCCGCACTGGTCGCCGCGGCCACCCTCTCGCACCGGTACATCACCTCCCGCTTCCTGCCCGACAAGGCGATCGACCTGGTCGACGAGGCGGCCTCCCGGCTGCGGATGGAGATCGACTCCTCCCCGGTCGAGATCGACGAACTCCAGCGCTCCGTCGACCGGTTGCGGATGGAGGAGCTGGCCCTGGAGAAGGAGTCCGACCCGGCCTCGGTCGACCGGCTGGCCAAGCTCCGCCGCGATCTCGCCGACAAGAACGAGCAGTTGAGCGTCCTGACGGCCCGCTGGGAGCAGGAGAAGAAGAGCCTGAACCGGGTCGGCGCGCTCAAGGAGCAGCTGGACGATCTGCACGGCGCGCTCGAACGCGCCCAGCGGGACGGCGACTTCGAGCGCGCGTCCAAGCTGATGTACGCCGAGATCCCGGCCGCCGAGCGGGAGCTCACCGACGCCCAGGAGCGCGCCGCCGGTGAGGACTCCTCCGCCTCGATGGTCAAGGAGGAGGTCGGCCCGGACGACGTGGCCGATGTGGTGGCCTCCTGGACCGGCATCCCGGCCGGTCGGCTGATGGAGGGCGAGAGCGCCAAACTCCTGCGCATGGAGGAGGAGTTGGGCCGTCGCCTGATCGGCCAGCCGGAGGCCGTGCAGGCCGTCTCGGACGCCGTGCGGCGCACCCGCTCGGGCATCGCCGACCCGGACCGCCCGACCGGCTCGTTCCTCTTCCTCGGCCCCACCGGCGTCGGCAAGACCGAACTCGCCAAGGCCCTGGCCGACTTCCTCTTCGACGACGAGCGGGCGATGGTCCGCATCGACATGAGCGAGTACGGCGAGAAGCACTCGGTCTCCCGCCTGGTCGGCGCCCCGCCCGGCTACATCGGCTACGAGGAGGGCGGCCAGCTCACCGAGGCGGTCCGCCGCCGCCCCTACAGCGTGGTGCTGCTGGACGAGGTGGAGAAGGCCCACCCCGAGGTCTTCGACGTGCTGCTGCAGGTGCTCGACGACGGCCGGCTCACCGACGGCCAGGGCCGCACGGTGGACTTCCGCAACGCGATCCTGATCCTCACCTCCAATCTGGGGAGTCAGTTCCTGGTGGACCCGACCACCCCGGAGGAGCGGAAGAAGGACCTCGTGCTGGAGTCGGTGCGGGCCGCCTTCAAGCCGGAGTTCCTCAACCGGCTGGACGACATGGTGGTCTTCGACCCGCTCGGCACCGCCGAGCTGAGCCGGATCGTCGACCTCCAGGTGGCCCGGCTCGGCGACCGGCTGCGCGACCGCCGGCTCACCCTGGAGGTCTCCGCGGCCGCCCGGGACTGGCTGGCGCTCACCGGCTACGACCCGGCGTACGGCGCCCGGCCGCTGCGCCGGCTGGTGCAGTCGGCGATCGGCGACCAGCTGGCCCGGGCGATCCTGGCGGGCCGGGTGCACGACGGCGACACCGTGCTGGTCGAGCGGGACGAGACGGGCGACCGCCTCGCCGTCCGCACCCGCGGCCCGCTGGAGAAGTGACCACCGGGGGCCGGCCCCACCGGCCCCCCGGCACACCCCTCCGACGCACCCCTCCGACACACCCCCTGACCAGCCGCGGCGCACCCCCGGCCGGTGCCGGTGCGCCCCCGGTCCACCCGGGGGCGCACCTTGATCCGGCCATGCCGCAACGGCTTGCCGGCACCTCTGTGAGGCGGGCCCCGGATGAGGCAGGATGGACTTGGAAGGGCGGCCTCTCATTGCCGACCACCACGTGCACTGAGGAAGAGGACCCATGAGCATCGACCCGTCGTCCATCCCGTCCTTCGGCGCGCCGCAGGGCGGCCAGCCCGGCGGTCAGGGCGGCCGGCCGGCCGGCCCGCCGCCGATCATCGTCCCGGACCAGGCCCTGGTGGGCCAGCTGCTCGACCAGATGCAGCTCAAGCACGTGGTCGACGAGGAGGGTGACCTCACCGCCCCCTGGGAGGGCTTCCGCGTCTACTACATGTTCCGCGGCGAGCAGAAGGAGCTCTTCGCGGTCCGGGCGTTCTACGACCGCGCGTACCCGCTGGAGAAGAAGGGCGAGATCCTCGACCTGATCGACGAGTGGAACCGCGAGACCCTGTGGCCCAAGGTGTACACCCACACCCACGAGGACGGCGTGGTCCGGCTGATCGGTGAGGCCCAGATGATCGTCGGCACCGGCGTCAACCTGGACTACTTCGTCACCACCACCGCCAACTGGACGCAGGCCGCGGTCGGCTTCGAGCAGTGGATGGTCGAGCGCCTGGGCCTGCAGGACGAGATCGAGGGCGAGGACGGCGAGGGCAAGCCGTCCGAAGGCACCGACGAGAACTGACACCCGGGGACTCCCCCGCACGGCCCGTCACCGACACCCGGTGGCGGGCCGTCCTTGTCCCCGGAGGCCCGAGGCCCGAGGATGGGGCCCGACCACCGCCGACGAGCCGCGAGGAGAGCCGTGATGGGTGCGAGGCCGCTGCTGAACCGCCGTCTGGACGGGCTCGGTACGACGATCTTCGCGGAGATGTCCGCGCTGGCCACCGCCACCGGCTCGATCAACCTCGGTCAGGGGTTCCCGGACACCGACGGACCCGAGGAGGTCCGCGAGGCGGCCGTCCGCGCCCTGCGCGCGGGGCACGGCAACCAGTACCCGCCCGGCCCCGGCGTCCCCGAGCTGCGCGCCGCGATCGCCGCGCACCAGCGGCGCCGCTACGGCCTCGCGTACGACCCGGACACCGAGGTGCTCGTCACCGCCGGCGCGACCGAGGCGATCGCCGCCGCCCTGCTCGCCCTGCTGGAGCCGGGCGACGAGGTGATCGCCCTCGAACCGTTCTACGACTCCTACAGCGCCTGCATCGCGATGGCCGGCGCCGTCCGGGTCCCGCTCACCCTCCGCGCACCCGACTTCCGCCCCGACCTGGACCGGCTGCGCTCCCTGGTCACCCCGCGCACCCGGCTGCTGCTGCTCAACTCCCCGCACAACCCGACCGGTCTCGTCCTCACCCCCGAGGAGCTCGCCGCCGTCGCCGAACTCGCCGTCGAGCGCGACCTGCTGGTGGTCACCGACGAGGTGTACGAGCACCTGGTGTTCGACGGCGCCCACCACCCGATCGCCGCCCTGCCCGGCATGCGCGAGCGCACCGTGTCGATCTCCTCGGCCGGCAAGACCTTCTCCTTCACCGGCTGGAAGGTCGGCTGGATCACCGGCACGCCCGAACTGGTCGCCGCCGTCCGCACCGCCAAGCAGTACCTCACCTATGTCAGCGCCGGCCCCTTCCAGTACGCCGTCGCCGAGGCGCTGCGGCTGCCCGACAGCTACTTCGACGGCTTCCGGGCGGAGCTGCTGCACAAGCGCGACCTGCTCGCGGACGGTCTCGCCGCGGCCGGCTTCCGGGTCTTCCGCCCCGCGGGCACCTACTTCGTCACCACCGACATCACCCCCCTGGGCGAGAAGGACGGCATCGAGTTCTGCCGCACCCTCCCCGGGCGGTGCGGCGTCGTGGCGATCCCCAACGCCGTCTTCTACGACGACCCCGACGCCGGCCGCCCGCTGGTGCGCTTCACCTTCTGCAAGCGGGTGGACGTCCTGGAGGAGGCGGTCGACCGGCTGGCCCGGCTCTCCCGGCCCTGACCCGACCGGTCGGACCTCTCGCACGTCCTGACGATTCATCAACTCCCCCGGCGAGCAGCGCTTTTGCTGCCATCCGGGCAATTCTCCGTGCCTGTGCGGCAGGGTGCCGGCGGGCACCTGTCGCCGTGCGCCCGGCGCACTGGAGGCAGGGGCGTGCGCGTCGCGAAAACGGCGCGTGACCCGCGCGTACGGCGCGCGGGCCGGGGCGAGGGGCGCGCGCGGTGGACACTCGCACACCGGGTCGATCAGAGCAGGGAAGCCGATGTGCTCGAAACGGTGAATGCTTGACAAAGTTGGGTAAATCACCGACGGACCCGGCGTATTCGTGCTTCTCTGCTGCTGAATCTCCAGCCGGAATCCTTCCTTCCACGGTCGGCCGCGCCCTGGACCGCACAGCCACGAACAGCCCCGCCTCTGCCTGGGCCCACTCGCTGCTGCTCGGAGGGCGCGCACGGAGCTGAAACGCGGAGCCGAGCATGCTCACCACTTTGCAGACCTCCTACACGGACACCCGCGCGGGTGACCTGGCCTGGTGCCTGGGCGGCGAACCGCTGCCCGCCCTCGCGGTCCGCGACCTGAGACTCGACGGCCCCGGCCACCCCGGCCCGCCCGGCACCCTCCAGCTGCGCCTGCTGGGCGCCTCCCACCAGGTGGTGATCGCCGCCGGGCCGGGCCACTGCCTGGAGACGGTGGCCTGCCTGCCCGGCCGCCGAACGCCGTTGCCCGCCCGGGTGGCCAAACAGGTCGACGGCTGGGAGTACGAGTTCGCGGCCCGGATCGAGGCCCTCCCGCCGCACGACTTCGCCGCCCGCGCGCAGGAGTTGCTGGCCCTGGTCGAGGGCCACCCGCGCGGCCTGGCCGGCGTCTTCCCCGGCGACCCCAGCGCCTTCACCGCGCTGGTCACCCAGGGCGGCGTGGACCGGCTGCTCTGGCGCACCTGGCACGCCTATCCGCAGGAGGGGCGGCTGGTCTGCACCCGGTCCTCGCTGGTGGTCTCCTGATGACCGACCCCACCGAGCCGCCGATAGCCCCGCCCGCACTCCTTCATTCGTACGCAGGAACGATTTGTCAACCTACCGGGTCGCCCTGTCCGTCGAATGGGCGCAGCCGTCCGTCCCGAACGTCGCCTAGCGTTTGTTCGTGATCAATCATCCGGCCGGTCCGCCCCCCGCACAGCCGGGACTCGACCTCGACGACGGCAGCCCACCCCGGCCCGGGCGGAGCCTGACCTCACTGCCCGCCCGCCGTCGCTCCCGGCTGCGGGCCCGACCCGCGCTCGCCCGGCTGGTGGTGCTGCTGGCCGCGTTCGTCTGCGCGGCCTGCGGACTCGTCTACGAGCTGGAACTCGTGGCCCTCGGCGACTATCTGCTCGGGGACTCGGTCACCCAAACCTCGCTCGTCCTCTCCGTCATGGTGTTCGCGATGGGCCTCGGCTCGCTGCTCGCCAAACGCTTCACCCGCCGCCCCGCCACCGCCTTCGCCCTGGTCGAGTGCGCCCTCGCGCTCACCGGCGGCCTGTCCGGGCTGGCGCTCTACTCCTGCTGGGCCTGGATCGGCCGCTACCAGGCCGCGATGGTCGGACTGACCTGCCTCATCGGGGTCCTGATCGGCGCCGAGATCCCGCTGCTGATGACGCTCATCCAGCGGATCCGCCGGGAGGACGCCGGGCGCGCCGCCGCCGACCTCTTCGCCGCCGACTACGTGGGCGCGCTGATCGGCGGCCTCGCCTTCCCGTTCCTCATCCTGCCCGTCCTCGGCCCCGGCAGCGGCGCGCTGGTCACCGGCGCCGTCAACGCCGTCGCCGGGGCCGCCGTGGTGCTCTGGCTCTTCCGCGAGGAACCGGCCCCGCGGGCGCGGGCGCTGCTCTGGGGCGGCTGCGCGCTCGTCCTCGCCCTGCTCGCCGCGGCCGCCGCCTGGTCCGGCTCCGTCGAGCGGGCCGCCCGGCAGGCCCTGTACGGCGGGCAGATCCGCTCCGTCAGCCAGAGCCGGGACCAGGAGCTCGTGCTCACCGGCCCGGCCGAGGGCCCGCTCCGGCTCTACGTCGACGGCCGGCTCGCGGTCTGCGGGCCGGACGCGTACCGGGGCAGCGAGGCGCTCGTCCACCCCGCGATGGCCGCCGGACCGGACGGGCGGGTGCTGCTGCTCGGCGGCGGGGACGGGCTCGCGCTGCGGGAGGTGCTGCGGCACAGCGGCGTGCGCTCGGTGCTGGTGGTCGACCCGGATCCGGCGCTCCCCCGGCTCGCCCGCACCGACCCCGGCCTCGCCGCGCTCTCCGGACGGTCCCTGGACGACCCCAGGGTCCGCACCGCCGAGGCCGATCCGCTGGACTGGCTGCGCGGCGTCCGGCCCTCCCCCGGCCAGTCCTTCGACGTCGTCCTCGCCGACCTGCCCGCCCCCGCCGACGGCGGGCCGGTGAAGTTCCACTCCCAGGAGTTCTACGGCCTCACCACCCGGCTGCTCGCCCCCGGCGGACGGCTGGCCGTGCGCGGCGGCGAGGAGCAGCAGGGGCGGCAGGGGCTGTGGCAGGTGGAGTCGGGCCTGCGGGCCGCCGGGCTGCGGACCGTCCCGTACGCGGTCGCGGGCAGTGCGACGGCCAGCTGCCGCCCGGGCCCTGAGGGCAGCCAGAGCTTCCTGCTCGCCGCGGCCGCCCAGCCACCGCTCACCCTCTCCCCGGACGCCCCGCCGCCCCGGGCCCTCAGCGCGGACGCCTTGCGCGCCTCCGCCGCCCGCCTCACCGCGCTCCGGCCGCTGCGGCCGCCCGCCGCGCTCACCCTCCTCGGCCCGCACTGACGTCCCGGCCCGCACCGGCGTCCCGGTCCGCGTCTGCGCCCCGGCCGGGGAGTCGGTGCGGGCCGCTTCGGCCGGGCCCCTTCGACCGGGGCTCCTCCGGCCGGGCGCGCGGGCCGGAGCAGCACGGGAGCGGGCGGGTGACGGCGCCGGAACGGGAGGCGCGGTGGCAGGTGGGGGACAGGGCGGGGCCCGGGGCGGGTTCGGTCGGTAGGCTCCGTGGCATGGAGCATGAGGTTGTCGTCCCGATGCCGGCCGGGCAGGTCCGGCAGGCCCTGCAGGATCCGGCGCTGCTGGCGCGTTCCGTGCCGGGGCTCAGCACCGAACCGGCCGCCGTCGGCAGTGGCCCGGCGGAGGAGATCGGTGGGCGGCTGAAGGTGCGGATCGGCACCTCCACCATCACCTACAAGGGCGTGCTCTCGCTGATCGAGGGCCGCCAGGGCGTGCTGACCGCGTTCGCCGAGGGGCAGGAGGCCCGCGGCAGCGGCGAGGCCACCGCCACCGTCCGGATCAGCGTCGCCGACGGCGCCGAGGAGGGCACCGCGGTGGTCCGCTTCACCGGCGACCTGAGCGCCACGGGGCGGCTCACCGAGTTCGACGGCGAGACGCTCACCGCGGCCGGCCGCCGGCTGCTGGAGCGCTTCGCCACCGCGCTGACCTCTCCGGAGGGCGCCGAGGCGGCCCGCCCGGACAGCGAGACGGACGCCGAGGCCGAGGCCGGCTCCGACGCCGGGTCGGAGACCGTCCCGGACGGCACCGGCGCGCTCGACGCCGAGGGCGTGGAGGGCGCCGAGGGCGTGGAGGGCAGCGAGGGCGTGGAGGGCAGCGAGGACACCGACGACGTGGAGAACAGCGGGGACAGCGAGGACACCGCCACGGTGGTGTTCCTGGAGAACCGCCACGAGGACCTCGACGAGGACCGCCAGGACGAGCCCGGCGACGACCTCGACGACGACCTCTCCGACCTCATCGCCTTCTCCGACGCCGACGCCGAACGATTCGGCCTCCCGCTCGGGCACCCGGACGACGCCGACGACGTCGACGAGCCCGCCGCCGGCGCCGACACGCCCGGCGCCGGGACCGAGCACGAGGTCTCCGCCGAGCTCCCCGCCGAGCCGCCGTTCGGCTACGAGCCGGAGCCCGTGCTCGGCGGCCCGGTCCGCCGCAGCATCGTCGGCCGGTCCGCCGAGGAGGTCGACCACGCCCCGCCGCGCGGCCCGTACGCCCCCGCCCTGCCGGCCCGCAGCGCCCGTGCCCGGGCGGCCTCCCGCTGGGGCGGCGACGCCGGCGGCATCGTGGTGCCGGGCGTCGGCGGCCGCAACGCCGTCCCGTGGATGATCGGCGGCGGGGTGGCCCTGCTGGGCGGCACCGTGGTGCTGGTCAGGGCGCTGCGCCGCCGTCGGTGACCCGCCCGGGCCCTGGCGGGCCCGGATCCGGGAACGCCCTAGACTGAACGCTCATGAGCAACGACCGCGACGCCCTGCTGGCACAGATCAAGGACAAGGCCGTCGTCCACGGCAAGGTCACCCTCTCCTCCGGCAAGGAGGCCGACTACTACGTCGACCTGCGCCGGATCACGCTGGACGGCCAGGCCGCTCCGCTGGTGGGCCGGGTGATGCTGGACGCCACCGCGCACCTGGAGTACGACGCCGTCGGCGGCCTGACCCTGGGCGCCGACCCGGTCGCCGCCGCGATGCTGCACGCCGCCGCCGCCCGCGGCCGTGAGCTGGACGCCTTCGTGGTCCGCAAGGCCGGCAAGGCGCACGGCCTGCAGCGCCGGATCGAGGGCCCGGAGGTCAAGGGCCGCCGGGTGCTGGCCGTCGAGGACACCTCCACCACCGGCGGCTCGGTGCTGACCGCCGTCGAGGCGCTGCGCGAGGCGGGCGCCGAGGTGGTCGGCGTCGCGGTGATCGTCGAGCGCGGCGGCGCCGCCGCGGTCGAGGCCGAGGGCCTGCCGTACGTCACCGCGTACACCCTGGAGGACCTGGGCCTCTGAGCCCGGACCCGCCCGCACGACCGAACGGCCGGGGCCCGGGGCTGTTTTACCTCGAAAAGAAACCGGCCCCCGCCGCTGCCCGGGGGGGGGGGGGGCGGGTTTGTTTTCCAAGAAAAACCCCCCGGGGCCCCGGCCGTTCGGTCGTGCGGGCGGGTCCGGGCTCAGAGGCCCAGGTCGTTCCAGAGGAAGAAGGTCTTCGCCGGCATCTCCAGGGTGCCCGCGACCGGGTTCAGGAAGGTCCGGACGATCGGCATGAAGCGGGCGAGCACGACGGCCTTGCCCGGGCCGAAGCGGTTGAAGTACTCCTCGGCCTTCAGCACGTACTCGCGCTTGAAGATCTTCGACTCGGGCTTGTCGAACATCCGCGGTCCGACCTTCACCCCGATCTGGTGCCCGAGCTGGGCACCGGCGATCGCCGCGAGCGGGGCGCCGATCAGCAGGGTCGCGATCGGCAGCCGGTTGCCCTCGCCGAGCACCGAGGAGGCGGCGCTGGAGGCGGCCACGCCCGCGATGATGAGCAGCGAGTCGCCCGGGAAGAAGAACCCGATCAGCAGGCCGGTCTCGGCGAAGATGATCGCGATCAGCCCGATCGCACCGAGGGACGAGATCAGTGATTTGGCGTCGAGCAGATTGACGGCCAGCTGGTTGTAGTCCACGGCCGCAGGATAGCGGGCCCGTCTTGACACGTACCTCGCCCCGGGGGGCGAGCGGCCCCTCATCCTTTCGTCGCACGTCGCGGCCGCCCCCGGCCGGCGTCGGGAGCGGCCGTCCCGACAGGCGGGCCGCATGGTGGAGCCGGTGGGCATTCTGGGAAGATGGCAGCGGCGACCGGCCCGCGGTGGCGAACACCCTCATCGCCGCACTGCGGCCGCTGCCTCGAACCTCGGTACCGGCCAGCCGCACCGCAGAGCCGCGCACCGGCCCCGGTACCCCGGAGTCGTCACCAGGCGTACACAGCGTCGGACAGCACCGTCCGTACGCCGCACACCCGACAGGAGCGGATTCGCATGCCCATCGCAACTCCCGAGATCTACAACGAGATGCTGGACCGGGCCAAGGCGGGCAAGTTCGCCTACCCCGCGATCAACGTGACCTCCTCGCAGACCCTGCACGCCGCGCTGCGCGGCTTCGCCGAGGCCGAGAGCGACGGCATCATCCAGATCTCGACCGGCGGCGCGGAGTTCCTGGGCGGCCAGCACAACAAGGACATGGTGACCGGCGCCGTCGCCCTCGCCGAGTTCGCGCACATCGTCGCCGCCAAGTACGACATCACCGTCGCGCTGCACACCGACCACTGCCCGAAGGACAAGCTGGACGGCTACGTCCGTCCGCTGCTGGCGGTCTCCGCCGAGCGCGTCGCCCAGGGCCGCAACCCGCTCTTCCAGTCGCACATGTGGGACGGCTCCGCCGAGACCCTGAGCGACAACCTCGCCATCGCCCAGGAGCTGCTCGCCCAGGCCGCCGCCGCCAAGATCATCCTCGAGGTCGAGATCACCCCGACCGGTGGCGAGGAGGACGGCGTCACCCACGAGATCAACGACGAGCTGTACACCACCGTCAACGACGCCGTCCGCACCGCCGAGGCCCTCGGCCTGGGCGAGCAGGGCCGCTACCTGCTGGCCGCCTCCTTCGGCAACGTGCACGGCGTCTACAAGCCGGGCAACGTCGTGCTCAAGCCGGAGCTGCTGCGCGAGCTCCAGGACGCGATCGGCACGCAGTACGGCAAGAACGACCCGTTCGACTTCGTCTTCCACGGCGGCTCCGGCTCGTCCGCCGAGGAGATCGCCACCGCGCTGGAGAACGGCGTCGTGAAGATGAACCTGGACACCGACACCCAGTACGCCTTCACCCGCCCGGTCGCCGGCCACATGTTCGCGAACTACGACGGTGTGCTGAAGGTCGACGGCGAGGTCGGCAAGAAGAACACCTACGACCCGCGGACCTGGGGCAAGCTGGCCGAGGCCGGCATGGCCGCCCGCGTGCTGGAGGCCGCCCAGCAGCTGCGCTCGGCCGGCAACCGCCTGAAGTAGGGGTCCCCGCCCCGAGCAGGGTCCTGCGTCCATGCCCCCCGGTGGTTCACTGGGGGGCATGAGCATTCACGAGAACCTCCTCGGGGGTCCCGCCCCGACGCACCTGCCCGCCGAGCCCGCTCCGCTGGAGCTGCTGGCCGCCGGTGCCTCCCCGGCCGAGGTCGCGGCGAAGTTCCCGACCTCCTCGTTGGCCTGGGCCCAGCTCGCCGACGACGCCTTCGCGGCCGGCCGGGTCGTGGAGTCCTACGCCTACGCCCGCACCGGCTACCACCGCGGGCTGGACGCGCTGCGGCGCAGCGGCTGGAAGGGCCACGGCCCGGTGCCGTGGGAGCACGAGCCGAACCGCGGCTTCCTGCGGGCCCTGCACGGGCTCGGCCGGGCCGCCGCCGCGATCGAGGAGAAGGAGGAGGCGGAGCGCTGCGCGCAGTTCCTCCGGGACAGCTCGCCGACCGCCGCCGCCACCCTGGGCTGACACCCGGTCCCGGTGACCGGGACACCCCGTCGAACCGCCGCCCCCGGCGCCCGGAAGGGCACCGGGGGCGGTCCTTGTCGGTCCCGTGCACATCCGGTACGTGGACATTCACCGGTCCGCCATGCCAGGGTGGGCTCGCCAGGGGGGCGCGCACGTCAGTTCGAGGTCTCGCGACCCCACGGGTCGACAGAGAGCCCCAGCGTGCCCGCAGCCAGTCCCGCCCGCCGTTCCCGTACCGCCGCACGTCCCGGGGCACGCCCAGCGCGCCGCGCGGGAGGCGGACCGGGCGGCAGGCCCCGCGGCCGGGCGGGCTCCCGCCGTCGGCGCGCACCCCGTCGCCGGCTCGGGCCCGGCATGCTCACCGCCCTGGTCGCCGCGGTGCTGATCCTCGGCGGCACCCTGGTCGTCCTCAACCGCCCCGTCGTGCTGCCCGGCGCCGAACGGACCGCCCAGGCCCGGGTCGCCCCGCCGGACGGCGCCGCCGCGTCGACCCCGCCGCCGGCCGGCGCACCCGCCGCGCCCGCGGCCACCACCGCCCCGCCCCAGGCCCAGCCCCCGGCGGCCACCCCGCCGCCGGCCCCGCCCGCGGCCACCGCCGCGCCCGGGGCCGCGCCCGGGGCCGCGCCGCAGCCGGGTGCTCCGGAGGGCGCACCCGCCAAGGGCACCGGCACCTTCACGGTCGCCCAGGGCTCCGCCGACCCGGTCGGCCGGGGCACCGTCCGCCGCTACCGGGTCGAGGTCGAAGACGGCATCGGCATCGACCCGACGGCCTCCGCCACCCAGATCCAGGGCATCCTCGCCGACAGGCGCGGCTGGACCAACGACCGCAAGAACGGCTTCCAGCTGGTCTCCGGCGGTACCTACGACTTCACCGTGAAGATCGCCTCCGCCGCCACCGTGGACCGGATCTGCGGCGCCGCCGGTCTGGACACCCACGGCGAGGTGAACTGCAACGTCGGCAACCAGGTCCTGGTCAACGTCAAGCGCTGGACCGTCGGCTCGCCCCAGTTCGACGGCCCGATCGACGAGTACCGGGCCCTGGTGATCAACCACGAGGTCGGCCACCGGATCGGCCACGGCCACGAGAGCTGCCCCGGACCCGGCAAGCCGGCGCCCGCGATGATGCAGCAGATCTACGGCCTCAAGGGCTGCAAGTCCAATGCCTGGCCGTACAGCGCCGAGGGCGGCTATCTGGGCGGTCCCGCGGTCCCCTGACCCGACCCGGCCGCACAGCGGCCGGACGGCGGCCGGACGGCGGCAGGGCGGCGGCAGGGCGGCGCCAGGGCGGCCGCGCGCTCAGCCCAGCAGCGGCAGATGGGGCCCCAGGTCGCTGCGCTCGCCGCTGGCCGACACCACGGCGGAGTCGACCCCGGCCGCCCAGTCGACCCGCCCGGTGGCCAGCCGGATCCAGGTCAGCGGGTCGGTCTCGACCACGTTCGGCGGGGTCCCCCGGGTGTGCCGGGGCCCCTCGACGGCCTGCACCACCGCGTACGGCGGCACCCGCAGTTCGACCGCACCGCCGGGCACCCGCTCGGCGAAGGCGTCGGCGAGCAGCCGGGTGGCGGCGGCCACCGCCTGCCGGTCGTGCGGGAACTCCGCGAGGCCGAGCGCGTCCGCCAGGTCGTCGGCGTGCACGACGGTCTCCAGCAGCCGGGTCACCAGGAACTCGGTGAGCGCCATCGGGCCGAACCGCATGGCGACCGGACGGGCCGGCCCGTCCGCCGCCGTACCGTCCAGCGCGGCCCGCGCGGCGTCCACCGAGCGGTCGAAGCGGGCGGCCACCTCCTCCGGCGGGCCGGTGAACCCGGCCCCGGCGTGCTCGGCCACCTCGGCGTCGACCGTCCCGGCGACCGTCGCGGTCAGCTCGGTGAAGCGGCTCAGCGAGAGCGCCGGCCCGTCCGGCGCCGGGGCGGCCAGCTGGGCCGGCAGCCGGTCCAGCACCAGGCTCAGATGGGCCACCAGCTCGCGCACCCGCCAGGTGCCGAGCCGGGTCGGCCGGTCCAGGTCGTCGGCGGTCAGCCGGTGGACGGCCGCGCGCAGGGCCTCGTTCTGCGCCGCCAGTGCGGCGCGCACCTTGGCGGGCTGGTAGGTACGGGACTTGGCAGGCATGCGCCCCAACATACGCCCGGGGGCGGACGGTTCGAGGAGAACCGGCCGCCCCCGGGGGCAGTGCGGGCGAATCAGGCCAGCAGGGCCTCGATGACGCCGGTGTGGGCGTCCTTCAGCTCCGCGAGCGGGACGGTGAACTGGCCCTGGACGTCCAGGGCGTCGCCGTCGACCACACCGATCCGGGTGGCCGGCAGGCCCCGCGCGGTGCACATGTCGTTGAACCGGAGCTCCTCGCTGCGCGGCACCGCCACGACGGCGCGGCCGGCCGACTCGGAGAACAGGAACACGAACGGGTCCATGCCCTCGGGCACGACGATCCGGGCACCGTGGCCGCCCTTGAGGCAGCTCTCCACCAGGGCCTGGCCCAGGCCGCCGTCGGAGAGGTCGTGCGCGGCGTCGATCATGCCGTCCCGCGAGCCGGCGATCAGGATCTCGCCGAGCAGCCGCTCGCGCTCCAGGTCGACCCTGGGCGGCAGGCCGCCCAGGTGCTCGTGGACCGCCTGCGACCAGGCCGAGCCGCCCAGCTCGTCCTCGGTGTCGCCGAGCAGGTAGAGCAGCTGCCCCTCCTCGGCGAAGGCCACCGGGGTGCGGCGGGTGACGTCGTCGATGACGCCGAGCACCGCGACCACGGGGGTCGGGTGGATGGCGACCTCGCCGGTCTGGTTGTACAGCGAGACGTTGCCGCCGGTCACCGGGGTGCCCAGGGTCAGGCAGGCGTCGGCCAGACCGCGGGTGGCCTCGGCGAACTGCCACATCACGTCCGGGTCCTCGGGGGAGCCGAAGTTGAGGCAGTCCGAGACGGCGAGCGGCTTGGCACCGCCGGCCGCGACGTTGCGGTACGCCTCGGCGAGGGCCAGCTGGGCACCGGTGTACGGGTCCAGCTTGGTGTAGCGGCCGTTGCCGTCGGTGGCGACCGAGACGCCGAGGTTGGTCTCCTCGTCGATCCGGATCATGCCCGAGTCCTCGCCGACCGACAGCACGGTGTTGCCGAGCACGTAGCGGTCGTACTGGTCGGTGATCCAGGACTTGGAGGCCTGGTTCGGGTGCGAGGCGAGCTTCAGCAGGTCGGCCCTGAGGCCCTCGCCGGTGGTGGGGCGGGCCAGCCGCTCGCCGGTCGGGGCGTCGGCCTGCAGCGCGTCCTGCCAGCTCGGGCGGGCGTACGGACGCTGGTAGGTCGGGCCCTCGTGGGCGACGGTGCGCGGCGGCACGTCCACCACGAGCTCGCCGTGCCAGAAGATCTCCAGGCGCTCGCCCTCGGTGACCTCACCGATCACGTTGGCGATGACGTCCCACTTCTCGCAGATCTCGAGGAAGCGGGCGACCTTGTCGGGCTCGACGATGGCGCACATGCGCTCCTGCGACTCGCTCATGAGGATCTCCTCGGGCGAGAGCGTGTGGTCGCGCAGGTGCACGGTGTCGAGGTCGATCCGCATGCCGCCGGAGCCGGCCGAGGCCAGCTCGGAGGTGGCGCAGGAGAGCCCGGCGCCGCCGAGGTCCTGGATGCCCTTGACGAGCTTCTCGCGGAAGATCTCCAGGGTGCACTCGATGAGGAGCTTCTCCTGGAACGGGTCGCCGACCTGGACCGCCGGGCGCTTGGCCGGCTTGGTGTCGTCGAAGGTCTCGGAGGCGAGCACCGAGACGCCGCCGATGCCGTCGCCACCGGTGCGGGCGCCGTACAGGATGACCTTGTTGCCGGCGCCGGAGGCCTGCGCGAGGTGGATGTCCTCGTGCTTCATGACACCCACGCAGAGCGCGTTGACCAGCGGGTTGCCCTGGTAGCAGGAGTCGAAGACGACCTCGCCGCCGATGTTCGGCAGGCCCAGGCAGTTGCCGTAGCCGCCGATGCCCGCGACGATCCCGGGCAGCACGCGCCGGGTGTCCGGGTGGTCGGCCGCGCCGAACCGCAGCGGGTCCATCACGGCGACCGGGCGGGCGCCCATCGCCAGGATGTCGCGGACGATGCCGCCGATGCCGGTGGCCGCGCCCTGGTAGGGCTCGATGTACGACGGGTGGTTGTGCGACTCGACCTTGAAGGTGACCGCGTAGCCCTGGCCGACGTCGACCACACCGGCGTTCTCGCCGATGCCGACGAGCATCGCGTCCGTCTCGGGCTTCTTCTCGCCGAACTGCTTCAGGTGGACCTTGGAGCTCTTGTACGAACAGTGCTCGGACCACATGACCGAGTACATCGCGAGTTCCGCGCCGGTCGGGCGGCGGCCGAGAATCTCCCGGATGCGCGCGTACTCGTCCTGCTTGAGGCCGAGTTCGGCCCAGGGCTGGGCGGCGTCCGGGGTCTGCTCGGCGTTCTTGACGGTGTCGAGGCTCATCAGGCGTTCACCAGCTGCTTCAGGACGGAAGTGAAGAAGCCCAGGCCCTCGGTGGTGGGACCGGTGAGCGGCTCCACGGCGTGCTCGGGGTGCGGCATCAGACCGACGACATTGCCGGCGGCGTTGGTGATGCCGGCGATGTCACGGTACGAACCGTTGGGGTTGACGTCGAGGTACCGGGCGACCACCCGGCCCTCGGCCTCCAGCTCGTCCAGGACCCGCGCGTCGGCGACGAAGCGGCCCTCGCCGTTCTTCAGCGGGACCACGATTTCCTGGCCGGGGGCGTAATCCCGGGTCCAGGCGGTGCCGTTGTTCTCGATCCGCAGCTTCTGGTCGCGGCAGACGAAGTGCAGCGAGTCGTTGCGGGTGAGCGCCCCGGGCAGCAGGTGCGATTCGCACAGCACCTGGAAGCCGTTGCAGATACCGAGAACCGGCATTCCCTGGCGGGCCTGCTCGATGACGGTCTCCATCACCGGCGAGAACCGGGAGATCGCACCGCAGCGCAGATAGTCGCCGTAACTGAATCCGCCCGGCAGGACGACCGCGTCGACCTGGTGGAGATCCTTGTCACGGTGCCAGAGGTCGACCGGCTCCGCGCCGGCGAGGCGGACCGCGCGACGGGCGTCGCGGTCGTCGAGGGAGCCGGGGAAAGTGACGACGCCGACGCGGGTGGTCACTTGCCCTCCTCCTCGACGCGGACCGTGAAGTCCTCGATCACGGTGTTGGCGAGAAAGGTCTCGGCGGCTTCGCGGATACGGGCGAGCGCGGCGTCGTCGACCGGGCCCTCCAGCTCCAGCTCGAAACGCTTGCCCTGGCGGACGTCGGCGATCCCGGTGAATCCGAGACGGGGCAGTGCGCGCTGCACCGCCTGTCCCTGGGGGTCGAGGATCTCCGGCTTGAGCATGACGTCGACTACGACGCGTGCCACTGGCACTCCCGGTGGTGTCTTCGTGAGGCGGGGGAACTCCAGACTACCGGGGGTTTCGGGCGGGATTGCTGGCCGGGGATGGTGACGCGCGTAGACCCACGACCCTTACGCCGCAAGGCCCCCGACCGGCCGCGACCCCCCGCCCGGTGCCCCTTTTCACCGGATTCCGGAGCCCCCGCGAGAACCACCGAAGAGCACCCGAATACCGGCACTCCGGACAGATCGGCCAACCGAGTGCGCGGGTATCCGGCAGCCGGCGAAGACACGTGAATATCCGGAAAAGAAAGCCGGACTCTTCGATTTCTCCCCGCTTCGGGTGCAGAATAGGGCCACCTGCCGCGGCGAGTGCTGCGTATCCGGCACGGCCATCCGGCCTGCCCGTATGCGCTTGCGCGAAGGGTGCACATCAGGCCCTGGAGCGCGCCCGCGCCCGGTCGGCCGAATTGCCCGAGAGGATTGACACCCATGGCTCAGCGTGTAGTTGTCACGCTCTCCGACGACCTGGACGGCGGCGCAGCCGCGGAAACCGTCCACTTCGGCGTCGACGGGAAGTCGTACGAGATCGATTTGTCCGTGGACAACGCGGAAAAGCTGCGGGAGGCCCTCGCCCCGTTCGTCGCGGCCGGCCGCCGCCAGAGCCGTACCGGAAAGTCCTTCCGCCGGACCGCCCTCACCCCGGACCCGGCCGCCGTGCGCGCCTGGGCCCAGTCCCGCGGCATGGAGCTGCCCGCCCGCGGCCGCATCCCGAAGCACGTCTACGAGGCCTTCGCCGAGGCGAACTGACCGCCCCGGCCCCGGTCGTCCCGCCCTCGGCAGAAGGGTGGGGCGACCACCCCTTCGGATGCTGTAGAGTATTCCTCGTCGCCGCAACGGAGAGATCCGAAGAGGCGGCGGGTGCCCCACAAGGCACCAGGCGGACGTGGCTCAGTTGGTAGAGCATCACCTTGCCAAGGTGAGGGTCGCGAGTTCGAATCTCGTCGTCCGCTCGCAGTGCGCGAGCACAGCACAACTCAATAGTTCCATCCTGCGGACGTGGCTCAGTTGGTAGAGCATCACCTTGCCAAGGTGAGGGTCGCGAGTTCGAATCTCGTCGTCCGCTCCAGTACGAAGGGTCCTCTCGGTCGAGAGGGCCCTTCGGCATTTCCCGCTCCGGTATTCCGGCCGGCCGCCGGGCCGTTCCGGCGGCACTCCGGGCGGCACCCATGACATTTGTCATCGCCGACCCGTGGATCCGCACCGCGTTCCGATGAGACCGCGCACTGCCCGCGCGGCCCGGGCGGCGGAAGGCTTGGGGCATGGAAACGAGCCAGCCCCACCCCGCCGGCGACCACGTGATCGAGGTCACCGACCTGCACCGCCACTACGGCGCCGGCAGCGGCCGGTACCACGCCGTCCGCGGCGTCGACCTGACCGTCGGCCGCGGCGAGCTGTTCGCCCTGCTGGGCACCAACGGGGCCGGCAAGACCTCCACCATGGAGCTGATCGAGGGCCTCGCCGCCCCGACCGGGGGCACCGTCCGGGTGCTCGGGCACGACCCGCACCGCGAGCGGGCGGCCGTCCGGCCCCGGATCGGCATCATGCTCCAGGAGGGCGGTTTCCCCGGCGACCTCACCGTCGCCGAGACCGGCCGCGCCTGGGCCGGCACCACCAGCCACGCCCGACCGCTGGACGAGGCGCTGGAGCTGGTCGACCTCGGCCACCGCCGCGACGTCCGGGTCAAGCAGCTCTCCGGCGGCGAGCGCCGCCGCCTCGACCTGGCGATGGCCCTGCTCGGCCGGCCCGAGGTGCTGTTCCTGGACGAGCCGAGCACCGGCCTCGACCCGGAGGCCCGCGCCGCCGTCTGGCGGCTGGTCCGCGAGCTGCGCACCCAGGGCACCACGGTGCTGCTCACCACGCACTACCTGGAGGAGGCCGAGGAGCTGGCCGACCGGCTGGCGATCATGCACGGCGGACAGATCGTCGCGGCCGGCACGGTGGCGGAGGTGATCGCCGGACGCCCGTCCCGGATCACCTTCGAGCTGCCCGCCTTCGAGGGCACCTCGCTCCCGCCGCTGGCCGGCGCCACGGTGACGGTCGACGGCCGGAAGGTCACCGTCCAGACGCCCCGGCTCCAGGCCACCCTCACCGCGCTGCTCGGCTGGGCCGACCGGCACGGGATCGCCCTCGGCGCCCTCGACGCCCGCAGCGCCTCGCTGGAGGAGGCCTTCCTGGCCATCGCCTCCGAGGCCGGCCACCAGCCCCCGGCCGACACCCCCGCCGCTCCCCCCGCCCGCCGCAAGCTGATCGGACTCGCCCGATGACCACCGCCGCCACCACCGCCACCGGTCCGCAGAGCACCGGATCGCCGAGCACCGGATCGCCGGCCGTCGGGCCGCGCAGCACCTCCGTCCGCCGGCTGCTCGCCCTCGGCCGGGCCGAGGGCGTCCTGCTGCTGCGCAACCGGACCGCCCTGTTCACCGCCGTCCTGCTGCCGCTGCTCCTGATCGGCGGACTGAAGAACGTCCTCGACCAGCAGGCCGAGACCAACCCCGGCCTCGACGTCGACTCCCTGCTGGTCAACGGCGCGGTCGGCATGGTGCTGGCCTTCGTCGTCTACTACAACCTGACCGCCGCCTACGTGGCCCGCCGCGGCGAGCTGGTGCTCAAGCGGCTGCGCACCGGCGAGGCCCGGGACATCGAGATCCTGGCCGGCACCGCCGTCCCCTCGGTCGGCCTGGCCCTGCTGATGTGCGCGGTGATCGGCGGCGTCGGCGCCTCCGTGCTGGACCTGCGCGCGCCGGTCAACCCGCTGCTGCTGGCCGTCGGCCTGGCCCTGGTGGTGGCGACGCTGATGGCGCTGGCCGCCGTCTCCAGCGCCTTCACCCGGACCGTGGAGAGCGCCGGCATCACCACCATGCCCGTCCTGCTGCTCACCCAGTTCGGCTCCGGCCTGTTCCTCCCGCTGGAGGTCATGCCGGAGCGGCTCGCCGACGTCTGCCGCCTGCTGCCCACCACGCCCGCCTTCCAGCTGGTCCGGGTCGGCTGGTTCGGCACCGACGGCTCCGAGGCCCCGACCGGGTTCGCCGGCAGCTGGGCCACCGCCGCTCCGCACCTGGTCACCGGGGGCGTCTGGCTCGCCCTCGCGGTCTGGGGCGCCGTCCGGTACTTCCGCTGGGAGCCGCGGCGCTGAGCGCCCTCCACCCGGTACCGATCCGAAGGCCCGCTCCCCGTTCGACCTCTGATAGGAAGGCCGCAGCACGATCATGACGGAACGGGGGCGGAAGAGATGGGTGTCGTGAATCCGGTGCGCGCGTGGAAGGGCCGTTCCAAGCCCCAGCGCTCCGAGCTCTACCTCCGCTGGTCGCTGTACCTGATGGCGCTCGCCCCGCTGCCGGTCACCCTGATGATCAACTCGGCCGAACCGGAGCACCGCGACCACCCGGCCGCCCGGGTCGCCCTGGTGATCGGCCTCGCCCTCACCCTGGTCACCCTGCGCGCCTACCGCACCTCGCTGGACCACTACCTGAACCGGCCCTCCGACCACCTGCGCTGGCTCGCCGTCAACGGCGGCGTCGCGGTGGCCGGCTCCTGGGCGGTGCTGCTGCTCGGCCCCCGGGTCGCCCCGGTCCCGGGCGGGGAAGAGGTGGTCTTCACCCTCCCGGTCGCCAGCACCATGCTCTTCACCGCCTTCGGCCCGGCCTCGGTCGGCCTGCCGCCGCGCCGGGCCGCCCTCGCCGGGGCGGGCGCCCTGCTGGCGGTCGCCCCCGGCATGCTGATCGCCGGCGCCGAGCCGGGCACCACCGCCGGACTCCTGGTCGGCACCGGACTGACCATGTGCTTCATCGGCTGCAGCTGCCGCAGCTTCGCCTGGCTCCAGTCGGTGGTGCAGGAGCTGGACACCGCCCGCGAGGCCCAGGCCCGGCTGGCCGTCGCCGAGGAGCGGCTGCGCTTCTCCCGCGACCTGCACGACGTGATGGGCCGCAACCTCACCACCATCGCGCTCAAGAGCGAGCTGGCCGTCCAGCTGGCCCGGCGCGGCCTGCCGGAGGCCGCCGAGCAGATGGCCGAGGTGCAGCAGATCGCCCAGGAGTCCCAGCGCGAGGTCCGCGACGTGGTCCGCGGCTACCGCACGGCGGCCCTGCACGCCGAGGCGGTCGGCGCCCGCGCGGTGCTCCGCTCCGCCGACGTGGCCTGCGAGATCGACCTGGGCGAGCACGCCGAGGAACTCCCGGCGGCGGTCCAGTCGGTGCTCGGCTGGGTGATCCGCGAGGCCACCACCAACGTGCTGCGGCACAGCGAGGCGGGCCGCTGCTCGATCAGGCTCCGCCGCGAGGGCGGCCGGGTCCTGCTGGAGCTGGAGAATGACGGGGTGCCGGCCGTGCCGCTGCCCTCCCAGGGCGGCGGGACCGGCCTGAGCGGACTGCGGGAACGGCTCGCCGCCCACGACGGCGAGCTGACCGTGCCGGACGCCGGGCCGGGGCTCTTCCGGCTGCTCGCCAGCGTCCCGCTCTGACCCCCCGCCGTACGGAAGGCCCACCGATGACCGACACCGCGCCCGTCCGCGTCCTGCTCGCCGACGACGAGCACCTCATCCGCGGCGCGCTCGCCGCGCTGCTCGCGCTGGAGGAGGACATCGTCGTGGTCGCCCAGGCCGCCTCCGGCCCGGAGGCGCTGGCGATGGCCGAGGCGCACCGGCCGGACATCGCGGTGCTGGACCTCCAGATGCCCGGCCTGGACGGGATCGAGGTGGCCACCCGGCTGCGCACGCTGCTGCCGGACTGCCGCTGCATGATCGTCACCGGCCACGGACGCCCCGGCTACCTGAAGCGGGCGCTGGAGGTCGGTGTCCGGGGCTTCCTGCCGAAGACCGTCTCGGCGGCCGACCTGGCGGGGATCATCCGGACCGTCCGGGCCGGCGGCCGCCACGTGGACCCGGAGCTGGCGGCGGACGCGATCTCCGCGGGGGAGACGCCGCTGACCCCGCGCGAGACCGATGTGCTGGAGCTGGCCGCCGACGGCACCTCGATCGCCGAGATCGCCGCGCGGGCCTCGCTCTCCCAGGGCACCGTGCGCAACTACCTGTCCTCCGCGGCGGCCAAGCTGAACGCGGAGAACCGGCACGCGGCGGTGCGGATCGCCCGCGAGCACGGCTGGATCTGACCGCCGGGCCCGCGGGCGCGCCGTCCGGGCTCAGGCCCAGGTGAGGCCGGTCAGCCGCTCGTAGGCCTCGACGTACTTGGCGCGGACCTTCTCGACGACCTCGGCGGGCAGCTGCGGCGGCGGCTGCTCGCTCCTGCGGTCCCAGCCGGAGGCCGGGGAGGTCAGCCAGTCGCGGATGATCTGCTTGTCGAACGAGGGCTGGGGGTGGCCGGGCTCCCACGCGTCGGCCGGCCAGAAGCGCGAGGAGTCCGGGGTGAGCACCTCGTCGCCGATCACCAGCTCGCCGTCCAGCAGGCCGAACTCGAACTTGGTGTCGGCCAGCACGATGCCCCGGTCGCGGGCGATGTCGCGGGCCCGGGCGTAGACGTCCAGGGTGGTCCGACGGAGCTGGTTGGCCAGCTCGGCGCCGACCCGGCGGGCGGTCTCCTCGTAGGAGACGTTCTCGTCGTGCTCGCCGACCTCGGCCTTGAGCGCGGGGGTGTAGATCGGGGCGGGCAGCTCGGAGCCGTCGACCAGGCCCTCGGGCAGGGCGATGCCGCAGACGGTGCGGGAGGCGCGGTACTCCTCCAGGCCGGAGCCGGCCAGGTAGCCGCGGGCCACGCACTCGACCGGCACCATGTCCAGGCTGCGGCAGATCAGGGTGCGGCCCTTCCAGTCGGCGGGGGCGCCGGCCGGGACCTCGGTGGAGATCACGTGGTTGGGCACGATGTCGGCGATCCGCTCGAACCACCACAGCGAGAGCTGGGTGAGGATGCGGCCCTTGTCCGGGATCTCGTTGGGCAGCACCCAGTCGTAGGCCGAGGTGCGGTCGCTGGCGACCATCACCAGCTCGCCCGACTCGGTGCGGTACAGGTCGCGCACCTTGCCGGTGTGCAGGTGGACCAGGCCGGGTACCTGGACCGGCTCGGGCTTGGTGACAAATCCGCTCAAGATCGTCTCAGTCCTCAGGGGTCGTTCGCGGGCGTGGGGCGCGAAAGGGGAGGTCACTGGGGTCGAGTCTGTCATGGCCCGCCGCCCGGCTCCCGGGCCGGGCGGCGTCCCGGCGGACTCAGTCGTTCTTGCAGAGGCGGTCCAGCAGGTTGGCGGTGGCCCGCTGGATCCGCTCGTCGGTGAGCCCCGGGCGGTCCAGCGCGGGGGACCAGGCGAAGGTGCCGGAGGCGAAGACGTACGCGCCGCTCGGCGCCCGGTAGAGCGAGGTCTCCTGGTGCCGGGGGCGGCCGGCCGGGTCCCGGTACGGGGAGTGGGCGAGCAGGACCCGCTCGGTGTGCTCGGGCAGGGCGACCTTGGGGTAGTAGCGGTCCGCCTCGCCGGCCACCAGGCCGGGCAGCTCCTCGCCCTCCTGGACGCCGGTGCCGTCCCAGAGCCAGTGCGCGGTGTGCCGGGCGACCAGCGGGACGGGCGCGGCGACCCGGCCGGAGTACTGCAGCCCGAGCAGGTGCTGCTCGGCCTCGCCGGCGTCGCGCCACAGCGCGCTGGCGGCGCCGGCCACCCCGGCGGCCGGACTGCCCGGTCCGACCTTCTGGCGCTTGCGGCAGTTCAGCATCCGGTGCGGCTCGCCGGAGGGGCCGGGGCTCAGCTCGACCCGCCAGTACATGGTGTTGGCGGAGAGGAAGACCAGCGAGGTGCCGCCGTCCCGGGCCCGTTCGACGGCGCGGCGCATCGGCTCGGACCAGTACTCGTCGTGGCCGGGGAAGACCAGCGCCTTGTGCCGGGAGGCGTCGACCAGTCCGGCGTGCAGGTCGGTGGCGGTGGCGTACGAGAGGTCGTAGCCGTAGCGCTCGGCCCAGCGGATGAAGTCGTAGGCGTGGCCGACGTGCAGCGGGAGCCCGGCGGTGGCGTGCGGCCGGTCGAAGGAGACCGTGACGGCCGCCTCGGGCTCGCCGACCAGCCGGCCGCCGTCCCAGGCGTGGTAGAGGCTGGCGCCGCTGCGGCCGTCCTCGGGGAAGAGGTTGTACGCCTGCCAGGTCACGTCGGGGACCACCAGCAGCAGTTCTGCGGCGCGGGTCTGGTCCTCGAAGTCCCGGACGGTGAACGGGATGTGGCTGCGGTGCAGCATGTCGGCGGTGGTGAGCACGGCGACGTACGCGCCGGGCCGCCAGTGCTGCGGGACCTGCAGCCGCCAGGTGTGCCACCAGTGGTGGCAGGAGACGGTCCGGCCGACCACCATCGGGGCGGGCTGGACCATGCCGGCGATCAGCGGACTGGACGTCATGTGGTGGGCGCCGTCGCCCGCGTAGTGGCCGATCCGGTAGACGTCGACGGTGAACTCGCGGGGCGGGTTGACGGTGACCCGGAGGTCCACCGAGCCGCCGGGCCGGACCACTCCGGCCGAGGCGAAGCCCTTGATCTGCTGTTCCTCGTCGTTGGCGCTGAGCGGGCTGCCGACCGGGGGTCTGTCACGCACCCCGGCGGCCAGCGGGCGCTGCCCGGGGGCGTCCACCGAGACGTACCAGGGGACGTCCCCCTCGGTGCCGGCGACGTACTGGTCCGGGCTGCGCAGCCAGGGCAGCGGGCCCTGGCCGAAGGGGTCGGAGACGCTGTGCGCGTGCGTTCCGGACTCCCAGCGGCGGTTGAGTTCGGTCCCCACGCGCGCCCCTCCCAGGTGCACCTCCGCCGGTTGGCACGTGCCTCCCGGATGTGCGTGCGGTCTAATACACCACACCGCGCTGGCGCTGCGTCACCCCACGGTAGCAACTAGTGGCGGGAATCTTCCGGCCCGCCGGACGGAGGGCCTCCGGCCTGCGAAGACCCGGGGCGGCCGGTCCGTCCGGGGGCGCTCACCGCCGCGGCTCGCGCCCCCGGGGGGGCCGGTCAGAGCCGGACGGGCTTCTCCAGCCGGACGTCCGCGGCGTCCAGCCAGGCCCGCAGCGGCCCGTCCTGGCCCTGCTCGACGGCCTGGGCGACCGGCTCGGCGAGGTCGGTGCGGCGGACCCCGCCGAGCAGCAGGACCGGGCCGTCCAGCCAGTCGAGACCGGGGACGGCGCCCGCGGTGTCGACGGCGGCGCAGCAGACCATCGCGGTGACGTGGTCGACCAGGACGTCCCGCCCGGACCGGACCGGTTCGAGCAGCGGCGCGGGCGCGGTGGTGCGGGCCAGCTGGGCGGCGAGCGCGGCGGCCAGCCGCTCGCCGTCGCCGTCGGCCAGCCGGCCCAGCAGCCGGGTCAGCGTCGGGGCGCCGGGGCGGGCCTGCGGGGCGAGCAGGTCCAGCGCGGACTGCAGGGCGGCGGCACGGGCCCGCCAGCCGGCGTCCACCACGTCGGCCGGGTAGTCGACCCACTCCAGCTCGCGCCAGCCGCCGCCGGCGGGGGCGCCGAAGAACAGCTCGGCGGCGAGCCGGGAGACCGCGGCGTCCACCGCGCCGGGCTCCTCCAGCAGGTCGCAGGCCGGGCGGTCGCCGAGCCGGTTGCCGTAGCCGTCGGCGAGCCGGTCGCGCCGGGACAGCTCGGTGAGCGCGGCGACCACGCCGGCGTTGAGGTGCGCGGGGTGCCGGCCCAGCCGCCAGGCGGGCAGCGCGACCCGGGTGAGCAGCCGGTCCCAGCCCGCGTAGGCGAGGCCGACCTGCTCCTGGGCGGCGATCCGCAGGCCGTAGTCGACGCCGCGGGCCTGTTCGGAGGCCCAGCCGGCGACGGAGCGCTCCAGCTCGGCGGCGTGCTCGCGGCAGGCGCCCAGCAGCCGGCGGGTGATGCCGTCGGTGATCCGGTCGGCGAGCGCGGCCGGTCCGCGGCGGGGCGGACGGGGGGCGCCGGGGGCGGTGCCCGGTCCGGCGGCCGGGTCGAGGTCCAGGCTGGCGTCCAGCGCGCGCAGGAAACGGCGGGCGGCGGCGATCTCCGGGTCGGCGGCGGCCGCGGTGCCGGCCACCACCGGGGCGAGCAGGGCGCGCAGCTCGCCGGCCCGCATCCACCAGAGGAACGGCGAGCCGATGACCAGGACCGGGGCGGTCGGCTCGTGGCCGGCGGCCCGGGAGCGGCGCTCCCGCGGCACGGGCACGTCCTCCAGCCAGCTGTCGCAGTCCGGGGTGAGCGCGACCGCGGAGGGCGCGGGGACCTCCAGCCGGTCGGCCAGCTCGTCGATCAGCCGGTACAGCTCGGGGGCCTGGCCGCGGTCCAGCGGCACGGCCGGGGTCTGCGGCGGGACGGCCCGGCGGTGGGCGCGGGCGGCCAGGCCGGCCACCAGCAGGGTGAGCGCGGCGACCGCGCACACCGTCCAGCGGGCGGCGTCCCAGCCGGCGGCGTCGGGAGAGCCGGGGGCGCCGATCCGTCCGGTGAACCGGCCGGCGAGCAGCACCACCGCGGTGGCGGCGGGCAGCGCGGCGGCGGCCAGGGCGAGACCCCGGATCCGCAGGACCGCCTGGGCATGAGCGCGCGCGGTGTCGACAGCGGCCATACGGTGCGGCACCCCCTTCGGAGCCCTCGGGCACCCGGCGACGGGGCCCTGAGCCGATTCGAAACGATCAGTTCCGACGGGAAACGGTGGTGTCCGAGCCCCGGTAGTACATGCTGCGTGGCGCTTATGACATGTTCGACGCCCGTGTCCGGGTGGGTGTTCCGGATCGCCCCGGTTTCCACTCGTCCCGGTGACGCCGCCCGGATTCCGGACGACCGCCCCCGGGCGACGCCCGGCGGGTCCGGTCCGGCCGGACGCCGTCCAGCATCCCCCCGCGCGACCGCCGCTACCCGGCGGCGGCCGGAAGCGGCCCGACCTGTGGCGCCGTGGTCCAGCGCACCATAAGGCCGGGCAGCCGGTTGCGTCAGCCGGATGCGGTGGGTGTCACTCGATGGGCTGGATTCCGGCGACCGAACGGTGTGGCGTCCCCGGGCGCCGCTCCCGTCCCACCCGTCCCCGAAACGCCGGGGCGGGCTGCGTCCATGGGGGTTGTCCGAGGGGCTCGCGGGGCCGGCGGGGGTCGCGGGACGGCACGGCGTCCGCCGGGGTGCGGGCGGGGGCGGCCGGCGCGGGCCGGGAACGCCCGGGCCCCCGGCGCGCGGATCGCTCGCCGGGGGCCCGGGGGACGGGACGGGGGTGCGCGGCCGCTACTGCGCGGCCTTCAGCGCGATGTCCCCGCGGTGCTGGCCGCCGGCCAGCGAGATCCGCTCGACCGACCGGTAGGCCCGGTCGCGCGCCTCGGCGAGGTCGGTGCCGGTCGCGGTGACGGACAGCACCCGGCCGCCGGCGCTCAGCACCCGGCCGTCCGCGTCCGCCTTCGTCCCGGCGTGCAGCACGTACGCGGTGCCGTCCGCGGCCTCCGCCGCGGCCAGGCCCTCGATCGGGTCGCCGGTGCGCGGCGCGGCCGGGTAGCCCTCGGCGGCGATCACCACGGTGACCGCGGCGCCGTCGTCCCAGCGCAGCGGCTCCAGCTGGTCCAGCGTGCCGGTGGCCGAGGCGTGCAGCACGCCGGCCAGCGGGGTGCGCAGCCGGGCCAGCACGACCTGGGTCTCGGGGTCGCCGAAGCGGGCGTTGAACTCGATCACCCGGGTGCCGCGCGAGGTCAGCGCCAGGCCCGCGTAGAGCAGGCCCGAGAACGGGGTGCCGCGGCGGCGCAGCTCGTCCACGGTCGGCTGCAGCACGGTCGCCAGGACGTCCTCGACCAGGCCCTCGGGGGCCCAGGGCAGCGGCGAGTAGGCGCCCATGCCGCCGGTGTTGGGGCCCTGGTCGCCGTCCAGCGCGCGCTTGAAGTCCTGGGCGGGCTGGAGCGGGACGACGGTGGTGCCGTCGGTGATCGCGAACAGCGAGACCTCGGGACCGTCCAGGTACTCCTCGATGACCACGCTCTCGCAGGCCGTGGCGTGGGCCAGCGCCTCCTCGCGGTCGGAGGTGACCACGACGCCCTTGCCGGCGGCCAGGCCGTCGTCCTTGACCACGTACGGCGCGCCGAAGGCGTCCAGCGCCTCGGCGGCCTCGGCGGCGGTGGTGCAGACGTAGGAGCGCGCGGTGGGCACGCCGGCGGCGGCCATCACGTCCTTGGCGAAGGCCTTGGAGCCTTCGAGCACGGCGGCCTCGGCGGACGGGCCGAACACCGGGATGCCGGCCGCGCGCACGGCGTCGGCGACACCCGCGACCAGCGGGGCCTCCGGGCCGACCACGACCAGTTCGGCGCCGAGCCGCCCGGCGAGCGCGGTGACCTGCGCGCCGTCGAGCTGGTCGACCGGGTGGACCGTCGCCACCTGCGCGATCCCGGCGTTGCCCGGGGCGCAGTGCAGCTCGGTCACGGCGGGATCTTGGGACAGAGAGCGGCACAGGGCGTGTTCGCGGGCGCCGCCGCCGATGACGAGGACCTTCACGCTGCGCAAGGGTAGCCGGTGGCCGGTTCCGGCCGCTCTCCGGTCCCGTAGGAAGAGACGACCGAGGGGGTCGGGTACACGCACGGCCTCGGAGGATCCTCCAGTCGGGGGCCCCGGTGATCGCCGCACGGTGCCCGGGTCAGGACAGCGGGTCACCGGCGACTCCCTCGGACGGGTGAAATCCCGTCGACCGCCGCAACCCTCCCACCTCGGGATCCGGTGGCCGAATCCGATAACGATCATTGGGGAAGCGCCCACACGGTCAGCCATTTGGCGGTAAGAAGTGCTGTTGGACCACCGCCGGCGGCCGCCGGCGGTGCCGCCCCGGGACACCCGCACCCCGCCCCGGAACGGCGGCGTGTTCGGCGCTTCGTCCGGCGTTTCACGGGCCGTCAGGCCGATGACACGTCAGTCCGCGCAGATTCGGGACCAGCCAGACCAGCAGTCCGCCCGCCACAGGGAGCCCCACAGGTGAGCCAGCCGGAAATGCAGCCCGAGGAGAGTGCCTGGGGCAAGGAGATCGGCGAGGAGGACCCGCCCGCCGCGACCGTCGCGCGCCGCGCCTCGACCCGCCGCCGGTCCGATCTGAGCACCCGCCAGTTCCCGCTCGGGGACTGGGGCGAGCCCGCCGAGCGGCTGGAGGAGCTGTACCGCTGGTCCGAGGAGCGGGCGGTCGAGGCCATCGACTGGTACCGCAGGGACCGGGTCTGGAAGCGCCGCTGGGCCCGGCTGCTGCGGTTCGGCACGGCCGGCTTCGCGGTCGGCGGGGTCACCGCCCCGCTGGTCGACCTCACCGGATCGGTCGCCCACGCCACCAGCTGGGGCTACGTCGGGCTGGCGCTGGCCGGTGCCTGCTACGGCGCGGACCGGGCGTTCGGCCTGACCTCCGGCTGGATGCGCGACGTCTCCACCGCGCAGGCGCTGCAGCGCCGTCTGGAGGCCTTCCAGTTCGACTGGGCGTCGGAGTGTGTCCGGGAGGTGCTCGGCCCCACCGAGGGCACCGCGGGCGAGGCCGCCGAGCGGTGCCTCGGGGTGCTGCGGCGGTTCTGCGAGGACATCTCCGACATGGTCCGCACCGAGACCTCGGAGTGGATGCTGGAGTTCCGGGCCGGGATGACCCAACTGCCCACCCAGGCCGCCGGCAGCTGGGGCGGTCGCACCGAGCCGGGCGTCGGCGCCCAGGTGCGGGTGCTGCCGCCGCCGGGGGCCAGGCCCACCATGCCGCGCCAGCGGCCGCCGGAGGGGCCGCTGCGGTAGCGGGCGGCCCGGCGGCGGGGTACCGTCCGGATCCGTCCGGGCCTCGGGCGGGAGCCGCCCACCGGGGCCCGGGCGCGTCCGGAAGGGGCGCGTCCGGCAGGACCCCGTCGGATCGCGGGCGGCCGGCCGGGTTCGTCCGGCCCGGGTTCGTCCGGCCCGGGTTCGTCCGGCCGGGGTTCAGGCGAAGACGATCATCGATCCCTGGTGCAGGCTCCGGGTCGCCGCCGCGTACAGGCCCGCCCAGGCGTGCCGCTCGCGGGCGAAGGGGTGCAGGTCGTCCAGCGGCGGGCCGAACGGCTGCTCCAGGCCGGTCGGGCCGAGCGGCCTGGTCGGCGCCGGCGGGTCGTTCGGGTCGATGCCCAGCGCCGGGGCGACGGCCTGCAGCTCGCGCAGCAGCCCGTGGCTGGAGCCGAGCGGCCCGCCCGAGGCGAGCAGCGACTCCTCCACCAGCGGGACGGCGAACTCGATCGGCACGTAGGCGCCGGCGTGGTCGAAGTGCCAGACCAGGTGCGACTGCTCGGCGCTGCTCTCGAACATCTCCAGCAGTTGCTCGTAGTCACCGCCCAGCTCGTCCACCGGCGTGATGTCGAGACCGGTGAGGCCCAGCAGGTAGGCCCGGCGCAGGAAGTGCAGCGAGTCGTAGTCGAAGGCGGCTATCGGCTCGACCGCCCCGCTCAGCCCCGGCACGTACCGGTAGACCGGCATCTCGGGCAGGCCGTTCGCGACCAGCGCCCCGTTGTAGAGCACCAGGTCGTCCCGGAAGGGGTTGTCGGGGCTGTGGCTCAGCACGTCCACCAGCGGGACGAGCCAGAGGTCGCAGGCCATGGCCGGCTCTTCCTCTCCGGGCGGCGGGAACCGGCCGCACGGCGGCGGACGGCGGATGGGCGGGTCGGTTCCCGGACGGTCGGTACGAGGAGCGGCCGGGACGAACGACCGCCCACCCTACCGGCCCGGCGCGCGATGCGGATCCGGCCGCCCCTCGGGCAGTTGGCCGGACGGCGGCTCGGGCGACCGGTGGCCGAACCGCCCGTACGGCACCGACCGCGGCTGGGGCACCAGACCGAGGCCGAGGCCCAGTTCACGGCCCAGCTCCCGGCCCAGCTCCCGGCCCAGCTCGCGCTCCCGGCCCCGGGCGCCGCCGGCCGGGTGGCCCGGCTCGGCCCGGTGGTGCGCGGTGCCCGCGCCGCTCCGGCCCGGTCCGGCGTCCTCGAGGGCTTCCGGGGCCTCCCGGGCCGCCGTCGCGGCCGTCGCGGCCGGACCGTCCTGGGCCTCCGGGCCGTCCGCGGCACCGGCGACGGCACCGGCGGCGGGCCCGTCCGACGCGGCGACGGGGCGCCCGGTCAGCAGCGGCAGCACCCCCACCGTCTCCACCTCCTGCCCGGCCAGCTCGGCCAGCAGCCCGACGGTGAAGAGGTTGTACTCGCAGACGATCCGGTGCGCGCGCGACACGTCGCGCGCCTCGATCGCGTCCACCAGGTCGAGGTGGCTGTCCCAGCAGACCCCGGCCAGCTGCGGCATCGACCGCAGGTACCGCGCCGCGAACATCCACGACTGCACCCGCAGCCAGTCCAGGTAGTCGGCGATCCGGCGGTTGCCCAGCAGGCCGGCGACCTCCTGCCAGAACCGGCGGTCGCAGCCCACCATCACGTCCAGGTTGCCCGCCCGGGCCGCCCGCACCGCGGCGTCCGCCCGGCGGCGCAGCGAGGGCATCCGGCTCTCGTCGGCCGGTCCGGGGTCCACGGCCAGTCGTCGGAAGTAGCTGTCGGTGATCAGCACCCGGGACTCGAAGATCTCCCGGAAGTCGTCCCAGCCGAACTCGGGGACGGTGAAGCCCCGGTGGTGCTCGGCCCGGAGCAGTCCCTGCGAGGCGAGGTCGACCAGCGCCTCGCGGGCCGGGGTCGCCGAGACGCCGTAGAGCTCGGCGATCTCCTTGACGGTGAAGTTCCGCCCGGCGGCGAGCCGGCCGGCCATCATCTCCTCGCGCAGCGCGCCCGCGATCTGCTCGCGCAGGCTGTTGCGCTGGATCACGGGACGGGTGCCGCCCGCGCCGGTGCCGGACATGCGCGCGACCTCCTCGGGCGGGCCGGCGGCCTGACGGGGACAGACCGGCGGAAGAACGGCTGGTAACACGACGAGGGCTCATCTTCTCAAAAAGGACACGCTCGTGTACAAGCCCCCACATGCGCCCCCGCCGCACTCCCCGCGCGCCCGCCCCGCGCACCTCGCCCGAGGCGGCCCGCGCGCTCCGGCACCGGCGGTGCCGTCAGCGCTGGACCGGCGCCGGGATGCCGAGCAGCCGGTCCCGGTGCACCGGGAACTCCGCCCGCGCCTCGGCCACCGCGGCCGGGTCGAACTCCACGGTCAGCACCTCCTCGCCCGGCCCCGCCTCGGCCAGCACCCGGCCCCACGGGTCCACCGCGATGCTGTGGCCCGCCTGCTCGACCCCGCCGTGCGTCCCCGCCGTGTTGCAGGCCAGCACGTACGCCTGCTCCTCCACCGCGCGCGCCCGGTTCAGCAGCGTCCAGTGCTCCCGCCGCCGGGCCGGCCAGGCCGCCGGGACCACCAGCACCTGCGCGCCGGCGTCCAGCAGCGCCCGGAACAGCTCCGGGAAGCGCAGGTCGTAGCAGGTCGCCAGCCCCAGCGTGCCGACGTCGGTGGCCGCGGTGACGATCTCCTGCCCGGCCCCCATCACCACCGCCTCACCGCTGTCGAAGCCGAAGCGGTGGATCTTGCGGTAGGTGTGCACCAGCTCGCCGTCCGGGGCGAACAGCAGCGAGGTGTTGTAGATCGGCCCGTCCGGATCGCGCTCGACGATCGAACCGGCGTGCAGCCAGACGCCCGCCGCCTTCGCGGCCGCGGCCATCGCGTCCGAGGTCGGCCCGTCCAGCGCCTCGGCGCCGTCCGACCAGAGGTCGTAGGCGAATCCGCCGAGCGCCCACAGCTCGGGGAGGACCACCAGGTCGGCTCCCCGCTGGGCCCGCACCAGAGCGGCCGCGCGGGCCCGTCGCTCGGCCGGGGGCTCGGCGTCGGAGACCGCGAGTTGGATCAATGAAGCGCGCACAGTACCACCGTCCACGGCAAGAGTCCTACGATCGTCACCCGAAAGCGCTGCCCCGCTCTCAGCAGGCAGCGTAACGTGCGGTTAGCGTGTGCGCCCGGAAGCCGGACCTTCCCGGCCGATCCCGGAGCACGCGGACACGCGTGGCAAGGCAGCTGACGGAGGGCCGGAGATTCCCGTGACGGACAACCAGACCGTGCAGGCGTACACCGACGCGTGGACGCAGTCCATCGAGGCGATATCCGAACTGGTGCGCCCCCTGCCGGAGGACTCCTGGAACCGGGCCACCGAGTGCCCCGGCTGGTCCGTCCGGGACGTCGTCTCGCACGTGATCGCCGTCGAGTCCGAGATCCTCGGCGATCCGCGGCCGATCCACTCGCTGCCGCGCGACCTGCTCCACGTGACCACCGAGGCCGCCCGCTACCTCGAACTGCCCGTCGACAAGCGCCGCTGCCACACCGCGCTGGAGATGACCGGCGAGCTGGACTACACGATCATCCGCCGTTCCCGCGCCCTGCGGAACGCCAAGCAGATGCCCAACGAGCCGGTCCGCTGGCCGGCCGGCCCGCAGAGCCGCGACATCCCGTACCACGAGCTGCTCCGGCTGCGCGCCTTCGACGTCTGGGTGCACGAGCAGGACCTCCGCCGCGCCCTCGGCACCCCGGGCAACCTCGACTCCCCGGCCGCCCTGGTCGCCCGCGACGTCCTGCTGCAGGGCCTGCCGAAGGCCGTCGCCCACCGGGCCGGCGCCCCGGCCGGCAGCACCCTGGTCGTCGACGTCACCGGCCCGGTGGAGTTCCTGCGCACCGTCCGGATCGACTCCGCCGGGCGCGGCAGCGTCGACGAGTCCATCAGCCTGGCCCCCGACGTCCAGCTGACCCTCGACTGGGAGACCTACGTCCGCCTCGCCTGCGGCCGCGGCCGCCCGGGCTCGGTGATCGTCGAGGGCGACAAGGAACTCGCCGACCGCGTCCTGGCCAACTTCTCCGTCACCCCGTAGCCCCGTCCGTCACCCACCCGGCGTACACGCACCGCGGACGCCGGGTGGGTGCGCCTCGTGCTCCCGTGCGTCACGTTGGAACCAGTACCCCCCCCTGTTCGCCGTCGTTCTTCCGGGCAGCGTCACCCGAACGAAGGAGGGGCGTCCAGATGGACGACGAACAGACGATGCAGGGGCGGATGGAGCTGGTCCGGTCGAGCTTCCCGGTCACGGGCCAGCCGATCAGGGTCGTGATGATCGACGGCGAGCCGTGGTTCGTCACGGCGGACGTGTGCCGGGTCCTGGGGCGAAGCAATCCCAGCGAAGCCCACAAGGTGGTGAAGGCGGGGAATGCGCGCATCGTCGACCTGCGCTCGGTAACTATCAGCGAGACTGATGGTTTCAGCGTTTCCCCAGGTGAGAAAGCCTACAGCCGGGGAAATCCGGAGCTCGGGGTGATCAACGAGGCGGGCCTCTACACCCTGATCATGAAGTCGACCAAGCCCAACACCGAGTCGTTCCAGGAATGGGTGACCGGGGATCTGCTTCCCTCCGTCCGCCGGGGTGACACCGCCATCCCGAACCAGCAGCGGCGGATGGCGGAGACGCTCACCGAGGCGATCGGGCAGCAGGTGTACGTCGTCGCGCGGATCGAGCACGAGGACTGGCCGGGCCTGATTGTCCGCTCCGACGGCACGGTCCACTGCCGGCACGGGGAGATGGCTCTCCGACTGCCCGGCCCGGACGACAGCGGTCCGCCGTTCGGCCCCTACTTCGAGTGCCGGGGCGAGGGGAACGTCGGGATCCGGGGGAGCCGACCGGTCCCGGGCTGCCCGAAGCTGCGGATCGTGGACCTGGTCCGGATGCGGGACGAGGCCCGGTCCGAACCGGCGACCGAGCCGACGCGCGACCACGCCCTCATGTACGCAGACGTGGCCTGCGGTCGGATCCACGGAACACCCCGGCAGTTCGCCGAGTTCGTGCGGGAGTACCGAGGCTGACGCATGCCCCCGCTATGCCTGACTTCAAGTCAGGCATAGCGGGGGCATACCCTTCCTGAAGGTGGGGGTTGTTCACGTTTCCGCAGGTCGGAAACCCTACGCGGAAGCCCCCGCGAGCTTCCGGCGCAGTCGCAGGATCATCAGGGTGCCCACCGCCATCGGCACGTACTGCCAGCAGAAGGCCCAGCGGAAGGCGCCCGCGGAGTACCCGCCGGAGCCGTCCGGGGTCAGGACGTCGAGCAGGACGCCGATGCCGAAGAGCGTGATCATCGTGCCGATGAAGCCGCCCATGTTGACGATGCCGGAGGCGGTGCCGAGGCGTTCGACGGGGTTGCGGGCGCGGGCGTAGTCGAGGCCGACCAGTGAGGCGGGGCCGTTGCTGCCCATCACCAGGATGATCGCGACCAGCAGCCAGAGCGGCGGGTGACCCTCGGGCCAGGCGAGGGTCACCGCCCACAGCAGCGAGGTCACTCCGATGGTGGTGAGCACGATCGGCATCCGGGCCCGGGCCGTGCGGGAGAGCAGCCGGCCGAACAGGAAGCCGAAGCTCATGTTGGCGAGCACCAGCAGGGTGAGCAGCCCGCCGGCCTCGGTGCGGGTCATGCCCTGGGCCTGGACGAGGTACGGCAGGCCCCACAGCAGTCCGAAGGCGTTGCCCGGGAACTGCGTGGTGAAGTGGATCCAGAGCCCGAGCCGGGTGCCCGGCTCCTGCCAGGCCTCCCGGACCTGGCGCCCGACGGCGAGCCGGGGCCGCCCGGCCGCGAGCCCGGCCGGCGCGGTCGGCGCGGCGCCCTCCGGCGACTCCCGGAGGAACAGCGCGACGAGCGCGAAGACGGCGATCCCCAGCAGCGCGATGGCGGTGAAGGTGGGCGTCCAGCCCTCGCTGTGCAGGGCCTGGGCGAGGACGACGGTGGTCACCAGGTTGCCGCTCATCCCGGCGAGGCCGGTCAGCTGGGCGACGAGCGGGTTCTTGGCGGCGGGGAACCAGCGCGCGGCGATCCGCAGCACGCTGATGAAGGTCATCGCGTCGCCGCAGCCGAGCACGGCCCGGGAGGCGAGCGCGGGGCCGAAGGCGTCGGAGAAGGCGAAGGCGAGCTGGCCGGTGCTGAGCAGCAGGACGCCCAGCAGCAGCACCTTGCGCGGTCCGAACCGGTCGACCAGCACGCCGACGGGTATCTGCATGGCCGCGTAGACGAGGACCTGGAGGATCGAGAAGGTGGAGAGCGCGGAGGCGCCGATGCCGAAGCGGTCGGCGGCGTCCAGGCCCGCGACGCCGAGGCTGGTGCGGTGGATGACGGCCAGGACGTAGACGGTGGCACCGATCGACCAGGCCAGCCAGGCGGCCCGGCCGCCCGGCGGCTGCGGACGGTCGGTGGTGGGACCGGGGGTGGGGCCGGTGGCGCCGGTGGCGCGGTCGCCGGCGACCCGGGGAGCGGCGGCGGGCAGGGGGCGGGCTGAACTGGCGGGCTCCACGCTCATAGTGGCCCCAGAGTAGTCATCCCATCATTGGATGCCCAGGGTGGGGGCCCGGGGGCCGGGGGCGCGGCACACCGTCCGGCCCGGCCCCCGGCGGCCCCGCGCGCCCCGCACGCGCCCCGCTCAGCCGTTGACCGTCCAGGAGACCGAGCGGGTCATGTAGCGCTCCCGGAAGGCCTCGTCCCGGACCCAGTCCGTGGTGTCCCGGACGGTCGCCGTGACGGTGGCGCTGCGGCCCGGCTCCAGCGCCAGCGGCGCGGTGTCCAGCCAGCTGCGGTCGGGCGCCTGCGGTTCGACCGGGACGCCGTCCACCGTCCAGTCCACCCGCAGTTGCCGGGCCCCGGTCAGCGGGACCGGCCGGACCTCCAGCCGGGGCCGGCCGGTGACGTCGCCGGGCGGCGGCGCAGGGGCGTCGGTGGGCCGGATCCGGCGGTAGATCTCCTCGATGATCGCCTCCCGCGAGGGCAGGTTGTACGCCCCGCCGAGGGTGCGCATCACCGAGTCCGGGGTGGGCCGGTAGACGCCGTTGGCGCTGCGGTAGGCGCCGATGGTCCCGGCGCCGTCCGGGGACTCCACGCCGAGCCAGCGCCACCACTTGGACTGCTTGCGGCGCATGTCCTCGGCGTTGTCGGTGGCGAGGTTGGGGTAGTCGGCGTCGTCGGGCGCGCTGTCGTACTCGTCGCCGAGGTCGCCGACGGTGTGCCCTATCTCGTGCTGGATGATCCGCCCGGCGTCGGGGCTGCCGCCGGCCAGGGTGGTCACCCCGGTGCCGCCGGCGCCGCCGTACTCCGTGGAGTTGGCCAGCGCGATGAGGTACTGCGGGCCGTCGCCCCGGCCGGCGTACCGGGCGGTCGCCTCCTCGTCGGCGCAGAGCAGCCGGGCGGTGCCCTCGCACCAGAAGTGCATGCCGAGCGGCGTGGCCGGGTTGCGGCCGCGGCTCTCGGTCTCGGCGATGCCGGAGACCGGGGAGACCACCTCGACCCGCCTTATGTTGAAGAACCCCTGGTAGCTGCGGAACGGCTCGATCTCCATCAGCGCGCGCCAGGCCCGGTCCGCCTGTTCGCGGAAGACCTCCTGCTCCTCGGCGGTGTAGCCGTCGCCGAGCAGGACGAGGGTGATCCGGTTGGCCGGGTCCCCGGTCCGCCGTATGTCGACGGTCGGCGCGTCCCCGGCGGTGCGCAGGTCGGCGCGCTGCACCGCGGCGTGCGGCGGCACCGCGCGGTCCGCGGGGGCGCCGGCTCCGATCACCCCGAACGGTGAGGGTCCGGCCAGTTCGAGCGCGGCCGGGAGTACGGCGGTGGACACCAGCACGAGCGCGGCCAGACTCCGGACGATCCGGCCAGGGTTGCCAGGCGGCATACGGGTGCGTCCTCGACCTTCCGGTCACCCGGCGTCGCCCGGGTGGTGGACGCGAAGACGTACCCGGCCCGGCGTGTCGTCCTCACGGAACGGCGAAAAAGTCACCGAACTGGACGAACGACAAGAATCTCACCAGTCATACCTATGAGTCCGACCAGGTGGATGATGATCACTACCCGTGACCTTCGATCCACCGAAAATGATCGTGAAAATCTTTGGTTCGTCCTGCAACTGCCGCCCCGGGATCGCTGTCTGTACCAGCGAAGGACGCGGGAGAGAGCAGGACCGGCCAGACCGGGGGGCGCTTCCGACGCGATGGAGCGATCCGGCCACCTTCACCACTCACACCACCACCACGACATCAGACCTTGGGGGGTCCTGTCATGCGCACGTCCGCCATGCCCGCTTCCGCGAAGAACACCGCCGTCCGCCGCCGCGTCGCGGTCGTCGCCACCACCGTCCTGCTCGCCGGCTCCGTCCAGCTGCTGACCGCCGAGTCCTCCTGGGCCTGCGACGGTCCGTACCGCGCCGCCGTCCCGGGCGACAACTCGGCGCCCACCCAGGCGGTGACCCACCACGGGCAGATCACCAGCGCGTTCGTCGCCCCGTCCGGGGGCACCGTCACCCCCGGGGGGAAGGTCGAGGTCGGCACCCAGGTCGCCAACTTCACCGGCGCCGACTTCCGGATCGCCGTCCCGGCCCTCAGCATCGGCGCCAAGGGCGGGCGACTGCACGCCAAGGACGTGACGGTCGAGGCCCTCGTCGGCGGTGTCTGGAAGAAGCTCGGCACCGACAACGGCTGCGGCGCCGACGACGAGGCCGTCCGCGTCGACTCCGGCCCGCTGGCACAGCCGCTGAAGGACGGTCGTGCGGCCCGCACGACCTTCCGGATCAGCCTGTCGGCGAAGGCCCCGACGGCCCTGACCGAACTCTCGCTCAACCTGTCCGCCTGGTCGGAGGACGACGTGTCCCGGCTGCAGAACACCCGCACGGTGAAGATCGTCCGCGGTGCCACCAAGCCGACGGCACCGGTCGGCGCCGCCACCCCGGCCGCGAAGGAGGACCCGGCGAAGCCCACCACCAAGCCGACCGCCGCCAAGCCCGCCGCCGAGGCGAAGCCCGCCGCCGCCAAGCCCGCCGCCGAGGCGAAGCCCGCCGCCGCCGCGCCGTCCGCGCCCGCCGCGCCGAAGAGCACCCCCACCGCCGCCCCGGCCACCAGCGCCCCGGCCGGCACCCCGGAGCTCGCCCAGACCGGCGCCGACACCCCGAACGGTCTGCTCGCGGGCATCGCCGCCGGCCTCGCCGCGCTCGGCGCGGGCCTGGTGCTCACCGTCCGCCGGCTGCGCGCCGGGCGCTGACGCCGGCGCCGGGGCCCCCGCCGCGGGCGGTGCGGAAGTTTCGCCGGAACGGCGACAACCCCGCCCGGAGTCGGACGTCCCACTCACAGAGGACGAACCCTGGAGCCGCGCCATGTACGAGAACACCGTCCACCGCACCGACGACACCGCCTGGTCCTGAGCACCACCGGAACCGGGACCGCAGAACGACAGGGGCCTGCCTCCGCACGACGGTGCGGAGGCAGGCCCCTTCGGTTCTCCCGGGCGGCTCAGCCCCAGGTGATCAGGCGCTTCGGGTGCTCCAGGATGCCCGCGATGTCGGCCAGCACCTTGGAGCCCAGCTCGCCGTCGACCAGCCGGTGGTCGAAGGAGAGGGCCAGCGTGGTGACCTGACGCGGGACGACCTTGCCCTTGTGCACCCACGGCAGCTCCCGGACCGCCCCGAAGGCGAGGATGGCCGCCTCGCCGGGGTTGAGGATCGGGGTGCCGCTGTCGACGCCGAAGACGCCGACATTGGTGATCGTGATCGTGCCGCCCTGCATGTCACCGGGCGACGTCCTGCCCTGGCGGGCCGTCTCGATCAGCTCGCCGAGCGAGACCGCCAGGCCGGAGAGGGTCCGGGAGCCGGCGTCCTTGATGTTGGGGACGATCAGCCCGCGGGGGGTGGCCGCGGCGATGCCGAGGTTCACCTGGCCCTTGATGACGATCTCCTGGGCCGCCTCGTCCCACTGGGCGTTGATCCCGGGGTTGCGCTTGATCGCGGTGAGCAGCGCCTTGGCGACCAGCAGCAGCGGGCTGACCCGGACGTCCCGGCCCAGCTCGCCGCTCTCCTTGAGCCGGCGGACGAACTTCATCGTCCGGGTCACGTCGACCTGGACGAACTCGGTGACGTGCGGGGCGGTGAAGGCCGAGGCCACCATCGCCTGCGCGGTCGCCTTGCGGACGCCCTTGATCGGCACCCGGACGTCGCCCGCGCCGGGCAGGACCTCGGCGGTGGTCACCGGGGCCGCGGCGACGGCCGGCTCGGTGGCCGGCTCGGTGGCCGGCGCCTCGACGGGAGCCGGCGCCGGGGCGGCGGCGGCCGCCGCGTGGGCGTGCAGGTCCTCGCGGGTGATCACGCCGTCCGGGCCGGTCGGGGTGACGGCCCGCAGGTCGATCCCGAGGTCCTTGGCGAGCTTGCGCACCGGCGGCTTGGCCAGCGGCCGGTCACCGGTCGCCTCGACGGCCGGTGCCGGGGCCTGGGCCACGACGGGAACCGGGGCGGGCACGGCGGCCGGGGCCGCCGCGACGGGCGCCGGGGCGGCGGCCGTGGTGCGGCGCGCCCGGCGCTGGCTGCCGCCGGTCCGCGGGCCGTAGCCGACCAGCACCTCGCGCCGCTCGGGCTCGGCCTCCGCGGCCGGCGCCGGAGCGGCGGCCGGGGCGACGGCGGCGGGTGCCCCCGCCTCGCCCGCCACCGCGACCGAGATGATCGCGGTGCCGACGTCGACCGTCGAGCCCTCCGGGAAGAACAGCTGCTCGACGACCCCGGTGAACGGGATCGGCAGCTCCACGGCGGCCTTGGCGGTCTCGACCTCGCAGACGACCTGCCCGTCGGTGACGGTGTCACCCGGCTTGACGTACCAGCTGAGGATCTCGGCCTCGGTCAGGCCCTCGCCCACATCGGGCATCTTGAACTCGCGGAGCGAGCGAACTTCGGTGGTCATCATCGCTCCCCGGTATCAGTACGCGAACGCGCGGTCGACGGCGTCGAGCACGCGGTCCAGGTCGGGGAGGAAGGCCTCCTCGACGCGGGACGGCGGGTACGGCGCGTGGTAGCCGCCGACCCGCAGGATCGGCGCCTCCAGGTGGTAGAAGCAGCGCTCGGTGAGCCGGGCGGCCAGCTCCGCACCCATGCCCAGGAAGACCGGGGCCTCGTGCACCACGATGCCGCGCCCGGTGCGCCTGACCGACTCCTCCAGAGCGGCGAAGTCGACCGGGGAGAGCGAGCGGAGGTCGACGACCTCCAGCCGGCGGCCGTCCTCCTCGGCGGCCGCGGCGGCCTCCAGGCAGACCTTGACCATCGGCCCGTAGGCGATCAGCGTGGCGTCGGTGCCGGGCCGGACGATCCGCGCGTCGTGCAGGCCCAGGTCGGCGGCGTCGCCGACCTCGCCCTTGTCCCAGTAGCGGCGCTTGGGCTCGAGGAAGATCACCGGATCGTCCGACTCGATGGCCTGGCGCAGCATCCAGTGCGCGTCGTGCGCGTTGGACGGGCTGACCACCCGCAGACCGGCGGTGTGCGCGAAGTACGCCTCGTGCGACTCGCTGTGGTGCTCGACCGCGCCGATGCCACCCGCGTAGGGGATGCGGACGGTGACCGGGAGCTTGACGTGGCCGAGCGCACGGGCGTGCATCTTGGCCAGCTGGGAGACGATCTGGTCGAAGGCCGGGTAGACGAAGCCGTCGAACTGGATCTCCACGACCGGGCGGTAGCCGCGCAGCGCGAGGCCGATCGCGGTGCCGACGATGCCGGACTCGGCGAGCGGGCTGTCGATCACCCGGTCCTCGCCGAAATCCTTCTGCAGGCCGTCGGTGATCCGGAAGACGCCGCCGAGCTTGCCGATGTCCTCGCCCATCAGGACGGTCTTCGGGTCGCTCTCCAGCGACTTGCGCAGCGCGTCGTTGAGCGCCTTGGCAATGCTGAGCTGACCGGCCATCAGAGGTTCTCCCCCGCCTCGAAGGAGGCCGCGTACTCGACGTACTCGGCCCGTTCCTCATCGACCAGCGTGTGCGGCTCGGCGTAGACGTGGTCGAAGATCAGGGTGGGGTCCGGGTCCGGCATGCTGCGCACGCCCTCGCGCACCCGCAGCCCGAGCCGCTCGCTCTCGGCCTCGATCGAGGCGAAGAACTCCTCGTCGGCCAGGCCCTCCTTCTCCAGGTGGGCGCGGAGCCGGGTGATCGGGTCCTTGGCCTTCCAGGCCTCGGTCTCGTCGGAGGCCCGGTAGCGGGTCGGGTCGTCGGAGGTGGTGTGCGCGCCCATCCGGTAGGTGAACGCCTCGATCAGCACCGGGCCGTTGCCGGTGCGCGCGTGCTCCAGGGCCCAGCGGGTCACGGCGAGGCAGGCCAGCACGTCGTTGCCGTCGACCCGGATACCCGGGAAGCCGAAGCCGGAGGCGCGGCGGTACAGCGGGATCTTGGTCTGGGTGGTGGTGGGCTCGGAGATCGCCCACTGGTTGTTCTGGCAGAAGAAGACCACCGGCGAGTTGTAGACCGAGGCGAAGGTGAAGGCCTCGTTGACGTCGCCCTGGCTGGAGGCGCCGTCGCCGAAGTACGCGATCACCGCGTCGTCGGCGCCGTCCTTGGTGATGCCCATCGCGTATCCGGTGGCGTGCAGGGTCTGCGCGCCGATCACGATGGTGTACAGGTGGAAGTTCTTCTCGTTCGGGTCCCAACCACCGTGGTTCACGCCGCGGAACATGCCGAGCAGGTTCAGCGGGTCGACGTCGCGGCACCAGGCGACACCGTGCTCGCGGTAGGTGGGGAAGGCGTAGTCGCCCGGGCGCATCGCGCGGCCGGAGCCGACCTGGGCGGCCTCCTGGCCGAGCAGCGAGGCCCACAGGCCCAGCTCGCCCTGGCGCTGCAGCGAGGTCGCCTCGGCGTCGAAGCGGCGCACCAGCACCAGGTCACGGTAGAGGGCACGGAGCTCGTCCGCCTCCACGGTGAGCGGGAAGTCCGGGTGCTCGACCCGCTCGCCTTCCGGGGTGAGCAGCTGCACGAGCTCCGGCTGGGCGTCCTTGGCCGTGGCGCGGACGCCGGGGGCCGCCTTCTTGCGCGCCCTCGCCGTGCTTTTGACGGTCACGTTCACTCCTCGGTCTGTCCGGCCGCCCGGGGTCGCCGGTGACCGGTCCGGTCACCGCCTCGCGGGGCGCGCGTGGGTGTGCGCACCCACTGCGGGGCAGGTGGTGATCCTTTTCCGACGGCGTCCCTCACGAGAACGTTACCCAGCGTCCGCCCTCGGCGCGTCTGCGCTAGGACGTCCTACTTGTTCGGGGTCCACAAACCGCGCGTGTGGCGCAGCTCTCAATTCGGTCGCCTTCAGGACACCAGCGCACGTTATCCGGGCGGAGGCTCCCGCGTAAGGGGGTTACCGGCATCGGTTTCTACCGCTCTGGCCGGATCGCGACCCCGGGTCGGTGCGGGCAAGAGGTCTTTCGTAGGGTGATATGGGAGGCTTTGCGCGTGACTGACAATGGACAAATCAGGGTATTTCTCCTCGATGACCACGAGGTGGTCCGCCGGGGCGTTCACGAACTCCTCTCCGTCGAGGAGGACATCGAGGTGGTCGGCGAGGCCGGCACCGCGGCCGAGGCCCTGACCAGGATCCCGGCCGTCCACCCCGACGTGGCGGTGCTCGACGTCCGACTGCCGGACGGCAACGGCGTCGAGGTCTGCCGGGAGATCCGCTCCCGGCTGCCGGAGATCAAGTGCCTGATGCTGACCTCGTTCTCGGACGACGAGGCCCTGTTCGACTCGATCATGGCGGGCGCCTCCGGCTACGTGCTCAAGGCGATCCGCGGCACCGACCTGATCACCGCCGTCCGGGACGTCGCGGCCGGCAAGTCGCTGCTCGACCCGGTGGCCACCAGCCGGGTGCTGGCCCGGCTGCGGGACGGCGGCGAGAAGGAGGACGAGCGGCTCGCCCAGCTCACCAAGCAGGAGCGCCGCATCCTGGACCTGATCGGCGAAGGGATGACCAATCGTCAGATCGGCAATGAACTGCACCTCGCCGAAAAGACGGTGAAGAACTACGTCTCCAGTCTGCTCGCCAAGATGGGGATGGAGCGACGGACCCAGGCAGCGGCTTTCGTGGCCCGGCACCAGGCGGACCACCAGCAGTGATGCTGCCGATGCACACAATTGACGACCTGTCAAGGACCCCCGCCGAGAGGTCCTAACCTCTGGCTGTGACTTTCAGCCAGACCCTCGCCTGCGCACCGACCCGTCCCGACCTCACCGCTCCCCCGATAGGAACCCTCAGCCCGCCCGTCCCCCACGCCGCGCTCGCCGAGGTCCTGCGCCGCTACCGGGTGGGCCGCCTGCTCACCGCCGAACCCGTCGCCGAAGGCCTGCTGAACCGCGGCTACCGGGTCACCGCCGAGGCCGGCACCTACTTCCTGAAGTGCTACGTCGACGCCGCGACCGCCGGCCGCGAGGCGGTCGCCGGCCACCACCGCGCGATGGGCGCGCTCGCCGCCCTGGGCCTGCCCGTCGCGCCCCCGCTGGCCCTCGCCGAACGGACCGGCACCATCGCCCCCTTCGGCGGCCGGCTGTTCGCCCTCTTCCCCTGGGTGGAGGGCCGGCACCGGCACGGCACCGAGCTCTCCCTGCCGCAGTGCGACGACCTGGGCGCGCTGCTCGGCCGACTGCACGGCGCCCTCGACGACGTCTGCGCGCCGGTCGCGCAACCCTCCGGGTACGGCAGCGCCGACCCGCTCGACAGCTCCGCACTCGCCCGCGACCTGCGCCGGCGGGCCCGTGAGCACCGTCCGCAGGGCGACCTGGACGCGCTGGTGGACCGCCGGCTGACCGAACGGCTGGAGCTGCTCGCCGAGCACGCCCACCGGCGGCCCGGGCCGGGGGCCGCCCCGCCCACCGGCTGGACCCACGGCGACTTCCACGGACTCAACCTGCTGCACGACGCCGGGCGGATCGCGGCCGTCCTGGACTGGGACAAGCTGGGGCCGCAGCCGCGCGCGGAGGAGGCCGTCCGCGCGGCCACCCTGGTCTTCAACGACCGGGCCACCGGAGTGCTGGACCTCGTCCGGGTCCGGCACTGGTCGCAGGCCTACCGGGCCACCGGAGCCGCCACCGCCGAGCACCTGGCCGCCGCGACCCACCGGGTCTGGTGGGAGCGGCTGAACGACTTCTGGATGCTCCAGTGGCGCTACCAGCGGGCCGACCACCGGGCCGACCCGCTCTACCCCGCCTCGGCCGGCCAGCTGACCTGGTGGTGCGAGGAGTACGAGCAGGTCCTGGACGCCTTCGCCAACTGACCCGGCCGGCCGGCCGCTCCCGTCAGGGAACGGCCGGAGTGGCCGCCCCGCCGGTCGGCTTCGGGGCGGTGCCACCGGCACCACCGCCGGCCGGCGGCGTCTGGGTGGCTCCGCCACCGCCCGTCGGCGGCGGGTTGGTCGCCGGCGGCGTGGCCGGGGCCGTCGTCGCGCCGCCGCCGGTCCCCGTGGTCGGGGTGGTGGTCGGCGAGGCGGAGCCGGTCCCGGTCGAACTCGCGGTCGGGGTCGACGGCTTGCTGCCGGTCGGGCTCGGCGTCGTCGTCGGGCTCGGCGTGTGCTTGCCGCTCGGCTGGCTCGGCGCCTGGCTCTGGTTGCCGCCGTTGTTGGTGGTGTCGGTCGGCTGCTGCTGCGGACGGCGCGAGCTCTGGCCGGACGGCGAGGTGCTCGCGGTCGAGCCGGAGCTGGGCGTGGTCGCCTCCGGCGCCGTCGACACCACACCGGTGGACGGCGTCAGGTCGCCCGGCTTCCCGCCACCGCCGTCGCCGCCGCTCAGCGCCATGGCGATGCCGGCACTGGCCGCCACGACCACCGCCACGACCCCGGCCACCCAGCGCCACGGCCCGCGCCGGCCCGGGCCGCGTCCGTGACCGTCGCCGCCGTCGCCGGAGCCGTCACCGCCGCCGTGGGGCGGGTAGGGGGAGGACGGCGTGTGCGCGCCGCCCGGCACCTGGTACGGCAGCACCGCCGTCGGGTCGCCGGGGACACCGGCCCCCAGCACGGCCGTCTCGTCCGTGCCGATCGACGGCATCCCGCCGCTGTGGCCCTGGCCCGCCGCCGCCAGCCCGGCCGCCGCGCCGGTCGGCCAGCCGCCGGTGCCCCCGGTGAGCTCGCGCAGCGCGTGCTCGATGTGCGCGCGGAACTCGTCGGCGTCCTGGAAGCGGTCGTCCGGGTTCTTCGCGAGCGAGCGCAGCACCAGCGGGTCCAACCCGGCCGGCACCCGCGGATTGGCCTGCGAGGGCGGCACCGGCTGGTCCTGGACGTGCTGGTAGACCACCGAGAGCGGGGTGTCGCCGGTGAACGGCGGGCGCAGCGCCAGCAGTTCGAAGAGCATGCAGCCGGCCGCGTAGAGGTCGGAGCGGTGGTCGACCGGCTTGCCGAGCGCCTGCTCCGGCGAGAGGTACTGCGGGGTGCCCATGACCATGCCGGTCTGGGTCATGGTCGAGGCCGTGCCGGTGAGCGCCCGGGCGATGCCGAAGTCCATCACCTTGACCGCGCCGGCGGTCGTGATGATCACGTTGGCCGGCTTGATGTCCCGGTGCACGATGCCGTGCCGGTGGCTGTAGGAGAGCGCCTCCAGCACCCCGGCGATGATGATCAGCGCCTGGTCGACCGGCGGGGCGGCCTCGTCCACCAGCAGCTCGCGGACGGTCCGGCCCTCGACCAGCTCCATCACGATGTACGGCGTCGACTCCTCGCCGACGTACTCCTCGCCGGTGTCGTACACCGCGACGATCGCGTGGTGGTTGAGCGCCGCGACGGCGTGCGCCTCCCTGGTGAAGCGGAGCCGGGCGATCTCGTCCTGGGCCAGCTCGCCGCGGAGCAGCTTCACCGCGACGGTCCGGCCGAGCCGGACGTCCTGGGCGGCGAAGACCTCGGCCATGCCGCCCCGGCCGAGCCGGTGGGTCAGCCGGTAGCGGCCGTCACCGACCGTGCCCATCGGGGCCGTGGTGCCCCGGCCGGGGGTCGGCGGGCCACCGTACGGCGGGAGCGCGGTCGTGGCGGCGTCGCTACCGGGCTCGGGCGTCCTCGGGGCCCCGCCGGTCTGACCGGGCGCCCAGGCCCCCTCGTCGTCGTCCGGTCGCTGCGTCTGTGCCATCGCTCCTCGCCCCGGGCCTTCGCTCGGATCGCGGTGCCCTGTCGCTCGTATTCCCCGAACGCTACCGCCTCCGGCCGACCCCTGTAGCACGCGCGATCCGGACGGAACGCGTCAGAGCAGACCATTCCGGTCGGCCGGACCGTCCAGGTGGAGCACGGTGGCCACCGTGCCCGAGACCCGCGTGTTCGACTTGGACTTGGTGTCCTGCTCGGCCCGGTTGACCACGATCGCGATGATGATGACCGCCAGGACGATCACACCGACGATGATGCCGATGATCACCAGCGCGGTGGAGCAGCCGCCGCTGTTCGAGGCGGGCACCGGCTGCGGCTGGAACGGCGGCGCCGGCATCGGCATCGGGTGCGGCGGCGGGGTGTGCGCCTGCGGCTGCGGGAAGGGCTGCGGGGTGTGCGGCGCCTGGAACGCCGGCGGGGGCGTCCGGTACGGCTGCGGCTGCGGGAAGGGCTGCGGGGTGTGCGGCGCCTGGAACGCCGGCGGCGGGGTCTGGTACGGCTGCGGCCCCTGCTGCTGGTGGAACTGCGGCGTCGGCGGCTGCGGCGTCGGCGTCGCGGCGTGCACCGAACGCGGCCCGTCGGTGATCACCAGCGGGTTGCTGGCCGCCAGCGGGCTGCCGCCGCCCTTGGCCGCGGCGATCAGCCGCTCGGCCTCGTCGCGCATCGCCGCCGCGCTCGGGAAGCGGTGCGCCGGGTCCTTGCGCAGCGCCGTGGCGACGAACTCGTCGACCGCCGGGCTGAGCCGCGGGTTGAGCGCCGACGGCGCCGGCGGCGCCTCCTGGACGTGCTTGTACGCGATCGAGAAGGCCGAGTCGCCGTCGAAGACCAGCTGGCCGGTGACCATCTCGAAGAGCATCACGCCGACCGAGTAGAGGTCGGACCGGGCGTCCACCGGCTTGCCGAGCGCCTGCTCCGGCGAGAGGTACTGCGGGGTGCCGACCACCATGCCGGTCTGGGTCATCGAGGTGACCCCGCTCTCCAGCGCGCGGGCGATGCCGAAGTCCATGACCTTGACGTTGCCCTTGCGGTCGAACATGACGTTGCCGGGCTTGATGTCGCGGTGCACCAGGCCCATGTCGTGCGAGGCCTCCAGCGCGTTCAGCACCCCGACGGTCACCCGCAGCGCCTCGTCGACCGGCATCGCGCCGTGCTGGGCGACCGCCTCGTTGATGGCGTCCCGCAGGCCCAGGCCGTCGATCAGCTGCATGACGATGTACGGGGTGCTGGAGCCGTCCGGGGCGATGTCCTCGCCGCTGTCGTAGACCGTGACGATGTTCGGGTGCTCCAGCCGGGCCACCGCCTGGGCCTCGCGGCGGAACCGCTCCTTGAACGAGTCGTCCCGGCCCAGCTCGCTGTGCATGCTCTTCAGCGCGACCTGCCGGTCCAGCACGCTGTCGTACGCGAGGTGGACCGAGGCCATGCCGCCCTCACCCAGCACCCGCTGCAGCACGTACCGCCCGTTGCCCAGGGAGTAGCCCTCGACCGCCGCGTTGCCGTGCTCGCTCATGGTCCTCTGCTCCCCCTCGGCGCGGCATGGCCGCCGCGACCGTGACATTCGGTCTCGTCCGTGCGTGTCGGGCCCGGCCCGCTGGCCTGCCCGACCCCTGTCGCGGCGCTCGCCCGGCCTGCGACAGGGGCCCAGGGTATCGGCTCACGAGGACACGGACCGGCCCAGGGCCGACACTGTGTCCAGGTCGCGACCCGGTACCGGTCGGTAGTGCGTCCGCCACCGGAGCGGCGTACCGCGCCCGGTGACGTCCGGCCCCGACGGGGCCGTGGCGGTGCGGGTACGGCCGACGGCCTACAGGTAGGGGCCGGAGCGGATGCCGCGGCCCTCGCCCGGGTCGTCGCCCTCCGCCTCCCCGCCGTGCAGGCCGGGCGGCAGCGCCCGCCGCATCTGCTCCAGCTGCGCCCGCGCGGCCATCTGCTGCGCGAACAGCGCGGTCTGGATGCCGTGGAACAGGCCCTCCAGCCAGCCCACCAGCTGCGCCTGGGCGATCCGCAGCTCGGCCTCGGTCGGGATCGAGTCCTCGGTGAACGGCAGCGACAGCCGCTCCAGCTCGGCGACCAGCTCGGGGGCCAGGCCCAGCTCCAGCTCCTTGATCGAACTGGCGTGGATGTCCTTCAGCCGCGCCCGGCTGGCCTCGTCGAGGGGGGCCGCCCTGACCTCCTCCAGCAGCTGCTTGATCATGCTGCCGATCCGCATCACCTTGGCCGGCTGCTCGACCATCTCGGTCACCGGCAGTTCACGCGGACCCTCGCCGTCGTCGGCCCCCATCGGGCCGCCCGTCGCCGGGCCCACCGGCAGCCCGTCCGGTCCGACGATCAGCACCTTCTGGCCGTCCTGCGGCTGTCCGCCCATGGCCTGGTGGAACTCCTGCGACGAGCGCTCGTTCATCGGATTCGTCATGAATCACATTCTCCCTCACTGGGGTTGCCCGGGTGGAGGCCCCCGACCGACCCGACCCGCCCGGTGCCGCTGCCGCGACCGGCCCCGGTCCGCCGTCCGGGGACGACGCTACGCCCGGGCGCGGGGTGCCGGTATCCGTACGGATACTCAGTTCGCCCGCCGGACCGCCGAACCGGCCCGGTCGTCGCGGGGCGCAACGGCGGACGGGGCCGGGGCGGGCGGGGCCGGTCAGTCGCGGCGCAGCCGCAGGCCGATCAGGCCCAGCCCGCAGCCGATCAGGCCGAGGCCCGCGCCCAGCGGGAGCTGGCGGGTGGCCGCGTCGTCCCAGCGGGTGGGCAGCACGACCGGGCCGACCGTCACCGTCGGCGCACCGGTCCGGCCGAGCGCCAGCGTCTCGCCGCCGGTGGAGTCGTCGTCCGGGACGCCCGCCTCCCCGGGCGCACCGGAGCTGCCGGCCACCGGGCCCGCGGCGTCCGCCCCGGCCGGCTGCTCCGGCGGCTGCTCGGCGGCCCGGGCCCGGCCGAGGTCCGGCGCCCCTTCGGGGACCGAGCCGATGCGTTCGGGCGCCGAGGCGGGGTGGTGGCGGTAGCGGCGCTGCTCCCGGTCGGCCCAGGACGGACCGGGCCGGCCGCGGACGGCCGACTGCCGGGCCGACACGGGGGACGGCACGGGGGACGGCACGGGGGACGGCACGGTGGCGACGGCGGAGGCGACGGCGGTGCCGGAGGGGACGGCCGCGGCGGACGGCGCGGCCGGGCTCGCGGTGAGCCCGGCGGACGGCTCGACGGAGGTGGGCCCGGGGGAGGCCGGCCCGGCCTCGGCGGACGCCTCCGCGGCGGGTTCCTGGTCCGGCTCCAGGGCCGGGTCCGGGGCCGGGTCCAGGGCCGGGTCGGCACCGGCCGACGGCCGCACCGGTCCGGCGGAGGCCTTCGGGGAGCGAGCGTCGGAGGGCGCGTCCGACGGCGCGGACGGCCCCGGGGAGGCGACCGGAACCGGGACGGCACCGACGGAACCCACGGCACCGGCCGGCGCGGTCGGCACGGCGACGGCCACCGGCCCGACCGCCAGCGGCACGGCGAGGCCGAGCACCGCCACCACCAGCAGCCGCCTCGCACGGCGCTCGGCACGGCGGGCCCGGAGGCGGGTGGGCGCGGCCCCGCCCCGGGCGGACCCGGAACGGCGGCGGGAAGGGTGCGGCGGCAGTGCCGCGGGCAGCGGCCCGAGGAACGCGGACGAAGGTGCGGGCACGGTCGAGGTCCTTCCGCGACGGCCGACCGCGCAAGGCGGGGTCGGCGGCGGGACAGCTCCCGTCCAGACTCACACAGTCCGACATTCCGGGCATGTCGGACGCCCGGGCCGGCGGGCCGGGCTCGCGGACCGGGCCCGTGGACCGGTGCGGCACGAGCCCCACCGGTCCGCCGGCCGCGCGGTTCAGGCCCGCAGCACCACCTTGCCGACCTGCGCACCGGACTCCAGCACCCGGTGCGCCTCGGCGGCCTCGGTCAGCGGCAGCACCCGGTCGACCACCGGCCGCACCACCCCGGACTCGACCAGCGGCCAGACGTGCTCGCGCACCGCCGCCACGATCGCCGCCTTCTCGGCCAGCGGCCGCCCGCGCAGATTGGTCGCGATCACCGCCCCGCGCTTGCGCAGCAGGGTGTTGAGGTTCAGCTCCCCCTTCACCCCGCCCTGCAGCCCGATGATCACCAACCGCCCGTTGACCGCCAGCGCGTCCACGTTCCGCGACAGGTACGCGGCGCCCATGATGTCCAGCACCACGTCCGCCCCGGCCCCACCGGTGGCCTCCCGGACCGCCTCGACGAAGTCCTGCTCCCGGTAGTCGATCAGCACATCGGCCCCCAGCTCGGCGCAGCGGGCGAGCTTCTCCGGGCCGCCCGCCGTCACCGCCACCTTGGCGCCGACCGCCTTGGCCAGCTGGATCGCCATCGTCCCGATGCCGCTCGCGCCGCCGTGCACCAGCACCGTCTCACCGGGCCGAAGGTGCGCGGTGAGGAAGACGTTGGACCACACCGTGCAGACGACCTCCGGCAGCGCGGCGGCCTGTTCCGGGGTCAGCCCCTTCGGCAGCGGCAGCAGTTGACCGACCGGCACCGCGACCTTCTGCGCGTAGCCGCCGCCGACCAGCAGCGCGCAGACCTCGTCGCCGACCGCCCAGCCCGCCACCCCGGGGCCCAGTGCGGCGATCCGGCCCGCGCACTCCAGGCCCGGGTAGGGCGAACTGCCGGGCGGCGGGTCGTAGAAGCCCTGCCGCTGCAGCAGGTCGGCGCGGTTGACGGCGGTGGCCGCCACCTCGACCAGGACCTCGCCCTCCCCGGGCACCGGGTCCGGCACCTCGGTCCAGCGCAGTGCCTCGGGCCCGCCGGGTTCAGGAATCGTCATCGCATGCATGGGCCCGACGCTACTGCGCCCCGAGGGCCGGAGGGCCCTCCAACCCGCTTGTCAGCCGGCCAGGTCCGGGAGCACCACGGCACCGGGCAGCCGGGCCGCCACCCGGCCCGGCAGGACCAGCTTGCCCCGTCGCCGGCCACTGCCCACCAGCACGAACGGGGCCTCCGCCACCGCCGCGTCGACCAGCAGCGGCCAGCCGCTCGGCAGCCCGACCGGGGTGATCCCGCCGTACTCCATGCCGGTCGCCTCGACGGCGGCGTCCATCGACGCGAACGAGGCCTTGCGGGCCTCCAGGTGCTTGCGGACCACCCGGTTGACGTCGACCCGGGTGGTCGCCAGCGCCAGGCAGCCGGCCAGGGTCGTCTCCCCACCGCGCCGGGCGGCGACCACCACGCAGTTCGCCGAGCCGTCGAGCGGCACGTCGTAGGCCTCGCAGAAGACCGCGGTGTCGGCCTTCTCCGGATCGGTGTCGACGTACAGCACCGACCGGGCCGCCTCCCGGTCCTCCCACGCCGCCAGCGCCGCGGCCACCGGGGCCACCAGCCGGTCGGCGACCTCCAGCGCGGGGGCGACGGACTCGAACCTGCCGAACGGGAGCAGCGGTTGATCGATCATGGCGCCGACCCTACGCCGCTCCCGCGCCGCGCCGCACCAGTCCCGCACCGGCTCTACGCCGCGCCGGCCGACTTGATGACGATCACCCGGTCGGTGAGCTGCAGCGTCCGGGCCTCCGGCTCGGTGTAGTTGATCACCCGGCGACCGCGGACCACCGCGACGACCAGGTCCTCGCACTCGCGCGGGCTGTGCCCGGCCTCGGCGCGGGTGACCGGGCGCTCGATCACGTCCAGGCCGTTGCCGTAGGTGAGCAGGTCCTCCATCACCGACCCGGTGTGCGGGCTGAGCATCGACATGCCGAGCAGCCGGCCCGCCGAACTGGAGCTGGTGACCACCACGTCGGCGCCGCTCTGCCGCAGCAGCGGGGCGTTCTCGTCCTCCCGCACCGCCGCGACCACGGTCGCCGTGCGGGTGAGCTGGCGGGCGGTCAGGGTGATCAGGGCGGCGGTGTCGTCCCGCTCCGGCGCCACCACCACCCGGGCGGCGGTGGGCAGTCCGGCGCGCAGCAGGGTGTCGGTCCGGGTGGCGTCGCCGAGCACGCCCACCAGGCCGTGCTGGGCGGCCTGGTCGACCGCCTTGCGCTGCGGGTCGACCACCACGATCTCGTCCTTGCGCACCCCCTGCCCGAGCAGGGTGTCGACCGCGCTGCGGCCCTTGGTGCCGTAGCCGATCACGACGGTGTGCTCGCGCACGGTGGACCTCCAGCGGTTCAACCGCCACTGCTGGCGGGTGCGTTCGGTGAGCACTTCGAGGGTGGTGCCGACCAGGATGATCAGGAAGACCACCCGCAGCGGAGTGATCACGAGGATGTTGGTGAGCCGGGCGGCGTCGCTGTACGGGGTGATGTCGCCGTAGCCGGTGGTGGAGAGGGTCACCGTGGCGTAGTACGCCGAGTCCAGGAAGCTCACCCCGCCCCCGGCGTTGTCGTTGTAACCGTCGTGGTCCAGCCAGACGATCAGCGTGGTGGCCACCAGCACGGCCAGCGCCAGCAGCAGCCGGAAGCCCACCTGCCGGACCGCCGGGGCGGTGCGCCGCGCGGGCAGCACGATCCCGGCGTCGGCCCAGGGCTCGGCCTCGGACCGGCCGGCCAGCCGGCCGAAACCGCGGCGCCCTCCCGCACTCACGGTGCCTCCAGCAGTTCGACGGCGGCACCGGCCGCGGCGCCGCCGGGCGGCACCACGGCGAGCGCCTCGGCCAGGGCCAGTCCGCGCAGCATCGCCGGTCCGTCGTAGGGGAGTTGGACCACACCGCGGGCGGTCCGCCGGACCGGCAGCAGCCGGGTGTCCACCGGGTGGCCGGGCAGGGCGTCGACCGCGACGGCCCGGACCGGGTCGACGGCGCCGCGTCCGGACAGCGCGTGCAGCAGCGGCAGGGCGAGCGTGACCGTCCCCGCGACCGCGGCCAGCGGATTGCCGGGCAGGCCCACCAGGTGCCGCCCACCGGGCAGTTCGGCCAGCAGCATCGGATGGCCGGGCCGGACGGCGACGCCGTCCACCAGCAGCCGGGCACCGACCTCGGCGAGCGCCCGGTGCAGGAAGTCCACCGGACCGGCCGCCGTCCCACCGGTGGTGACCACCACATCGGCGGCGGAGTGCCGCAGGGCGTCCCGGAGCAGCCCGAAGTCGTCGCGGACGGCCCGCGGTTCACCGGTCTCGGCGCCCGCGGCGCGCAGCCACGGCGGCAGCAGCGGGCCGAGCGCGTCCCGGACCAGACCGGGCCGGGGCAGGCCGGAGCCGAGCAGTTCGTCGCCGAGCACCAGCAGCTCGACCACCGGGCGGCGGTGCACGGCCAGCCGGTCGTGGCCGCAGGCCGCGGCCAGGCCGAGCACCGCCGGGCCGACCTCCGTCCCGGCCGGGAGCAGCACCTCGCCGCGTCGGCACTCCTGGCCGCGCGGGCGGACGTCCTGGCCGGTGGTCAGCGCCCCGGGGACGCGCTCGCGCAGCAGCGGTCCGTGCGGCTCACCGTGCTCGCGGCGGAGCACGGCCGTGGCGCCGGGCGGCAGTTGGGCACCGGTGGCGATCTCGACGGCGGCGCCGTCGGCCAGCGGGCCGTCCGCGGGCCGCCCGGCCAGCAGCCGGCCGGCCACCTGCCAGGGGCCGGGGCCGGCGACCGCCCAGCCGTCCATCGCCGAGGTGTCGAAGGCGGGCAGGTCGGTGAGCGCGGTGAGCGGCTCGGCGAGGGTGCGGCCGAGCGTCCCGGCCAGCGGCAGGCGCGGCGGCGCGGACGCGGGGCGGCCGGCCCGGCGGGCGGTCTCCCGGGCCGCCGCCCAGCCCGTCGGGCCGGTCGGGGCCGGCGGCTGGTCGAGCACGGCGAGGTCCTCCAGCGCGCTCACGGCTGCCCCGGGTCGGCCGCCCGGGCCGCCCAGCGCTCGGCGAGCGCGGCGGTCCGCCGGGACGCCTCGGCGACCGCCTCCGGTCCGCCGCCGCGCCGCGCGGCCGCGTACCCGATCAGAAAGGCGGTCAGCGGGGCGGCGGGCCGGTCCACCCCGTGGGCGACCACCCGGGCCAGGTCGAGCAGACCCCGGACATCGACCTCCAGGTCGATGTCCAGCTCGGCACGGACCTCGGCGATCCAGTCATCCAGCGTGCGCTCCATGCGAACATGCTGCCTGATCGGCGGTTACCCCGGGATGTTTGCCCGGTGAGCGCCGCGCGTCGTTTCCCTCACGCCGGGGTGCGGGGGGCGGTGGGACCGGCCCTCAGGACCCGTCGCGTTCGCGGGCGCGGGCGAGGTCCTCCCAGGTGTCGCAGTCGTAGGTGACGTCGTCGGTGTCGGCCAGCCGCAGGGTGCGCAGCGGGCCGGTGAGCCGGCGCAGCGGGAGGCCCGCGGGGTCGCCGGCGGCGGCCAGCGCGGCGCGCAGGGCGGTGGTGCGGTAGGCGGCGGCGAGCGGCTGGTCGCGGCCCGCGGCGTCGACCAGGACGACCGCCGCGGTGTCCGGACCGGCGCCGTCGAGGGCGGTGACCAGCCGGTGGACGGTCCGCTCGTCGAGGAACGGCAGGTCGGCGGCGAACAGCAGCACCGTCCCGGCGGTCACCTCGGCGAGGCCGGCGGCGACGGCGGCCACCGGTCCGCCGCCGGGCGGGCGCTCACGGGTCCAGCGGACCCCGGGGCGGGCGGTGGGCCTGGCCGGGCCGACCACCACGGTGGTCCGGGCGCCCGCGCAGGCGGCGAGCACCCGGTCCAGCAGGGTGGTCCCGCCGACGGTCAGGCCGGGCTTGTCCGCGCCGGCGAGCCGCCGGGCGGCTCCCCCGGCCGGGACGATCACGTCGTACGGCGTCATGCCGCCAGTATCCGCCGCCCGGGTCAGGCGGTGTCCGCGCCGCCCTCCGCCTCGTCGGCGTCCCCGTCGGCGTCCCCGTCGGCGTCCGCTCCGGGGGCCTCCTCCGCTCCGGGGAAGCCGGCGACCGGACGGGCGGCGGCAGCGGTGGCGGTGTGGGCGGCGATGGCGGCGGCGGTGTTGGCGGCGGCGCCCAGGTCCAGCACGGCCGGCAGGGTCAGCTCCCCGTACCGCTGGTTCACGGCCGCGACCAGCGCCTCCGGGTCGTCCGGGTGCTCGGCCAGCAGCCGGTCGAAGTCCTGCAGGTACTCCCCGGTGAAGGCGAGCACTCGGGCCGCGTCGTCGCCCTGGTCGGGCGCGCGGTGTCCGGCGATCACCCGGTCCACGCCGAGCTCGCCGATCCGGCCGAGGTTGCGGATCCACTCGGTGCGGAGCTCCGGCGTGGTGTCGGCGGTCCAGACGTGGGTCCCGTTGTAGACGAAGTCCCCGGCGATCACGGTGCGGATGCTCGGCACGTGCACCACGGTGGAGCCGTCGCAGTCGCCCTGCCCGAGCAGCAGGACCGGGATCAGCTGCCGGTCGAGCATCAGCGGCTGGGGCAGCAGCGGGGCCGGGACCAGCGGGTGGTCCGGGATGTCGTCGCCGTACACCGGCTTCCACTGGGCGACCTTCGCGGCGGCGGTGCGCAGGATGCCGTCCACGACCGGCGGCGCGGCCAGCAGCCGCGCCTCGGGGAAGAGCCGCAGCACCTCCTCGGCACCGAAGTAGTGGTCGGGGTGGTGGTGGGTGATCACGATGGCCAGCAGCCGGCGGCCCTTGCCCGCCACCCACTCCGCCAGTTCGCGGCCGGCGCTGCGGGTGAGCTGGGCGTCGACCAGGATCGCGGTGTGCTCGCCGAGGATCAGCGTGGAGGTGGCGAAGAAGGCCGTCTCGGGGCCGGTGAAGACGGCGACCTCCAGCGGCCGGACCGACGCCTCGGTGTTCTCCTCGGACGGGGACGACGTCACTGGTTGCTCCCTCTGGTTCGGCGACGGCCCGGCGCCCTACAGCATGGGAGCAGGGCACGCCGAAAACGCGGAAGGCGCGCCCGGCGGGGCACGCCTTCCCGATCAGGTGTCCGGGTGGGACGGCGGTCTCAGCGCTTCCCGCCGGTCAGCCGGGCGAACCGCTCGGCGACGCCCCAGGAGGTGACCCGCCAGAGCGCCTCGGCCACGATGTGCCGGCTCATCTTGGACGCGCCCAGCTCGCGCTCGACGAAGGTGATCGGCACCTCGGTCACCTTGAAACCGGCCTTCACGGTCCGCCAGGCCAGGTCGACCTGGAAGCAGTAGCCGGCCGAGGCGACCTGGTCCATGCCCAGGCCGAGCAGCGTCTCCTTGCGGAACGCCCGGTAGCCGCCGGTGACGTCCCGGATCGGCACGCCGAGCATCAGCCGCGAGTAGGTCGAGCCGGTGCGCGAGAGCAGCAGCCGGGACTTCGGCCAGTTCACGACCCGGCCGCCGGGCACCCAGCGCGAACCGAGCACCAGGTCGGCGCCGCGCAGCGCGGTGAGCAGCCGGTGCAGCTCCTCCGGCCGGTGGGAGCCGTCGGCGTCCATCTCGACGAGCACGTCGTAGCCCTCGTCGATGCCCCAGCGGAAGCCGGCCAGGTAGGCGGCGCCCAGGCCCTCCTTGCCCTTGCGGTGCATGACGTGCACCCGGGGGTCCTCGGCGGCCAGCTTGTCGGCGAGCTCGCCGGTGCCGTCCGGGCTGTTGTCGTCGGCGACGAGGACGTGCACCTCGGGGACGGCGGCGCGGACCCGGCCGACGATGCGCTCGACGTTCTCCACCTCGTTGTAGGTGGGGATGATCACCAGCACCCGGCCGAGATCAGCAAAACTCTGCTGGTTGACGGTCACGTACTAACCTCTCGGCCGGTGGCGGGAAGTGCCAGTCACCGTTGCCCGCACTCATCGGAAGACAGAGTCCCGGCCGGCATCCGCCGACCCGGGGAACGCTGTGGAAATCACTGGATCCTGGCATCCTACTACCGCGTCCCCGAACCGACCCTCCGCCCGAGGCACTCCCCGGGGGCGCCCGGCGTTTCCCCTGCGGCGGGGCGGGTCGGCTAGGGTCGATGCCCGGCCTTTGCCCGGATGCCCACCGTCCACCCCGCCCGCGGGCGCCGCCCGGCGGCGAGGCCCGCCAGCCCACCGCAGCAAAGGAGCAGGACCGCGCCCATGGACAAGCTCGTCAACACCGTCCGCCCGTACGCCTGGGGATCGGTCACCGCGCTCCCCGAGCTGCTCGGGCAGGAGCCGACCGGCGAACCGCAGGCCGAGCTCTGGATGGGGGCCCACCCCGGCGACCCGTCCCGGGCCGACCGGGGCGAGGGACCGCGCCGGCTGGACGAGCTGATCGCCGCCGACCCCGAGCGCGAGCTGGGCGCCGCCTCGGTGGCCCGGTTCGGCCCCGCCCTGCCGTTCCTGCTGAAGGTCCTCGCGCCGGGCATCCCGATCTCCATCCAGGCCCACCCCTCGCTCGACCAGGCGCGGGCCGGGTTCGCCGCCGAGAACGCCCTGGGGATCCCGCTGGACGCCCCGCACCGGAACTACCGGGACGCCAACCACAAGCCCGAACTCATCTGCGCGCTGGGCGACTTCGACGGACTCTGCGGCTTCCGCCGGCCGGCCGAGGCGGCCGCGCTGCTGGCCGGTCTCGGCGTCCCCGCGCTGGAGCCGGTGATCGCCCTGCTGCGGGCCGAGGACGAGTCCGAGGCGCTCAGCGGGGCGCTGGCCGCCGCCCTGGACCTGGACGGTCCGACCGCCGGGGCCGCGGTCCGGGACACCGCAGAGGCGATCGGCAAGGCCGCCGCCGAGGACCCGGCCGGGCCGTACGCGCCGTACACCCGGATCGCCCGGGACTTCCCCGGCGACCGCGGGCTGATCGCCGGGCTGCTGCTCAACCACGTCCTGCTGCGCGCCGGCGAGGCGCTCTACCTGGGCGCCGGCGTCCCGCACGCGTACCTGCACGGCGTCTGCGTCGAGCTCCAGGCCAACTCGGACAACGTCCTGCGGGCCGGTCTCACCCCCAAGCACATCGACGTGCCGGAGCTGCTCAAGGTGGTCGAGTTCGCCTCCTGCGCCCCGCGGCCGCTGCTGCCGGTCCCGGTCGCCGGGACGCCCGGCGAGGAGCTGTACCCGGTGCCGATCGACGAGTTCCGGCTCTCCCGTTTCGTCCTGGACGGCCGGGAGCGGACGGTCGACGGCGGAGCACCGCAGATCCTGCTCTGCACGGCCGGCACCGCCCGGCTCACCGCGGCCGACGGCACCACCCTGGAGCTGGCCCGCGGCGAGTCCGCCTTCCTCCCGGCCACCGGTGCCCCGACCCGGCTGACCGGCACCGGCGCGACCGTCTTCCGGGCCACCGTCACGCTCTGAACGCCCGCCGTCCGAGCGCGGCTCGGGACGGCTCCGGTGTCCGTCGCGGGTCGGTCCAGGTCGGTCGCGGGTCAGTCGCGGGTCATGTCGACGAAGCGCGAGTAGTGGCCCTGGAAGGCCACGGTGATGGTGGCGGTCGGACCGTTACGGTGCTTGGCGACGATCAGGTCGGCCTCGCCCGCGCGCGGCGACTCCTTCTCGTAGGCGTCCTCGCGGTGCAGCAGGATGACCATGTCGGCGTCCTGCTCGATCGAGCCGGACTCACGCAGGTCGGAGACCATCGGCCGCTTGTCGGTGCGCTGTTCGGGACCACGGTTCAGCTGGGAGAGCGCGATGACCGGCACCTCCAGCTCCTTGGCCAGCAGCTTCAGGTTTCGCGACATGTCGGAGACCTCCTGCTGACGGTTCTCGGCCCGGCGGGAGCCGCCGGACTGCATCAGCTGGAGGTAGTCGATGACGACCAGTTTGATGTCGTTGCGCTGCTTGAGCCGACGGCACTTGGCGCGGATCTCCATCATCGACAGGTTCGGCGAGTCGTCGATGAACAGCGGCGCCTCGCTGACGTCCGGCATCCGGCGGGCGACCCGGGTCCAGTCGTCGTCCGTCATCGAGCCGGAGCGCATGTGGTGCAGCGCCACCCGCGCCTCGGCGGAGAGCAGACGCATGGCGATCTCGTTGCGGCCCATTTCGAGCGAGAAGATCACGCTCGGCAGCTTGTGGTGGATCGAGCAGGCCCGGGCGAAGTCCAGCGCCAGGGTCGACTTGCCCATCGCGGGGCGGGCGGCGATGACGATCATCTGGCCGGGGTGGAGCCCGTTGGTGAGCGCGTCGAAGTCGGCGAAGCCGGTCGGGACGCCGGACATCTGGCCGTTGCGGGAGCCGATCGACTCGATCTCGTCGAGGGCGCCCTCCATGATGTCGGCGAGCGGCGCGTAGTCCTCGTTGGTCCGCTGCTCGGTGACGGCGTAGATCTCCGCCTGGGCCGCGTTGACGATCTCGTCGACGTCGCCCTCGGCGGCGTAGCCCATGCCCGCGATCCGGGTGCCCGCCTCCACCAGCCGGCGCAGCACCGCGCGCTCGTGCACGATCTGCGCGTAGTACTCGGCGTTGGCCGCGGTCGGGACGGAGTTGACCAGGGTGTGCAGGTAGCCGGGGCCGCCGACCCGCTGCAGCTCGCCGCGCTTGGTCAGCTCGCCGGCCACGGTGATCGGGTCGGCCGGCTCGCCGCGCGCGTACAGGTCGAGGATCGCGCCGTGCACCAGCTCGTGCGCGGGCCGGTAGTAGTCGGCGGGCTTGAGCACCTCGACCACGTCGGCGATGGCGTCCTTGGACAGCAGCATGCCGCCGAGCACGGACTGCTCGGCCGCGAGGTCCTGCGGGGGGACGCGTTCGAAGCCCTCCAGGCCGCCCTCGCCGCCGCGCTCGTCGTCGCCGCCCTGGCGCCGCTTGCCGCCGCCGTCCCGCTGGAAGCCGCCGGAACCGCCCTTGCCGCCGCCCTTCTGGAAGCCGCCGCCCTGGCCCTGGCCGTTGCCGCGGGCGCGCGAGACCGGCAGCCGGTCGCCGGGGCCGTCCGGGAAGGGGGAGTCGGCGAAGGCACCGACCGGGAAGGGGTCGTCGGCGCCCTGCCAGTCGTCCTCCGGCGGGGGCGGGGCGTCGTGGTCGTCGTACTGGGGGCCGGTCACGCGTGTTCCCCGATCAGCGAGTGGTGCGAGTTGGAGCGGGCCTTGCCGGTGGCTGGGGCGGGCCGGAACCCGACTCCGCGCCACCGCATTTCTACGCCACCGCACCGACAAATCGGACGCCGGGGCGGATGGGAGTGTCGGGCGGAGGGCCCACGCTAAGGCGCCGGGAGCCTTTCGGCCAAGGCGGTTATCCACAGGGGGTGTGGACGAGCGGCCCACGGCTGTGGAGAAGTGCCGCAAACCTGTGGACACCCCTGTGGAAAGCCCTGTGGATAACCAGACCATCGATCCACCGTCAACCCGCTGACCTGCATTTCCCTCCTCCAGGGCCTGTGCATGAGAAATTCTTCACACACAGCCGGGTGGCGGTGGACACAGACCCGGACGGCCCAGTCGCCCAGGCGTACGAGTAAGCGCTCAAATACCCTGGCACCACTTACCTGTGGATGAGTAGCCTGGACCCCATGACCCTCACCACCGACCGCCGCCGCCACGACCGGGAGATCCTCGCCCTCGCCGTCCCGGCCTTCGGCGCCCTGGTCGCCGAGCCGCTCTTCCTGATGGCCGACTCGGCCATCGTGGGCCACCTCGGCACCGCCCAGCTGGCCGGCGTCGGCGTCGCCTCGGCCGCCCTCACCACCGCGACCGGGGTGTTCGTCTTCCTGGCCTACGCCACCACCGCCGCGGTCGCCCGCCGGATCGGCGCCGGGGACCGCCGGGCCGCCGTCCAGCAGGGCATCGACGGCATCTGGCTGGCGCTGGCGCTCTCCGTCGGGGTGGTCGCGCTGACCCTGCTGCTGGCGCCCCGGGTGGCCGAGGTGCTCGGGGCGTCCCCGACGGCCGCGCCGTACGCCGTGACCTACCTGCGGATCAGCGCGCTCGGCATACCCGCGATCCTGATGGTGATGGCCGCCACCGGTGTGCTGCGCGGACTCCAGGACACCCGCACGCCGCTGTACGTGGCCGTCGCCGGGTTCGCCGCCAACCTCGGCCTGAACGCCGGCCTGGTCTACGGCGCCGGGCTCGGCGTGGCCGGCTCGGCCTGGGGCACGGTGATCGCCCAGACCGGCATGGCCGCCGCCTACCTGGTCGTCGTGGTGCGCGGGGCCCGTCGGGAGCGTGCCTCACTGCGCCCGGACGCCGCCGGGATCCGGGCGAGCGCGAAGGCCGGCGGGCCGCTGATGATCCGCACCCTGAGCCTGCGCGCCGTCCTGATGATCGCCACCGCGGTGGCCGCCGGGCTCGGCGACGACCAGATCGCCGCGCACCAGATCGCCATGACGGTCTTCCTGTTCATCGCCTTCGCGCTGGACGCCATCGCGATCGCCGGCCAGGCCATCATCGGCCGCTACCTGGGCGCCGAGGACGTCCCGGGAGCCCGGGCGGCCACCCGGCGGATGATCGAGTGGGGCATCGGCGCCGGGGCGGTGCTGGGCCTGCTGGTGGTGGTCGCCCGGCCGCTGTACGTCCCGCTGTTCACCCCGGACCCGGCGGTGCAGCACCAGCTGAACACCGTCCTGCTGCTGCTCGCGCTCTGCCAGCCGGTCTCCGGGCTGGTCTACGTCCTGGACGGCGTGCTGATGGGCGCGGGGGACGGCCCGTTCCTGGCCCGGGCCATGCTGGCCACGCTCGCCGTGTTCGCGCCCGCCGCCCTGCTGGTGCCGGCCAGCGGCACCGGCCTGGCCGGGCTCTGGTGGGCGCTGAACCTCTTCATGCTGGTCCGCGGCGGCTTCCTGGCCCGGCGGGCGCGCGGCGGCGAGTGGCTGGTCACCGGCGCCGTACGGGGCTGATCGGTACAGGGGCCCGGGCGACCCGCCGCGGAACGACCGAGGGCCGGTCCCCCCGAGCGGGGGGACCGGCCCTCGGGCCACTGCTACGGCGTTGTCGCCGATCAGGCGGCGACGACGGCGATGTCCAGGTTGGCCTGGACGTCCGAGTGCAGCTTGACCGAGACCTTGTGGGTACCCACGGTCTTGATCGGGGAGGCGATCGCGACGGCGCGCTTGTCGACCGCCGGGCCGCCGGCGGCCTTGATGGCCTCGACGACGTCGGCCTGGGTCACCGAGCCGAACAGACGGCCGGCCTCGCCCGAGCGAACGGCCAGCTTGACCTGGACGCCCTCCAGCTTGCCCTTGACCTCGTTGGCGGCCTCGAGGGTCTGGATCTGGTGGATCTTGCGGGCGCGACGGATCGCGTCCACGTCCTTCTGGCCACCCTTGGTCCAGCGGATGGCGAAGCCACGCGGGACCAGGTAGTTGCGGGCGTAGCCGTCCTTGACCTCGACGACCTCGCCGGCGGAGCCGAGACCCGGCACCTCGTGAGTGAGGATGATCTTCATTGTTCGGTCACCCTCTCTTAGCGCGCGGTGCTGGTGTAGGGCAGCAGCGCCATCTCACGGCTGTTCTTCACGGCCGTGGCGACGTCACGCTGGTGCTGGGTGCAGTTGCCGGTGACCCGGCGGGCACGGATCTTGCCGCGGTCGGAGATGAACTTCCGCAGCAGGTTCGTGTCCTTGTAGTCAACGTAGTTGACCTTGTCCTTGCAGAAGACGCAAACCTTCTTCTTCGGCTTGCGAGCAGGCGGCTTCGCCATTGTGTGCTCCATTGGGTTCACGACCGGGCCGGCGTCTCACGACGCCGGCACCCTGGCCGCACGAAATCTGTCAGCTCTTAGAACGGGGGCTCTTCCGAGTAGCCGCCACCGGACGGGGCGCCCCAGCTGCCGCCACCCTGGTTTCCACCGGAGGAGGGGGTGCTGGATGCCCACGGGTCGTCGGAGGGGCCGGACTGGCCGCCGGAGTTTCCACCCCAGCCGCCGCCCTGCTGGCCGCCACCGCCGCCCCAGTTGCCGCCCTGGCCGCCGCCGCCCTGCTGGCCGCCGCCGAAGCCGCCGCCACCGGGAGCGCCGGACCGGTTGGCCCGGGTGACCTTCGCGGTCGCCGAGCGCAGGCTCGGACCGACCTCGTCGACCTCGACCTCGAAGACCGTCCGCTTCTCGCCTTCCTTGGTCTCGTAAGACCGCTGGCGCAGTCGGCCCTGCACGATGACGCGCATGCCGCGCTGGAGCGACTCGGCGACGTTCTCCGCCGGCTGCCGCCAGACGTTGCACGTGAGGAAGAGGCTCTCGCCGTCCTTCCACTCGTTGGTCTGGCGGTCGAAGGTGCGGGGGGTGGACGCGATGCGGAACTTCGCGACCGCCGCACCCGACGGGGTGAAGCGCAGCTCGGGGTCGTCGACGAGATTGCCGACGAGGGTGATGACGGTCTCGCCTGCCATGGTGGTGATGACCTCTCGGGAAGATGTCCGTTCACCGCTGTTTCACGTGAAACAGCGGACGCGAGCTACCCGAGACCCGAAGGCCTCAGAGGTGGCTCAGTGGGTGTCCGGGCGCAGGACCTTGGTCCGCAGAACCGACTCGCTCAGGCCCATCTGGCGGTCGAGCTCCTTGACGACCTCAGGCGTGGCCTGCAGGTCGATGACCGAGTAGATGCCCTCGGACTGCTTGTTGATCTCGTAGGCCAGACGGCGGCGACCCCAGGTGTCGACCTTCTCGACCTTGCCGCCCGCGTTGCGGACGACAGCCAGGAAGCTCTCGATCAGGGGGGAAACGGCGCGCTCCTCGACCGAGGGGTCGAGGATGACCATCACCTCGTAGTGACGCATGAGTAACCCACCTCCTTTGGACTCAACGGCCACGGTCTCTCCGTGGCAGGAGGGTTGTGCAGCGTCGGCACCGGAGCAGTGACGACTCCGGCCACCGTAGCGGCCGGGTCCGACAGCCCGTCCTCGTTCACCCGTAAGAGGGCAGAGGGGGGCACAACTACACCAGTGCAGACGACACACCCTACCCGCACCCGGACGGACGAACAAAACGCATAGGGGTTGTGAGACCGACCCAACCGCCGCAATCTGGACGGAACGGGTTTCCCGCTCGTTCGTCTCCACGCCCGGAGGTGGGACTCATGGCCCAGACCGTCCACCGCATGCCCGCCCTCACCCTGAACACCGACGGCCACCCGCACCCGCGCGAGAACACCCTGGTCGGCCTCACCGCCGTCCTGGGCGCGATCGCGTTCATCACCTCGTTCTTCCACAACCTGCATCTGCTGACCTCGTGGACCGGACTCTTCGGGATCGTCACGGGGCTGCTGGGGATGTACGTCTCCGTCACCACGGCGGAGCGCTTCGTCCTGATGATCACGCTCGGCGCCTCGGCGATCGGCTTCTACCTCGGCATCGCGCGCGGCGGACTCTGGGGCTAGGAGCTGTTCAGGGTTCGGATCTTGGCTTGGTCTGATGGCGGGCTGGTGTGTCTGGTAGAACTCGGAGTTGTGGCGCGTTTTGACGTGACGGATGC
>JOHN01000016.1 GCA_000719695.1 Streptomyces sp. NRRL F-6131
GGGCAGGTCGCCCATGCCGTCGCCGTTGGAGTCCGCGAAACTGCGCGGGTACACCTGGTAGATGACCGCGTCCCGCCACCAGCCTCTGTCCGCGCCGGCACCCGCCTCGTGAGCGGTGACGTCGGCGGCGGGCCGGGAGGTGTCGGCCAGGTTCTGGGTCATGGACGGGTTCCTCGTCAGGCTAGAGGTGGCAGCGGGCGGGTCGTGCTACTTGATGGAGCCGGCAGTCTGGCCGGCCACGAGGTGGCGCTGGACCAGGGTGAAGACGACTGCGGCCGGCACCGCGATGAGGACCGAGGCGGTCGACATCATCGACCAGTTCTGCGTGTACTGGTTGACGAAGGTCTGCAGCCCGCCGGCGAGGGTCATCTTCTCCAGACCGGTCATGAACTGGGAGGCGTAGGCGACCTCGCCCCAGGCGGTGATGAAGGAGTAGAAGGCGGTGACCGCCAGGCCCGGACGAGCCAGGGGCAGCACCAGCCGCCAGAAGGTACCGAAGGGGCTGAGGCCGTCGATGCGACCGGCCTCGTCGATCTCGGTGGAGATGGTGTCGAAGTAGCCCTTCATGGTCCAGGCGCAGAACGGCACCGAGATGGTCATGTAGGTCAGGACCAGACCGATCGGCTGGTTGAGCAGGTGGAACTTGCCCAGCAGTTGGTAGATGGGGACGATCAGGATCGCGACCGGGAACATCTGGGTGACCAGGAGTGTCCACATGAGCGGGCGCATGCCGGGGAAGCGGAAGCGGCTGACGGCGTAGCCGGTGGTGGCGGCCAGGAAGACGCCGAGCAGCGTGGTGAGGCCGGCGATCAGCACGGTGTTGCCGAACCAGGTGAGGAACTTCGTCTCGGAGAGCAGCTTCCCGTACGCCTCGAAGGAGGGGTGGTCGAGGAACTTCGCGCTGTTCTCGTGCCCGACCGGCTTGAGGGATGTGAGGAAGATCCACAGGACCGGGAAGAGCGCGACTCCTGCGGCCGTCATGAGCCCTGCGTGCAGGGCGACGGACGCGCCGACGGAGCGCTTGTGCATGCGTGCCATGGTCACCACACCTCGCCTTGCTTGCGCAGCATGCGCCGGTAGGCGACGGCGAACACCACGAGGATCAACAGGATGATCACGCCCCATGCGGACGCTTCGCCGAACTGGCGAAGACCGGTGAAGGCCTTCTGGTAGGCCGTGGTGACCAGGAGCTGGGTCTGGTCTCCCGGGCCGCCGTTGGTCAGCAGGAAGATGACCGGGAACATGTTGAAGGTCCAGATCGTGCTGAGCAGGACGACCGTGGAGCTGACCGGGCGCAGGGCGGGCAGCGTGATGTGGATGAACTTCTGCCACGGCGTGGCGCCGTCCATGTCCGCCGCCTCGTACAGCTCCGCGGGGATGGACTGGAGTCCGCCGAGGATGGCGACCATGACGAACGGGAAGGCCAGCCACGTGTTGACCAGGACGACGGAGATCTGGGCCATCGTCGGATCGTTGAGCCAGTCGAAGGTGGGGAGGCCGACGGCTTCGAGGGCATGGTTCAGGAAGCCGCGGTCGTTGTTCATGATGAAGCGCCAGCTGAACGTCGAGACGAAGGCCGGCACCGCCCAGGGCAGCACGAGCAGGGTGCGGTAGAGGGAGCGTCCGCGGACCTGGCGGTTCAGCATGATGGCCAGTGTGAGGCCGATGACCAGGCTGGTGCCCACACAGGCGATGGTCCAGGTGACGGTCCAGCCCAGGCGCGCCCAGAACGTGGTGTTGTCCCCGAAGAGGATCTCGGTGTAGTTGTCCAGCCCGACGCTCTCGTAGGTGGCCGGGATGCGGATGAACTCCCCGATGTTCTTGGCGGAGTTCTTGTCGTTGGCGTTGGTCGTCGACAGGTACAGGCCCTGTACGAGGGGGTAGCCGACGAGGACGGCGACGACGATGGCGACCGGTGCCACCAGGGTCCAGGCGTACCAGTGCTTGCTGAGCGCCCGGCGCAGTCGCCCGGGGGTGCCGGCCTGCTGGCGGTGACCGCGGGCGGGGGGGTCCCCGCCCGCGGTCACCGCCGTCGGCGGGCTGTCGGTGTTCACAGCCATTGCCTGACTACTTCCTTACTTCCAGCCCAGGTTCTTGCGGTAGGCGTCACCGGTGTTCTTCGCGGCCTGCTCGGGGGTCTCCCTCCCGGAGAGCATGGCGGTGTACTCGGTGACCAGCGGCGCGAAGAGGGTGCCGCCCTCGGGGATCCACGGGCGCTGGTGGGCCTTGCCGACGGCCTCGGAGAAGAACTTCACGGACTCGATTGCGGCGACGTCGGGCTGGGTGTAGACCGACTTCCGGGTCGGCAGGACGCCGAGTTCCTTGGTCAGGGTGGTCTGGACCTCGGCGGAGGCCATGTACTGGACGAACACCTGCGAGGCGGAGATGTTCTTGCTGCCCGCATAGATGGCGTAGGAGTGGCCGCCCTGCGGTGCGCCCTGGCCGCCGCTTCCGGCGGGGACGACTGCGATGCCGAGGTTCGACTTGTCGGCGAACTCGCCGCCGCCCTTGTTCACCGTGGCCAGAGCCCAAGGACCGTTGATCATCATGGCGGTGTCGCCGGACTGGAAGGAGGTCATCATGTTCGTGAAGCCGTCGGTGACCGACGTCTTGGCGGCGCCGGAGTCGACAAGGTCCTTCATGGTCTTGAACGCCTTGACGCCGGCCGGGTTGTCGATGGTGACCGACTTGGTGGCGGGGTCCACGAGGTCGCCGCCCTCACCGTAGAGGAAGGACAGCGTCCAGTAGGCGTCGTCGCCGCGAAGGTAGAAGCCGGTCTTGCCCGTCTTGGCCTTGATCTGGGCGGAGGCCGCCTTGAGCTCCTCGATGGTGGCCGGCGGCTTGGTGATGCCCGCGTCGGCGAACATCTTCTTGTTGTAGAACAGCGCCATGGTGTCCGTGACCTGCGGTACGCCGTAGGTCTTGCCCTCGTACTTCGTGGCGGCCACCGGGTTGGGCAGGAAGTCGTCCGCCTTGTCCAGGGCGATGGTGCCGTCGAGCGGGGCCAGAAGGTGCAGCGAAGCGAGTTCGGGGGTCCAGGCGACCTCCGAACGGATCACGTCGGGGGCGTCGGTGCCGCTGGAGAACGCGTTCTTGATCTTGTTCTGGGCGCCGTCGAAGGGCACGTTGACGTAGTTGACCTTGATGTTCGGGTACTTCGCCTGGAAGCCCTCGATCACCTTCTGGTAAGTGGGAGCCTCCGCAGTCGCGTCGGTGGTGTCCCACCACGTCACCGTGCCGGAAACCGTGGCCGGGTCGACCGCCCCGCCGGCCGTGGGCGCACTCCCGGTGCTGCCGCCGCCGCTGCTGCAGGCCGCCATGGATACGGCCAGCGCCACGACAAGAGTGGAGGCTGCGATGCCACGCCGCATGTGAGCTCCTTGAGGAACAGGTCGGGCGGGGTGCCCGAAGGGAGGGGGATGGGCGGGAGGAGCGGGCAACGGCCCGGGCTCCTCCGCTGGAACGACCGACCGCGGCGGAGCTCTGCAACTCCCTGGCGCCGTTCAGGTCCTGCTGTCGAACTGGGAGCGACGGTACAGGCGCCCGAAAGGATTTTGGAAGGTTGTTTCTGAAAGTTTCAGCAAGGATGCCACTTCGTTACCAGCTGCCGAGGAACCCCAACCGGACTGCCGCGCGGGCACATTGGGCCCACCAGCCACCGCCACCCGAGCTGACCTGGCAAAACGCACCACCTGGCGGGCATTGGCCGACGGCAGGCACACGCACCGCCCTACCGCAGCTCACGGCCTGCGGAAGGGCGAAGATTCCCTGACCCCGCCGACAGGGCCCTCGCCCCGGACAGTCCTGGAGCCGTGCATGTCGGCGCGCGCGCACCGGGCACGGGCGGGACCGCCGGCCCCCGGGTCCCGTCCTTCACGGACGGGGCATGACAAAGGTGGGGAATTTCTGAAACTTGCAGAAAGACTTGACGTCGTCGGTGCGACTGGCGAGGGTGGGACCCGCGGGCCCGGTCCGTCGCCCCCTTCCCGGGCCCGCACCCCGCCCGCCGGACCCTGCTTCGCGACGCTCCTCCACCGCTGCCCGCACCCGCAGCCCCGTCCGGTCGCGCCATCGACCGAAAGACGCTGGAGAAGCCATGACCCTCACCTCGATCCTCGACGGTTCGCATCCCCGTACGCGCAGGCGCGCCAGCGGCTCGCACTGGCCGCAATTCCTCACGCCGCCCAGGGACCCGATGTGGCTGGTGACCATACCCACCAGGTCGAGGCGTGCCGCAGGCGCGCAGACGTTCGCCGTACGGGCCACCACCGCGCAAGCGGCTATTGCCTCCGCATCGCTGGCAGCGGGCACGAGCACCGCCCTCCTGCACCGTCGCGGGGCGCTCATCGACATCACCGCCGCATCCGCGGTACTGCGGGACTGACCCTCCCTCAGCGCCCGCCCCCAGACCAACAGGCCCGTACCCGCCGGCAGCGAGTACGGGCCTGCTGCATTGACCCGAACTTAGCGTGAACCGATCAACTCGCCGACGCTGTGCACGTGTTGTGATCCGGAGGCATTGACGGGCATCTGTGGCGGTCCTATGGTTGCGGCGCGCGCTGAAAGTTTCAGAAATATTTCACAGAGGCTTCCTTCCGGCGACGCCGATGCCGGACGCGCTACCCCTTCCGGTCCCCCTCGCCCCATCTCCCGGGGACCCCCACCTGGAGGAGAGCAGATGAGCACAGCCACGTTGGACACTCCCCCCACGCGCACATCGCGCCGGGCCGTCGCCTCACTGGCCGGACTCGGCCTGGCCCTGAGCATGGCAGCGACCCTGTCGCTGCCGGCCCAGTCTGCGTCCGCAGCACCGGTCGGCCGCGAGGGCAAGAAGGTCACCGCCGTCCTGTTCGAGTGGAAGTTCGACTCGATCGCGCAGGAGTGCACCCGGACCCTCGGCCCGAAGGGCTACGGCTACGTCCAGGTCTCCCCTCCCCAGGAGCGCATCCAGGGCGGAGCCTGGTGGACCGGCTACCAGCCCGTCAGCTACCGGATCGCGGGACCGCTCGGCGACCGCACCGCGTTCCGGAACATGGTGAACACCTGTCACGCGGCAGGCGTCGACGTCGTCGTCGACACGGTCATCAACCACATGACCTCGGGCTCGGGGACCGGGACCGGCGGCACCCAGTACACCAAGTACAACTACCCCGGCACCTTCCAGGACGGCGACTTCCACAGTTGCCGCCGCCCCATCGGCAGCAACTACGCGGACCGCTACAACGTCCAGGAGTGCGAGCTCGGCGACCCGGGGCAGCCGTCGCTGTCGGACCTGAACACGAGCAGCGACTCCGTCCGCGACAAGATCGCCGGCTATCTGAACGACCTGCTCTCCCTCGGCGCCGACGGCTTCCGCGTCGACGCGGTCAAGCACATTCCCGCCTCCGACCTCACGGCGATCCGCTCCAGGCTCACCCGGCCGGACGCCTACTGGGTCCAGGAAGCCATTTTCGGCGGGGGCGAGGCCGTCTCCCCCAGCGAGTACCTCGGCGTCGGTGACGTCCAGGAGTTCCGCTACACCACCGACCTCAAGCGGATCTTCACCAACGAGAAGCTCTCCTACCTGAAGAACTTCGGCGAGGCGTGGGGCTACATGTCGTCCGGCAAGGCCGGCACGATGGTCACCAACCACGACACCGAGCGCAACGGGTCCTCGCTCAGCTACAAGGACGGCGCCGCCTACACCCTCGCGCACGTCCTCATGCTCGCCCACCCCTACGGCACCCCGTCCGTGCACTCCGGCTACCAGTTCTCCAACCGCGACGCCGGCGCGCCCAACGGCGGCACGGTCAACTCCTGCTACACCGAAGGCTGGGAGTGCCAGCACGCCTGGCCCCAGATCGCCAACATGGTCGGCTTCCGCAACGCCGCCGGCGACACGGCCGTCACCAACTGGTGGGACAACGGCGACAACACCATCGGCTTCGGCCGGGGCGACCGGGCCTACGTGACGATCAACCGCGGCGACGCGATCACCCGGACCTTCCAGACCTCGCTGCCCGCCGGCACCTACTGCGACGTGCAGCACGGCAGCCCGACCGCCGGCGGCGGATGCACCGGCACCACCTACACCGTCGGCAGTGACGGGAAGTTCACCGCAACCGTGGGCTCCAACGACGCCGTCGCCCTCTACGTCGGCGCAGGCGGCGGCACCAAGCCCGACGGCACCAACACCGCCACCGTCTACTACAGCACCGACAAGAACTGGCCCGCCTACAACATCCACTTCCGCCCCGACGGCGGCTCCTGGACCGTGGCCCCCGGCGCTGCCATGGAGCCGGCCTGCGCCGGCTGGGTGAAGAAGACCGTCGCCCTCAACACCGCGACCGGCCTGAAGGCCTCCTTCAACAACGGCGCCGGCACCTGGGACAACAACAACTCCGCCGACTACACACTCGGCACCGGCAACATCACCGTCAAGGGCGGCAGCGTCGGCACCGGCAACCCCTGCGACGCGCCCCAGACCACCACCGGCGCTTCCTTCGCCGTCAACGCGACCACCGTGCCCGGTCAGAACATCTACGTCGTCGGCAACACCACCGCCCTCGGCAACTGGGCCTCCGCGGGCGCGGTCAAGCTCGACCCCGCCGCCTACCCCGTGTGGAAGCTCGCCCTCGACCTGCCCGCCGGCACCGCATTCGAGTACAAGTACATCCGCAAGGACGCCGCCGGGAACGTCACCTGGGAATCCGGCGCCAACCGCACCGCCACCGTCCCCGCCACCGGCAGGATCGCCCTGACCGACACCTGGCGCAGCTGACCCCACAGACTGCCGTGCGCCGTCACCCGGACGGCAGGCCGCCCCGGCCCCGTCTCCGAGCGGGACCGTACTGAAAGAAGCGGGTCTCCTGCCGGGCACCAATGGTGCCCGGCAGGAGACCCGCAGCCACTTCCCGAGCCGCCGGACGCGGGCCGGCGGTGTGCTCACGCCGCCGCGACGAGCCAGGGCACCGGCCGCACGGCCTCCGAGAAGTACCGGGCGAGACCTCAGGAGTCTCGCCCGGAGTCGGAACGCCGTGAGGGTCAGAGCACGCCGGGGCGTGCCGGCTCCCACGGCTGGAACCAGGGGTCGGGCCATCGCTCGGCTGCGGCAAGGAGCGGGTACTGGGTGGCGCCGTCGATGCTCTCGCGAATGATGTCGGCATGGCCCCCATGCCGCGCGATCTCCTCGATCAGGTGCAGGAGCACCCAGCGCACCGACCACTCCTTGACATCGGCAGGGATCCACCGCGTGCCCTGCGGGGCAGGCACGGCGTGTCCGAGATCGGGTACGGAAGCGATCACAGCGTCCGTACGCGCAGCCGCCTCCGCGTGTTCGGCCAGTGCCCAGGCCAGCGTCTCCCCGGGAGCCAGCCGGAACTCGTCCGACCCGTCCCCGGCCGGATGCGGCTCCCGCAGGATGAGCCGAGTCCAGCCTGCCTCGCAGCGGGCGGCGTGCTTGATCAGCCCGCCGATGCTCAACTCGCTGACGGACGCCGCCGAGCGGGCCTGCTCATCGGTCAGACCATGGGCAGTGACACGCAGCAGCCTCCTCTGGTGTGCCAGGTAGGTCATCAGCGCGGTGCGCTCGTCCGCTACAGGTGGGGCGATGCCCGACATGGCAGGGTCCTCCGAGTGAAATTACTTGCAGCAATTTTCAGCAATATCTTACAGCGATGGCCTTCCGGACGGGTGAGTTCTGTCATTCCGATTACCTGAAGATCGTGCGGACGCAGTCTCGGGAACGGGCCGAACGCCGGGAGGTGGCTCGGCGAGCGGCGTTCAGCCCGGACGGCGTCGCAGGACGTCCGCTGTGTCCTCGCGGAGTCCGACTCGATCGGAGCGGATCGCGGTGAAGCCGGGTCGCGGATGCGATGGGCGGTGTGGACGCGGAAGCCATCGCCGCTGTCAACGGTCAGCGAGCCGTCGACAAGCTGCGGGGCGGTGCCGCAGCCAGCCCCATTGCCAGACGGAAGGGGAGAAGGGAGGGCCGGCCGGGGCAGCAGGCCCACAAGTGCGGGCCGGGTGGTCGCGATATTGAAACACCGCCGATGGCAATGCCGCCGGTCCCGACTGCCTCGGCCTCGCCGGTCAAGCGAACTGCGACTGCTGCCCGTAGTACGTCACGGCTGCATTCTCGAATCCGGCGGTGACAACATCGCGCAACGCTGGGGAAGCCCATCGTCCCCAGCCGAGCTTTGTGTGCCGGCCTACGCTGCGCGCGCCCACCGGTTCACCCGCAGCTCCCGAGGAGCGCAGAGTACGGTCGCATCGGTCAGCGGCCTTGTTGCCCCGTTCCCGGGCCGGTCACCCCCTGCAGTCCGTGCGGCACCGTCCGGTCTCCTGGATTGCGAACACCCCCTCCCTACCGGGCTGCTGGAATCCGGGCCGCGAGTTGCCAGCCTCGATCGGGGCGAGGGCCCGCGTGAAGGTCGCCGTGAAGGGCGGTGACGCGTTCGGAAAGACCGACGAGACCGAAACCCCCACCGCGGGCAGCGTCGGGCATGCTGCTGGCACCACCGCCGTCGTCGGCCACGGTCACATGAAGCGTGTCCTGCCGGTAGGCGAGGGTGACGGTCACTTCTGTCGCGTCGGCGGCATGGCGGCGCACATTGGTCAGGCCCTCCTGGACGACACGGTAGGCAGCGGCCTGTACCTCGTGGGGAAGCCCCTCGGGAATACCGGGCGAACGGCGCAGTACGGCCGCCTGCCGCGTTGTGCGGCCGAAGCCGTCGACCAGGTCGGCGAGCGCAGCAAGATCACCGGCCGGATCGAGGGGCACCGGGTCGCCGTGGGCTGCGTCGGCATCCGTTCGGAGCAGGCCGACCGTGCGACGCATAGAGGCGAGAGCCTCGGCCGCGGCGTGCTCGATCCCCTCCAGAACGGGATCGAGGCGATCGGGTGCGGTTGTGGCCAGCACGCGTGCCATCTGGGTCTGGACGAGAATGCCCGTGACGTGATGGGCGACGAAGTCGTGGAGATCGGCCGCCATGGTGAGCCGCTCGGAGCGACGCGTGAAGGTCACCGCCTCACGGCGTCGGTGATCCAGGGTGCGAAGGTAGCCGCCGAGGCCCGCGACAGCACCGACTGCCACGCAGAGGGCCAGGACGAGGCCGAACAGCACACCGAGATCGTCATGAACGTAGGCCTGGTAGTAGCGGAAGGGCAGTGCAAGAAGGGCCACGCCGTTCATGACTGCACATGCGGCGGCCCAGCCCGGCGTAAGGGTGCGCACGGCCCTCATCAGCAGGCAGAACAGGATGGCTGCCTCGCCGGGGCCGAACGACTGGGCCCTGCCCGTGAATGCAGCTGCACACGTCACGGCCAGGGACAGGCCGGCGGGCAGGGCCGCGCGCAGCTGAGGTGTCAGCCATCGAGGTCGACCATGGGCAGGGGCGAGGACTGCCGCCAGCCCGCAGGCCAGGAGCGCCAGCACGGGCCACAGCAGCTGGCCTGCGGTCGCCGCGATCAGCAGGTCGGCCACGGCGAGCAGGATCAGCACGCCACGGCCGGCCAGCCGCAGCCAGGCGTGCCTGCGGCCGGTGGGAGTGACGGCGGTGCCAGTGGCGCGGGAGAGGTTCACGCGGTCCACGGTAGGTGGGGTCCGGTGGTGAAGGGTCGGCCGATCGGCCAGCTCGGTGACGTTCGCAGCGGGCGGGTCTGGCCATTGGGAGGAGGTACTGGAGGTGGGGTCTCGGCGAGAGTCGAAGGCACATTCACTTGTGCCTTCCAGGAGAACCAACGCATGAAGCGCAACCCTCTGATCGTGACCGGCGCCGCTGCGGCAGTAGCCCTCGGGGCGGGCGTCGCTGCCACCGTCGCGCTGAGCGGCACGGAGTCGACCGTCGAGCTGGACCAGCAGTCCGTCGTGGCCGTGGACGGGCAGAGCGCCCTCGACGGGGGCATCGTGGCCGGCCGCATCCAGTCCAAGTACCACCCGCTGCCCTGGGTCGGCCGCCATCTCGATGCCGTCGACTGCCCCGGACCGCTGAAGGCGACGAAGGGCGTGTCCATGACCTGTGCGGCGGAGGCCGACGGCAGGAGCATCAAGATCCCCGTGACCGTCGATCGCGTTCAGGGCACGTCCGTGACCTGGTCGTTCGAGCGCTGAAGGGCGGGGAAGCACGATGAACGCTGTTCTCTCCGGGCTCGGCCTGGTCAAGAAGTACGGGTCTGCCACTGCCCTGGGCGGTATCGACGTGGAGGTCGCCCGACGCGAATCGGTGGCGATCATGGGACCGTCCGGCTCCGGCAAGTCGACTCTCCTGCATGCCCTGGCCGGGATCATCCGCCCTGACAGCGGGCAGGTGCTCCTGGGCGGCGAACGGATCGACCAGTGGAGCGAGAACCGGCTGAGCGAGCTGCGTCGCAGGCGCTTCGGCTTCGTGTTCCAGGCCGGCCAGCTGCTGCCGGAACTGCCCGCCGAGGAGAACGCGGCGCTGCCTCTGATGCTGGAGGGCACCCCACGCAGGCACGCGGTGGCCCGGGCCCGCCGATGGTTCGCCCCGCTGGGCCTGGACGGCCTGGAACAGCGCCGCCCCGGCCAGCTGTCGGGCGGACAGGCTCAGCGGGTGGCGATCGCCCGGGCGCTGGTCTCGGAGCCCGATGTGGTGTTCGCCGACGAACCCACCGGCGCCCTGGACCAGGCCACCAGCGAGGAGGTCATCGCCGTGCTGACCCAGGTGACACGCGAGCAGGGCGCTTCCCTGGTCATGGTCACGCACGATCCGGATGTGGCTGCCCGCTGCGACCGGGTTCTTCATGTCCGCGACGGCCGGATCGGCGAACCCACCCAGCCTGCCCCCGGGCGTCGCTGAGCCACTCCGCCTCCTGGTCCACCGCGGCCAGCACCGCCCTCTCATCCCTTTCGGAGCCCCACCGTGTCCTTTCCCGCACTTCCACTGACCTGGCACCTCTTGCGCCGCTCGGGCCGGCGCGGCCTGCAGGGCCAGCTCCTGGCCGTCGGAGCCGCCACCGTCAGCGCGGTGGTCATGCTGATCCTGCTCGCCGCATGGCTCGGCGCGGGCGCCCGAGCGGACCGAACCGGCTGGCGCACTCCCGCCCCGGACCCGAACGGCACCGCGGTCCAGGCCCTGTCCACGACCTTCGTCCGTGGCGAGCCTGCCACCGTGGTCAACCTGGCCCAGCTACCGGGGCGGGCAGCCACCGCGCCGCCGCCTGGCCTCTCTTCCTTCCCCGAGCCCGGCGAGGTGTACCTCTCCCCCGCACTGGCCGACCTGGCGCGAAAGCTTCCCGCCAAGGAACTGGCCGAGCGCTTCCCGTCCGCCAAGTCCCACCGTACGATCGGTGCCGCCGGGCTGGCCGCCCCTGACGAACTTCTGGCTGTGGTCGGCCGCGCACCGTCCGATGCCGCGGTCTCGGCCGAGGCCGGCGAGCGGATCCTGGACAACGGACTGACCTCCCGCGCCGTGGTCTCCGGTTTCACCGGCACCAAGAACGCGCCGGCCACCGCCCAGGACCAGAACACCGTCCTCCTCGGTGCCGGGCTGCTCGCCATGCCGGTGGTCGTCCTCGCCTCGGCCGCCGGCCGCCTGGGGGCGGCCCGACGGGAAGAGCGTCTGGCCGCACTCCGACTGGCAGGTGCCACCCCCCGCCAGGTCCTGGCCATGACAGGCGCTGAAGCCACCGCCGTCGGTGCCCTGGGCGCCACTACGGGTGCTCTCGCCTACGGCGCTCTGCTTCCGGGCCTCGCGCGTCTGCCCTTCGGCATCGGTTCCTGGTTCACCGGCGACCTGTGGGTCGGGATTCCCGGACTGCTCGCCGTCGTGGCAGTGGTGGCGGTGCTCACCGGGTTCAGCGCGGTCAGCGCGCTCCGTCGCGTGGTGCGCTCCCCCCTCGGCGTCGCCCAGCAGAGCGATCCGCGCCGCACCCGGATGGTTCGCCTGGCGCTCTTCGTCGGCCTCGTCCTCTTCGTCGCACTCACCGCCCGGAGCGGGGACCTGTCCACCACCCAGCACGTCGCCCTGATCGCGCTGTTCTACGCCGCCTTCTGGATCGTGGGTCCGTGGGTCGTCGACCGGCTCGGTCGCCTCCTCGCCCGTCTGGCGCGCCGCCCTTCTACGCTGCTCGCCGCGCGGCGCCTCAGCGACGACCCCAACGGTGCATGGCGCACGGTCAGCGGACTCGTCATGGCTGGCCTCGTGGCCGGGTTCTTCTCCGTGGCGCACCTCAGCGCGAACCTCGCGGGACCGTCGGGCCAGGTGGCCGTGACCATGCCCGCCGAAGCGAACATCCCCCAGGCACAGGACCGGGCTCGCGCACTCCTCGAGGCTGCCGGGGTGGACGCCACGGTACAGACTTCCGCCCGAGGCCACGAGAGCCTCCTCATGGGTGAATCCGGAATCACGGCCGACATCCGCGGAGGCGCGGCCCAGATCGACGCCGCCGTCACCGCACTCACCCCTCTGAACCCCGCACAACCTCCCTACAGTCACGGCGACTTCACGTCGAACGAGCGCATCGCCACAACCGAGATTCGCTACCTGGGCGTCGCCACCATGGCCATGGGCTTCGTCATCGCGGCCACCTCCGCCGGACTGACCGCCGCAGCCAACGTCCTGGACCGCCGACGCATCTACACCCGTCTACGGCTCGCCGGCACCCCGCTCAAGGTCCTGGACCGCGCACGTCTCCTGGAGACAGCGCTCCCTCTGGTGACCCTGGCCGGCGGCACGACCGCGTCCGGCGTCTACCTGGCTACCAAGCTCAACAACGCGACCGGCACCACTGTCGACACCACCGGCGCCATTCAACTGGGTGTGTGCGTGGCCGTGGGCGTCGCAGTCATGTCCGCCGCAATCGGGGCCAGCCGCCACCTGCTGCGCACGACCACCGCCGATCCTCTCAGGCAGGAGGCCTGAACCGCTCCGGTGCGGCCGGGCCTGGCCGCACCGGTGTGCCATGATCGATTCATGACGCCCAGTGCCCCGATCCGCGTGCTGATCGCCGACGACCAGGACATGGTTCGCACAGGATTTCGCTTCTTCCTGGATGCTCAGCCGGACATCACCGTGGTCGCGGAGGCCGGCGACGGCGAGAGCGCCGTGGCGCTGGCACGCGAGCTTCGTCCCGATGTGTGCCTGATGGACATCCGGATGCCGAAGCTGGACGGCTTGCAGGCGACCCGAATCCTGGCCGGCCCCGGCGTCCCCGATCCTCTGCGCGTCGTCGTGGTCACCACCTTCGACCTCGACGAGTACGTCTACGGTGCCCTGCGCGGCGGCGCCTGCGGGTTTCTCCTCAAGGACTCAGGTCCCGCACTGCTCGTCGAAGCGGTTCGGGCCGCCGCCGCGGGCGACTCCCTCGTCTCGCCCGCAGTCACCGTACGGCTCCTCAAGCACCTCACTGCTCCGCAGCCTTCTCTCAGCGCGACCAGCGCTGTGCGACAGCCCCGGGAGCCGCTGACCGCTCGCGAGGCGGATGTGGTCCGCCTCGCGGCCCTGGGCCGCACCAATGCGGAGATCGCTGCCGAACTCTTCGTCTCCCTGTCCACGGTCAAGACCCATCTGGCAGCCGTACAGCTCAAGCTCGACGCGCGGAACCGGGTCGAGATCGCTGCCTGGGCCTGGCAGACGGGCCTTGCCGGCGGAAGCGCCTGACCCGGGTCCTGGAGGTTGTGGACACCCATGCGGCCGTCGCGTCTGCGGCTGCCTCTCTGACCGCGACCGGGGTGTACGGTCAGCCGTCCTGCGGGCGCGAGCCGTGTCGTGGCGATGTGCACGCTGCCATTGGGTGAGTCAGACCTACCAGCGTCTCGCCGAGCATCATCACTGTCATTCGCTGCCCGCAGGGGCCGTCGCGCTCGGGCGAAGGGCCTTGCCGCGGCGGCGGATCTGCTGTGGGGTGCGCAGTTCGTGGGCCAGTAGGCGGGCGGCGAGTGCGGAACGCCGGTCCTGGGGGGTGGCGGCCCGCAGGGAGGTGACGAGGTGCTCGGTGGCCGTCTGGTCCAGGCTGTCCTCGTCCTCGAGGAGTCGAGCCACTTCGGTGTCCTCGGGCTCGATGTCCTCGGTGCCGGGATGCGATGTGTGGGAAGCGGTTGCGAGGCGGTGCAGCGGTTCTGCGGAACGTGCCGGGAGAAGGGCCGCGTAGCGGGTCAGGTCGGTGTCGGCGGCGATCAGCAGGATGTGCTTGACGGTCAGTGCGGCTTCCGGGAAGTCCTCGTGGACGGCGAGCGGTGCCAGGGTCTGCGGTGCGATCCCGAGCACACAGCCGGCGTGGAGCAGTACCTGCCGGATGCGGACGGACTCGGGCGCCTCCGGCAGAAGGGTGTTCGTCCGCAGCAGGAACCGGGTGAGGACGTCGACCGGTCCGGTTGTGTCGATCGTCTCCCCGCCGGCCAGGTACCGGCCCAGGTAGGCTCGCCACCAAGCCAGTTGGACCGCGTAGAGGTCCTCGACCGTGTGCTGGTAGTCCTCGGGGGCGAGCCCTCCCCGTTCCGTGAGGTCGCGCAGCAGGGGCATCAGGTCGTTGTAGACAAGGCGGATCCACAGGTGCGGGGAGCGTTGGATTCCCCAGCAGTCCTCGTGCAGGTGGTCGCTGAGCACTTCCGCCAGGCTCATCTGCCCTGCGGTGAGCTCGGAGCTGATTCCGCCGGGGGTCACATCGAAGTGGTAGAGAAGGTCCGGTGACGCCGGCGGGCGCGGCACGGGCAGGCTGTGGTCGATGAGCCGTTCCAGCTCCAGGTAGCTGCGGCGCAGTTCGTCGAACGGCAGGACTGTGCGGGGGTGCAGGGGGTCGACGAAGCGGGTCTTGAGTTTGGTGATCTCCTCCGAAAGTGCCTGGTACAGGAAGGTCTTGTCGAAGCGGTAGCTGAACGAGAGCCCGATGTAGGGGAAGACGGTGCAGCCCTGGCATTCCTTGCGGTGGCCGACTTCCTCGTCCCGGACCCGGAGGAACTCCTCGTCCTGGACGAGTTGCGCGAGATCGCGGTCCCATTCGAGCGAGTTGTCGAATGCGTGGTAGCAGGGCAGGACCAGACGCCCGTCCGGCCCGACGGTGAGGATACGCTTGTTGGCGTAGCAGTCGGTGGGTGCGAACGGGTCCAGCGACTCAACGTACTTGCGGAAGTGCAGGTTGAGCACGGCGAACGGCTGGTGGAGGAGTGTCATCAGCCGGTCGGCGATGATGTCGTCGACCGGTACGAGGGTCTGCCGGGCGGGACGGTCGGCGACCGGCTTGCCGTTGTGTTCGACGAGCTTGAGCTTGCGGGCGGTCCGGTTGGTGTCGCGAACGGTGTCCTGTTCCTCGAAGTACTCGAACATGGTGGAGAAGTACATGGAGATGCGGTTCTCCTGCGCGAAGGCCAGCAGGTCAGCCACTTCGTCCACGTTCTCGCGGGTCACCACGCAGATGAGTTTCAGGTTTCGCGCACCGGTGGCACCGATCCGGCGGATCACGTCCAGGGCGCGGTCCAGGGTGGGGACGCCCCGGATCTCCCGGTAACGTTCGGGCTTCAGAGTGTCGAGTGAGACGTTCATGGTGTCGACGTGGGGCACGATCGCATCGATGTGCTTCGCGAAGCGAATGCCGTTGCTGGTGATCTCCACAGTCATTCCCAGGGACTTCGCGTACTGCACGATCCCGTCGATGTGAGGATGCAGGACCGGTTCGCCGCCGGTGAAGTCCACGTAGCGCACGCCGAGCCCGTGCAGCTGGTCCAGGACCTGGCAGGCCCTTTCCAGCGAGAGTTCGTGGTAGCCCTTGAACTTGTCGTCCTGCCAGACGTTGCAGTAGCCGCAGAGCGAGTTGCAGCGGAACGTGATGTAAAAGCGGGCCGACTGCAGCGATCCGGGCGAGGACGCGGTCATCGGTGTCGGTCTTGCGGGCACGGCTGTCTCTCCTACGGCGCTGCGGTACTTGGGGGCGGGCCGGTTCGGTACGGCCCGCCGGTGGGGCGGCGGGCCGTACCGGGTACGGGGGGATCTAGGGCAGTGGGGTGCCACGGGCGGCGATCCAGAGCTCGTACCACTCTTCGTGGGTGAGCTCGGGTTCGCGCCGCACCGCGTCGCGGCAGGCCGTGATGCGGTCGGGCCTGGCGGTGCCGATGACCGGTGCGATACCGGCCGGGTGACGCTGGAGCCACCACAGGAGGACCGTCTCGGGTGTCGTGGACTTGCGGGCGGCGAGCCGGCGGACGAGTTCCCCGGCCGGGGTCGGTTCGCTCCCGGTGAACCGGCCCTGGGCCAGGGCGCCCCAGGCCTGCAGGGCGATCCCGTTGGCGGAGCAGTACTCGAGCGTCCCGTGCGGGAAGCCGTTCGAGGTGGCCGCGGCGGTGTTGAGCAGGACTCCGGTCTCGACCCAGTCGCGGCGGTGCAGACTCATCTCGAGCTGGTTGACGACCAGCGGGACGTCCACGTGCGCCTGGAGATGGGCGATCTGTGCGGCGCTCATGTTCGAGACGCCGAAGCGGCGCACCAAGCCCTGCCGGTGGAGGGAGGCGAGGGCTTCGGCGATCTCCTCCGGTCCGACCAGCGGATCGGGACGGTGCAGCAGCAGAACGTCCAGCGAGTCGGTGCGCAGCCGGGTCAGGCTCTCCTCGACGCACCGCAGGATGCTGGGTCCTCGCAGGTCGTAGTGGCCGGGCCGGCCGTTGCCCGGCAGGCGGATGCCGCACTTGGTCTGCAGGGTGATGCGCTGGCGCAGGCCGGGTGAGGCTGCCAGGACTTCGCCGAAGACCGCTTCGGACTTGCCGTGTCGGTAGATGTCGGCGTGGTCGAACACGGTGATCCCGGCGTCGAGTGCGGCGCCGATCGCGGCCTCGGCGTGGCGGACGTCCGCGGCCGTGTAGGGGTTGTCGTCCCACGTGCCGCCCAGTCCCATGCAGCCGAACAGCACTCTGCCGACGCCTGTTCCGGTCACCGCTCGGCCCGGATCAGGTCGGCCAGCATCTCCGCAGCGGCGAGGACCGGCAGCTGGGTGTTGGCCGCCGGGACGGTCGGCAGGACGGAGGCGTCGACGACGCGCAGGTTCGTCGTGCCCCGAACCCGGCCCGCACCGTCGACCACGGCCAGCGGATCGTCGGCCGTGCCCATGGCGCAGGTGCCCACAGGGTGCCAGTAGGTTCCGAGGCGGGCTCGCAGGTCCTGGTCGGACAGGTGGTGGGCGGGCCGGCCCTGTACGGGTGCGGCCAGCGACTTGAGCGCGGTGGTCGCGGCCATCCGCTGGACGATCTCCAGGCCCGAGCGCAGGACGGCGAGGTCGTGGCCGTCCTCGTCGGTGAGGAAGCCGGGGTCGATCTGCGGGGGCGTGGCGCTGTCCGCCGAGGTGAGTCTCACGGTCCCGCGTGAGGCCGGGTTCATCACGAAGGCGGAGATGCCGGCCTCGTACTGGCCCGGCGGGAGTTTGCCGAACAGCGGCGGTCCGGCGACGGGCAGGATGTGGAGGTCCCAGGAGTCGGCCGGACAGAGTTCGCTGGCTGCTCTGACCAGCATGCGGCTGACGTACAGGTCGCCGTCGGCTTCCTTGGCGGCGAGTGCCGCGTTCAGCTCGTCCGTGGGCTGGAGCGGCACGAAGACGCCGGGCTGGTCGGCCAGGTTCGATCCGACTCCGGGCAGGTCGGCTTCGGGTCGGATGCCGAGGTCGAGAAGGTGGTTCGCGGGGCCGATTCCGCTGCGCATGAGGAGGGCGGGCGAGCCGAAGGTGCCGCAGGCCAGCAGGTAGCTGTCGGCGAGGAGTGTCCGTTGGCGGCCGTCGGTCTCGATCAGGGCGCCGTGGACGCGGCCGCGGCGGATGTCCAGCCGTTCCACGGTGGCGTTGCCGATGATGGTGAGGTTGGGTCGGGACCGCGCCTCGTCGAGGTAGGCGAACGCCGCGTTGTGGCGGACCCCGTCGACGGCGTTGAGGAGGGGGGTCCCGTAGCCGGGGCCGCCGGGGGTGCCCATGTCCACCTGGCTGTAGCCGAGTTCCGCGGCCGCTGCGAGGGCCGACGTGCTCCAGGGGGAGAACTCGCTCTCCGGAGCCTGGGACATGCCCATCCGGGAGAGGGCCGCGAGACGGTAGGGCTCCATCGCCGTCGCCGTCCAGCGCGCGCCTCCCCGGCGGGCCCATGCGGCATGGTCGGCCTCGGAGCCCCAGGTGTTCCAGCAGCCGTTGATGCAGGACGAGCCGCCGAGGAGGCGTGCGCGGATGCGGTGGGCGGGGGCGTGGCGCTCCCACACCTCCTCCCGCGGCAGCGCCCGGGCGTTGAGCACTCCGTCGGGCCAGGCGTTCCGGTCGGGGCCGAAGTCCTGCCCGGCCTCCACCAGGCACACGGTGCGGTCCGGGTCCTCGCTCAGGCGGGCCGCCAGGACGCAGCCCGCCACTCCCCCGCCGAGGACGAGCGTGTCGTATCCGATCGCGTCGTCCGTCATGCGTTCCCCTTCTGCACCGCGTCGAGTTCGGCTGCGCGGGCGAGGAGTTCACCGCGGCCGATGGAGTCGGTACTCGTTGCCGGCACCGTGCACGCGTACGCTCCGGCGATCACCCCGTAGCGGGCGCAACGCGCCGGCGGCTCGCCAGCCAGCCACCCGAGCAGGAAACCCGAGACGAAGGCGTCGCCCGCGCCGTTGGAGTCGACCACCGCAGCGGGCGGGGTGACGGCCGGGATGTGCGTGATCCTTCCCTCGGTCAGCATGTAGGCGCCCTCGGCGCCCGCCATGGCGACAACCGTCCGGGCTCGGCCGCGCTCGACGATCAGGCGCATGGTGCGCTCGGGATCCGCCAGGGCAGTGGTGGAGACGAAGACGAGGTCCGCCCCGTAGGCGAACGGCTCGTGGTAGGCATTGACGCCGTCCCAGTTGTGCAGGTCGGTGGAGACCGTCAGACCGGCCTCGCGCAGCAGCGGCAGCGCGAAGGCGCACGGATAGGTGATCGACACGTGGGCGTGACGGCTGTCGGCGGCCAGCGCCCGGACGGTGTCCTCGGGCAGCCGGTCGGCCTCGTGGGAGCGGCTGTCGTCGTAGAGCGACAGCCTCCGGCCGTCGGGGCCGACGAGGTTGACGGCGCGCTTGGTTCCCCCCGGCAGGAGGACTTCGGTGAGCGGAATCCCGCGGTCGCGGTGCAGGGCCCGGATCAGGTCGCCCGGATGGTCGGCACCGATCATGTCGAGGTGGTGGGTGCGCAGTCCCAGCGCGCTCAGTCCGAGAGCGACGAAGTCACCGGTCTGGCCGGCCCTCATCTCGATCCTGGGGACCATGTAGCTGTCGGCGAACGGGAGGGGAAGCTCGGGGACGTACACGATCGTGTCGACCCCTGCGCCTCCGAGGACGAGGACGTCCGTTCCAGTGCTCAATGGGTGGTTCCTCTCGGGCTTGACGCCTGGCGACTGCGGCTGTCGGACTGCGGGCGCCCCGGCATTGGCGGGCACCGGCCGGGGCGCCGGGCGACGACGCGGCTCCCGCCCGCCCCTCGCAGGTGTCCGACGGTCAGTCAGTTCAACGTGGTGGAGATGGAGTCAAGCAGGCGCACCAATCGGATGGCAAGATTTTGCCGCTGCTTTCTGCAAACATTTGCAGTGGTTGGTGGGTCGGCCTTTGTCGGGGAGGGCTCCGGGGCGCGACGCGCGTTACGGGGCCTGCAGGTCCTGGTAGAGGGCGGAGACGGCACGGGGTCCCGGCCGGGCGGCCAACTGCTCCAGCGTCAGGGGGGAACCGGTCGCATCGGCGATCGGCAGACGCCAGTTGGGGTATTCGTCGACCGTGCCGGGAAGGTTCTGCGGACGGCGGTCCCCGACCGTGTCCGGCAGCCAGACACCGAGCAGCTTCGCCGGGGTGAGGGCGAGGAAGCGGTGCAGGCCCAGCACCTCCCGCCCGGGTGCGGGCCCGTCCTGCGGATCCAGCGCCCCGACCCGGTCGAGTTCGGCGAGCCAGCCGGAACGCTCCGCCGCCGCAGCGGCGGCGGCCGCCTCCACCGGCTCGGCGAGCAGGCCGAGGTCCGCGTGCAGAGCCACGTGTTCGCCGTCCAGCCAGGCTGCAGTGCTGGGGAGGTCGTGGGTCGTCAGGGTGGCCAGGCAGTCGGCACGCCACTGCTCGGGCGGGAGCGGCCCGGAGCGCTGCTCCGACCCGCCCCGGAACTCGAAGCGCAGCACGGACGTGCCGAGGATCCCCCGGTCCGTCAGCTCTTCCCGGACACCGTGCTCGACGGTGCCCAGGTCCTCACCTATCACCATCGTGCCGGCCCTGTGCGCCTCCAGCGCGAGGACCCCAAGCATCGCCTCGTGGTCGTACCTGACGTAGGCGCCCTCGCTGGCCCGTGCCCCGGCGGGCACCCACCAGAGCCGGAACAGCCCCATGATGTGGTCCAGTCGAAGCGCTCCGGATCGGCGCAGCGTGCCGCGCAGCACGTCGGCGAACGGCGCGTACCCGGCGTCGGCGAGGGTGTCGGGACGCCAGGGCGGCAGGCCCCAGTCCTGGCCGTGCGGGTTGAAGTCGTCGGCCGGGCAGCCGACGGTCATGCCCTTGGCGAGGTAGTGCTGGAGGGTCCAGGCGTCCGCGCCCTCGGGGTCGACGCCGACCGCCAGGTCGTGCATGAGGCCGATCGCCATGCCGGCGTCCGTCGCGGCCTGCTGTGCCTCTCCGAGTTGCTCGTCGACCAGCCAGGCGATCCTGCGGTGGAACTCAATGCGGTCGGCCAGCTCGCGGCGGGCTTCGGCGATGCCGGGCCCGTCGGGGCTGCGCAGCCCCGTGGGCCAGGAGCGCCAGCGCGTGCCGTGCACCTCCGCGAGGGCGCACCAGGTCGCGTAGTCGCTCAGCCCGGGCCCCTCGGCGCCGGTGTAGCGCCGGTAGGCGGCCTGCCGCACGGGGTCGAGCGGCACCCGGTGCAGGAGTTCCAGGGCCCGGAACTTGAGGTCGCGGACCGCGACGCGGTCGATCAGGCCGCCGGTGAGGACGCCTTCGCGCAGCCCCTCGGCACGCGCGGCCAGCTCGCCCACGACGGCGCGGTCCCCGGGCGCCAGGGCGGCGTACTCGGGCAGGGTCTCGATCCGCAGGTTCATCGGGTCGGGGTAGCGCCGGCTGCTGGGCCGGTAGGGGGACGGGTCGGGCAGTGCTCCAGGTACGTAGGCGTGGAGCGGGTTGAGCTGGATGAAGTCGGCGCCGAGCCCGCCGGCCCAGCGGCCGAGGTCGGCCAGGTCGCCGAGGTCGCCCATGCCCCAGGAGCGGGTGGAGAGGACCGAGTACAGCTGGGCCAGGAAGCCCCAGCCCCGGCGGGCGGGGCCGGCCAGGCGGGTGGGGGCGACGAGCAGGGGCACGGCTTCGGTGCGGCCCGCCCGCTCGGCGTGGAGGGTGTGGCGGCCGACGGGGATTTCGGCCAGGTCTTTTCCGAGGTCGCGGACGGACAGCGTCGGGCCGTCCTCGGTCTCGACCCGCAGTCGGGTGTTCGGCGCCGTTCGCAGGTCGTTGCGCGGGCGTCCGGAACGCAGGACGACGCTGGGGGGCAGCAGCCGCTCGGCGAGGGTGCTGCGCCGCTCGGTCAGGGCCTCGCGAACGGCTCTGTCGGTGGCTGCGTCGACGCCGAGGGCGGCGAGTACGGCGCGCAGGGTTTCGGGAGAGGTCTCGACCCGCTGTCCGAGGTCGGTGGTCCAGTGGGTGGCGACGTGGTGGAGTTCGGCCAGGTCGGCCAGGTCACGGGTGGGCGGCATCGATTCGGCTCTCCGGTCGGTCGGCGGTGGGTCGGGTACTGGTTGGCCGGTGCGAGGTGGGCCGATCAGTGGGAGGGTCGTCGGCGGCGGCCGGGAAGAGCCGCTCGAGGACTGCGGCGACGCCGTCGTCCTCGTTGCTGGGTGCGGTTTCGTCGGCACGGCGCCGCAGTTCGGGGTGGGCGTTGGCCATGGCGACGCCGTGGCCGGCCCACTCGATCATCGGGATGTCGTTGGGCATGTCGCCGAACGCGAGGGTCTCGTCGGGTTTGAAGCCGAGCATGGCGGCCGCGGCGGCAAGCCCGCTCGCCTTGCTGACACCGGCCGGGAGCAGTTCCACCAGCCCCTCGCCGGAGTGGGTGACGGTGACGTGATCGGCGCAGACCTGCTGGGCCAGTGCGGCCAGTTCGTCGTCGTTCAGATGGTCGTGCCGGATGAGCACCTTGTCGACCGGTTGTGCCCAGAGGTCGTCCGGTTGTTCGGCGAGCCGCCAGCCGTGCCGCAGCCGGCTCTCGAAACCGGGCAGGACCTTGAACTCTCCGGCCAGCCCCGTGGTCACCACCGCGAGCCTCAGAGGTCCCGCCTGCTCGGCGATGCGTGCGACCAGGGGGCGGACGGTGGGTGCGTGCAGTGCGGTCGACGACAGGAGCCGGTCGGCGCCGACGTCGTAGAGCTGGGCCCCTTGGCCGCAGATCGCCAGGCCGCGGTAGTCGATCCGTTCCAGGAGGGTGCGGCAGCCTGCCGCGGCGCGGCCGGTGACGACCAGGTGCCGCGCTCCGGCGGCCTCTGCGCGGGCGAGCGCGGCACGGGTACGGGCGGAGACGCTGAGGTCGCTGCGCAGCAGCGTCCCGTCCAGGTCCGTGGCGACGACCGCGAACGGTGGTGGGCGGTGGCGGGCGGGTGCGGTCATCGGTCAGTCCCTCTCGCGTCCGGCGCCGACGGGGGTGGCCGGCCGACAGGCGTCGAGGGGGCGCTCGTCCCAGGCGGTGCGGCCGCCGCGCAGTTGCAGCAGGAAGGCCAGCGGTACGGCCGGTGTCCTCGCGAGCGTGGTCGTGAAGTGTCCGTCGGTCCCGGTGAGGCGGTGCTCGCCGGACGGCAGCACGAGCAGGACGCTCTCGGCGTGCGGCAGCCGGTAGTCGATCCGCAGGCCTTCGCCGGTCCACTCGGCCCGGCAGCGTCCGTCGAGCGCGGTGACGAGGTCGGGGTCGTCCAGGAGGGTGGCGAGGTCGGCGCAGCGGGTGAAGTCGGCTCTGGCGAAGGCGGCGGCGAACAGGTCCGCCACGGCGTCGCGGTCCATGTCCGGTACGCACTTGCGGTAGACCGTGAGGTCGCCCCGCAGCTTCGCGGCTTCGGCGATCTCGCGGCGGTGGGTGACCCAGTCGGTGTCGGCCAGGGCGGTGAACCAGCCGTACTCGGTGGCCCGCTCCGGGGTCAGGCCGGGCAGGACTCCCGCGGCGGCGGCGGCGAAGGTCGCCAGGCGGGTGGTGGCGGCCTTGCGCCAGGTGAAGCGGCGGGCGAGGGCGCGGGCGTTGTCGGACAGGCGGCGGTACTCGGCCGGGTCCTGGCGGTGGATCCGGGCGGCTTCCAGGATGCGCTCGGTGAGGGCGGCGGTGAGCAGCGGGTCGTCCTCGGTGAAGGAGCGGGGAACGGCGAAGCCGGTGGCGTCCGGGTGTTCGCGCGGCAGGTGGTGGCGGTAGTGGGTGGTGACCTCCTGTGCGGTGCCGATCGGTACGGCGCCGCAGGCCATCAGCTGGCCCTGGGCGATCAGGAAGGAGTCCAGTTCGAATTTCGACGGGAAGAGGCAGAAGTCGGCGGCCACCGCCTCCTGGTGGAGCACGTCCTCGCCGGCCATGGCCCAGTCGAGCCGGATGCGCCCGGGGTGCCGGTCGGCGACCTCCTGGAAGTACGGGTCGCCGACCGCACTGAGGACGTTGTCCCCGCCCGCGGCCACGGCGCAGCGGACGATGACGTTGATGTCGGGGTCGGCGGTGAGTGCGGTGTCGATCGCCCGGAACAGTTCGACCTGTCCCTTGTGGTGCGGGGAGAAGCGGGCGACGTGGTAGAAGGTCGGCAGTTGCGGGTCCAGTCCGAGGGCGGTGAGGATCTGCTCCCGGTCGTTGTCGGCGGGTTCGCGGGCGAGCCAGCTGTCGGGCACGGCGCAGCCGCCGACGAACTGGCGTTCCGCGCTCCGGCGGACGATCCGTTGGACGGTGAGGTGCTGGAAGGCCTGTTCGAAGGGGGTGTCCCGGAAGGTGGAGTAGAAGTCCAGCTGGCCGGGGGTGAGGAAGTCCAGCAGGTCGCAGTTGGCCGCGATGAGGGCGAAGTAGCCGATGCCGTCGGTGGTCGCGGGTTCGGTCAGGTGGGTGGCGGGCAGGTGAGCGGCCATCGCCCGGGCGAGGGTGCCGAGGGGCGGCCGGTCGGTGAGCGCGTCCAGGTCGGCGGTGGTGTCGAACAGATCCAGCAGGCGTTCCAGCTGGGGGCGGTGGATCTGCTGGTTGATCGGCATGTTGCTGGCGAGTGTGCTGACCACCAGGAACCTCGGGTCGTCGCGCAGTACCGGCGGCAGCAGGTAATGGTAGTAGGGCTCGTAGGCCTGGACGACGGCCGGCTCCGCGTCCAGGTCGAGGTGGGCGCGCAGGAACCGCAGCCCGGAGACCTGGAAGACGAGTGGTTTGAAAAAGGCCAGGTCGCTGCCCTCGCTCGCGCGGGCCGGGTAGATGCGCTCGGGCAGCAGGTCGAGGTACTCGTCGGACAGGAGGTAGATGTCGACGCCTTCGTGGCGCAGGCGGTGGGCACGGGTGGTGAGATGCAGTTCGAGTTCGGCGGGATGTCCGGGCCACACGTCGGGGTCCAGTATCAGTGGCACGGTGTGCTGGTCGGCGTGGTCGAGTTCCTCGAGGTCGTAGTGGGCCCTGAGGTGGTCGAGGCAGCCGTGTGCCGGGGTGATCACGGAGACGCGGTGGCCCTGGTCGGCGAACTCCCGGGCCAGGTTCCACACCAGTGAGGCGAGGCCGCCGCGCATGAGGCGGACGTCGAAGCCCAGGCTCTCGAAAGCGAATTTGACGATGTGCACCGTCGGGTCCTCTCTGTCGTCGCGTCTCAGGCCGCGCCGGGGGTGTGCAGCGTGAGCAGGGCGTGTGCGGCCAGGGTCGCGGTGTCGGTGATCCGTCCGGAGCGGACGAGTTCGCGCCATTCGTGCGGGTCGGCCCAGCGCTGGACCATGTCCGCCTCGGAGGCCTCGCGCTCGGGCCGGCCCGCTGTCAGCTGCTCGGCGAGGAAGACGTGGCAGCCTTGGCTCGAGTAGCCGTAGGCGACGTGAAGTCGGCCCAGGTAGGTCATCCGGTCGGCCCGCAGGCCGGTCTCCTCGCGCAGTTCGGTGCGGGCGAGGTCGAGCGGGTCCGTCCCGTGATGGCCCTGGGGCCAGGAGCCCTGGGGGAATTCCCAGTACCGTCCGGCCACCGGGTAGCGGTACTGCTCGACGAGGTGCACCCGGTCGTCCTGGCGGGGAATCACCAGGGCGTAGTCGGGTTTGTCGACGACGCCGTACAGGCCGGTGCTGCCGTCGGCCCGTTCGACGGTGTCCTCGCGGACCGTCATCCACGGGTTGCGGTAGACCTGGCGGGAGCGGACGGTGCGGATCACGGTGCCTCCAGCAGGGTGCGAATGCCGTCGGCGACGCCGCGTACCTGCAGGCGGTGGGGGGCCAGGAAGCGGTCCAGCCGGTCGCTGGTCAGGCAGGTGTTGGTGGGGCGGCTGGCGTACCTGCCGACGGCTTTCGGTACCTGGAGGACGAGCGAGCGGGGCGCGCCGAGGCCGTCGGCGATGGCCTGGGCCCAGCCGGCCCGGGAGATCCGGTCCGGGCCGCCGAGGTGGAGCAGCGGGGGTGCTCCACCGGCCAGCACTGCGGCGGTCACCGCGGCGACGTCCTGGACCAGCACGGGTGTCGTCCACTGGTCGTGCGGGGCCTCCACCGGTCTGCCGCGGCGCAGGTTGTGTGCGCAGGCGGAGAAGAAGTTGAGCCATTTCCCGCTTCCGGCAGGCTCCCAGCCGTAGACCAGGCTGACCCGCAGCACCGTGTTGCCGGGCGCTGCTGCGAGGATGCGCTCGGCCGCCAGTTTGGCGCGGCCGTAGGCGTTGGCGGGGTCCGTGGGCGTGTTCTCGTCGTTGGCGGGCGAGTTGCCGTGGAAGACGTTGTCGGTGGAGATCAGCACGGTTCGGCAGCCGGGTGCGGCGGCGGTGAGGTTGGCGGCGGCCGCGGTGTGCAGTTCGGCGGCGCGTTGCGGGTTCGCCTCGCACCAGGTCACGTCGGAGGGGCCGTGCACGAGCACGATGCGGTCGGGGCGGACCTGGTCGACGACTCGTGCGCAGGACGTGGTGTCGGCCGCGTCCAGGGCGACCCAGGGGGCGGGTGGGGCGGCGAGCGGGTGGCGGGAGGCGAGGACGGGACTGTCTCCCGCGGCGGCCAGGCGGGTGGCCACGGCGCGTCCGACGAAGCCGCTGCCGACGATCAGGGTGCGGGTCATCGCAGGCTCACGATCTGCCTGGCCATGCTGCGGGCGGTCAGGAGCCGGCCGGCGCCGATCAGTCCGTGGTCGTCGTCGGGCTCGCCGAGGACGACCATCCGGCGTATGTCCTCCGCGCTCAGACCGAAGCAGCCGAGGCGTTGCAGTTCCTCGGTGAGGAGTTCCGCGAACCGGGGGCCGACGGCCAGCGCGAAGCCGCCCATGATGACGTAGCGGCGCACACCGATCGAGGTGAACACCGCGTTGATCGCGGAGGCGAGGTGGGCGAGGCCGCCGCGCAGCACCTCGGTGGCGAATCCGTCTCCGGCGCGGACGGCGGCGACCAGGGCCCGGTTGTCGAGTTGCTCGGGGTCGGGTGCGGAATGGGCGAGGAGGGAGCGCGCGTAGTCGGCCGGGGCGGCGAGGGCCGCGCGGCGGGCGGCGGCCTGCATGCCGCGGCCGGAGGCGACGGCGCCGAGGTGGCCTCGGCCGCCGCAGTCGCAGCGTGGTGCCTGCGGGGAGGGGTCGCAGGTCCAGTGGCCGAGTTCGCCGCCGTGGCCGTCGGCGTCGAGCAGGACCTCTCCGGCTCGGTAGACCTTGCTTCCGATCCCGGAGCTCACCGTGATCAGGCAGAACGGCTGCGTGCCCTCGGTGGCGGCGTAGCGCCAGACGGCGGCTGTCAGGTCGTTGACCACGACGACCGGCAGGCCGAGTCGCTCTTCCAGGAGCAGGCGCAGTGGCAGTGGTTCGCCGCGACGGCCCCAGATGGTGGGTGCGGCCATGACCCGGCCGTCGGCCGTGACCGGGCCGGCGAAGGCCAGGGCGAGCGCGGTGCTGTCGTGGCGCTGCACCGCCCGTGCGGCCAGGTCGGCCAGTTGCTCGACCACCCGGTTCTGCAGGTCGGCCACCGGTGCGCCGGGGTGGCGGTCCATGCCTTCGGTGGGGGTGCGGTGGATGTCGGTGACGGCTCCGGTGTCGGTGCCGTAGCGGGCGATCCGCAGGGTGGTGCCGCCGATGTCGGCGACGGTGAAGACCTGCTCAGACACTGGCCCCTCCGCTCGCATAGTCCAGCTGCTGCACGAAGCCGTCCTCCAGGACGATCGCCGAGTCGATCTCGATGCCGGCGGGGACGCTCGCGCCGGGCAGCAGGACGCTGCGGCGCACCACCGCTCCGGCGCCGATCCGCGCACCAGGGAAGGCGACGCTCCGCTCGATGAGGCCGTCGTTGACCAGGTCGGCGGGTACCACGCTGTCCTGGACGCCGGGTGCTTCGGTGACCAGGCTGCGTGCGACGGCCGGTCGGACCGTGCGTGGCAGCCGTTCCAGGGGCAGAGCCGGGTTGCGCTGCACCATGGCGAGGTGGGCCAGGTGGTAGCGCTCCAGGGTGCCGATGTCCTCCCAGTGGCCGGGGACCTCGTATCCGAGGATGCGTTCGCCGCCGGCGAGCATGGCGGGGATGACGTCGCGGCTGATGTCGTGCTGCCAGCCGGTGCCGTCCAGGTTCTCCAGGTAGCGGTGCAGCACGCCTGCGTCGAAGACGCAGAACGCGGCGAAGACCAGGTCGCTGGTCGGCTCGGCGGGTTTCTCCGCGAATGTGGTCAGTTGCCCGGTCGCGTCGAACTCGACCATGCCGAACAGGTGAACGAAGCGGCGTTCGATCTGTTGGTAGGCGACGGTCAGGGCGGCGCGGGTGCGGCGGTGCTGCTCGATCAGCGGTCGGTAGTCGAACCGGTAGACGTGGTCCGCGTGCAGAACCAGGACCTCGGAGGTGTCGGGGCCGAAGACGTAGGGGGCCTTGCGGATCAGCGCGTCGGCGGTGCCGCGTTCCGGCGGCCCGGCGGGGCGGCGGAGTTCGCGCGTGTCGCCGTCGCGGTAGGCCTTGTCGTAGGGGCCGAAGTGCACGCGGAATCCGCGGCGCCACCAGGTCCGGTGCAGATCGTCCATCAGCTGCTTCTCCTCGAACTGCGAGAGCAGCAGCACCTCGCCGAGCCCGGAGGCTGCGGCGTTGGACAGCGAGAAGTCGACGAGGCGGCAGGAGCCGCCGAACGGCACCAGTGGCTTCAGTCTGCCGTGGCCGAGCCGACCCATCCGGCGGCCCTCGCCGCCGGCCAGCAGGACGGTCCGCACTGTCTCAGCCATGACGGATCACGTCCCAGGTGGCGCGGCCGCTCGTGAGGGTGAGCAGGAGGTGCAGGTCCTGGCCGTCGTCCGGAATCCGGCCGGTGAAACCGTCCTCGCTGCGCTGGAGCTGCTGCACCGTCACCTGCCGTCGGCCGGGGCCGGCCGGCGCGAACCGGACCAGCTCGACGCGCTCCGTGTGCGGGAGGCGGTAGACGATGCGGCCGTTCTCGACGGTGCAGCGTCCGTCGAGGCGGGCGCGCAGCTGCGGGTCGCTGCTGGCCGTCTGCTCGCAGCGGGCGAAGTCGGCGCGGTCCCAGGCCGCTTCGAACAGGGCCCGGGTGGTGTCCGGGGTCGGTTCTGTGCAGCGCCGGTGGGCCGCGGCGTCGCCGAGTCGGGCGGCAGCCTGGGTCACGGCGGTGCGGTGGCTCTCGTAGGCTTCGTCCGGCAGCAGGTCGAACCAGCCGTGCCGGAGTACCAGTTCCACGTCCAGCTCCGGACGGTGTCCCTCCCAGATCGGGGTGAACGCGGCGAGGTGCAGGTCCGCGACACGCTCCCAGGTGAACTGCCGGGCGTTGGCGATCGCGTTGGCCCGCAGGCGCCGGTACTCCCCCGGCTGCTCCCGCAGCAGCGCGGCGGCCCGGTGGATGCAGCGGGCGAGGGCGTCGGCCAGCAGCGGGTCGTCCTCGGCGAAGGAGCGGTTGACGGCGAAGCCGGTGGCCCGCTCCGCGCCGGGTCCGGTCAGCGGGTCGGCGATGTGGCCGAAGTGGGCCATGCCCAGTTGGGCGGTGGCGATCGGCACGGCTCCCGCGGCCATCGCCTCGCCCTGGGCGATCAGGAAGGTGTCCATCTCGAACTTGGACGGGAAGAGGCAGAAGTCCGAGGAGGCCGCGTACTCGACGATCCGGCGCTCGTCGACCCGCTGCCATTCCAGGTGGATCCGGCCCTTGTGCCGTTCGACGACGTCGTGGACGTAGGGGTCCTCGATACCTGCGTCGCTGATGCAGCGCAGGACGAAGTTGGCGGCCAGGCCCTCGTTCAGCACCCGGTCGACGGCGCGGAAGAGTTCGACCTGTCCCTTGTGGTTCACCGCCCAGCGCGCGTTGTGGAAGAAGGTCGGCAGAGCTGGGTCCAGGCCGAGCCCGCCGAGTACGGCGGTCCGGTCGACCGCGGGCAGTTCACCGGTGGTCCAGGTGTCGCCGACGGCGCAGCCGCCGACGAAGCTCTTGTGGGCGTTGCGGCGCACCGTGTCGTGGACCGGCAGCTGCGCGAAGACCTGCTCGAACGGGGTGTCGGCGAAGCCGGTGTAGAAGTCCTGGTGTCCGGGTGCGAGGAAGTCGACCAGGTCGGCGTTGTCGGCCACCAGGTCGTACACCCGCACGTGCTCGGGCCCGTACTCGTAGTGCAGATGGGTGAGCTGCTGGTAGCTGCTCATGACGGCCGCGTGCTCGTCGAGCGGGGCGGTGTTGTCCGTGGGTACCTCGACGCCGGCGTCGAGGAAGTCGAGCAGCCGGGTGACCTCGGGACCGTAGACGGCCTTGGTGATCGGCATGTTGCTCTGGACGGTGCCGACAACGAGCTTGGTCGGGTCGTGGCGGAACGCCGCGGGCATCAGGTAGCTGTAGTAGGGCTCATGGGTGTGCAGGACGGCCCTGTCGTCGGCGAACCACTGGCGGACGAATCGGATGCTGTCCACCTGGTAGGCCAGTGGTTTGAAGAAGACCAGGTCGTGGCCCTTGCTCTGGTAGGGCGGGTAGAAGCGGTCGGGCAGTTCGTCGAGCAGCTGGTTGGACAGGAAGTAGAGGTCGACGCCTTCCAGGCGCAGCAGGTGCGCGGTGGTGGTCAGCGGGATCCGTACCTCGGCGGGGAAGGTGTCGCCCCAGGTCTGGGGGTCGAGGACGACGGGCAGCTCGTACTCGTCGCGGTAGTCGAGCGTCTGCACGTCGTGCAGGCGCCGCAGGTCCTCCAGGCGGCCGTGGGCGGGGGTGACGATGGAGACGCGGTGGCCCTTGTCGGCCAGTGCTTTGGAGAGGTTCCAGAGGTAGACGGAGGTTCCGCCCTGGATGAGGCGGTGGTCGAAGCCGCCGCACTCGAAGTAGGTCTCGATAATGTGCATGGGTGTCAGTCCTTCGCCCGGGCGCCCGGCAGGCCGGCGGCCTCCACGGCGTGCCGCAGGTTGATGGCCGCGTGGTAGGCGCGGTCGTGGGCGTACGCGTAGTCGAGTTCGTGGATGAGGCGGCGCAGTCGCAGCAGCCTCCAGGCCGGGTGTCCCGCCAGTGACCGGCCCTGGGTGATCAGAAGGTCGCCGGTGCGGGCCGCCCACAGGCGGGCGGCGGCGGCGAGCCGCGTCAGTTCGGCGGTGTGCCGGGGGGTCCAGCCCGGGGTGTCGGGGGCCGTGCCGGCGGCCAGCAGCAGCGCGGTCCGGCACGTGTCGTCGGCGTCCATGTCGAGCGCGATGGCCGCGTGGTCGGCGAGCTCGTCGGCGGTGAAGATTTCCAGGCCGCGTTGGAGGGCGGCGAGGTCCTGCCAGGGGGACTGCGCCGTGGCCGGGTTAGCCGGGTCGGTCTCCGGGGTGGACAGGTCGATCACGCACAGCTCCCAGCTGCCGTCCGGGCGCTCCCGGCGCAGCAGGTGGGACAGGTGCAGGTCGCCGTGGCAGGGGCCGGCGGGCCACGGCTGCGGACTCTGGGCGCGGACCCGTGCGAGCTCGCGGTCCAGACCCGCGACGGCGGTTCGGCGAACGGCGGCGGGATAACGGTCGTCCTCGAGGATCAGAGGGCGCAGGGCGTCGGTGCGCGCAGCGGTCTCGGCGAGGAAGTCGTCGACCGGGAACTGCGGATGCGGACCCAGCTGTTCGGCGAGCTCGTGGTGGAAGTCGCGCAGGAAGCGTCCGGCCTCGCGCAGGGGTGCGACCAGCGGTTGCTGGGAGTGGGTGACGGCGCTCTCGGGGTCGGCCCCGCTGTGGAGCAGTGGCCACATGGCCCGGATTCCGGCGCTCAGGGGGACGTTCAGTCCCTCGCCGTCGGCGTAGCGGTAGAGCACGCCGAGGGGTTCGCGTCGGCCGGTGGCGGTCTCCACGTAGGTGTAGTCGCCGGCGGGCTGCTGGGTGCGGCCGCCGGCGGCCATCAGCCGCAGGAGTTCGGGCTCGCGGGTGCCGACGCCGATGCGCCGGTAGGTCTTGTGGGCGTGCGGGGTGCCGTCGAGGTCGAGCAGGGACAGTGCGTTGGAGGACCAGCCCGGGTCGAACGGCAGTTGCCCGCGGTACTCGGCGGGGTCGCCGCGGAACTCGATGCGGTTGCCTCGCAGGGTGGGCAGGTCCAGTCCGGCGCGCAGGGCCCGGACGATCACCCGGTCGTACTCGGGTGTGCGGTCGGCCCCGCGGCCCGGGTCCTGTTCCATGACGGGCACGAACCAGCGGCCGGTGCTGTCACCGGCGGGGGCGACGATCAGCAGGCGGACGGTCTCCAGCGCGGCTTGGTCGACGAGCTGGAACCGTCCGGCCCGGCGGCCGCTCTCGTCGATCCAGGGGGCCCGGCGAAGGAGTTCGACCGTGGCCTGGGGAAGGCTGCCGAGCAGCAGGGTGTCCATGTTCAGCTCCCGGTCATCTCGTAGCGGTCGACGCCCCGGTGCCACACCAGCAGGGCGAGTGCCACCAGTGCGGCGGTCACCACCGGCAGCCAGAGCAGCAGGTCCGTCCGACCGAAGAGCAGGTAGGACGCGGGGGCGTAGGCGGTGAAGGCGTAGGGCAGCAGCCAGGTGAGGAGCCACCGCAGGGACGGGTGGTACAGGTCGAGGGGGTAGCCGGAGAAGTCGCCGAGCTGGTTGGCCGCGTACAGGGCCGGGAAGCTGTTGGTGGTCCAGAAGGACAGGGCGGCGAAGGCGGTCTTGATCGCGGCGAGGATCAGTGCGCCGCACAGGACCAGCAGCGGAAGGAGGAGCAGGTCGCCTGTCCCGGGATCGAGGTCGAGTTGATCTGCGGCGTACCAGGTGATGGCCACTCCGGTGATCAGTTCGCCGAAGCCGTCGGGGTAGAGGAAACGCTCGGACAGCAGGGCGAACAGCGGGTGGACCGGCCGGATCAGGTAGCGGTAGAACTCGCCGGACTGCACCAGCCTCCGGGCCATGATCCACAGCTGGTCGGTGAACAGCCGGTCGACGCCTCGCGGCAGGAGGGAGAAGCCCAGGAGGAAAAGCACTTGGTGGAAGTTCCATCCGGCGATCACCGGGACCTGGCGGAAGACCATGCCGACCACGGCGAGCTGGCCGCCGACGCGCAGCAGCAGGCCGCCGGCGCCGAGCACGAAGTCCATCCGGTACTCGGTCAGGCGGTGCAGGCTGACGGCGCTCAGGTGCCATGCCAGTGCGGTGTAGCGGGCGACGGTGGCGATGGGTCTCATCCGCCGAGCACCTCCACGCGGCGCACGGCCTTGCGCCAGGCGAGGGCGGCCGCTGCGGCCAGGGCGGCGGCCCAGGCGGCCTGCACGATCAGGATCCCGGCGGCCTGCGCGGGCCCGGTGTAGTGACCGAGCAGCAGCCGCAGCGGGCCGTCGACCAGTCCCTGGAAGGGCATCACGTGCGCGACGGCGGCCAGCGGGCCCGGCATCAGGGCGATAGGGACCACTTGGCCGGCGAAGAACGCGACAACGCTGTCCTTGACGATCCGCACGCCCCAGATGTTGGTGGTGACGAAGCCCGCCAGCCCGACCAGCAGGTTCACTCCGAACCCGATCACCAGCGACAGCGCCGCGGACGGCAGGAACAGCAGCAGGCCCGTCCAGGTCGGTGCGGACAGGGGGAGGAGGAACGCGTAGAGCAGCAGCACCGGCAGGCCGACGAGGGCGGCGTTGACCAGTGAGACGGGCAGGCCGGCGGCGAAGCGGGCCAGCGGATAGTTGACCGGGCGCAGCAGTGAGGTCGCGATGTCGCCGCGTTGCACCTCGCCTGCGACCTCCTCGTCCACCCGGTTGGCCTGGGACAGTGCCAGCAGTTGCGCGAGGAGCACGTAGGTGGTGAGTTCCGGCAGGCCGTACCCGCCGGGCAGTCCGTCGCTGCGCCCCGCGTACACGGCGCGCCACAGGAAGACCTGCAGGCCGACGGCGGTGGTCGCGGTGACGGCGCCGATCAGGAAGGTCGAGCGGTACTGCAGCATGCTCTGCAGACTGGCGGAGGCGAACGGGGCGTAGCGGCGCAGCGTGGTGGGCGTCGTCATACCGGCACCTCCCGGGGTTCGGCCCGGCGGGTGTAGATCCGGCGCAGGACCGTCTCGAGGTCGGGTTCCGGGGCGACGCAGTCGGTGAGGTCGAAGTGTTCGAGGAGGAAGGCCATCACCTGGCGGGCGGAGAGCCGGCCGGTGGGGTAGTCGACGGTGATGCGCCGGCATTCGCTCTGCCGGGCGGTGACTCCGGGCAGTCGTGCCTCGATCAGGGCGATCGCCTGGTGCGGGTCGGGCCCGTCCTGGTACTCGAAGACGACGGCGCGGGTGTCGGCCGCGCGCAGCAGCTCGTGCACGGTGCCCTGGTGCACGACCTCGCCGTGGTTGACGACCAGGACCTGGTCGCAGATCGAGGTGATGTCGCCGATGTCGTGGCTGGTGAGCATGACGGTGGTGCCGAGCTGCGCGTTGACGCGGTTGACCAGTTCGCGGACGGCTTCCTTGAGGACGAGGTCGAGGCCGACGGTCGGCTCGTCCAGGAAGACCACGGCGGGGTCGTGGAGCAGGCTCGCGGCGACTTCGGCGCGCATGCGCTGGCCGAGGCTCAGCTGTCTGACCGGGGTGGTGCCGAGGGCGTCGAGGTCGAGCAGTTCCTGGTAGAGCGCCATGTTCCGCCGGTAGACCGGGTCCGGGATGTCGTGGATGCGGCGCAGGATCCGGAAGGAGTCCGCCACGGGAAGGTCCCACCAGAGCTGGCTGCGCTGGCCGAAGACCACGCCGATGTTGGCTGCGGTCCGGCGGCGTTCCCGGTAGGGTTCGAGTCCTGCGACGGTGCAACGGCCCGAGGTCGGGTTCATGACGCCGGTCAGCATCTTGACGGTGGTGGACTTGCCTGCACCGTTGGCGCCGATGTAGGCCGCTCTGACTCCGGGCAGGATTCTGAAGGACACGCCTGAGACGGCTCGCACGATGTCGTGTTCGCGACTGAAGAGGGTGCCTAGGCTGCCGATGAGGCCCGGCCTGCGCCGGTGGACCTTGAATTCCTTGACCAGGTCTTCCGCGACGATCACCGGTGGGCCTCCGTGGCCTGTTCCAGGGCGCGGCCGAGCAGGGCGATGCCCTCCTCCAGGAGACTGCGGTCGATGGTGAACGGTGGGGCGAGGCGGATGATGTGACCGCCGATGGAGGTGCGCAGTCCGAGGTCGAGGGCGGCCTGGTAGACCGCGCGGGCGATCTCGGGGGCGGGTTCCCTGCTCTCGCGGCTGCGGACGAACTCGAGTCCGTGCAGGAGTCCGAGGCCCCGGACGTCACCCAGCACGTCGAAGCGGGACTTGAGTTCGGCCAGGCGGTCGTCGAGGAGGGCGCCGAGGGTGCGGACGTTGTCGACCAGGGTGTCGCGGGCCACCACCTGCAGGGTGGCTTTCGCCGCCGCGATGCCCAACGGGTTGTTGGCGTAGGTGGAGGCGGTGGAGCCGGCCCGGGCGGCGCGCGGGTTGCGCAGCACGTCCTCGCGGCCGGCGAGTACCGCGAACGGGAATCCGGAGGCCATGCCTTTGGAGAGGGTCACCAGGTCGGGCCGGATGCCGAACTGCTCACTCGCCAGGAAGGTGCCGGTGCGTCCGCCGCCGGTGAGCACCTCGTCGGCGACCAGCAGGACGCCGTTGTCCCGGGCGCTGTCGGTGATCTGTTCCCAGTAGCCGGGGGGCGGGACGATGACCCCGGCGGCGCCGAGTACCGGCTCGAAGACGAGTGCCGACACGTTGGCCTTCTCGGTGATGTGGCGCCGTACCAGGGTGGCGCACCGCACCCCGCAGGATGGGTACTCCAGTTCGAGTGGGCAGCGGTAGCAGTACGGCGAGTAGCCGAGGATGCTGTTGCCCGCGTGGGCCTGGTTGCCGATGTCCCAGTGCACCAGCATGCGGGCGCCCTGGGTCTTCCCGTGGAAGCCGTGGCGCAGCGCGCCGATCCGGTTGCGGCCGGGGTCGGCGACGGCCTCGACGGCGCGCAGTGCGGCCTCGACGACCTCGGCTCCGGTGGAGAAGAAGCCGTAGGTGTTGAGTTCCTCGGGCAGCAGTCGGGCGAGCAGTTCGCACAGTGCGGCGCGGTCGGCGGTGGCGAAGTCGTGGACGTTCCACAGCCGGCTCGCCTGTCCGGTGAGTGCTGCCACCACGTCGGGGTGGCAGTGGCCGAGGGACTGGGTGAGGGTGCCGGCGGCGAGGTCGATGTACTGGTTGCCGTCGAGATCGGTCAGGACGGCGCCGCTGCCCTGCACGAACACCCGGCGGCCGAGCGCGGATTCCTCCGAGGCGCCCGGTGCGAGGCGGTCGGCCTCGCGGGTGAGGAGCTCCTGCTGGCGGGGGCCGGTCATGCGCGGCCGCCGAGCGGGCCGACCTCGAAGACCAGCAGTTGGAGGTCGTTGTCGGAGATGTTGGCGAGGCCGTGCTGGCCGTACGGAAGGTTGGGTACGACGTCTCCGGGGCGGACCGCGAACTGCTGGCCGTCCAGGGTCATCAGGCCCCGGCCGGCGAGGATCACGTACGTCTCCTCGTTGTCGGTGTGGCGGTGCACGCCGATGGAGGTGCCCGGGGGCAGCACCACGAGGTCGATGAAGGCGATGGGGCCCGGAGCGGTGTCGGCGGAGTATGCGCGGTGGGCGAGGATCGTGCCGAGGCCGTCGTGGTCGGCGGTCAGGCCGCGCAGGAGTCCTTCGTGCAGGTTGGAGACCCTGCCGCGGGTCACACCACGGGGCGGCGGTTGTTCGGCGGGACTCATCTCGGTGCGCTCCTGTCGGGAGGGATCGGCTGTGTGCGCGGCGGCCGGGCGGCGTGGCGGTCAGTGGGTGACGGCGAGCGGGCCGGGGAGTCCTCCGCGGCGGACGGCGAGGGCATCGAGGGCTTCCTCGAGCGCGGCGGGCGGGATGTCCTCGAGATCGTCGACGAAGACCGCGGAGCCGATTCCGTCGGGCACCACCAGGTGCAGCCGGCGCCCGCGGCGCTCCCATGAGGCCTGCAGGGCCCGTTGCATCAGCTCGGGCGTGCAGGTGCTCGGGTCGTACACGGGGAGGCCGAGGCGGGAGATGAGGCTGACGGTGCGTTCGCAGTCCTCGGCGCTGATCAGGCCCAGTACGCGGGCGAGTTCGCTGGAGATCGCCATGTCGACGGCCACCGACTCGCCGTGGGCGATCCGGTAGTTGCCGGCCGTCTCGATCACCGGGCCGAAGGTGTGGCCGAAGTCGACCAGGCGGGCCAGGTCGTGTTCGCGCAGGTTCGGGCAGAGCTCTTCCATCATCAGCGCCATGGAGGTGCGCAGGACGTAGTCCTCGACGTCGCGTCCGCCGCTGTCCCCGGTCGTGAGCCAGGAGGGAACCGGGCACGGCCGCTGGAAGACCTCCGGGTACTCCTCGAGCACGCGGAACAGTTGCGCGTCCTTGATGATCGCCATCTTCGCGATCTCCCCCAGACCGCAGCGGATCTGGCGGGCGGGCAGGGATCTCAGGAAGCGCGGATCGTTGATCGACGCGTGTGCAGGGTGGTACGAGCCGAGCATGTTCTTCGTACCGAGGGCGTTCACCCCGGTCTTGACGCCCACGCCGACGTCCACCTGCCCCACCAGGGTGGTGTTGACCTTGATGTAGCGCACTCCGCGGCAGTAGACGGCCGCCGCGAAGCCCACCATGTCGCAGGTGACACCGCCGCCGACCGCGATCATCACGCCGCGCCGGTCCAGTCCGGCGGCCTTGGCCTCGGCGCAGATCCTCTCGACCGATTCCATGGTCTTCTGCGCTTCGCCGCCCTCGACGGCCACCACGGTCCAACTGCCCGGCGCGAGATGGGCCGTCAGGTAGCGGCGCAACTGCGCGCCGTACAGGCGGTCCACGGTCGGGCCGAGGAAGACGACCGCTTGCCGCCCCTCGCAGTACTGGGCCAACAGTGGGTTGTCCGGGACGAGAACACCGTCGGTGATGTCGACACGGTATGAGGTTCCTTCGGGCGCGTGGAGTACGAATCCTCCGTTGTCGCCCCGTACTCCTGGCCCGGCCATCGCTGTCTGTTTCGCCACAACACTCCCCGGATAGGCCGGCCTTCCGCCGAACTGGCCGTCAACTGCGTGCAACGAGTGGAGAGTCAAACATTTGATCGGCAAACATGGCAAGACTATTCAGAAACTTGCAGCAAGCTCTTGCAGTGATCTCGGGCCGGTGGAAGCATCGTGTGCGTGCATCACCCTCGCGTCGTGGACGAGGGGGTGACGGCCTCGTACGGCGGACACGCCCGGCCCGCGTGCCAGTCCGGAGCGTCGGAGCGGGTGCGGGAGTTCCGCCGGTCGCAGGCCGGCCTGATGTCCCGTCGCACCGACCGTCACCCGAGGAGCCATCCGATGACCGCACCCACCACGGCGCCGGCACGCGCGCAGACTTCCCCGGACTGGAGGCAGGACGCCGTCGTCTACCAGGTCTACCCGCGCAGTTTCGCGGACAGCGACGGCGACGGCTGCGGCGATCTGGCCGGGATCCGCAGCCGGCTCGGCTACCTGCGGGACCTGGGCGTCGACGCGCTGTGGATCTCGCCGTTCTACACCTCGCCCCAGGCCGACGGCGGCTACGACGTGGCCGACTACCGGGCCGTGGACCCGGCGTACGGCACCGTCGGTGACGCCGAGGCGCTGATCGCCGACGCCCACGCGCTCGGCCTGCGGGTCATCGTCGACATCGTCCCCAACCACTGCTCGGACCAGCACCCGTGGTTCCTGCAGGCCCTGCGCGAAGGAACGGCGTCGCCGCTGCCCCAGCCGTCCAGGACGAGTTCCGCGCCATCCTGCGGTTCTGGCTCGACCTGGGCGCGGACGGCTTCCGCGTCGACGTCGCCCACGGCCTGGTCAAGGCCCCCGGCCTGCCCGACCTCGGCCGACACGAACAAGTCGGCCTGCTAGGAGAGAAGTTGGTCCCCTACTTCGACCAGGACGGCGTGCACGAGATCTATCGCTCGTGGCGCTCGCTGCTCGAGGAGTACCCGGGGCAGCGCATCGCCGTCGCGGAGGCCTGGGCCAAGTCCTTCGAACGCACCGCCCGCTACGTCCGGCCCGACGAGCTCCACCAGGCCTTCAACTTCAAATTCCTGAACGCCCCCTGGGACGCCACCAGGCTGCGCGAACTGATCACCACCTCACTGGCGGCCATGCACGCCGTGGACGCCCCCACCACCTGGACACTCTCCAACCACGACGTCGTACGGCACGCCAGCCGGTACGCCGAGGGCGACCCCGCCCGCGGACTGCGCCGGGCCCGGGCCGCCGCACTGCTGATGCTCGCCCTGCCCGGATCCGCATACCTCTACCAGGGCGAGGAACTCGGCCTCCCCGAGGTCACCGACATCCCCGACGACATGCGCCGCGACGCGATCCGTCCTGGAGCTGTACCGCAGCGCACTGCGCATCCGCCGCACCGATCCCGCACTGGGAGCCGGCCGCTCCGTCGAGTGGCTCGACCTCGCCCCCGGGATACTCGCGTTCCGCCGCGACAGCGAGCAGGGCGCGCTGGTATGCACCGTCAACACCACGGGCGAACCGGTCACCGTCCCGACCGGCGGGCTCGGCACCCTGCTGCTGTCCTCCGCGGGACCGCAGGGCAGCCGAGAAGACGCCACTGCTCTTCTCGAGGCCGACAGCACCAGCTGGTGGCGCACCGCCTGACCCCGCGCCGCACGTACCGGGACCGGGCAGACCGGTCGGGGTGCCGCGGCGCCCCGACCGGCCGCACATCAGCAGACCGAACCGTGCAGCATGGGGAGGCTGCGGATCAGTCCCGCCGGCGGGGCTTCGCGGTGGATCCGCGCACCACCAGCTCCGGCTGGAACACGAACTCCCCCCGCTGGGCCTGACCGCCCGCAACCTCCTCGAGCAGCGCCTCCACCGCCGCAGTCGCCATGGCCTCGACCGGCTGGCGGACCGTGGTCAGCGGCGGCTCAGTGAAGGCGATCAGCGGCGAGTCGTCGAAGCCGACCACCGAGACGTCGCGCGGCACCGTCAGCCCCCGCTGACGAACGGCACGGATCGCCCCGAGTGCCATCAGGTCGCTGCCGCAGGCGATCGCTGTACACCCCTTGTCGAGCAGGACACCGGCGGCCGCGTGCCCTCCCTCGACGCTGAACAACGTGTGATGCACGAGGCCGGCAGCCTCCTCCTCGCGCACCCCCGTGAGGCTGTGCACCGCCGCGACAAAACCCTCGATCTTGCGGACCGCGGGAACGAAGCGCTTCTGCCCTATCGCGAGACCGATCCGCTCGTGGCCGAGATCGACCAGGTGCTGGACCGCCATCCACATCGCCGCCCGGTCGTCCGGCGAGATGAACGGCGCGTCGATCCTCTCGCTGTACCCGTTGATCAGGACGAACGGCACCCCACGACCGGCCAGCCGACCGTACCGGCCGTGGTCCGCAGTTGTGTCCGCGTGCAGGCCGGACACGAAGACGATGCCCGACACACCCCGGTCGACCAACATCTCGACCAACTCGTCCTCGGTGGAACCGCCCGGAGTCTGGGTGCACAGTACTGGCGTGAAGCCGTGTCTGCTCAGCACCTGCTCGATCACCTGCGACAGCGCCGGGAAGATCGGGTTGCTCAGCTCCGGGGTGATCAATCCGATCAGGCCCGCACTACGTCGACGCAGCCGCACCGGTCGCTCGTAGCCGAGCACGTCCAGCGCCGCCAGCACGGCCTGCCTGGTGGCATCGGCAACGATCGCCTTGCCGTTGAGCACACGTGAAACGGTGGCCTCGCTCACCCCCGCCTGAGCCGCAATGTCCGCGAGCCGCACCGATGTCATAACCACTGAGGGTATTGCATGCGCGCAGTCCTCACCGGCCGCTTCCCTCCACGTTTCCTGCGACAATGCCCTGGTGTTCGGCCGCGTCGCCCCAGCGCCTCCTGAACACCGGCCCACACCGAGGCCCGGCGGGCCACGCCCTCCTCGGCCTGTCACTGTGCGCCGGACCTTGCGCCGGCGGAGGACCGCCCTTGGGGACCAAGGGCTGCGCGTCAGGCGAGGGCCAGGTCGATCAGCGGCAGCCGTACCGGCCCGGGGGATGGGCCGTTCGCTGATCGTGCTGATGCCTCATGGGTCTTCGTGGTGGGCTACAGCTCGCGCAAGCTCCGCACCCACCTGCGCCAACGCGGCATCCCGCACACCATCACCGAACGAATCGACCAGGCAACCGGCCGCCTCAACGGAGGCTCACACGATGGCCGCCCACCCACCTTCGATCGCAACACCTGCCGGCTCCGCAACGTCGTCGAACGCTGCTTCGACAGGCTCAAGCAATGGCGGGGCCTGGCCACCCGCTACGACAGGACCCGCGAGTCCTCCCGGGCCACCGTCACCATCGCGTCGATCCTGCTCTGGAGTTGATCTTTGAAGACGGAGCCTGACAAGCTCGTGCATGGGCGGCTCCGGGGGATATCCATGGTGCCTCACGTACCTCAGATCGGGCTCGTTCCACCTGGCCTGGATGACGATCACCGACCCGCCCGGCTCGATCCGGGTCAGGAGAACGACCTGCCACCACTCCCACAACTTCCTTCGCATCGTGGGGCTCTGCGCGTCCACGTCGTCCTTGATCGGGTCGTCGACGATCGCCAGGTGCGCACCCTTGCCGGTGGGGCCGTAGCCGACCCCGGCCGCGAACAACCCGCCCTCCTTCGAGGCGATGTCAAACCTGTTCGCGGCCCTGCTGCCGGGGCGGAGCTGCAGGCCGAGCTGGTCACCCCACGTCGTGGTCGCATCCCTGATCCACCGGCCGTGGTCGTCCGCCAGGTCGGAAGAGTACGAGGCGATCATCACCCGGTGGTCCGGCCGCTGGAGCAGGTACCACAGCGGCGCCCACCGCGCGGCCCGCCGGCTCTCGCCGTGCCGCGGTGGCATCGTCAACAGCAAGCGAATCGCTTCTCCCGCCGCGATCCTGCGGAACGCGTCGTCGATCAAGTCCAAGTACGCGGCCTGCATCAGCCTCCGACGCACCATCCCTGAGGAGCCGACCCAGCAGTGAAATGGTTTAGACCAATGAGCTGACGACACGTCAGTAAAGTCAGCAATTGGTCAGCATTGATCCGACCGAACGCTGTCACAGGCGCTCACACCTGAGAAATCAGAGGCTTCCGTCCGGGGCGCCGAGACCACACTTCAGGCCACTCGGCCACTGACGCACGGCACCCTTCGGCAAGTCGTCGCAGCACCAGAGACGACCAGCCTCCCGCAGGCCCGAACGGATACATTTCCGCAGGTCAGCGCACTCGCCCGCGCGCCTTCAGGGGGATGTCGGGGAGGGTTGGGGCATGGAGGCGGGCGCCGTCGTAACCGTGCACTTCGCCGAAGCGAAGGCCCTTTTCCCAGTCGTTCCGTGCTTGTACGATCTCCTCACCGGATCGGCCGATGAAGTTCCACCACATGACGAGCTTCTCGTCGAAGGGTTCGCCGCCGAGGAGGAGGAAGGAGGCGTCGGTGTCGGCGTGGAGGGGGAGGTCGCGGCGGGCGGTGCCGAGGTAGAGCATGGCGCCGGGGTCGAGGGGGACGCCGTCGACGGTGGTGCGGCCGGACATGGTGAGGACGGCGTACTCGAAGTCGGGGTCGAGGGGCAGGCGCAGGTCGGTGCCGGCGGTGAGGGTGAGGTCGGCGCCGACGAGGGGGGTGTGGGTGGTGCCGGGGGAGGTGGCGCCGTCGAGGGTGCCGAGGATGACGGTGGCGTGCAGGCCCGGGGCGGTGACGGTGGGCAGGTCGGCGTGGTGTTCGAAGGCGGGTTCGCGGTGGCGGTGGGCGTCGGGGAGGGCCACCCAGAGCTGGGCTCCGTGCAGGAGGGGGGCGTGCGGGCGGGGGGACTCCTCGGAGTGGGAGATCGCCCGGCCGGAGGTCATCAGGCCGAGTTCGCGCGGGCGCACGGTCTGCAGGCTGCCGAGGCTGTCGCGGTGCAGGACCTCGCCCGCGTGCAGCCAGCTGACCGTCTGCAGGCCCATGTGGGGGTGCGGCGGCACCTGCATCCCTGGCTCGTCCGCGATGTCGTCCGGGCCGTAGTGGTCGACGAACGCCCAGGCGCCGACCATCCGGCGGCCCAGATTGGGGAGCAGTCGGCGGACGACCGTGCTGCCGCCGAGGGCGGTCTCGCGCGGGGCGAGGAGTTCGTGGACGGGGCCGCCCGGGGTGTCGGCGCGGCCGCCGCGGACGGTGCCGGGGTGGTGGTCAGGCATGGGGGGCTCCGTTTCCGGCACTCGTGTCGATGGAGGTGTGGGAGGTGTGGGAGGTGTGGGAGGCGCGCGGGGTGGCCGGGATGATGGGGGTGCCGGCGGAGACGGCGCGGGTGACCGGGGTCCGGTCGGCGATGTCGAGCAGGCGGGCGCGCTGGGCGTCGTCGAGGTCGCCGTCGAGGTCGATCCGGCGGGTGATGCGGACGGCCTTCTCCGGGCCCTTCTCGTAGCCGAGGTGGACGCGCACGGTGGTCAGCGGCCACTGCTTGCGCTGGGCGTACATCCGCAGGGTGATCGCGGTGCACGAGCCGAGGGCGGAGAGCAGCAGGCCGACGGGGGTGGTGGCGGTGTCGGCGCCGCCGGCGGACTCGGGCTCGTCGGCGGTCAGCCGGTGGCGGCCGGAGCGGATGTCGATGCGGTAGTCGTCGGCGGTGCTGGTGGCGACGGCGGCCGCGGCGCGGACGAAGCCGGCCTCGCCTTCCGGGGCTCCCCCGGCCACTGCGGCGGTCACAGGCCGAACCGCTCGTGCTGGGCGGCCGGGACGAGGTCGTGGTACTCCGGGTGCTTGGTCAGCCAGCCGCGGATGAAGGGGCAGTACGGGAGGACGACCAGCTCGTGGGTGCGGGCGTCGTCGAGCGCGGCGCGGGCGAGGACGCCGCCGAGGCCCTGGCCGCCGAAGCGCGGGTCGATCTCGGTGTGGATGAAGGCGATCTCGTTCTCGTGGCGGTTGTACTCGGCGAATCCGGCGAGGTCACCGTCGGAGATGATCTCGTAGCGGGACTTCTCGGGGTTGTCGGCGACGGTCGTCGTCGTCATCGCGTGCTCCTCGGGGTCGGACCCTGGCGTCGGAGTTAATTTATCATTCAACTAACAGTGGATCAAGACCGCCGGACGGGTATCCGGCGGTCGGGGCCTCGGGCGAGAGCTCAGGAGAGCGTGATCGGCGGGGGCAGCGGGTGGCAGCCGTCCCAGGAGGCCGTCTGACCGGGCGGGCAGGACACGGGGCGGGGCGGCAGGGTCGGGACCGGGCGCGGCGGCACGGTCCACTGCGACGGGTCGGGGCCCTCGGCGGGGTCGGCGGGCGGCTTGGGGGACGCGGGCGGCGACTTGGGAGCGGCCGGGGCGGGCGGTGCGGCGGGTGCCGGAGGGGTGGCGGGAGCGGGCCCGGCGGGTGGGGCGGCCTTCGAGGGCGGCGCGGCCGGTCGCGGGGCGGCGGGCGTCGACGGGCGGGTGGCCGGTCGGGCGGCCGTCGGGGCGGCGGACGGGGCCGCCGGCTCGGGAGCGCCCTCGGCCTCGGACGTGACCGGGGCCGCCGGGGCGGCAGCCCGGGCCTCCGGTGCGGGCGGCTCCGCGGCGGCGGGCGTCGGGCCCGCCGACGCGGGTGCCTCCGGGGTCGGAGCGGCCGTCGGGGCGCCCGTCGGAGGGGCGGTGGTCGGAGGGACGGTCGGGGAGACGGTCGGCCAGCCCGTCGGGGCCGGTGCCGCGGTGCCCGATCCGCTCATCGCCCAGCCGCCCGCGCCGACGAGGGCGACGGCGCACAGGCCCGCCGCCACGCCGACGGCGATGCGCCTCCGAGCCGCGCCCTCCCTGTCGGCCCCGTCGCCCGCGGCCCCGCCCTGGTCCTGCTTCCGCCGCTCGTCCTGCACCGCGCCCGCCCACCCTGTTCGATCGTCGTTCGGAATGCGCGGATGCTAGCAGTGCCCACGAACAGTGCTGCGGGCACGTCAGTCCTGCGCGCACCGGGCGGTGCTGACGTCGGCGTGCCCAGCGCCGCCGCGCCGCAGGCCCGGCGCGAGGAGCGCGGTGACGGCCAGCGAGGCGGCGGCGGTCCCGGCCATCGCGGTGGCGGCGGAGGCCAGTTCGGCCAGCGCACCGGCCGCCGCCGCGCCGACCCCCTGCAGGGCGAGCATCCCGGAGCTGTGCAGCCCGAGTGCCTGCCCGCTCAGTTCCGGCGGGGTCAGCGCCACCAGCCGTTCCTGCAGCAACAGCCCCGCCGCGTACCCGACGGTGGCCACCGCGACCAGGGCCGCCGCGACCGGCAGGCCCGGCTCCAGCGCGAAGCCCAGGTACGGCACGGCGAGCAGCACGCACAGCGGGACGGCCAACCGCTCCCGCCACCGGGCGGGCAGCACCCGGCCGGCGAGGACGTCCCCGACCAGCATGCCGAACGCCCCGACGGCGAACAGCAGGCCGGCCGCGTCCGGCCGGTACGGCACGTAGAGCGCCTCGACGCCCACGATCAGCCCGTTCGGCACCCACACCGCGAGATAGAGGACGCGGCGCGGGGCCGAGGACCAGAGCCGCGCGTTGGCCCGCCACGTCCCGGCGACGGACGGCCGCCCGGCGGCCCGGGGCGCTCGGCGCCGCAGCCCGGCGCGGGCCACCCCGGCGGACAGCAGGTGCAGGGCGGCGGCGGTGAGCAGGGCGCCGGACGGCCCGAGGGCGGCCACCAGGGCGCCGCCTACCGCGAAGCCGCCGATCTGGACGAGACCCGCGGCCAGGTTGAGGGCGGAACGGCCCAGCAGGTAGCCGTCGCGGTCCGACGGGTCGCCGTCCGGGTCACCGTCCGGGTCACCGTCCGGGTCGCCGTCCGGGCGCAGCAGGTCGTACAGCAGCCCGTAGCGCACCCCGCCGCCCGCCGCGCCCGCCACCCCGAGGGCGAGCAGCACCGGGAACAGCGCCCCCGTCGGCAGACCGGGCACCGCCTGCGCGGCGGTGCCGAGGGCGAGCAGCGCGCCGAGCCCGGTGAGTGCGGCGCGCGGTGGGAGCCGGTCGGCGGCCGAGAGGACGGTGGCCGCGCCGAGCAGTTGGGCGAAGGCGGGGCCGAACATGGCGAGCGCGGCGAGCAGCGGCGAGTCGGTCAGCCGGAACACCAGGACGCCGAGCGCCAGTCCGGCTACCGTCTGGGCCGCGGTCTGGGCGGCGGAGAACAGGAACAGCGCGGTGAACTCGCGCTCGCGGAACAGCTCTCGATAGGTGCGCATGCGGCCGAGCCTTTCCGGCGCGGGCGGCGGGGCGTTAGCTTTTCGCCGGGGCGCGAAAGCCCGGAGCGCGAAAGGCCGGAGCGCGAAAGGCCTGGCGTGAGAGTTGACGGGGAGGCGCGGGGCGTGGGCTGGTGGCGGGTGGACGCGGACACCCTGGCAGGGAGCCGGTTCGTGGTGTCCCCGCTGGCCGAGACGGTCGCCGCGCTGAAGACCCTCCACCGGGGCGCGGGCGCCCATCCCGGCGAACGGCGGTGGCTCGCCTCCGCGCTCCCCCGCTACCTGGACCTGCTGGCCGGCGACCCGGTCACCGCCGCGCTCGTCCGGACGGCGCTGCGCCCGCGCTGGAACGCGACCTTCCTCACACCGACGCCGGGAGCCGCGACCGGCCCGGCCGGCGACGGCGGGGCGCTGTTCGCCCGGGAGCTGGCGGAGGTCCGGGCGACCCCGCCGGCCGTCGTCCGGGCCGACCTGGTCGAGAGCCTGGGCTCGGACGCCGCCCTGCCACCGTCGTTGCGTCGGCGCGAGGACCTCGCCGAGCGCGCCGCCGAACTGCTGTCCCGGGTGTGGACGGACACCGTCGAACCGGACTGGGCGCGCCGCCGGCGGATCATCGAGGCGGACGTCCTGGCCCGCACCGTCCGCCTCGGCAGCGGCGGCTGGGCGCAGGCGCTGGACGGCCTGCGCCCGGGGATGCGCTGGCTCGGCGGCGACCGGCTGCGGATCGGCGGCGCCCCGAGCAACGAACCGAGCAACGTACCGAGCGACGAGCCGAGGGACGAGCCGAGGGAACTCGCCGCCGCCGAGCTGCTCTTCGTGCCGGTCACCCCGGCGCAGAGCTGGCTCTGCTGGGACGTGCCGGCGGTCGGCGGACGCCGCGAGCACGCCGGGCGCCGGTACGCGGTGGTCTACCCGTGCTCCGGTGTGCTGGCCGACGAGACCCGCCGTCCGGTGCCGAAGGCGCTGGCCGCCCTGCTGGGCCCGGGTCGGGCCGAACTGCTCACCCTGCTCGACACGCCGAAGACCACCAGTCAGTTGGTGGTCCTGACCGGGCTGCCACTCGGTTCGGTCGGCCGCCATCTGCGGATCCTGCGCGAGGCCGGTCTCACACTGCGCCGCCGGGCGGGCCGCTCGGTGCTCTACCACCGCACGCCGGCCGGCCAGGTCCTGCTGGACGCGGTGCCGCCCGGGGCTCAGGTCCACCCCGTCGGTTCCTGAGACCGGACCGCATCCCGGCGTCGTAGCTTCGGCGTCATCGTTCCAGCGTCGTAGCGCCGGCGCCGCACCCCCGGCGTCGTGGCGGTCACCGGAGCCCGCCGGGGACGAACCGGCGGACGGGCGGCGGGGGCACGGTGAAGGCACCGATGGCCGTACCGGCCAGCGTGGTGAACACGGCCCAGCCGACCGCCAGGCCCGAGGCCTGCGACCAGGTCGGGATCCGGTGCGCGGCCCACAGCAGGTAGGGCAGCAGCGCCACCCCCGCACTCCCGGCACCGAACGCGGACAGGACGAGCAGCCGGCGTCGCCCCGGACGCGGGCCCTGCCGCACGAACCAGAGCATCGGCAGCAGCGCCACCGTCAGCACGCCCGCCGGAAGCACCCCGGGCACCCTCCACAGGAACTCCCCGCCGCACAGCCATGCCGTGAGCTGCACCCATGCCAGGCAGAGGCCCTGGCGGACCAGCAGGAGCAGCGACTCCCCGCGGCGCCCGCCGGGTGCGGCGGCGCCCAGCAGCCAGGCGGCGGCCGCCGCCAGCACGCCCGCGAACCCGGCGCCCACCGCCACGGGCAGGCCCAGGACCCAGCGGCGGGGCGGCTCGGGGGCGACGTAGGTGTCGTGGTCCGGGTACCGAAGGCGCTCCCACGCGCCGTCGGGCGTCCCGCGCAGCAGTCCGGACTTCGGGTAGTGGACCAGCACCGCCCAGCCCTCGGGCGCCCGGAGGACGAGCAGCTGGGCTCCGCAGGGGTCGCGGTCGAGCCGCGCCGCGGACGGGGAGGGTGATCCGGACGGGGAGGGTGGTCCGGACGGGGAGGGTGGTCCGGACGGGGAGGGCGCCCCCGACGGGGAGAGTGGCCCGGACGGAGAGGGCGCCCCCGACGGGGAGAGTGGCCCGGACGGAGAGGGCGGCCCCGCGGTGGGGATCGGATCCGGGCAGGTCGGCCGGCGCCACGGCGGCCCGGGGTCGTGGACCGGGGTCCAGCTGAAGCCGCCGTCCTCGCTGACCTCCACCGGGGAGGTCGCGTCGAGGAGCCGGAAGCACCGCCGGGGCTCGGACTCGACGCACCCACCGTCCTGCGGCCGGTTCCCGCCGGGACGGGGGAGGTCGTCACGGCCGCGCTTCACCCGACTCCAGGTCGTGCCGGCGTCCGTCGTGACCCACCGCTCTTCCGGGGTGTCGAGCAGGGTCTGTGCGTGCCGGCCCCACAGCACGGGACGCTCCGGGCGGGCCGACTCCATCGACGAGGTGGCCACCATCGCGACCACGGCCAGCGGGACCCCCACCACCGCCGCCCACCGCCACGACCGCCGGCCCGCCTGCGAGCGCCGCCACAGCCACCAGGAGACGCCGAGCGCCGGCAACGCCACCAGGTCGCTCCGGTCCCCCCGGATCCGGCTCGGCACGCCGCTCCACGACCAGACGGCCGAGGCGAGCTCGCCGCCCCACGGTCCGGACTTCGCGACCGCGAACATCGCCGCCGTCACCGCCAGCCCCGCGATCGCGGGTCGGTCCCCGCGCAGCCGCAGCAGCGGGGTCAGCAGCAGTGCCAGCACCACCGGTGAGACGAGCATCCAGGCCAGGTCGCTGACCTTCCCGGTCACCGCGCCCGGCCACATCCGCTTGCCCACGTGGTCGTTGAACAACAGCAGCGCCACCGCGCCCAGCGTCCCCGGGTGCCCGGCCCAGCGGACGACCGGCCGAAGCGCTCCCCATTCCCCCGCCCTTCGCATACCGGGCACCCTCCCCCACACGGCGCCCGCGCACGCCCGGGATGCGTACCGGTTCGGACTCGATGCGCGCCCGCCGACGGGCTGGACGGTGCGTCAGAGCACGGCGAGCCGGTCGACCAGCAGGTCGACCCTGCGCCCGGTGTGCTCCGGCGGCAGGCGCCCCGCCCGGGTCAGGGTGGCCAGCCCGTGCAGGGCGGCCCAGAACGTCTCGGTGAACAGCCCCGGGTCCACGCCCTCACCGGCGACCTCGTCGAGGCTCTCCAGCAGGGCGGCGAAGCCGTCCTTCAACGGCTCCGGGGTGTCCTCCTGGGCGAACGCCAGGCCGCCGTCGAGCTGGAACACGGCGTCGTAGACCGCCGGGTTGCGTTCCGCGAAGTCGAGGTAGGCGCGGGCCAGGGCGGCGACGCGGGCGCGGCGACCGTCCGCAGCGGAGGTGGCGTCCCGCAGGGCCGCGGCCATCTCGGCGGCGCCTTGCAGGGCGACGGCGCCGATGATCTCGCGCTTGCCGCGGAAGTGGCTGTAGAGGACGGGCTGGCTGTACTCGATGCGCTCGGCGAGCCGGCGGGTGGTGACCGCGTCCCAGCCCTGCTGCTCGGCGAGTTCGCGGGCGGTGGCCACGATGAGGCGCTCGCGGTCCGCCCGTTCGCGCTGCTTGCGTTCCTGTACCGACATGGCCCGATTCTAGCACTGCTAGACAATCGAGCGGCAGAAGGTCTAGCGTTGCACCAACAGCTAGCAGCGCTAGATTCCAGGAGGAGTCACCATGATCGCCGCACTTGAGGTCGTCACCACCGTGGTCGTCGGTGTGATGGTGGGCGTGGAGTTCTCCGTCGCCTTCGTCGTCAACCGGATCCTCGCCGGACTCCCCGAGGACGCCGGTCTGCTCGGCCGTGCCCACGGGGGGCGGATGCTGGGCGCCCTGATGCCGTTCTGGTACTTCGGCTCGCTCGCGCTGAGCGCGGCCTGGGCCGTCACCGGTCGGCACGACGCCGGCGTCGGCCTGGTCGTCGTCGCCGCCGCGCTGCTGGTCGTCAGCGTGCTCATCTCGGTGCTGGTGCTCGTGCCGATCAACAACCGGAGCAAGACCTGGACCCCGGAGACCCGGCCCGCGGACTGGAAGCAGCAGCAGAACCGCTGGGACAGCCTCCACTACCTCCGCGTCGCCGTCATCGTCGCGGCCTTCGCCCTGCTGGTCACCGCCCTCGTCCGAGGCCACTGACCACGCCGCGGGCGGCGCCGCTTGACCCGGTCAGGCCCCGGGTCAGGCCCCCTCGGCCGCGCGGCGGGCGGCCTTGACCCGGGCAGCCAGATCGGCGGCGGGAAGGCGACGGAGGGTGGTGCCGTGGCGGGCGGCCAGGTCGTCGGCGGGATCCGGCGAGGACTCGACGACGTCGAGCACCAGCATGCTGTGGCCGTCCTCCACCTCCTCGCTCAGCACGATCAGGCCGGCGCCGCCCTCCTGGTCGCGCCAGGTCTCGGCGGCATTGCCGAGCACCGTCCCGGCCGCCCAGCCCAGCAGCACCCCGATCGGGCCCCCGAGCAGCCCGGCGAGCCCGCCGACCACCCCCGCACCGACGGTGGGCGCCCCGGCCCCGCGCACCTGACTCGCCGGGAAGTCCAGGGTGCCGTCCGCCTCCCGCTCGACGATCGCGGACTGCCGCAGGCCGGGCAGCTGCGCGGCTTCGTCGAAGGCGGCCCGGCAGGCCGCACCGTCGGTGAAGTCGAGCAGCAGGACGTGGTGGTTCTCGCTCATGGTCGCAACGGCTCCTCGCTCGGGGGTGGGCCCGGGGCGGCCGGAGACGCCTCAGGACCAGTCCAGCATGGTCCGGGAACGGGCCGTCCGCCCTGTGCTGGTCGACCGTCCGGGGCCGTTCGTTGCGGACCGCCGCTCAGTCGGCGGGGTAGGCCCGGCGCACGGTCCCCTTGTAGTCGGCCAGCAGGTAGCCGCTGTTGTGGTACTCGTTGGACAGGTAGACCCGGATGCACGACACGCCGTCGGACCACATGTCGATCAGCAGGTAGCGGCTGGTCGGGTTCTTGACGTTGAGGGTCTCGTCGGCCTTCTTCAGCAGGGCCGGGACGGTGTCCCAGTCATAGGGCGTGAGGTCGACCGGCTTCACCGTGCCCATCGTCCCGCCGGGGCGCTTGGTGACGTTGCCGTTGCGGTAGTCGTACCAGTCGTAGGTCTTGCCGTCGGCGGTGGGGACCTGGGCGCTCGCGTACTCCGGGTAGACGGCGAGTTGCTTGACCTTGGTGCCGCCGCTCTGTGCGGTGATCGCGGCGACGACGGTGCGCACGCCGTCCGGGGTCAGCAGGTCCTTGGTGGTCTTGGGCGGCGTGGTCGGCGAGGGCTTCGCCGCCGGCGTGGTGGCGGCCGAGGTCGCCGGCGGGTTGGCGGCCGGGCCGGTGGGCGCGGTCGTGCCGGGCGTCGCCGGGGCGCTGCTGCCCGGGTCGGCGGGGGCGTTGCTGCCCTTGGGCGCGGCGTTCGGGTCGGTGGCGCCGCCGTCCCGGTCCGGAAGGAGGGTCCAGGTCAGCACGCTCGCCAGGGCCACCCCGGCGACGGCCAGGGTGACGGTGGCACCGGTACGACGTCGGGCCGGGGGCGGTGGGGGCGCGGTGGGTCCGGTCGTGCCCAGGAACTGCGTCCCGGTGGCGTCGAACTGCCCGCCCCCGGTGGCGGATTCACCGGTGTGGGCGGGATGCGGCTGACCGAAGTGGGTGGCCGGTTCGCCGCCGAAGCCGGGCTGCGGGGGGCCGAACCCGGAGCCGGAGGCGTACTCCGGGCTACCGGACGGGCCGCCGGGCGGGTTGCCGAGCGGGCGGGCGAAGTCCAGCGAGGTGGGCGCCCAGGACTGCTGCGCCGCCCCGGCGGAACCGGCGGGCGCTTCGGCGGCGGCGAGCGCCCGGTCGAGCTGCACCGCGTCGGGTCGCACCGACGGGTCGCGGGCCAGCAGCGCGGCCAGCACCGGCCCCAGCGAACCCGAGCGGGTCGGCGGCGGCAGGGGCTCGTCCAGGACGGCCGCGAGGGTCGCCAGGGTGGTGCCGCGGCGCAGCGGGTGGTGGCCCTCCACGGCGACGTACAGCAGCATGCCGAGCGACCACAGGTCGGAGGACGGGTTGCCCTCCTCGCCGCGGATCCGCTCGGGCGCTATGTACTCGGGCGAGCCGATCAGCGCGCCGGTGGCGGTCAGCGCGGTGGTGGCGTCCTGCATCGCGGCGATGCCGAAGTCGGTGAGGACGGGCGCGCCGTCGGCGCGCAGCAGCACGTTCCCGGGCTTGACGTCGCGGTGCTGGATGCCGGCCGCATGGGCGGCGCGCAGCGCGGAGAGCACGCCGCGGCCGATCCGGGCGGCCTCCGGGACGGTGAGCGGGCCGCGGGCGATCCGGTCGGCGAGGCTGCCGCCGCTGACCAGTTCCATGACCAGCCAGGGGTGGGGGTGGCCGGGGGTGTCGACGATGTGGTGGATCACCGCGACGTTCGGGTGCTGGAGGCGGGCGAGCGCGCGGGCCTCGCGGAGCACGCGCTCGCGCAGCTCGTGGGCGGCGGTGGGGTCGGCCGCGGCCATCGCCGGGTCCGGCGGGCGGACCTCCTTGAGCGCCACCTCGCGGTGCAGCATGGTGTCACGGGCGCGCCAGACCAGGCCCATGCCTCCGCCGCCCAGGCGTTCCAGCAGTTCGAAGCGGTTGTCGATGAGCCGCGTCTCCGGCCCCCCAGTGTTCATGGCGGACATCGTAGGGGCCGTCGGCCGGGGCGGACCGACCGGGCCGGAGCGGACGAACTGTCCGTGGACGCCCGGTCCTTGCCGGGATTGGGCTCTGCCGCGACTCGCCGGTGGTTCGACGGCGGGGGTCGCCCCAGTGCGTCGGGCGGCGGGACACGGGCCGGGCGACGATTGCACCCGCCCGAGCGAGCCGGAGCCTCCTTCCGGGTGGCCGTGCTCGTGCGCGGTCGGCAGCCGCCGGGTCGGCTCGTTGTGCCCGGTATGCCTGCACACATCGGAAGGGTCAGCTGGACCGCGCTCTCCCTTCTGGTCCTCGTCCTCCCGGCGACGGCCGCCGGGACCGACCACCCTCCCCCGCCGGAGCGGCGCGCCGGGCCTCCGCCGCAGGACACCCCGCGCGGCTGGGTGGTCGCCGCGAGCGCCGCCAAGGTGCGGCGCGAGCATTCGGTCGACGGGGTGGCGCTGGGGCTGGCCAGGTGCGGCGAGCGGGTGGAGATCGTCGACACCTGGATCTCCCCGCTCGGGACGCGGTGGAGCCGGGTCGTGGTGGTGCGCACCGGGCTGACGGGCTGGGTGCTCTGGTCACTGCTCAGCCATCCGGCCCCGTCCGGGCACCCCGCCGCGGTGTGTCCGACCGTGCCGCCGGGGCAGGGCCGGTGAACGGGGCCGTGACGGAGGGCCGGGACGGCGGACGGGACCGCGGACGGGACGGCGGACGGAGCCTGGTCGGACCGCGGGAGGTGGGGCGCGGACGGCGGGGCGGACGCGGGTGCGCCGCGCCGTCGCGCTCCCGCCCCTCCCGGACGGACCGGCGGCGCGCGTTCCGCACCCAGTACGGGCGGGTAGGGGCCGCCGGAGCGCGGGAACGACCAGGTCGGCACCTTGGACGGACGGGGGTGGCCCTGATGGACACGAACGGGAACGCGGCGAGGACCGGGGGCGGTGCAGCGCGCGCCGCCCGACCGGAGGACGCCGACGAGTTGCTGCGGCTGCGGGTCGCGGTGCTGGACGACGGCCTGCCGGACGACGCCTGGCGGGAGACCTTCCGCGACGACATGCGCCTCCGGCTGGGTCACGACCCGAACCTGCTCGCCTTCGTGGTGCCGGCCTGCGGCGGACGACTGGCGGCCTGTGCGATCGGCATCGTCTACCTGGGGTACCGCGGGCCGTCCCACCCGACCGGGCGGTGGGGCCGGATCCACACGGTGGTGACCGATCCGGCGCACCGGCGCCGCGGCCATGCGCGGGCCGTCACCGGGATGCTGATCGACGCACTCCGCGCGTGCGGCTGCGGGTCGATCGAGCTGCGGGCCACCGAGTCGGGCGCGCCGCTCTACCGGGCGCTGGGCTTCGGCCCGGTCGACGGGTTCATGCGGCTGGCGCTCGGCCCGGTGCGGCTGCCGGACGCCGCTCCCTGACACCCGGGCCGGGCGTCGTACCCCGGCCCCGTTGATCCCTCGTCCGGTTCCCTCGTCGCAGGAGGCTCCTCAGGTGCACCGTTCGTCCCTCCCTCCGCCCCTCCCCGGATCGCCCGCTGTCGACGGATCGCCCGTCGCCGGGGCGCTCGTCGTCGACACGCTCGGCCGGGTCCTGCTGCTGCGCCGCTCGGACGGTCGGTGGGAGCTCCCCTCCTCCGTCGTCCGGCCGGGCGAGGACCCGGCGGAGGCCGCCGTCCGGGCGCTGGCCGAGGCCTGCGGGGTGGCCGCGGTCGCGGGACGCCGGGTCGGGGTGTTCGAGGACGGGACGGAACCGGCGCTGCGGCATGTGTACGCGTTGTCGGCGTACGTGCCCGGCTCGCTGGACCGGCTCGTGCTCCCCCGGCACGCCACGCACGCCTGGTTCTTCACGGACAACCTGCCCGGCGTCACGCCGGGGACCGTGCGTTTCCTGCGGGAGCACGGCCCCGCGCGCCCGCATCTGCCGCGCGCCCAGTGGCTGAGCACCACTCCGCGCTCGTGGCTCTGCACGGTCGCCGTGGTGACCGCACCGGACGGGCGGCTGCTGATGGTGAAGCCGCGGGTCCGGGAACCGAACCGGCGACCGGACGCCGGGTTGTGGAGCTTCCCCGGCGGCGTCCTGGACACCCACGAGGACTCGCCGACCGGGGCGGCCCGCGAGCTGCGGGAGGAGACCGGGCTGGACCGACCGGCCGGACCGCTGCTCGCGGTGTTCTGGCGGCACCCCGCGCCGGGGGCGGACCACCCGATCGTCCAGTTCTTCCACGACTTCGGCACCGCCGACCCCGGTACGGTCCGGCTCTCCTGCCAGGACGGGGAGATCACCGACTGGGCGTGGTTCCGCCCCGACGGCGGGGAGTTGGACGCGGCGGCCGGCCCGGACCGGGCGGAGCGGGCCCGGCGGGCGCTGGCCGCCCGCGCGACCGGTCGCACCGTCACCGGCACCAGCCCCGACGCGCCGCCCGTCCGCTGAACCCACTGAGCCCGCCGCGCCGGCCGTCCGGGGCGCGGACGGTCAGGTGTCGATGCGGCTGAGGCGGCGGGCCACCTGTTCGACGGTGTCGGTGGGGGGCCAGGGGAAGTCCGGGAGGTCGGCCCGGACGGTGACCTGGCCGTGCAGGGCCGTCCAGAGGGCCACGGCGTCGCCGAAGGGGTCGGTGCTGGAGGAGCGGCCGGCGCTCCCACAGGCTTCGAGGCTGTCGGCGGGGGGCGAGACGTCCGTGCCCTCCCCCGGCGGGCAGGTGTCACACGGCCGATAGGTGCCTGACGAACGCTGTCGATGGTCATGCCGGTGCTCTACCCCCCGACCTCAGTCCCTCATGTCCGCCCCGCGCCCGTCCCACTCGAAGGAGTGAGCGATGCGTGGCGCACGGGACGGCGGGGTAGCGTCCCCGGCCGTGGCGCAGATCCGACCGATCCGACCGTTCGTCGGTCCGTCGTTCCCGCAGAGGGTGCGGCCGGGCCCGGCGTCACCCGCCCCGGGCCCGGGCCGGCCGCCGCCCACGGATGGTCCGGACGCCGGACGGCCGCCCGTCCGAGCACCGTCCCTGTCGACGCCGTTCCCGCAGCGCTCACCGCACATTCCGCACACACCTCGTACACCGCTCCACCCGGAGGATGAGCCTCCACGGCGGGTTCCGGCCGCGATGTCATGACCATCCGTCATCATCTCGTCCTTATCGGCGAATTCAGTGGGCAAACGGCCGTTCGATGACGGATGATCGGCACGCGGGCCGCTCCGGGCGGTGCCGGGCGAAAGGACGGGGGCAGGAACGACATGGAGGCGATGCGGGTCTTCGCACTGGTGGCGGCGACCGTCACCACCGGACTGACCGCCGGGCTGTTCTACACCTACGCCTGTTCGGTGACGCCGGGGCTCGGCACCACCGGGGACTTCATGGTCGCCCAGGTGATGCAGCGGCTCAACGTCGCGATCCTCAACGGGTGGTTCCTGCTGGGCTTCGTCGGGGCGCTGGTGTTCACGGCCGTGGCCGTCGTGCTGCACCTGCCGAGCGACGGACGACGGGTGCTGCCGGCCGCCGTCGGCGCACTGGTCTGCTACACCGCCTCGCTGGTGGTGACCAGGGTGGTCAACCTCCCGCTGAACCAGGCCCTGGCGGACGCCGGGCAGCCGGGCCTGACGGGACAGCCGGTGCGGATGTGCGGCCGGTTCCGCACCCGCTGGGTGCGGTGGAACGCGGCGCGGGCACTGCTGTCGACGGCCGCGCTCGGCTTCCTCTGCTGGGCGCTGGTGCTGCACTGCCACATGCGGCCCAGCTGACCCCGGCGCGGACGGGACCATGAGCCCGGAGCCCTCGGCGCAGCCGCTCAGCCGGCCGCCAGGACGACCGTGCACGGAGGTGCCGTCCGCGACGCGCCGCCCGCCGGCAGCTCGGCCCCGGCCGCACCGGTGGCACCGGCCGTCAACCCGGCCGTCACCCCGCCCACCGGCAGGTCGACACCGTAGGTCTCGCCCGCCTCGGCGGAGGCCGCCAGCCGCCGGTGCTCCTGCGGGGTCAGCCCGCGCACCCGCTTGAACGCGGTGCTGAGCGCGAACGCGTCCCCGTAGCCGACCCGGCGGGCCACCGCCGCGACGGTCAGGCCCGGGTCGCGCAGCAGGTCGGCGGCCACCGCCAGCCGCCAGTTCGCCAGGTAGGCCATCGGCGGCTCACCGACCAGCGAGGCGAACCGCCGGGCCAGCCCGGCCCGGGAGACCCCGACCTCGGTGGCCAGCGCCGCCACCGTCCACGCCCGGGCCGGATCGTCGTGCAGCAGCCGCAGCGCGGGGCCGACCACCTCGTCGGCCTGGGCGAGCAGCCAGCCGGGCGCCCGGCCCTGCGGGGCGGCGAGCCAGCTGCGCAGCACCCCGACCACCAGCAGGTCCAGCAGCCGGTCCAGCACCACCTCCTGGCCCGGCTCGGCCCGGGTGACCTCGGTGGCGAGCAGCCGGACGAGGGTGTCCTCGGTGGTGTTCACCCCGGCGGGCCGCACCAGCAGCGTCGGCAGGTGGGCCAGCAGCCGGCGGCCGATCTCGTGCTCGGCCATGTACGTGCCGGAGAGCATGACGGACGGCCGTTCGTCGCCCGGCCGGGTCTCGCCCCAGGTCCGCACGCCCAGGGCCATCGAGGTGGCGACGCTGACGCCGTCCCGGGAGCAGATCTGCCCCGGGCCGATCAGGATGTCGGGTTCGGTCCGCGGTGCGTCGGCGACGGTGTAGGCGTCCGGTCCGCGCAGCAGGGCGAGGTCGCCGGGGCGCAGCAGCACCGGGTCCGCGCCGTCGGGCAGGATCCAGGCCTCGCCGTCGAGCATGGTGATCAGCGACAGCGGCGCGCGGTCCTCGATCCGCAGGGCCCACGGGGTGCTGAGGACCGAGCGCAGCAGGAACGCGCCACGGGCCTTGGGGCCGTCGAGCAGCCCGGTCAGGGTGTCCATGAGCGGACAGCCTAGACGGGACGGCGGTGCGATGATCAGCCGCATGTGACGTGCGGTCAGCGGGCGCTCGGGCGGGCGCCCGGGGCGCGGTGCAGGAGGAGCGCGCGGGTGAGGGCGACGGCGGCGGCCGTGCAGAGCACCGTGCGGGCGATGTTGGCCGTGGTCCAGGTCGGCGCGAAGGCGGCGCGGACGGCGGCGAAGTCGGTGATGGCGGCGGGGTCGCCGGCTGCGGCGAGCTGGTCGTTGAGCGGGACGTTGACCGCGGAGGTGAGGACGAGCGCGGCGAGGTAGAGCGCTGTGGCGACCCCCGACCAGAGGGCGGCGGCGCGCAGGCCGGAGCGGTGCAGCAGCCACGTCCCGACGGCGGGCACCGCGAGGGCGCCGACGAAGACGGCGCCGAAGACCGGGTTGAGGATGGACGCGTTGATGTGCTGCATCGCGGTCACGTAGGTGCGGTCGTCGCTGGCGGCGAGACCGGGCATGACGGCGACGTCGAAGGCGAAGAAGAGACCGGACATCAGGCCCGTCGCGACGGTGGCGGTGGCCAGCACCGGTCCGATCGCCCGGGAGACGGTGGTGGTCGACGAGGAGAGGTCGCGGGCGGGGGCGGTGCCGAGGGCGGCGGACATCGGTGGGCTCCAGGTGGGGTGTCGGTGCAGTGGCTGTGGGGTGCCGGTGGGGCCGGTGGGGCCGGTGGGGCTCGGCGGGTACGGGTGGGGCGGCCCGGCCCGGGGATCGCGCGGGTGGATCCCCGGACCGGAGGGCGCCATGGCTCAGACGTTCCAGACGCCGGACGCCGCGGTGGCGCGGGCGTAGTCCGCGAAGTCGCGCGCCGGGCGGCCGAGCGCGCGCTGCACACCGTCCGCCAGGTGGGCGTTGCGGCCGTCCAGGACCATCGTGAACAGGTCGGCGAACTCGCCGGGCAGGCCGACGGTGGCCAGCACCGCGCGGTACTCCTCGGCGGTGACCGCCGTGAAGCGGATCTCCCGCCCGGTCGCCGCCGACAGCTCGGCGGCGACGTCCGCGAAGGAGAGCAGTCGCGGACCGGTCAGCTCGTAGACCTCGCCGTCGTGGCCGTCCTCGGTGAGCGCCGCCACGGCGACGTCCGCGATGTCGTCGACGTCGACGAAGGGCTCGACCGCCGCCCCGGTCGGCAGCGCCAGTTCGCCCGACAGCACCGGGTCCAGGAAGAAGGCCTCGGAGAAGTTCTGCGAGAACCAGGCGCAACGGACCACGGTCCAGCCGGTGCCGGCGGCGGCGACCGCCTCCTCGGCGGCCTGTGCGGCCTCCTCGCCGCGGCCGGAGAGCAGCACCAGGTGGCGGACACCGGCCTTGGCCGCGCGCCGGGCGAAGGCGTCGACCGTCTCGACGGCGCCGGGGAAGGCGAGGTCGGGGTAGTAGGCGAGGTAGGCGGCGCTGACGCCGTCCAGCGCGGCGTCCCAGGTGGTGTCGTCCTCCCAGTCGAACGGGACCGGCGCGGTGCGCGAGCCGATCCGGGCGGTGTGGCCGAGCGCGGTGAGGCGTTCGGCCACCCGGCGGCCGGTCTTGCCGGTCCCGCCGGTGACCAGGACGGTCCGGGGGGCGGCGGCGCTGCCGGTGGTGGTGCCGTGGGCGGCGGTCGAGGTGCGGGGCTGCTGGCTGCTGTTCGTGTTCTCGTTCATGGGCATCAGTCAACTCCGTGCGCCGCCGCCCCGACATGGTCGTCGCGCTCAGCCGCATGTGTGCGCGTCTACGGCCTCGCGGCCCGCTGCGGCGACGGTGTCGCGATGGTGCGACGCTGCGGCCCGGGCCCCGCGACCGGCGCTGCTACGGTGTCGTGACCGGCGGGCGGGTGGCCGTGACCACGGTGGCGTCGAGGTCCTCGTCGTAGCGGAGGGCGGCGGTCAGGCCGGCCGCGAGGACCACGTCGAGGGCGGTGTCGGCCTGCTGGTCGCTGGTCTCGAACAGCAGCGTGCCGCCCGGCGCCAGCCAGTGCGGGGCGTCGGCGGCCACCCGGCGCAGCACGTCGAGGCCGTCGGCGCCGCCGTCCAGCGCCGGGCGGGCCTCGTGCACCCGGGCCTCGGCCGGGAGGAGTTCGATGTCGGCGGTGGGCACGTAGGGGACGTTGGCGAGCAGCACGTCCACCCGGCCGCGCAGGCCGGTCGGCAGGGCGTCGAAGAGGTCGCCCCGGTACACCTCGGCACCCGGTGCGGCGAGGTCGGCGAGGTCGGCGAGGTTGCGGCGGGCGCAGCGGACGGCGGCCGGGTCGACGTCGGCCGCCGTGAGCCGGACGGGGTGGCCGACGGCGGCGGCGAGCGCGGCACCGAGGGCGCCGCTGCCGCAGCAGAGATCGACGACCTGGGCGTTCGCGGGCGCGAGCGCGACGGCGGTGCGGACCAGGAACTCGCTGCGTCGGCGGGGCACGAAGACCCCGGGGTCGACGGCGATCCGCAGACCGGCGAACTCGGCCCAGCCGACGACGTGTTCGAGCGGACGGCCGTCGGCGCGGTCGCGGACCATGGCGGCCAGTGCGGCGGGGGTCGCGGCGGCGGCGAGCAGGATGCGTGCCTCGTCCTCGGCGAAGACGCAACCGGCGGCGCGCAGCCGGGCGGTCACGGTGGAGCGGAGGGAGGCGGACGGGTGGACAGGCAAGGGAACCCCTCGGAGCACAGGTCGGGAGGACATCGTCCGAACCCGGGGCTCTCCGCCCTTGACGTCGCCGGACGGCGGACGCTCCCGCGCGGTACGGCCGGCACTAGGGCCGGGCGTTCACCTGCACGAGGGTGTCGTGGTCGCGGCCGGGGAGCACCCGATCCGGCACAGCGGTCATGGGTTCTCACCTCCCCGTTCTTCGCGTTCCGCTACGGCGTCCGTCACCCTACCGCACCCGGCACGAGCTGCGTGCGGCCCGCCGGGGCTCCGGCGGGCCGCGGCCCCGGCGGTTCCAGGTCCGGGACACAGGGGTCGGGGTCGAGGGAGCAGGGTCGACGGGTCTGCGGTCGGCGGGTCTGCGGTCGAGGGGTCTGCGGCAGGCGGTCAGATCCCGTCGGCGAAGTTCTTGAACGCCGCCCGGGTACCCTCGCCCGCGATGCCGTCGATCGCGCCGTTGTAGCCCCAGCCGCCGTTCTTCAGCAGGCGCTGCAGCGCCTTGACGGTCTCGCTGCCGGGGATGCCGTCGATCGCGCCGCCGTAGCCCCAGTTCTCCTTGAGGTTGCGCTGGAACGCCTTCCAGCTCTCGGTGCCGAGCTGGCCGTCGATGCTGCCGTTGTAACCCCAGTAGCGCTTCAGCCAGTTCTGCACGTTCTTGGCCTGCGCGGAGCTCAGCCCGAAGTTCTGGACCGCGAGCACGCGCAGGGCGTCGTCCGTCGACCGGACGGACCCGGCGGACCCGGCGGACGCGGCGGACGGCACGACCGGGGCCGCGGTGGCGGCGCCCGCGGCGGCCACGCCGCCGATGGTGATGCCCAGGGCCAGGCCGAGCGCGACGAGCGGCCTCGTCATCGTCGTGGATCGCATGTGGTGTTCCCCCTTCGGGTCGTGGGACGGCGCCCCCGGTCGAATCCACGGTCGGACCGAAGTCGGAGCAAAGTCGGACCGACGTCGGGCCGGGGTCGCCGTCGCGCCGGCGGAAGTCGCCGGCCGGTGGTCGCACCGCCGTATGTGCGCACGCATGCACGCACTGTGTGACCATTCGGTCACCGAGGGTGCACGTCCGACGCTAGCTCCCGGCCCCCTGCGAGGTCGAGCGGTTATCCGGCCACCCGACTACGACCCCTCGAACACCTCCCCCACCAGCGCGGACCCCACCCGCCCCCTCCCACCCCGCGCCGCCACCACCGCGCCACCCCGTTTCCGCCCGGCCGCCGGCCGCCCAGGCGGATGCGCTTCCGCCACCCGGCACGCCACCCCGGCACACCCGCCGGCCGACGACCCTCGCCGTCGCGCGCCGGGTGGCCGGTTCGCACCCGGAGCGTCCAGGCGCGCGAACGGGGCGCGGGACTCGTGTGGTACACCGATCCGATGACGACCTCCCGGGCGCCCGGCGCCGTGCTCTGCGACATCGACGGTGTGATCCGGTTCTTCGACCACCGCGAGGTCGACCGGCTCGAGGCGGCGGCCGGACTGGCGCCGGGCACGACCTTCGGGGTGGCGTTCGCGGAGGAACTGGTGCGCCGCCTGGTGCTCGGCGGACTGAGCCGGCCGGAGTGGACGGCCGAGATCGCCCGGGCCCTGGGCCCCGGCGTACCGGCCGGGCGGGCGGCGGCACTGGCGGCCGCGTTCACCGGCTCCCCGGTCCGCGCCGAGCCGGAGGTGGTCGAGTCGCTGAGGCGCGCCAAGCGCCGGGCGCCCGTGCTGCTGGTGACCAACGCGACGCTCTGGCTGGAGGAGGACCTGGCGGCGCTCGGGCTGGCCGATCTGGCGGAAGGGGTCGTCAACAGCGCCCGGGTCGGGGCCGCCAAGCCGGATCCGGCGATCTTCCGGATCGCGGCGGAGCGGGCCGGGGTCCCCGCGGAGCAGTGCCTGTTCGTGGACGACAGCGCGGCCAACGCGGCGGCGGCCGGACGGCTCGGCATGACGGCCGTGCACTTCCGGGAGCCGGCCGATCTCGCGCGGGCGCTCGCACCCCTGTGGGACTGACACCCCGGGGTGCCCGTGCCCCCCGGGGACCGAGAACGCGCGGCGGCGCCGCCCGCCCCACCCCTCGCGGGGCGGGACGGACGGCGCCGTCGGTGCGTGGCAGTCGGTACGCGACCGTCAGTGGCCGGTCGTCGGTCGGACCGTCAGAAGCGACGGCCGGACTCGCGCTCGGCCTTCTCCAGCTGGTTGATGCGGTTCTGGATGGCGTTGGCCTGGGCACGGGCCTTGTTGGCCTCGGCGTGCGCACCGTAGTGGTCCAGCGTGTTGGCCTTCTGGCGCAGGTCGGCGACCTGCTGGCGCAGCTGGTTGATGTTCACGGTGATGGAGGCCGCCGAGGCGGGCGCGGCGGTGGCGACCTGGCCCACGGTGGCCAGGGCGCCGCCGGCCAGGGCCGCGGTCAGGACGAGGGCGGAAATGCGTCGACGCATGGTGGTTCCTTACGGTCGTACGTGGTTCACTGACGGGACATCATGCGATAACCCGTCAGTAACCATGATGACATGATCTTGCACCTCCACCGACCGCCGACCAGCCCCCCACCGGCCCGCCGGCAGGCCCGCGACCAGCCAGGATTCAGCCGGTCGTGGGCGCACCGCCCTCCGGCTGAACGGCACAGACCGCGCTCGAGGTCGAGCCCGCGAAACCGAGGAGACTGCCGAGAATCTGACGGCAGACGGCCGCCTCCTTCTCGTTGTGCGGGCCCTCGGCGGCGGCCGGCTGGGCGGCGGCCAGCGGCAGGGCCAGCAGCGGGGCGGCGAGCAGCAGAGCGGAGCCGACGGCGCGGGCGAGGGACTTGGCGAAGGTCATGACGGACCCCTTACGGGTGGGCGATGGGACGAGCCACTGCCTACCGGACGCGGCGCCCCGACCGGCGGACCCTGCGCCGTTGGTGAGCGTGTCCCGGACAAACGGCGACGGGCCCCGGACGGCCGGTGGTCGGCGGTCCGGGACCCGTCGGGGGCCGTCACGAAGGGGCCGTGGCGAGGGGGCCGTGGCGAGGGGGCCATGGTGAGCCCGCGCCGGTCGCGCGCGGGCCCCGTCCGGGCTCAGCCCATGGACTTGGCGCCGTCGAGGGACTCGCGCAGGATGTCGGCGTGGCCGGCGTGCTGCGCCGTCTCGGCGATGAGGTGGAGCAGGACCCGGCGGGCGGACCAGCGGGCACCGGGCTCGAACCACGGGGCCTTCGGCAGCGGGTGCGAGACGTCCAGGTCCGGCAGGGAGGCGATGACCTCGTCGGTGCGGCGGGCCGTCTCGGCGTAGTCGGCGAGCACGCCGGCCAGCGTCTCACCGGGCAGCAGGTTGAAGTCGTCGGTGCGGCTGTCCAGGTCCGCCTGGGTCATCTCCGTGAAGTCGGGCATCGCGGAGGTCCCTTCGAGGATGAACGCCACCCAGGCGCGCTCGCAGGACGCGACGTGCTTGATGAGGCCCCCGAGACAGAGTTCGCCGGCGGTGGTCCGCCGCGCGGCCTGCTCGTCCGTCAGGTCACGGGTGGTGAGGCGCAGGAAGAAGCGCGCCTTGGCCATCTGCTCCAGCAGGTCGGCGCGCTCACCGGTGGCGGCGATGGTGGTGGTGGTCGTGGTGCTGGTCATGGTGTCCGCCTTCGTGGGTGCCGTCGTTCGTCGGGCCGTTCGTCCGGCTGTCCGCCGGGTGTTCCTTGCGACGTGTCCCACGATAGGAGCCGTGTAGGTCAGACCATGGCCTAGATGAGCAGAATTCCCGAAGAGGCAGAATTCCCGAAGAGGACGACACCGGGCCGGCCCGCCGTGGGGAGACGGCGGGCCGGCCCGGTGGTTCGCGGGTGCGGGGGCGGCGGGGTGACGCCCTGTCGGGTCAGTCCTGCGCGCAGGAGGCGCCGGGTGAGGCCAGCACCCGCGCGGCGCAGCGGTGGCCGCGCGCGGCGGCCTCGCGCAGACCGGCCGCGCCCGGCCCCGCCCCGCTCAGCCGTCCGGTCAGCCGCCCGTCCAGGAAGGCGGCCAGGAAGCCGGCCGCGAAGGCGTCGCCCGCGCCGGTGAGGTCGCGGACCTCGCCGACCGGCGGCACGGGCACGGTGAACGGCTCCTCCCCCGGCACGTCGATCGTGGTGGCCTCCGCGCCGGACTTGGTCACCACCGTGGTGGTCGCCAGCCGGGCGCGCTCCGGCCCCGGCCGGCCGTCGACGAGCAGCCCCAGGTAGGCGGACTCCGCCCGGTTGGCGAACAGCAGGGTGGGTGCGAGCTCGGTGGCCAGGGCCAGGAAGCGTTCGCGGCCGAAGCCCTCCAGCATGCCGGTGGACGAGGCGTCCAGCGAGGTCGTGCCGCCCGTCGCACGGACCCGGCGCAGCGCGTCGACGGCCGTGCCGCCGACCGGCTCGCCGTCGAAGGAGTAGGCGGGCACGTGCAGATGGGTCAGTCCGGCCAGCCAGGCGTCCGGAACGGTCTCCAGCAGGGTGGCCGCGCCGCGGTCGGGCAGCATGGTGCGCTCGCCCTCCTCGTCGATGAGCACGACGATGCTGCCGGTCCGGCCGCGGTGCGCGACCCTGACGTCCACACCGTGCCCGGCCAGTTCGGCGGCCAGGGCGCTGCCGGCCGGGTCGTCGCCGACGCAGCCCAGGAAGCGGGTCGGGCACTGGCCGGCGGCGAAGGCCGCGACGTTGGCGGCGCTGCCGCCGCGCTGCCGGAAGACCCGGGCGGCGGAGTCGGTGCCGTGCCGCAGCGGTCCGGCCACCCAGACGACGATGTCCTCCACGAGGTCGCCGAGCACTCCCAGCACCGGTCAGCCCTCGCTTCGGGCGGCGGCCAGCGCGGTGGCGATCTCCCCGCCCAGCCGGACGTTGCCCCGGTAGACCTCGATGTTCACCTCCAGGCTGCGGCCGCGGGTGTCCCGCTGGATGAAGTCCAGCAGGAACGGCGTGGAGGCGTTGCCCTTGATGCCGCGGGCGTCGGCCTCGGCCCAGGCGCGGGTCAGCAGCGCCTCCAGCTCCTGCGGGGGCAGCTGCTTGGCCGGGTCGACCGGGTTGGCGATCAGGACGGCCTGCGGCAGGTCCAGGCCGTCGCGGGCCTCGATCACCCGCGCCGCCTCCTCGGGGGTGTCGACCCGGTAGGCGATCTCGTGGCCGGAGTCGGTGATGTAGAAGCCGGGGTAGCGGCGGGTGCGGTAGCCGATGACGGGGATGTTGAGGGTCTCGAAGCGCTCCAGGGTGGCCCGGATGTCGAGGATCGACTTCACTCCGGCGCTGATCACGGTGACCGGGGTGGCGGCCAGGGTGGTCAGGTCCGCGGACTCGTCGAAGCTCTCGGAGGCGCCGAAGTGGACGCCGCCCAGCCCGCCGGTGGAGAAGACCCGGATGCCCGCCCGGTGGGCCAGGAACGCGGTGGCGGCGACCGTGGTGCCGCCGTGGCGGCCGAGCGCGGCGACCACCGGGAGGTCGCGCAGGCTCGCCTTGTCGAGGTCGTCCGCCCCGGACAGCTCCTCGATCTGCGCGACGGACAGCCCGACCGTCGGCACGCCCGCGTAGACGCCGATGGTGGCCGGGACGACGCCGGTGGACCGCAGCCGCTCCTCCGCCTCCAGCGCGACCTCCAGGTTCCGGGGCCGGGGCAGCCCGTGGGTGAAGATGGTCGACTCCAGGGCGACGACGGGGGCGCCGGCGGCCACGGCCTCGGCGACGTCGTCGGAGATGCGGATGGGAAGTCCGGTCATGGCGTGTGCTCCCTGTGAGGCTGCCACCACGGTGTGGCAGCGGTGGGCTCAGCCTAGGGAGCGATCACATCGGGATCCAGAATGAATACCGGCCCTTCTCATAGACTCCGGCCTATGACTCTCACCCTGCGCCAGCTGGAGGTCTTCCTCACGGTGGCCGACACCCTGCACTTCGGCCGGGCCGCCGAGCGTCTGCACATCTCGCAGCCGACGGTCAGTCAGGAGGTCGCCCGGCTGGAGCGGACCGTCGGGGTGGAGCTCTTCGACCGCAGCCGGCGCTCGGTGCGGCTGACCTCCGCCGGGGAGGTGATGGCCGCCGAGTCCGCCCTGCTGCTCGCCCGGGCCGGGACCCTGCTCGCCCGGGTGCGGCTGCACGAGGAGACCAGGCTCGGCACGGCGCGGATCGTCGCCTCCCCCACGGTGGTCAACCGGCTGCTGCCGGCCGTGGTCAGCCGGGCCGAACGCGAGCTGCCCGACCTGGTCCTGGCCGAGCTGTCGGTGGACACCGGACGGGTCTCCCCGACGCTGGCCGGCGAACTCGCCGATCTCGGCCTCGGCCGTTTCCTCGACGACGTCCCCGGCTACCGGCGGGAGCGGATCGCCGACGAGCCGGTGCACGTCGCGCTCAGCCGGGACCACCCGCTGGCCGGGCGGGCGGCCGTCCGGCTGGACGAACTCGGCGACCTGCCGCTGCTGCTGTGGCCGCGCGAGCAGAGCCCCCGCTACTACGACCACGTACTGGCGCTGTGCGCCGAACGCGGGGTGGAGCCACCGGTGCTGGTCGGCCCGGCCCGGATCGTCGGCTCCCGGCTCTACCTGCTGTCGCAGAGCCGGGCCTTCTCCCTGGTGCCCGCCTCGATGACCGGCCACCTCACCGAGGACGTGGTGACCGTGCGGCTGGCCGGCCGGGCCACCCTGCCGCTGGAGCTGCAGTGGCGGCTGGACGACCGCCGCCCCGGGCTCGCCGCACTGCGCGAGCTGATCCGGGAGGAGGCGGCCGTCCTGGAGACCTGCTGAGCGGGCCGTTCGCCGAGGGGCGGGCCGTTCACCGAGCGGCGGACCGTTCGCCGAGCGGGCCGTTCGCCGGGCGGCAGGCGGCGGGGCGGTCAGAACCGCAGCGACCAGCGCGTCACGGTGCCCGGGAAGTAGCCGCCGACGTCGGTCACCCGGAGCCGCCAGACCCCGGCGGCGGTGTGCGCGGCGGCGTCCACGCCGTAGACGGCGACCAGGTCCGAGTACGCCTCGCCGATGTCGGTGTCGTGCAGCAGGAACACCGCGCCGTCGGGGGCGACCAGTTCGACCTTGAGGTCGCCGCGCCACCAGTAGTCGATGTCCACCGAGACGTCCAGGTCACGGGGGCCTTGCCGGGCACCCCGGTGACGGTGATCGGCGCCTCGACCGTGCCGACCCCCTCGAACGGCACCGGCGCCGGGGAGGCGAAGAGCGGGCCGCGCGGGCGGTTCGGCACCGTACCGGTGTACAGCAGGCGGTCCGGGGAGCCCTGGCCGAGTTCGTGCAGCGAGCCGGCGGTCGCCGCCGAGGTCAGTGCCGCCGCCACCTGGGCGGGGGTGGCCGTCGGGTGGGAGGACAGGTACAGCGCGACGGCGCCCGCCGCGTGCGGGGCGGCCATCGACGTCCCCGACATGTCGGTGCCCAGTCCGCCCATGTCGACCACGTTCCACACCGAGGTGATGTCCACCCCGGGTGCGTAGAGGTCCACCAGGGGGCCGTAGTTGGAGAACGAGGCCTGGACGTCGCCCCGGTCACTGGCGCCGACGGTGATCGCGCTGGGCACCCGGGCCGGGGAGTGGCCGTCCGCGTCGATGCTCTGGTTCCCGGCCGCGACCGTGTACGTCAGACCGGCGGCCACCGACCCCGCGACCGCCGCGTCCAGCACCGGGTCCGGATCGCTGCCCAGGCTCATGTTGACCACGGCCGGGCGGACGGCGTGGCGGGTGACCCAGTCGATGCCCGCCACCACCTGCTCCGTGGTGCCCTCGCCCTCGTCGTTCAGCACCCGCACCGCGACGATCCTCGCGGCCTTGGCGACCCCGAAGGTGCTGCTGGCCACCGTCCCCGCGACGTGGGTGCCGTGGCCGTGGCCGTCGTCCGCGACGGTGTCGCCGTCGATCGCGTCGAAGCCGTAGGAGGCGCGCCCGGCGAACTCCTCCGAGGTGATCCGCACCCCGGTGTCCACGATGTACGCCGTCACCCCGGCGCCCGCCGTGTCCGGGTAGGTGTAGCGGTCGTCGTACGGGAAGCGGCGCTGGTCGATCCGGTCCAGCCCCCAGGACTCCGGCGAGGGCTGGACGCCGTCGGCGCGAACCTTGCGGTTCTGCGAGACCAGCGAGACCGCCGGATCGGCGGCCAGCCGGCGCGCCTGCTTCGGCGTGAGGGCCGCCGAGAAGCCCGGCAGCGCCGCGTCGTAGCTGCGGCGCACCGTGCCGCCGAACGAGCGGGCCAGCGCGGTCGCCCCGTCGAACAGCGAACCCCCCTTCGCCGGAGCCGACTTGAGGACCACCAGATAGGTTCCGGGCACCGCGTCCGGCGTTCCCTCCCCCTGGACCACCCCCTCCGGGACCGCCGCCGAGGCGGGCAACGCCCCACCCGCGCCGATCACCACCGCAGCGGCCGTGCCGAGCACTGCGCAGACCCTGCGCAGCCGATGTCCCCGGGTCGTCATCCCGGGCCCCCTCCGTCGTCGAACGCCAGTTGCCGCAACGAGCCTGACGGATCGTCAACTCACCGACAAGACGCTCCGGCCGTGCTTCGTCGACGACCGGTTCCGGCCCGGACGCCGGTGCCGGAGCGGAGCGCGCCGGGACTGACACCGCGCCGGGCGGTGCGCTACATTCCGTCAGGAGTCGCCCCGGTCGGGGCGGAGGTTGCCGGACCGGGTGGGGGCGGGCAGCATGCACAGCGCGCACGGCGGCGGGAGCGGAGCGGACGGGAACCCGGCCAGACCTTCCCGGGGTGCGGGCCCACCGACCCGAACGCCCCCCGCCACCCCCTTCGTACGCGGCCCGTTCACCGCGCTCGACCCCGCCGACCTGCGGGAACTCGGCCGGCTCGGCACCCGCCGGGTCTACGCGCCCGGCGAGGCGCTGATGATCGAGGGCGAGCCCGGCACCGGCGTCGCCGTGCTGCTGACCGGGTGCGTCAAGGTGGTCGCCACCACCGAGGACGGCGGCGAGGCCCTGCTCGCGGTCCGCCTGCCCGGCGAACTCGTCGGCGAACTGGCCGTCCTGGACGGCGAACCGCGCTCGGCCAGCGTCCTCGCCGTCCGCACCAGCACCGCCCGGGAGATCGACGGCCCGGCCTTCCTCGACTTCCTCGCCGACCGGCCCACCGCGGCCCTCGCCGTCCAGCGCTCCGTCACCCGCAAACTCCGCTCGGCCACCCGCTACCGGGTCGACGCAGGCCACGGCACCGGCCTCGCCCGGCTCGCCCGCACCCTGCACACCCTGCTCGGCTCCTACGGCACGCCCACCGAGGACGGCCTGCTGATCGACATCCCGCTCAGCCACGCCGACCTCGCCGCGCTCGCCCGGCTCTCCCCCGCCAGCGTCGAACGCTCCCTGCGCACCCTGCGCGACCAGGGCGCCGTCCGCACCAGCTACCGCCAACTCGTCGTCCGCGACCGCACCCTGCTGTCCGGGGCGGCCGGACTGCCGCTCCCCGTCGAAGGCGGTGAGCGGCGGTGAGCGGCGCCCTCGCCCCCAGGCTCCGCCGGGTCTGCCTGGTCGTCGACATCGAGGCGTACGGCGGCCGGCCCTACCGGGTGCAGCAGACCGTCCAGGAGCGGCTGGACCGCGCGCTGGACCACGCCTGCGACCGGGCCGGCGTCGACCGGGCACGCTGCGAGGCCCAGGACCGCGGCGACGGCCAACTCCTCCTGCTGCCGCCCGGCGTCGACGAGGCCAAGGCCCTGCCCGGCCTCGTCCTCGGCCTGCGCGACGCCCTGCACACCCTCAACCGGGCGCCCGGCACGGCCGGCCGCCTGCGGATCCGGGCGGCCCTCGCCCAGGGCGGGGTGCAACGCGCCGCCCTGGGGTTCGTCGCCCGCTCGGTGGAGACGGCCTGCCGGCTGCTGGACTGCCCGCAGGCCCGGGCCGCGCTCAAGGGCACCCCGGACACCGACCTGGCCCTGGTGGTGGCCGACGACCTGTTCACCGACGCCTTCGCGGCGGGCGCGGGCGGCCTGCCGGTCAAGGACTTCACCCCGATCACCGTGGCCCTCCCGGAGAAGCGCTTCCGGGCCGAGGCGTGGATCGGCACGCCCCGGGGCGGCACCCTGGTGACGCTGGCCCCGCCGCCCGCACCCGGAGCCGGCCGTCGGACCGGCCCGGTGCTGCTCCGCGGCCTCGGCGACGCCCTGGCCGGCGCCGCCCTGGGCGCCGCCCCGCTGCCGCGTCACCACGACGACCCGCCCCAGCACCCCGACGGCGACCCCGACCACCACCACGGGCCCCACGGGGGCGGCCACCACGACGGGCAGCACGACGACCCGTGGCACCCGCACGACGGCACCGCCGGCGACCCGCACCAGCACGAGGACGACCGGCACCACGACCCGGCCGGACCGGCCGTCGACGGCAGCCACCCGCACCACGACGACACCCCGTACGACGACACCGACGGCCACCACGACGGCCACCACGGCCATGACGGCGGCCACCACGACGCACCCGGCGACGGGCACGGGCACGGGGACGGGGACGGCTACCACGGGGACCCCTTCGCGTCCCCGGACCACCACGACCCGGGCACCGACCCCTGGTGGCACGGACCCGGCCCGCACCACTGACCGGCCGGTGCGGGGCCCGCCCGGTGCGGGGAGGTCACCAGCCGTCGTCCGCGGACCGGTCGTGGGGCGGGGCGGGGTCGGGGTCGTGGCCGTTCTCGCCGTGGTGGTAGTCGGACGGGGACTCGTAGGCGGTGTGGTCGGCGGCCTCGAGGACGTCGTCGGGGTGGAGGCGGCCGTCGTCCCAGGTCCGGTCGGGGTCGGTCATGGTGCGGTCCTTCCGTGAGGGTCCGGTGGGCGGGGTCAGGCGGGCGGGGTGGCGAAGTAGATGCCCTCGCACAGTTCCCGGGCGATCCGGGCGTAGCGGCCGACGTCGCGCAGCGGCCCGTCCTCCAGGCGGCGCCAGTCCCGGGCGGCCCGGGCGGCCGCGCGGCGCAGGTCGGCGGGGGTGGTGTCGGCGGGGAGGCGGAGCCGGGCGGCCGGGGTGCGGCCGGTGGCGAGGGCGATCAGGGCCGCGGCGGTGTCCTCGTCGAGTTCGAGCCGCCGGCCGGCCACCGCGGCCAGCGCGCGGGCGAGTTCGTGGCGGCGCAGCTCCGGGTGCCGGCGCAGCTCGCCGATCCGGCTGTGGGCGTGGCGGAGCAGGTCGGCGGGGAGCAGGTCGGGAGGGAGGGGGTCGGCCGGTGCGGCGGCGAGGGCCGCCTCGACGGCGCCGAGGGCGGCGGCGGAGCGCAGGGCGTCGGCGGCGTCGACGAAGCGCAGGCGCAGGTGTTCGACGACGGCGGTGATGCCGGAGGCCGCGCGGAACTCCGTGAGCAGGGCGGCCGCCCCGATCGGCCGGCCCTCGGCGCGGGCCCGGCGGGCGGCCGTGAGGGCGACGCCGATGCCGTGGACGCCCAGCAGCCCGAACAGCCGCTCGCGTTCGGACCGGGTGAGCGGCGCGCCCTCCCAGGCGAGGAAGCGCCGACCGGAGTAGAGGGCGCGGCGCAGTTCGGCGGCGGGGGCCTCGACCAGCCGGCGGACCAGGGCGGCGTCCGGTTCGGTGAAGTCGTCCCCCAGGGCGGTCTGGGCGAGCAGACCCACCACCGGGAGCACCGCGTCGACGAGCCCGGCGAGCCGGTCGGCGTTGGTCGCGGCGACCTGTCGGGCGCGCGGCCAGGGGTCGCCGTGGCCGTCGCCGAGCAGGTCGATCCGGCTGAGCACACCGACGGCGTTGAGCGCGGTCATCCGGCCGTCGGCCTGGGCGCGCAGGGCGCCCAGGGCCTCGGCGTCGCCCGCGCCGGGGTGCGGCATGACGTAGATCATCGCGTCGGCGCGGCCGAGCGCGTCCAGCGCGGGCCCGTCGAGGCCGCTGAGCGAGTCCAGGCCGGGGGTGTCGACCAGCACGCAGTCGCCGGCGGGGCGCAGGCCCGCGGCCTCGACCACCACCTCGGCGATCCGTTCGACGGGCACGCCGAGGTCGCGGGGGTCGCGCGGCAGGCCGCCGGCCCGCCAGTGCTCGGTGCCGTCGCGCTGCCGGACCAGGAGCCGGTTGAGCCGCCCGGGCCGGAACCAGGCGACCACCGTGGTGCACTCGGTGGCGGCCGAGGCGGCGAGCCGGCGGCCGAGCAGGGCGTTCACCAGGGTGGACTTGCCCGCGTTCATCCGGCCGCCGACGGCGATCCGCAGGGCGGGTTCGGCGAGCCGCCGGTGGACCGTCCGGACCGCCTCGAAGGCCGGCCCGGGTGGCAGCCGGCCTTCGAGTTCGGCGCAGAACTCGCTCACCAGGGGCACGAGTTCACCGCTCGGCGGCGGTCCGGCCGTCACCGGGCGGCCGTCGGGGCGGGTGCGCCGGCCGGCGGGGCGGTGCCGCGCCGCTCGCGGTCCAGCAGCTTGGCCAGCCGCCGCGCCGGACGGCCGAGCCGCGCCGACTCCGCCTTCTCCTCGCGCACGACCTCCTCCCAGTACTTGAGCCGCTTGGCAGCGCTCTCCACCCCCTTGAACCAGGAGACCAGGCTCTCGATCCCGTTGGCCTCCTTGCGGAGGTCCTTGACGAGGTCGCGGGAGGACTCCAGGCTCCGCGCCACCTCCTGCGCCCGGTGGGTGAGCAGGGTGGACAGGCACCACAGCACAGGCACCGCCACCCCGCGCTGCGCGGGGCCGCAGGAGACCGCGACCGCCAGCCCGCGCACCCGCCCGCCGCTGTCGAGCAGTTCCTCCAGCGGGGCCGCCGCGGCCCGGGCCCTGGCCCAGTCGGCGGGGTCGGTGACCAGATCGGCCTTGGTGTAGACGAGCACCACCGGCAGCGGCGTCGGCTGCTCGTCGACGGCGCGGTGCAGCAGCACCACGGTGCGGCGCACCTCGGCGTGGGACTCGGGGTCGGCGGCGAGGCGCTGGGTGTCGGCGAAGACGACCACCGCGTCCGCGTGGGCGAGTCGTTGCAGCAGCTGGGCGGTCTCCGGGTCGTCGGCGGCCGAGCTGGTGAGCGCCCCGCCCCGGTAGTCCGTCCAGTCGAAGCCGAGGACCTCGCCGCGCCCGTACCGCAGGCCGGCCGACAGTTCGGTCCGACGGGAGGACGGCGGCGGGTAGACGCCCCGGCCCAGCAGCTTCCCCGCGGTGGTCAGTTGGTCGCCGAGCGCCTGGTCGGCGGTGATCAGCCGGAAGCCCTTGCGGCCGCCGGAGAGGTGGGTGTACATCGCGGCGAGGTAGCTGCTCTTGCCGGCGCTGCTGTGGCCGAGGGCCACCACGCGCAGCTGGGTGAGGTCCATGCGGTCAGCTCCGCTCCGGGTCGGGGCGGCCGGTGGAACGCGGTGCGTGCGCCGGTCCGTGTGCCAGTCCGTGCGCCAGGGCGAGGCCCTCGTCGCGCAGGGTGGTGAGCGAGCCGATCCGGCGCCTGGTGCGGTCCCGGGCGGCGGCGAGGTCGGCGGCGGCGGTGGCCAGATTGCGCCGGTGGTCGGCGAGTTGACGCTCCAGCCGGAGCCGTTCGTCGGCGATCGCCCGGTCGAGCGCGAGGCCGAGCCGGTCGGTCAGCTCGTCGACGTGACCGGTGATCTGGGCGGGGATCTCGGTGCTCAGCTCGGTCAGCACCCGGTTGAGGTGACGGGTGGCGTCGCCCCGGACCCGGCCGAGTTCGGCGCGCTGGCGCCGGCGGCGGGTGAGCACCGCGAGCATGGCGTAGCCGGCCACGGCGGGCAGCAGCACGCTGCTGGTGAGCAGGCCGATCACGGTGCCGAAGGCGGCCGCGGTGCCGACCGTGGGGATCACGTTCTCGATCACCCCCAGCGGGCCGCCGTCGCGGTGCGTGGAGTGCACCATCTCCGGGAGCACGGTGCCGCGTTCGGCGCGGAGGACGGCGCCCTCGTCGACCAGGGCCAGCTCCGTGCCGGGCCGCTCCCGGCCCCCCTCCGGGTCCCGGTCCGCGCGCCCGGCGTCGAGCACGGTGGCGCACTCGCGCCGGACCCGTTCCTCCAGGACGGCCAGACCACGCCGGGCCGCGTTGTCCAACTGCAGCCAGACCGCCTCCACCTGGGCCTCCAGGTCCGCCGGGAACTCCTCGGCCAGCGCGCCGGGTTCGGAGGTGGCGATCTTCGCCTCGGCACTCTGGCGGACGTCGTTGAGGCTGCGCCGGAAGCCCAGTTGGAGGGTGTTCTTGAGGTCCCGGGCGCCGGTCGTCAGCACCCGCCGCCACTGCGCGCTGTCCGGCTGGAGCAGCCGCAGCGCCTCCTCGGCCCGCTCGACCTCGGCGGCCAGGGTCGGGTCCTGCTGAAGCGAACGGAGCCGCAGCTCCTGCTCGGCCAGCGGCGCAGCCAGCGCGGCAAGGGCGACGTGCACCACGTTGGCGAGCCGCAGTTCCGCGGCGCGGGCGGCGATCCGGCGGCGCAGCAGCACCTCCAACGGTTCGAAGCCGCTCTCCTCCAGGAGTCCGGCGGCCTCCTGGAGTTCGCCCGAGTCGGCGGCCTCGGCGGCGTCCTGGCGGGCCCGGTTGCTGACCGGGAACCACGGGGCGTCGACGTGCCGGGGGGCGTGCCGGGCGAGCAGTTCGCGGTTGCGCTCGACGACGGCGGGCCAGGCCTCGTAACTGTCGGTCTTGGTGAGCACGAACACGGTCTCGGCGGTGCGCTCGGTCGCGCGTTCCAGGAAGTCCAGCTCGGAGCGGGTGAGTTCACTGGATCCGTCGACCACGAAGACCAGCGCGTCGGCGTTCTCCAGGGCGGCCAGGGCGAGTTGGGCGTGGCCGCTGACGAGGCCGCCGACGCCGGGGGTGTCGACCAGTTCCAGGCCGGCGGCGAGCAAGGGGACGGGCAGCTCGATCTCGACGTGGTGGACGTCGAGGCGGTGCGGACGCCCGGTGCGCGGGTCCACGGCGGCGTACTCGGCGATCCGCTCCAACGGGATCGGCTCGGGACGCGGCGTGGCGTCGGGGGCGTCGGCGGCGTCGGGAACGGCGCCCGCCGGCCGCAGGTGGGCGACGGCGCGCGGGTGCTCGCCGTGCCGGACGACGAGGTGGACACCGGTGGCGACGTCGGCGTCGACCGGGAGGAGGTCCCGGACGCCGACGAGGCTGTTGATGGTGGAACTCTTGCCGCGCTTCTTCTCGCCGACGACGACCAGGGTGGCGGCGCCGTCGGCGGCCCGGGCGGACTCGGCCCGGACGCGCCGGGCGCCTTCGGGGGTGCCGTCGGTGGCTGTGGCGGTGGCAGTGGCGGGGTCGGTGGCCTCGGCGGCGGCGGTGCGGGCGGCGCGTTCGAGGAGTTCGGCGGTGCGGGCCGCGAAGTCCAGGACGCGGACCCGGGACGGCGCTTCGGGGCGGGGCGGGGTCATGAGGGCTCTCCCGTGGCGGGGTCGGTGGTCCGGGGGCCGGGGCCGGGGGCGGGGTCGGGGTCGGGGTCGGCGGCCAGGTTCTTCGGCGGAGCCGTCGGCGGGTCCGCCGAGGTGGGCGTGGCGGTCGGTGTCGAGGTCCCGGTCGGAGTCCCGGGCGGGGTCGCGGGCGGCGGGTCCGGCTCGTCGAACTCGCCGAACATGCCGGAGAGGTCCGCCTGTTGAGGGTCGACGGCCCGGGTCCGCCGGAACGGCGGGCCCTCGTCGCGCACGCCGCCGGGCGTGGGACCACCGGGCCCGGACGCGCCGGGCCGGACCGGGCGCGACGGTGGCTGCGCCGGGTCGTTCGGCGGGTCGTCCAGGTCGCCGTAGTAGCGGCGGCCGGTGACGGGGTCGTCGCCGTAGCGGGGGCCGGCCGGGCCGGGGGCCTTCCGCCCGGGACCGCCGGGGTCGGACAGGGAGCCGTAGGGCGGTCGGTACTCCGGTTCGCGCCTCCCGGCCTCCCGGGGCGCGGGCACCGCGGGAGCCGGGCCGGACGGCGTGCCGGGTGGGCCGGACGCTTCGGGCGGCGTCCCGGCCGCCCCCGGCTTGCCCGGCTTCCCGGGCTTCCCGGGCTTCCCCTGTGGCTTCTCGGGCGGGTTCTCGGGCGACTCGGGAGCGAAGAGCCCGCGCGCGACCCTCTTCATGAACCGCCGCCCCGCCCGGTAGGCCTCCGCGATCAACGGATCCGTCTCCGCGGGCGGCCCGGCCCGCCCGTCACCGCCCGCCGGGTCGGCCGCACCACGGCCGCCCGAGCCCGCGCGCAGCCCCTGCTCGGGAGCCGGCCGCGGCGGTGGGGGTGGCGGGGGCGGCGGCGGGGGCCGCAGCAGCTCGTACTCCCCGCAGTCCGCGCTGGTCAGATGGGTGAGCCGGCCCGCGTCGGCGTCGGAGCGCCGCCGCCAGCCGGTGACCAGGAGGCACCGCTCCCCGCCGCCCGCGGCCGCCGACCAGAGCCCCGGCGCGTCCGCCTCCGGCAGCAGGTGCGTCCCGGCCGGGTGCGCGGGCCGCCAGGCCGAGGCCGACCGAACCGCGCCGGCCGCGCTCGTCGCACGCTCCGGCCACGGGGCCGCCACGGGCCGGGTGACCCTCGGCTCGGCCTCGGCACGTCCCACCGCCTCCCAGGTCTGCCCGATCCACTCGGTGTACACCGGGCCCGCCCAGTCGGTCAGGTGCTCGGTCAGTTCGGCGAGTTGGGGGAGCCGCCCGTCGGCACCGCCCGACCCGGCCCGGTACCAGCCCACGAACCCGTACAGCGGGCGGCCGAACCGGTCGTGGACCATGACCCGGCTGATCAGACCCAGCTCACAGGCCGCGCCCACCAGGACGCCGTGGCCGTCGCGGTGCAGCAGGAAGCGCGGGCCCCGCTCCAGCCGGTTCCCGCCCGCGACCGCGGCGCGCACGGCGTCCCCCACCGGCCCCTGCCGGTCGACCCCGGCGGGCAGGGCCCGCCACCACTGGTCGACCCGGAGGGTGCGGCCGTAGACGACCGCCGACCAGCCGCCCGGCCCGGCCGCGTCCGGCGGCCGAGTGGTGGCCGGTGCCGGAGTGGCCGGGGCCCCGTGGGTGTCCGAGGGGAGCCCGTCGACGGGCCCGGGCCCCGGGTCGTACGGCATGTTCGTCGTCATCGCTTCAGTCCGTCCATCAGGTGCGTCCGCCTGTCAGTCCGTCAGCAGCCGGCCGTCGCGGAAGACGGGGATCCCCCGCAGTTCCTCGTCGAGGTCCCGGCAGCGGTCCTGGGCCTTCTGGAGGTCCGCGGCCGTCGCGGAACTGCTGGACACCAGGCTGTCGATCTGCTGGCGGGCACTGGTCTTCTGCGCGCCCTTGAACAGCCCGCCGAAGAACCCCTGGCTGAGCGCGGCCAGTTCGCCGCGCGAGGCATCCAGGCTCTCGGAGAGCCTGGACATCTCCTGCCGGTTCCGCACGATGCCCTCGCTGAGGTAGTGGCGGAGGCTGAAGATGATCGGCAGGTGCAGGTTCTTCGGGGCGATCCGGCTGGCGTCCACGGTGGTGCGGTCCGCCGCGCCGAAGTTGCCGAGCTGGACGGCGCAGAGCGCCATCGTGACGCCCTCGGCCTCGTCACCGGCCAGCCACGGTACGAGGTTGCGGAGGTTGCGGACCGCCACCTGGAGCGCCTCGGACGCCCGCATGCCGGTGCGTTCGGCCAGCAGGTCGGCCTTGGTGAGCAGCACGGTCACGCCGGGGACGGGGTCGCCGGCGCTCAGGCGGTTGCTGAAGACCTCGGAGATCGCCAGGTTGAAGCGGGCGAGTTCCATCGGGTCGCCGAACCGGTCCAGGTTCCCCGGTGCGCCGTGCTTGATCCACTCGGCGACGTGCTCGGAGTCCAGCGCCACGATGATGCTGTCGGAGACCGCGAGCCGGTCCTTCAGCAAGGCGACGTCCTTGGCCGCGCCGCGGCGGTCCACGGCGGCGTTCCCCCGGAAGTCGACGCAGTCGATGGTCATGAGGTCGCGCATGCCCCGGCGGAACACGAACTCGTAGCCGATCGGGTCCTCCGAGGTCGCCTGGGGCATCCTGCCGTTGCGGCGCAGCTCGGCCCAGTGCTCGGCGAGGTCGAGGTCGAGGTCGGGGTCGGTGGCGTAGAGGTAGTAGCCCTGCACGCCCATGGAGAGGCGGTTGTACATGCCGTGCAGATAGGCCGTCTTGCCGGAGCCGCTGGCGCCGAGCATGGTCAGGGTGAGCTTGGGGACGGTCATGGGCGGGGGTCCTCTCGTCGCGCTGGATCGAGGGCTTCGGGGGTTCGAAGGGGTACGGCGTCGGGCGGGGCGGTCAGAACGAGAGGACGTCCTCCAGCAGTTCGCCGAGCCGGTCGGCCGGTGCCACCAGGGGTTGCAGCCGTTGCAGTTCGGCCGCCGCGCGGGCCCGGTCGCGGTCCCGGATCGAGGCCCAGGACGGTTCGTCCTCCCACCAGCTGCTGAGCCGGTCCCACAGGGTGTCGCGCTGATCGGCGAGTCGGGCCGAGGCCATCAGGCTGTCGATCGAGGCGGACAGCTCCATGGCCCGGCCGATGATGCCGAACCGGAGCGTCCACAGCACGGGGAGCGCCACGCCCTCCGGTTCCGGCCCGCAGACCAGCGGGATGAAGGCCCCCTGGACGTGCCGGGTCTCCTGGACCGCCTGGATCAGCGGCAGGAACGGGCCGACGAAGCGTTCCTCCGCGTCGTCGGCGCCGAGGTCGACCAGGTCGGTCTTGGTGAGGGCGATCACCAGCGGGGTGAGGGTCTCCTCCCGGTCGGCGACCGCCTGGTGGACGCGGACGACGAGCCGGCGGACGTCCTCCGCCGCCTCGGGATCGGTGTCCAGGCGGAGGGCGTCGACGAAGAGCACGATCCCGTCGGCCGCGACCAGGTCGTCGTGCAGCCGGGCGGCCTGCGGGCTGGAGCGGCGGTGCTCGGTGAGCGCGCCGCCGCGGTGGTCGGTCCAGCGGAACGGGAAGATCTCGTCGCCGTCGTGGCAGAGCACGAACTCGTAGCACCGGGGCCGGTCGCTGGCCCGGGGGTAGCGGCCGCGCAGGATGGCGCGGGCGTCGGCGAGCAGCGAACGGTGGGCGGCGCGGTCGGCGGTGCGCAGGGTCATGTCTTCGACGCCGTCGCACATCGCGGCGTACATGAGGGAGAGGTAGCTGGTCTTCCCGGCCGCGCTGTGGCCGAGCATCACGATGTCCATGCGGTTCCTCGCGGTTGTCGCGGTTGTCGCGGTCCTCGCGCTCCTCGCGGGTCCTCGGGCGGGCAGGGCGGTCGGCACCGGGCGGGCCGGTCCGCGGGCAGGGTGGGGCGCGGTGCGGCGGTGGCCGCGGTGCGGGCCGACCGGGCGCCATCAGGGTCGAGCGGTCACGTCGAGTGGTCCAAGGGCAGGGGATCAGAGAGCAGAGCATCAGGGAGAAGGGGAGCAGCGAGCACGAGAGCAGCGAGCACGAGAGCAGGGGCAGCGAGCAGGGGCAGCGGCGCTCAGTCGTGGTCGAACCAGGGGTCGACCTCACCGGGGTAGTGGTCGACGGACCAGCGGCCGTCGGGCGGGGCGCCGTGGCCGACGCCGGAGCCCTCGCCCTCGCTCCCGTCCGGGGCCGGTGGCGCGGGCGGGTCGGTGAGCGCGCCGAGGGCCACGGCGGCCTTCGGATCGCCGGCCAGTTCGGGGATCCGGCCGAACCGTTCGGCGATCAGATCGGCCACCGGTGGCGTCCGGCTGGCCGCGCCGCAGAGCACGACGGCCCCGAGGTCGGCCGGGGTCAGACCGGCGCGGGAGACGGTCCGCTCCAGCAGCCCGACCGAGGCGGCGAGCGCCGGGGTGACGGCCGCCCGGTACTCCCCGCCCTGGACGACGAACGGCTCCGGGTAGCCGGGCACCGTGAGGTAGACCGTGCCGGTGCTCGACAGGGACTCCTTGGCCAGGGTCAACTCCCGTGTCAGCAGAGAGCGTTGGTGGGATCCGGTGGCCGTCCGGTCGGCCTGGAGGCGCTGCCAGGGCTCCGGGTCGAGGTCGAGCGCGCGGTCCCGGAGCAGTTCGTAGAGGGCCTGGTCGAGGTCTCGGCCCCCGAAGTCCGGATCCCCGGCCACCGCGACGGCGCGGAAGCCCGCGCCCTCCCGGCGGAGGACGGCGGTGTCCACCGTGCCGCCGCCCAGGTCGTAGACCGCGATCGGCCCGCTGTCGCCGGCCGGGACGCCGGCCGCGTGGTGGCGGGCGGCGGCCACCGGTTCGGGCAGCAGCTCGGGGGCGGTCACCCCGGCCCGGGCAGCGGCCTCGACCAGCCGGTCCAGGTCGGCGGGCGACCAGTCGGCGGGGTGGGTGAGGACGGTGCGGGTCGGATCCGATCCGCCGCACCGCGCCCGCGCCTCGGCGCCCGCCCGGGCGAGCACGGCGGCGACCAGGTCGGCGGTCTCCACCTCGCGGTCGTCCAGCAGCACGGCCGGCTGCCGGAGCAGCGCCCGCTTGGGGTGGTGCTCCGCGCGTTCCGGCCGCTGGGCGGCGAGTTGGACGGCGGCCCGGCCGGTGAGCAGCCGCCCGTCGTCGTCCAGACAGACCAGGGACGGGAGGTAGCGGCTGTTCTCGATCTCGACCGCCGTCACCGCACCGGCCGGTGCACCCGCCGACGCACCGGACTCTCCGCCGGACACCGCGTCGGCCTGCTCGACGCGAACCGCCACGGTGGTGAAGCAAGTACCGAAGTCGATGGCCAACGACCAGTCAGACATGTTTCCTCGCACAGGAGTTGCGGTCGCACGGGAGCGCACGGGCGGAGCCGGAGGACGATCCTCCGGCAACCCCGCGCAGGATGCTAGGGCCCCGAAGGCGGGTGTGGAGAAGTTCTGTACAACTTGTGACAATGGCATGGGCATTGCCGGTTGGGCGCCGTCCGGCGGCGCGGCTAGGGTGGCACCCCGCCCCCCGGGCCGGGGTGCCACCACCAGTCTCGGCGCGGCCGTCGACCGAGACCCCGTCAGATGACCGAATCCGCAGGCATTCCCGTCGATTCGCCCAGCCGTCCGGTCCGTGCGAGAGTCGGAGCCGGACAACTCGGGGTACACCGCGGCCCCGCCCAGGGAGGTTTCGATGAGTACAGCCGGCCCGGTCGACGTCCCGGCGGCCTTCGCCGCCGCCTACGGTGCCCACGGCGCGGACGAGGGCCGCTGGATCGGTGAACTCCCCAGACTCGCGGCCGAGTTCCTGGAGCGCTGGAGCCTGCGCCCGGACGGCCCGGCCGCCCACGGCATGGCCTCCCTGGTGCTGCCGGTCCGACGGCCCGGCGGCTCCCCCGCCGTGCTGCGGCTGCAGCAGGTCCGCCCCGAGACGGCCGGGGTGGCGGCCGGACTGCGCGCCTGGCGCGGCGACGGCGCCGTCCTGCTGCTCGACCACGACGAGGCGAGCGGCACCCAGCTTCTCGAACGCCTCGACGCGGCCCGCCCGCTCAGCGCGGTGGCCGACGACGACACCGCCCTGGAGCTCCTCGCCGCGCTGGCGGCGCGACTGACCGCCGTCCCCGCGCCGCCGGGGCTGCGCCGGCTCGGCGACATCGCCGCCGCGATGCTGGCCGAGGCGCCCCGCGCGGCCCCGTCGCTCGCCGACCCGGACGAGCGCCGACTGCTGCGGGACTGCGCCGCGTCGGTGGGCGCGCTGCTCGACGAGCCCGGCGACCGACTGCTGCACTGGGACCTGCACGACGGCAACGTGCTGGGCGGCGAACGCGAACCGTGGCTCGTCATCGACCCCGAACCGCTGGCCGGCGACCCGGGGTTCGAGCTGTTGCCCGCCATCGACCAGCGCTGGGACGCCGTCCTGGCCGGCGCCGACGCCGGGCGCACCGTGCTCCGCCGCTTCGACCTGCTCACCGACGCCCTGGGACTGGACCGCGCCCGCGCCGCCGGGTGGACCCTCGGCCGGGTCCTCCAGAACGCCCTCTGGGACGTCGAGGACGGCCGGACCGCGCTCGAGCCCACCCAGGTCGCCATCGCCACCACCCTGCTCCGGCACCGCAGCGGGTAGCGTCGGCCGGTGCAGTCCCCACCGCGGCGGCACGTCCGGACAGACGGGGCGGGCACGACAACGCGGCCTGGACCGGCGGCGGTTGAGGACCTAACGTGATCTCCGCGAAGGTGCCGGGCACACGGGGGGTGCTGCCATGAGCTCGTACGTCGATCCACCGACCGCGCTCGCGCTGCCGGAGCGCGGGAGCGGTCGGCGCGCGACCGCGTGGACCTTCGGGACCGGCTGCGCGACCGTCCTGGCCTCGGTCTGGTCGCTGGGCACCGTCCTGGTGGTCCCGTGGCATCCGGCACCCCGTCGGGAGCTGCTGGCGGCCTTCGCCGTCACCGTGCTGCTCGGTCTCGTCTGGCTGCTCGCCTCCCGGCTCGCCCCGGTGGCCGAGCGCGCCGAGCCCGCGCCGCCCCGGCCCCGGCCGTCCCCGGCCGAACTGCGCGACATCGCGCGGCGGACGGCCCGGCGCTCCCGGTGGTCGGTGCTCACGGGCTGGGCGGCGGTGCTGCCGGCGATCTGGGTGGTCCCGGTCGCCTTCCTCACCGCGCACCAGCCGCTCGAACAGGGGCTGATGGACCGGCACGCGGCGCTGGTCGCGGCCGGGGCCCGGTGGACGGACAGCACGGTGGCCCTCTCCACCGCCGAGGCCCAGGGGCGGCCCCGCGAGCGCGGCCGGATCGTCGCCGTGCACCCGGCCGGGCATCCGGAGATGTCGCTCGCGGTCGTGAACGAGCGCGGCAAGCTGAACGACCTCGTCGCCGGGGACAACCTCCGGATCCTGATCGACCTGGAGCACCCCGGCTCCGACATCTTCCCGGAGCCCCTGGTCCCCCTCCTCCACCCCGGCCGGCCGTTCGCGACCGTGGGCTTCCGGGTCGTCCTCGGTGTCATGCTGCTGATCTGGTGGTGCATCCTGTTCGGCGTCCTCGACCGCCGGCTGCTGCTGCCGACCAGACGGCTGCGGGTCCAGGAGTACCCGCTGACCGCCGACCCGCCGGCCACCCCGCCGGTTCCCGAGGACACCACCCGGCGCCCGCCCGACTGGAGACGGGTCCGGGTCCACGGCACCGTCCTCCAGTGGAGCTTCCGTTCGGGCAGCGACGAGGACAGCGGGACCACCTGGCGCGCGGGCCTGCGCCTGGACCCCGAGGCCGCCGGACCTCCGCCGGATCCGGGACCGGGCCCGGTCGCCTTCCAGGACCATGCCGCCCGCCTCGCCGACGCGGAGGTCGCCGGACGGACCGCCGCCCGCCTCGCCGGCTCCACCGGCTGGCTCGGCCGGCAGGCCGGCGGCCCGGGCGGCGAGTTGGCCGTCCTGGTGCTCGACGACGGCGAGACCCGCTGGGGCCTCCCGCACACCGTCGCCGACGACCCGCCCACCACCGGCGAACCGACGGACGCCCCCGACGACGCCCCGGCCGACGCCCCGGCGGAAGTCCGACCGCCGCTCCGCCTGCCGCCACCGGTCCTGGTCCTCGGCCCCCTGGAGCGCGTCGCCCTGAGCGCCCTCGCCCTCTACCCGATGGGCGTGATCTGGCTGAACACCACCGGTGCGCTCCGTCGCTTCAACGGTGTGGCGGTGTTCGCGGTGGAGGTGGTCGGCGCCGCCGGCTACGCCGCCGCGGGCTTCGGCCTCGCGACCCTGGTGGAGCGGTGGCGGAAGCGTCGGCGGCGCGCACCGGCGGACTGACCGGGCACACCCGGTCCCGCGCCCCACCCCGAACACGCGCGCGGGCGCGGACGGGGCGCACGGGGCGCACGGAGGGGCGTCTGCCATCGGCCACCCGGCCCACGACCGGAACCGGCCGGGTGACTCGCCGGTTGCACTCCCGTGAACCACCTCCGCCGCGCACTTCGCGGTACCGCACACCTCGTCACCCGGCTCTGTTCCGCCGTCGAGCGCCTCGACGCCCGCGTCGACGCCGCCCTGCGCGCCCGGCTGCGCCCGCTCGTCACCCGCCTGGCGGTCCTGCTGAAACGGTTGGCCGCCGCCAACTGCAGCGACGCGCTCACCCGCCACCTCCCCTGCCGCGCGGCTCGCGAGCGCGAACGGATCCGGAACGGGAACGGAAACGGGAACGGGAACGGCGACCGCGCGGCCGTCGACGGCCCGGCCCCACTGGACGACTGACCCACCGGCGCACCGACTCACCTGCACGCCTGCACGCGCACCCCGGACGCGACCGGCCCCGGCGGACGTCGTCGAACGTCCGCCGGGGCCGGCCCGCAGCGGCGCTGAGCGCCCCGGGCCATCGCGTCACCAGGCCACCGGGCCACCGGGCCAGGTCAGGCCCGGCAGAGCCCGGTCGCCCAGTCGACGGTGGCCGTCGCCCGGGAGTACTGCCACTCGGGGGCGAGCAGCTCGCGGTCGAGCTGGGCGGCGGCGTTGCGGTCCTCGACGATGTAGCCGAAGTCCTGCAGCCAGGCCGGGTAGAGGTTCTTCGAGCCGATGTAGAAGGCCGAGTCGTCCACCGCGACCAGCTTGTGGTGCAGCGCGTACGGGTGACCGTCGGCCCAGGTGGCGGTGGGCGCGGCGCGGAAGGTGGCGAGCTGGAGGTTGCCGCACATCGTCGCGGTGGCCTTCCCCCGGTCGCCGGTCAGCGCGGTGAGCCGGTCCTTGAGCACGTCGCTGATCTCGGCCAGGGACTTGATCTGCGAGTAGCCGCCGCTGCCGATCGTGCCCCGGTTGGCCGGGTCGCTGACCACGATCCGCACCTTGACGCCGTCGGCGAGCTTGGCCGCGAGCGTGTCGTAGAGGCGGGAGTCGTAGCGGGCCAGCGGCGGGCAGGTGGCGTTCATGTCCTGCTGGGAGATCTCGACGTGCTGCCGCGCGCTGCCGACGAGGGCGCGCAGCGCGTTCTCCTCGGGGTTGACCGTCTCGTAGTCGCGGTCGGCGTTGGTGTTGTCGTGCAGGGTCAGCGGGCTGCACTTGGCGTCCGCCGCCCCGGCGACCGGGCCGGGCCGGTAGGTGGACTTGGCGTCCACGTCCTTGATGCCGACGCCGAGGCCGCCGACGGCGATCACCGGGACGTTGCCGGTGGCGGCGGCCGGCGGGTTGAGCTCGCGCTCGATCGACGGGCGGCAGGCGCCGCCGTCCGAGGAGGCGAACCACGCGCTGTCGAACACGCCGGTGCGGCCGCAGGTCCACTCCCAGAGGGTGTCCAGGTAGCGGGCGGCGGAGGTGGCGGCGGGGCCGTTCAGTGCGAGGTCGACGTCCGACACGGGGTGGGTGGTGTCGAGGTAGTCGTTCTTCCAGCCGTTGATGCCGCCGGAGATGACGGTGCGTCCGTCGACGACCAGGATCTTGGAGTGGTTCCAGGAGAAGGCGGTGCGCGAGGCGGTCATCGAGGCGATGTTCAGGCTGACCGAGCCGGCCGCCGGGCCGAGCTTGGCGACCAGTTCGTCCCGGTAGCGGAAAGGCAGCACATTGGCGTGGTAGACGGGCGCGGCGCCGACCAGGATCCGCACGACGGGGCGGTGGCCGGCGGCGACGGAGGCCTTCAGCCCGGCCACCAGGGCGTCCTCGAAGCCGCCGTCCGGGAACGGCGCGAGGGTGGAGACGTCGACGGTGCGGGTCGCGGCGGCGACGTCGGCGGTCATCTTCGCCAGCAGGGCACGGGTGCCGGGCCGGTCGGCGCAGGCGGGGTCGCCCCAGCAGCCGGGGGTCTGGAGCAGCCAGTCGGCCGGGGCGGCGGCGTTCCCGGCGCCGGGCAGGCTGTTGCCCTCGGTGCGCTGCCACACGGTGCCCTCCAGGCCGGGGGACACCTCCCGCAGGACGCGCTCGACGGCGTCGAGGTGGGTGGCCGCCGGGTCCGCCGGCGCCGACGCGGCGTGGGCGGGCGCCGAGGGGACGACGGCGAGCAGGGTGGTGGCCGCGGCGGCGGCGAGGGCGGTGCGCAGCGCGCGACCGGAGCGGCGGGAGCCGGGTCGGGACACGTGATGTTCCTTCAGAGCATGGCGGGCGGTTCGTGGTTCACCCGTCGGACGCCGCAACATTACCCATAAGTAATATCCAGTCCAATTTGCACATGACAATGAGCCACCGGGGGCCTGATTCCCACCCGCCGTTCGGCCCCCGCCGTTCAACCCCCGCCGAGCGGCCCCCGCCGGCCGACCCCCGCCGTTGGTCGGGCGGCCGACGCGAGCACCTCACGCACAGGGACGGCCCGGTGCAAACCCTCCAAGATCCACTGGTGATCGTTGTCCCCGTGAACAGCACCGTTCCGTGCCCGCACCGTCCCAGACTGGCAGCACGCGGCGGCCGTCGATCCGGTCCCCGCGCCCACCCCACGTGCCAGCCGCCCCGAGCCGACCTCGGCCGACCTCCAGGACCACCACCATGACCCGGCGTGTTCTCACCCCCCGCAACCGGGGCTTCCTGTTCCTCGACTCCCACCCGGCGGGCTGCCGCCAGTTGGTGACCGACATGTGGCAGGCCTGCCCCACCCCCACGGAGGCGCCGGAGGACGGCGGCGGCCCGGTGGCGCTGGTCATCGGCTCCTCCGCCGGCTACGGCCTCGCCGCCACCCTCGCGGGCCTCAAGCGCGCCGGCATCCGGGGCATCGCCATCGCCTTCGAGAAGGCCCCCACCGAGCGCCGCACCGCCACCGCGGGCTGGTACCGCACCGCCGCCACCGCCGACCTCGCCCGCGCCGCCGGCCGGGACATGGTCTTCCTCAACGGCGACGCCTTCTCCGACGCGATGAAGGAGCAGGTCGCCGAGCTCCTGGAACGGCGCTTCGGCGGCCGGCTGGACCACCTGGTCTACTCGGTGGCCGCGCCCCGGCGCACCGACCCCGACACCGGCACCACCTACGCCTCCGTCCTCAAGCCGATCGGCCGGGCGAACCGCACCAAGACCCTGGTCTTCGACGACGGGGGCGCCCCCGAGGTCCGCGAGGTGGAGTCCGGACCGGCCGAGGGCGACGACGTCGAGCAGACCGTGGCCGTGATGGGCGGCGCGGACTGGGAGCGCTGGATCGACCACCTGGCCGGCCGCGGTCTGCTCGCCGACGGCTTCAGCACCGCCGCCCTCTCCTACATCGGATCGCCGCTGACCGAGGCCATCTACCGGCAGGGCACCATCGGGGTGGCCAAGGCCCACCTGGAGGCGACCGCCCGGACCCTGGACGAGCGCCTCGGCAGGACGGTCCGCGGACGCGCCGTGACCTCCGTCAACGGCGCCGCCGTCACCCAGTCCTCCACCGCCGTTCCCGGCATCGCCCTCTACACCGGCCTGCTGCGCGGCGCCCTCGGCGAGGGCGTCGTCCCGCCGATCCACCAGCTCGCCGCCCTGTGGGACCAGCTCACCGGCACGGCCCCGCTCGCGCTGGACGACGAGGGCCGGATCCGGCTGGACACCTGGGAACTCACCGAGGAGGTCCAGGCCGCCGTCGCCGGGCGCTGGGAGGCCGCCACCACGGACACCATCGCCGAGCTCGCCGACCTCGACTGGTTCCGCGCCGAGGTCCAGCGGCTCTACGGCTTCGCCGTCCCGGGCGTCGACTACACCGAGCCGGTCGCCATCGATGTCCCCTGGCCCGGCGACGGCGCCTGAGCCCGCCCGCGTCGACCGAACGGACCGATCCGGCCGGGCCTCCGAACCGGCCGGATCAGCGCGGGGAGGCGGGCCGCAGGGACTCGATCCAGGTCCGGAAGTCCGGGGACTCGACCTCGAAGTCCTCCGGCCCCAGATCCCCCAGGTCGGAGGAGTACACGGCGGAGCTCGGATCGTCGGCGCGCAGGAGGAACCCGCGACCACCGCTGTCGTCGCCGACGAGGACGAAACCCGGTGCGTACCGCGCGACCTCGTAGGTGGCATTGCGCTCGCCGACGGACGCGGCCCCGTACACCGTGACACCCGCGTCGGTCATCAGACCGTCCGTCACCTCCCACCACGCCCGCAGCGGTTCCGGCAGGCCCGGCACGATCCCGGGCCCGTCGGTGGGGATGCGCCGCGGGAGCGCGGCGGGCGTCTCGGCGTTCACGACGGCCATCATGCCGCAGCGCACCGACGTCCGGGTGGCCCGGCGGGGGATCGCCCCCCGCCGGGCCACCGCTGTTCCTGGGACCGCCGACGGCGCTACAGGGTGCGCGTCAGATGGGTGGTGAGCAGCCGGGTGAAGCGGGCGGGGTCGGGAAGGTCACCGCCCTCGGCGAGCAGCGCGCTGCCGTACACCAGCTCGGCGATCTCGGGCAGCGCCGGGTCCGCGGGATCCGCCGCGTGCGCCGTGCGCAGGCCGGTGATCAGCGGGTGGGTGGGGTTGAGCTCCAGGGTGCGCCTGACCGGGGGCATCTCCTGCCCGGTCGCCCGGAACATCTTCTCCAGGGTCGGCGAGATGTCGTCGGCGTCACCGACGATGCAGGCCGCGGAGGTCGTCAGCCGCGACGACAGCCGCACCTGCTTCACCTGCTCGGACAGCGCCGTCGTCAGCCACGGCAGCAGGGCGACGAAGTCCTCCTCGCGCTTGGCCCGCTCGGAGTCCGCCTCCGCATCGCCGTCGGCCGGCTCGTCGAGGTCGACCTGGCCCTTGGCGATGGACTGCAGCCGGTGGCCGTCGAAGGCCGGGATCCGGTCGGCCCAGATCTCGTCGATCGGGTCGCTGAGGAGCAGCACCTCGTACCCCTTGGCCCGGAAGGCCTCCATGTGGGGGGAGTTCTCCACCGTCGCGCGGGTCTCCCCGGTCAGGTAGTAGATCGCGTCCTGGCCCTCCTTCATCCGCTCGACGTACGCGCGCAGCGTGGTGGGCCGCTCCGCGTCGTGCGTGGAGGGGAGCGACACCAGCTCCAGCAGGGCCTGGGTGTTGTCGGCGTCCTCGACCAGGCCCTCCTTCAGCACCCGGCCGAACTGGTCCCAGAGCTTGGCGTAGCGCTCGGCGTCGTCGGTCTGCGTGGTCTTGAGCGCGCCGAGGACCTTCTTGACCAGGCGCCGCCGCACGGCCTGGATCTGGCGGTCGTGCTGCAGGATCTCGCGGGAGATGTTCAGCGACAGGTCGTGGGCGTCCACCACTCCCTTGACGAAGCGCAGGTAGTTCGGCATCAGCGCTTCGCAGTCGTCCATGATGAAGACCCGCTTGACGTACAGCTGCACGCCCCGCTTGGTCTCGCGGGAGAACAGGTCGAACGGCGCCTGGGCGGGGACGAACAGCAGCGCCTCGTACTCGAAGGTGCCCTCGGCCCGCATGTGGATGGTCTCGGCGGGCGGGAGCCAGTCGTGGCTGATCTGCTGGTAGAACTCGGTGTACTCGGCCTCGGTCACCTCGCTGCGCGGCCTGGCCCAGAGCGCCTTCATCGAGTTGAGCGTCTCGACCGCGGGCTCCGCGTCGGCCCCGGCGTCACCGGCCTCGGCCCCGCCGGCTTCCGTGCGCTCGGCGGCCATCCGGATCGGCCAACGGATGAAGTCCGAGTACTGCTTGACGATCTGGCGGATCTTCCACCCGGCCAGGTAGTCGGCCAGACCGTCCTCGCCGTCCACGGGCTTGAGGTGCAGGGTGACCGAGGTGCCCACCGGCAGGCCGTCGACGGCCTGGAGCTCGTAGGTGCCCTCGCCGTCGGACTCCCACTGGGTACCCGCGTCGGTACCGGCGCGGCGGGTGCGCAGGGTGACCCTGTCCGCGACCATGAACGCGGAGTAGAAGCCGACGCCGAACTGCCCGATCAGACTCTGCGCCGCGGCGGCGTCCTGCGACTCCTTGATCTTCTCCAGCAGCCCGGCGGTACCGGACTTGGCGATGGTGCCGATCAGGTCCACGAGGTCGTCGCGGCTCATGCCGATGCCGTTGTCACGGACGGTCAGCGTGCGGGCCTCGCGGTCGACCTCCAGGGCGATGTGCAGATCGGAGGTGTCGGCCTGGACGGTGGAGTCGACCAGCGATTCCAGCCGCAGCTTGTCCAGGGCGTCGGAGGCGTTCGAGATCAGCTCGCGCAGGAAGATGTCCTTGTTCGAGTAGATCGAGTGGATCACCAGCCGGAGCAACTGCCGGGTCTCGGCCTGGAATTCCAGCGTCTCGACACTACTGGCCACTCTGGGGTCCCCTTTCAGGACGAAGGCATGGCGGACGGTTGCGGCACGGGTCCGGGTGGATCCGTACCGGCACCGGAATGGTAGGCGGCCGAACGCCCCCGCCGCTGGGACTCCCCCCGAACGTCCTCACCCCGAGCCCCGGTGTCGCAGGTCAGCCGGACCGTGACGGTGTCCCGCACCCCTTCGGCCGTGGTGATCCAGAACTGGAGGTCGGCCGTGTACTCGTCGGCCGTTCCGCAGGCGAGGTTGAAGGGGTAGTCCACCCGCCCCGGTGTCACCCGGCCGTAGGCGGGGTGGGCGAAGTCGTGCTCCTCCTCACCGAAGCCCGAACCGTTCACGCCGGTGAAACCGAACCCCCACGCGTCCCCGGCGGGGGCGCTGTACAGGACGCTCAGGTACACCAGTCGGCCCTCGCGGTACGACGACACGTCGGTGATCACGGGAGCGGCCGGGTTCGCGGGGGCCGCGGTGCTCTCCGGGGCCCCGGAACCCTCCGAGGCCTCCACGGTCGCCGTGCCCGCCGCCGGCTCGGTGTGGGCCGGGCCCGCCGACGGGCGGTCGGCGTCCTGCGAGGCGGGCGTCCCCCGGGTCAGCAGGACCGCGACCAGCCCGGCGATCACCGCGACAACCACCGCCGCGACGATCACCATCAGCCGTTCGGTCCGTCGGCCGGGTCGGCCGGACCTGCCGGGTCTGCCGGGCCCTCCCTGAGCGTCCACCACCGTGCCGCCGCCGGGCCCCGGTCCGGGCCCCGGTCCGGGCGGCGGTGCGGGCGGCGGTGCGGGCGGCGGCACGGGTTGCGGCTCCGGTGCGGGCACCGGCGGCGGCACAGGGGGAACGGGCCGGGGGTCGTCCTGCGTCTCCGCCCCCTCCCCCTCGCCCGCCACCAGATCGAGCATCCGCCTCGCCCCGGCCGCCGTGATCCGCGCGTCCGGGTCCTTGCGCAGCAGGCCTTCGATGACGGGAGCGAGCGGCCCGGCGTGCTGCGGTACGGGCAACGGATCCGCGCTGATGGCCCGCAGAGTGCTCAACGTCGACGTCCGCCCGAACGGCGAACGACCCTCCACGGCGGTGTACAGGGTCGCACCCAGGGACCACAGGTCCGAGGCGGGCACCGGCCGGTGGCCGTCCGCGCACTCGGGGGCCAGGTAGTCGGGTGATCCCACCAGCTCTCCCGGTCGGGTGAGCCCCGGCGCCCCCTCCAGCAGCGCGATGCCGAAGTCGGTGAGCACCACCCGGCCACCCCGCTCCAGCATCACATTGGCCGGCTTGACGTCCCGGTGCAGCACACCAAGCCGGTGCGCCTGCTCCAGCGCCGCCACCACGGCGGACCCGATCCGGGCCGCCTCCCGCGGCCGCAGCGTCCCCTCCTCCGCGAGGACGTCCGCGAGCGACCGTCCGTCGATCAGCTCCATGACGATCCACGGCCGGTCGTCCTGCTGGACGACGTCGTAGACCGTGACCACGCCCGGGTGCCCGATCCGTCCCGCTGCGCGGGCCTCCTGCCGCATCCGGGCGTACAGCACGGACCGGTCGTCCGGCGCCGGCCCCCGAACGTTCACCTCCTTCACCGCGACATAGCGGTCGATCACCTCGTCATGGGCCCGCCAGACGGTCCCCATGCCGCCACTGCCCAGCCGCTCGACCAGTCGGTACCGCCCGGCGAGCAGCCGACCGCCGTCCTCGCCCGAGCCGTCGTCGCCCGAGCCGTCGTCGACCGGTGGCTGCTGCATGCCCGTCCCTGTCCTGGGAGCCCCCGGCCCGGGACCGGACCCGGCAGTCATCCTCCCCCGCGGGTGCTCGGCCGACCAGCCGCACTGGGCCGACCGGTCGGCGGCCGGCCCGGCCCGCTCCGCCCCTGCGCTCGCCCCTGCGCCCGCCCCTCGGCGTGCCGGAGCGGGGCGGGGGCGGCGGCGGACCGTACCGTCGGCGCATGTCCTTCGGCCTGCTCGCGGCGCTGGCCGCCGCCCTGCTCACCGGGTCCGCCACCGTGCTCCAGGCGGTCGGGGCCCGTCGTGCCGCGGCCGGCCAGCCGCCCGGCGGGGCCGCCGCACTGGCCGGGGCGTTCCGGCAGTGGCCGTTCCTGGCGGGCGTCGGGATGGACATGCTGGGCTTCGGCGCCGAACTCCTCGCCCTGGACCGGCTCCCGCTGTACGAGGTCGAGGCGGTCCTGGCGTCGGCGCTGGCCGTGACCGCCGTCGGCGCGGCCCGGGTGCTGCACGTACGGCTGCGGCGCAGCGAGTGGGCCGGGGTGGCCGCCGTCTGCGCGGGACTCTGCGTCCTCGCGGTGAGCGCCGGCCGCGACGGTCCCGGCCGGGGCGGCACGGGGCTGCGGCTCGGCGTGCTGCTCGCCTCGGTGCTGCTGATCGGCGCGGGCTGGGCCGTCGTCCGCTTCACCGACCACCGCCGCGCCCCGTTGCTGGGCCTGGTCGCCGGCCTTCAGTTCGGCGTGGTCGGCGTCGCCGTGCGCGTCCTGCCCGACGCCCGGCTGCCGGACATCCTCGCCCAGCCGGCCGCCTACGCGATCGCCCTCGCCGGGCTCGGCGGCTTCGCCGCCCTCACCTGGGCCATGCAGACCGGCTCGGTCACGGCGGCGACGGCGGCCATGGTGCTCGGCGAGACCCTGGGCCCGGCCGTCATCGGTGTTCTGCTGCTCGGCGACCACACCCGCCACGACTACACCCCGCTCGCCGTCGCCGGGTTCGCGGCGGCCGTCCTCGGCGCCCTCACCCTGGCCCGCTTCGGCGACGCCGAACAACCGGCCGTGGCCGGGGCGGCGCACTGAGGGTCCGATCGGTCGGCCCCCGGGGGATCCGGAAGGAATTCGTTCGCAACCGATGCGGGAGTCAGCCGTCTCCCAAAGTGCAGGCCGTCGCAAGGGCCTGGCACATCACCTCTGGGGGGGAATCGAATCATGCGCGCCCACTCCGCCGTGGCCACGGCCACCCTCACGGCCCTCGCCCTGGGCCTGTCCGCCGCCGCCTCGGCCACCCCGGCGCCGTCGCCCGCCGTTGTCGTGACCGTCGCGGCCGTCGACCCCGGCGAGGCCACCGCCCCGACCGGCTTCGTGCCGCTCGGCAGCCCCCGGCCGCCCGAGTCCCGCGACACCCGCGAAACTCCCGGCACCGGCACGGCCCGGCGGGCCCCGTCCTCCTACGCCCGTCCGCTCAGCCCGGGCGAGGGCTTCACCGTTCCGTTCTCCGGCGGGCAGGCGTTCCCCCCGCGCGAGTTCCTCGGCGTCCCCGCGGGCGCGACCGCCGCGGTGGTCGAGGTGACCGTCACCAACACCACCGAGGACGGCTACCTCACCCTCCGCGCGGACACGGACCCGTCGGGGACCTCGACCCCGTCCGTGCTGAACTTCCGGACCGGCGAGACGGTCTCCCTCACGGTCACTGTCGCGCTCGCCCCGCGCCGGGTCACCACCGACCCGCAGATCAGCGTCTTCGGCCACGCGGGCCGCGCCGATGTCGTGGTCGACGTCCTCGGCTACCACGTGGGCGGCACGGCCCCGAGGGCCGGAGGGACGGTCGCCGGCCGCATCGGTTGACCGGCCGCGCCGGCCCCGCCTCCCTCCCTGCGCACCCGGCCCGGGGAGGGAGGCGGCGCGCCCCCGACGTGCCCTTTCGGGCCAGCCGTCGCGCCGGGCTGAACCCACGGACCTTGCCCGGCGTTCTTCCAGTGTCCAACCAGGCCACCCGAAGGAGCGCCCACCGCCATGGGAAAGCGTCGCAAGCTCAGTCCCCCGAGCCGAACCCGCCTGGCGGTCCTCACCACCGCCATGGCCGGCGGCGCGGTCCTCGCCTCCGGCACGGCCCACGCCGAGCCCGCCCCCACCCTCGCCTCCGTCAAGGAGCAGGTGGACCGGCTGAACGAGGAGGCCGAGCAGGCGGTCGAGCGCTACAACGGCTTCCAGGAGAAGCAGCAGAAGCTCCAGGGCGAGGCCAACCGGCTCCAGGAGAAGGTGGCCCGCGGCCAGGAGGGCATGAACGAACTGCGCACCCAGCTCGGCGTGGTGGCCGCGGAGCAGTACCGCAACAACGGGATGGACCCGGGTCTCCAGCTGATGCTGGACTCCGACCCGGCGGCCTACCTGGGGCGCGCCACGGTGCAGAACCAGGTCGCCGGCTCGCAGACGAACCTGCTCAAGCAGGTCCAGGGCGACCAGCGCAAGCTCGACCAGGAGCGCGCCGAGGCCACTGCCACCCTCGCCGAACTCGACGCCGTCGGTGCCTCGCTGACGGCGCAGAAGAACCAGGTCCAGGCGAAGCTCGCCGAGGCCCAGACCCTGCTCAACCGGCTCAGCGCCGACGAGCGCGCCAAGCTCAACGCCCAGGAGTCCGCCGAGAAGGCCAAGGCCGCGGCCCAGGCGGCCGCCGCCGCCGAGAAGGCGAAGGCCGCCGCCGCGAAGGAGGCCGCCGACAAGGCCAAGGAGTCCGCGGACAAGGCCAAGGCCGCCACCCCGCAGACCCCGACCGACCGGGCCTCCCGCGCCGCCGAGCCCACCGCCGCGAACACCCCGGCACCGCCGCCCGCCGGCGGACGCGGCGCCTCCGTCGTGCAGTTCGCCTACGCCCAGCTCGGCAAGCCCTACGGCTGGAGCAAGACCGGCCCGAGCAGCTTCGACTGCTCCGGTCTGACCGGCGCCGCCTACCGCTCGGCCAACGTCAGCCTCCCCCGCACCTCCCAGGAACAGTGGAAGGTCGGCACCCGCGTGGGCCGCGCCGACCTCCAGCCCGGCGACCTGGTCTTCTTCTACGACGACCTGCACCATGTGGGCGTCTACATCGGCGACGGCAAGATGATCCACGCCCCCCGGACCGGCAAGAACATCGAGGTCCTGCCGATCAGCGTCATGCCCTACATGGGCGCCGTCCGGCCGTAGGTCCTCCCGTTCGGGTCACATCGTCCCCGGGGCTCGCCGGTCCGGGGCTCGCCCGTGCGAGGTTCGCCCGGCCGGGGTTCGCCCGGCCGGGACGACGATCTCGAACGATCGCATTCCGCCCGCAAACAGGCAGAAGCGTCCACCATCTCTCATCCGATGAGCAGTCAAGAATTGTGCAGATAACGTGATGTGTCAGTGCCCGGCCACGCGGCCGGGCGGCTCGCACCCCCTAGAGAGGTGGAGTACATGGCACTGGTCCCCGACAGCAGAACGGTCCGACCGACGGGTCGGCGAAGACTGAGGCGCTCGACGGCGGCGGCGCTGGCCACCGCGGTACTGGGCGCGCTGGGCGCGGTCCTCCCGGCCGCGGCGGCGCAGGCGGACCCGGCGGCGCAGGCGGACCCGGCGTCGCGGCTGGTCTACATCGCCAACCTGCGCGGCAACTCGGTCACCGCCTACGACCCGGCGACCGGGACGGTCGCCGCGACCGTCCCGGTCGGCACCTTCCCGGAGGGCGTGGCGGTCTCGCCGGACGGCGCCCAGGCGTACGTCACCAACAACGGGTCCGACTCGGTTTCGGTGATCGACACCACCACCAACACCGTCACCGGCACCATCGCCGTCGGCCGCCTCCCCGGGCCGGTGAGCTTCGCGCCGGACGGCGCGCACGCGTACGTGGGCCGGTTCGTCAGCCCCGGCGTCGGCGGCGTCGACGTGATCGACACGGCCACCCGGGCGGTCACCGCCACCGTCCCGGTCGGCAACCAGCCCTTCGCGATCGGCGTGACCCCGGACGGCGGGCGCGCCTACGTCGCCAACTTCGTCGGCAGCTCCGTGTCGGTGATCGACACGGCCACCAACACCGTCACCACCACCATCGCCCGGGCCGAGGCCAGGACCCCGAGCGGGCTGGCGATCGCCCCCGACGGCGCGCACGTCTACGTCACCAACTTCAACAGCAACAACCTCTCGGTGGTCGACACCGCCACCGACACCATCGCCGCGATCGTCCCGGTCGGCGGCGGACCGGCCGGCGTGACGCTCTCTCCGGACGGGCGCTACGCGTACGTCGCCAACGAGAACGCCAACACCGTGTCGGTCCTGGACACCGCGAGCACCACCGTGGTCGCCACCGTGCCGGTCGGCTCGATCCCGACCGCCGCACTGGCCGACCCGGACGGCGGCACCGTCTACGTCACCAACGGCGGCGCCAACACCTTGTCGGTGATCGACACCGCCACCAACACCGTGACCGGCACCGTCCCCACCGGGAACACGCCGTTCGCGCTGGCGACGGCACCGGCCGCCCCGGCCGTCACCGCACTCGCCCCCGACCACGGACCCACCGCGGGCGGCACCACCGTCACCCTGACCGGTCGCCACCTGGCCGGCACCCGGGCCGTCACCTTCGGCGGGACCCCGGCGACCGCTGTGACCGTCGTCAACAGCACCACCGTCACGGCGACCGCCCCGCCGCACGCGGCCGGCACCGTCGCCGTGACCCTCACCGCAGCGGGCCGCACCGTCGCCGCCGGACAGTACACCTACCAGGACCCGGCGCCGACCGTCACCGGCATCGCGCCCGACCACGGCCCGGCCGCCGGCGGCACCGTCGTCACCCTCACCGGCACCCACCTGACCGGAGCCACCGCCGTCACCTTCGGCGCCGGACCCGCCACGTCGTTCACGGTCGACAGCGACACCCGGATCACCGCGACGGCCCCCGCCGCGAGCTCCGCCGGAACGGTGGACGTCACCGTCACCACCCCGGCCGGCAGCAGCACCGCGACCGCCACCGACCGCTACACCTACACACGGGACACCACCCGGCTCACCGCGAGCCCGCTGCTGCTCTCCATCGCCCCCGGGCAGTTGAGCGTCAACCTCAACCTGTCCGCCACCCTCACCGACACCACCACCGGCCGACCGGTGGCCGGCGCCACCATCACCTTCACGGTCGGCTCCACAACCGTCTGCACCGCCGTCACCGGCGCGAACGGCACCGCCAGTTGCACCGGCGCCTGCCCGGTGCTCACCGTCCTGCTCAACCTCGGCTACACCGCGACGTACGCCGGCGCCCCGAACCTCCAACCCGCCACCGCGACGGCGGGCCTGATCCGCGTCGGCTGACCCGACGGCCGCACCGACCGCAGGAGGCCGCCACGACATCGTGGCGGCCTCCCCGTGCGCGGCGGGGCCGCCCGGTGGGACGCCGTCCTCGCCGCCCTGCGTCAGGTCCTCTCCTTCGGATCTAGCGCACCACGCGGTAGCGCAGCTGGACGATCCGCGAGGTGAAGGTGCGGCTCCCGAGGAGTTCGAGGTCGACCCGGTCCTCGTCCCGGGGGAAGTACGGGATGCCACCGCCGACCAGCACCGGGTGGACCCTGGGCCGGTACTCGTCGATCAGACCCGCCGCGGCCACCGCCGCGGCGAGGGTCGCACCGCCGATCGCGATGTCCCCCTCCCCCGGTTCGGCCCGCAGCCGGGCGATCTCCTCGGCGACCGTCCCGGTGGCCAGCCGGGCGTTGCCCCGCACCTCCGTCAGCGTGGTGGAGAACACCACCTTCGGGAGCGGGTTCCAGAGCGCCGTCTACTCGCGCTCCACATCGTTGAGCGACGGGTCCTGGTCGGCGGTCTCCCAGTAGAGCATCGTCTCGTACAGCCGACGCCCCATCAGATGGACGTCGACCTCCCGGAGCTCGTCGAGTGCCGAGCGGTAGACCTCCTCGTCCGGTTCCGTCCAGTCGAAGCGGCCGTCGGGCCCGACGATGTAGCCGTCGAGCGACATCCCCATCGAGTACGTCACGCTGCGCATCAGCAATCCTCCTCCGGTACCGGGGTCCGACCCTACGACCGCGGGACGGCCGGGCCCGGCACGGCTCGCTCGGCCCGGTCGACAGAACGGGCCACCAGGGCCTTCAGCCTTCACCCGGTCGGTGTCGGCACGGCCGAGTCCCGCATCCCGAGCCACTGCTCGGCGCCCCAGGCCTCGAAGCGCTCCACCTCGGCGAATCCCAGCTTCGCCGCGAGGCGCACCGAGCCGACGTTCGCGCTCTGCGTGGTGAGCACCACCGGCTCGCCGGGAAGCGCGCCGGTGAGCCACTCGAGCGCCGCCGTGCACGCCTCGGTGGCGTACCCGGCCCCCCAGGCCCGCGGCAGGAACAGGTAGCCGAGATCGACCTTCCCCGCGGCGGCCGGGCGGCGGTGTCCCGTCGCCCTCCTGAGCAGGATCAGGCCGATCATCGCCCCGTCGAGCCCGACGACGAAGCTCCCGGCCCGGCTCTCGGGCACGGTGGCGAACTCCTGCTCCAGCTCGGCACGCGGCCGGGGGCCGCCGAGGTAGGTGTGCACCTCGGGCGAGGAGAACAGTTCGACGAACACCGCGCGGTCATCGGCCTCCGGCTCGCGGAGCACGAGCCTCTCGGTCCTGATCGGCCCGGGCGGCCACACCACGGATCCCAGCTGTTCCATCCGCCCACGCTAACAGCCGGTCGATCCGATGGAAGGCGGGTTTCGCTCGACCCGGACCGCGGCCGGGCACCGGTCGGCACGTGGACCGCGCCGGGTGGGCGGCGCGGTCCACAGCGGGGGGCGGGGGGCGGGGTCCGGTCAGCCGATGGTGATCTTGAGGATCTTGTCGGAGCCGTCCGGCTGGTTGCCGTTGTTGTCCGCGTTGGTGGTGGTCAGCCAGAGCTGGTCGGCGCCGGGGACCTTGGCGACGGTGCGCAGCCGGCCGTAGGTGCCGACGTAGTAGGAGGTCGGGGTGCCGACCGACTCGGTGTCGCCGTTGATCGGGATGCGGTACATCCGGGTGCCGCGCAGCGCCGCCATGTAGACGACGTTGCGGACGATGGCGATGCCGCTCGGGGAGGCGACGTTGACCGGCCAGGTGGCCTTGGGGTTGGTCATGCCGGAGGTCCCGCAGGTGCCCTCGCAGGTCGGCCAGCCGTAGTTGGCGCCCGGCTTGATCAGGTTGAGCTCGTCGTACTTGGAGTCGCCGAACTCGGCCTCCCAGAGGCGCCCGTTGCGGTCGAAGGCGAGGCCCTGCGGGTTGCGGTGGCCGAGGCTGTAGACGTAGTTGTTGAAGGGGTTGCCGGGGGCGGGCTTGCCCGCGGTGGTCATCCGCAGGATCTTCCCGTTGAGGGAGTTCCGGTCCTGCGCGAGGGCGGGTGTCTGGCCGTCGCCGGTGCTGGCGTAGAGGTGGCCGTCCGGGCCGAAGGCCAGCCGACCGCCGTTGTGGTAGCGGTTCTTCTTGATGCCCTGGAGCAGGACGGTGTAGCCGGAGAGCGTGCTGCCGTTGTACGTCATGCGGGCGATGCGATTGCCCTCGGAGGCGGTGTGCATGAAGTACACGTAGTGGTTGCTGGACCAGTTGGGGTCCACGGCCACGCCCAGCAACCCGCCCTCGCCGTCGGTGGTGACGGTGTTGGGCACGGTGCCGATCTGGGTCCTGGTCCCGCTCTTGGTCTGCTTGAAGACCTTGAAGCCGTCCCGTTCGGTGACCAGGGCGGCGGCGCCGTCCGGCAGCCAGGCGATGCCCCAGGGGACGGTCCAGCCGCTGCTGAGCGTGGTCGGTGAGCCGGGGACGCCGCCGTCGGCCGGGCAGGCGCCGGTGGTGAAGGAGACCTCGGCGGAGGCCGGCGAGACGCCGCCGGCCGCGTCCTTGGCGACCACGGTCAGGCTGAACGGGGCGTCGCAGGCCAGACCGGTGACGGTGGTGCCGGTCGCGGGCGGGGTGCCGGTGACGGTGGCCAGCACGGCGACGCCGCTGCGGACCTCGTACGCGACCACGCCCTTGTCGTCGGTGGCGGCGCCCCAGCCGAGCGTGGCGGAGGTGGCGGTGACACCGGAGACGGTGGGGGCACCGGGCGCGCTCGGCGGCGGGTCGCTGCTGACGCCGGTGGTGCAGTCGACCGCGACGCTCGCCGGGGAGGCGTTGCCGGCCGCGTCGCGGGCGATCACGGTGAGGTTGTAGGTGGTGCTGGGGGCGAGGCCGGTGAGCACCTTGGTGGTGGTGTTGCCGGGTGTCTCGGCGAGCTTGTTGCCGTGTTCGTAGAGGTCGTACGCGGTGACGCCGACGTTGTCGGTGCTGGCCGGCCAGCCGAGGGTCAGCGTATTGGGACCGATGTCGGTGCAGCTCGGTCGTCCCGGGCGGCTCGGCGCGGTGGTGTCGGCGGGGGCGCCGACGGTGAGCCGGTCGAGGTTGGGGCCGCCGTTGGCGATGGTGGCGGTGGCGCGCACGGTGTTGGTCCCGGGCCGCAGCGCCGCGTCGACCGTCCTGGTCGCCCAGGTGTCCCAGTTCGCCGTGGCCGGGAAGGAGACGGCGGAGGCGATCACGGTGCCGTTGACGGCGATGTCCATCGGCCGGTCGACGGTGGTGCCGTTGGCGTAGCGGAAGGCCAGCGGGGCGGTGCCCGCCGCGGTGGCGCTGACGGCGAACTCGACGGCGGAGCCGGTCACGTTGGTGTAGTCGACGAAGCCCGTCCCGGAGTACCCGGTGTGGTTGGTGGCGACGGCGCCCTGGGTGATGGCGGCGTCCTCGGCCTGGTAGTCGACGCTCGCGGCGGCGGCCGTGGGTCGGGGGGCGGCCCCGGCCGGGGGGACGGCCGCGGTGCCGATGATCAGTGCGGCGACGGTGAGGCCCACGCCGCCGGCGGATGTCAGGCGCATCCGGTCCTCCTGGGGGTCAGCGGACGGCGATCCGGTCGAGGTTGGGGCCGCCGTCGGCGGTGGTCGAGGTGAGCCGGACGGTGTTGGCCCCGGCCTTCAGGGAGACCGGCAGGACGGTGGTCGCCCAGGTGTCCCAGTTCGCGGTCGGCGGGAAGGGGTGCCCGGCGGCGATCCGGGTGCCGTTGACGGTGACGTCCATCGGCCGGGCGGTGGCGGTGCCGTTGGCGTGCCGCAGTTCCAGGGAGGCCGTCGAGGCGGCGCCGGCCTGGATCGTCCACTCGGCGTAACTGCCGACCGTGTTCTCCAGGTTGACGAACCCGGCACCGCTGTGGCCGGTGTGGTCGGTGTCGACGGTGCCCCGGGAGATCCGCGCCTCGTCGGCCCGGTAGACCCCGGTGGTCCCGGAGACCAGCTGGTAGCCGCGCATCGCGGTGGTCAGCAGGTAGCAGTCCTGGAGCGAGCCGGAGGTGTCGCCGAGCGAGCGGTAGATGCCCCACTTGGGCCGCACCCGGTCGGCGAGGAAGGTGTCGACGCCGGTCCGCTCGATGTCGACGACGGTGGCACCGGCGCTGCGCAGGATCCACCGCACCGAGCCGGTGGAACCGTCGCCCACCGTGATCCGGAAGTCCACGTCCACCCAGCGGTCGTGCAGCGGATCGAGGCTGGTGCGGCCCACCAGGAGGCCGCTGATGGGGAGTTGGAGCTCGATGGTCTGTGCGCCGGAGACCCGGCGCAGCGACTGGACGACGATCGGGGAGGTGCCGTTGCCGGGCTGCTTCATCTGCATGATGTGGGTGAAGCTGGTGGTCGCCTTCAGCGCGGACGGGATGTACATGGCGTAGGTGGTCCGCCAGGTCTGGCCGGACCTCCACTCCAGGAAGCCGCCGCCCGCCGGGCTGCGCATGCCCGTGACCTCGTGCCGCTGGCGGTCGGTGGCGGAGTCGCGGTCCACCGTGTGCATGGTCCAGCGGTAGGTGTCGTTCTCGACGCGGATGTGGGGGTGGCCGGCCGGGTGGGAGTCGGCGCGGTCGTCCTCGATGGTCTCGAAGGCGGCGAGTCCGTCGGTGGCGGCGGACGGCGCCCAGCGCTGCTGCCAGCTGGCGACGCTGAGGGCTGCGGCAGTGGAGGTGCCGGCGGTGGCGGAGGCGGTGCGCGGGAGTCCGGCGGTGGCGGCGGCGGTGAGCGCGGCGCCGAGGACGGTACGACGGGTGGGCCTGTTCACGTGGCTCCTTGCGGTCGAGGGGGGCGATCGCCGGAAGAGCAGCAGGGTGGAGGGGGCAGGGGGCAGAACGCGGAGGGGGAGGCCCGGGGACGGACGGACCGTCAGGGCGGGTGACGTACAGAATCCCGGCGTGAGGGTGCACGGTCAAGAGATATCGTTAGGAAACTTTCCCAATGATCCCCCCGCCACGCCCCGGCCACCCTCCGCCACGCCGCGACGCCGCCACGCCGCCACGGCACCACGGCACCGTCGGCACCCCCGGGAACGCCGACGGGCGGGAGGGGCCGCAGCCACCTTCCCGCCCGTCGGAGGCCGGTCAGGCCAGATGGGCCGGGCCCGTGATGCGGGCGAGGACGGCGGCGGCGCGGTCGGGGTGGCGGCGCAGCCAGTGCGTCAGGCACTCCCGGACGGCCTCTTCGACGGCGAGGTGCACCGCCTGGCCGCCCAGCGTGTCTGCGGTGGCGCCGAGGAACTCGGGATCGTCCAGGGCGACCGAGACGACCGCCGTCAGGCCGACGGCGGCCCGGTCGTGGTCGAGATCGGCGTCGACCTCCGCCAGCAGGCCTCCCTCCCGGGCGTACGCGGTGAGCGCCGCCGCGACGCCGGCCCGGAAACCCGCCGCGTGGGTGCCGCCGCCGAAAGTGGGCCGGCCGTTGGCGAAGGTCAGGACGCGCTCGGCGGTGCCGCCGCACCAGCGGAGGGCCACGCTCACCCGGCCGCCCATGCCCCGGTCCTCGCGCTCGACGCGGATGATGTCCGGATGGACGGGCACCCCGGCGTCCGCGTCGAGGAAGTCGACGAACTCGCCCACCCCGCCCGGGCAACGGAAGCGCAGCGCTCGCGGAGCGGCGGGGCCGCGCTCGTCGGTCAGGATGATGTCCAGGTCCGGGTCCAGGAAGGCCAACTCCCGGAAGCGGTCGGCCAGGTCGTCGAATGAGCACTCGGCGGTGCCGAAGATCTCGGGGTCGGGCCAGAAGGTCAGCGTGGTGCCGCTCCCCGGGGCCGGCTCCGTCGTGACGGGAGGCCCCACCGGGACACCGCGCGCGTAGGCCCGGCGCCACTCGACACCCGCGCCCCGCACCTCGGCCGTCATGCGGTGCGACAGGGCGCTGGTGATGAACAGGCCCAGACCCCAGGAGCTCAGCACGAGTCGGCGGCCGCCGGCCGGTCGGCACACAGGGGACATCCGGATCAGTTGGGCGTCGAGCTCCTCGACCGGGGCGCCGGTCCCGTCGTCGGCGACGCGCACCCCTCCGTCGGCCAGGAGCGTGATCTCGACACGGTCGGCCCGGCCGCTCCGGCCGTCGTTCAGCGCGCGGTCGGCAACCTCGAACAGCATCTGGTGGATTCCGCGTTCACCGGTCGATCCGACGTACATCCCGGGCCGCTTCCGAATGGCTTCGTGCGGCTCCAGGACCACGATCATGCTGGCGTCGTACTCCTCGTTCTCGCTACTCATCGTGTCCCCTCCAACGGCGTGCGAGCAGTGCTGGACAGCCTAGGAGAGATCCTGGAAAACACCAGGTCAGGGGCGTTTTGGCAAAGCCCTGCACGGGCAGCTGGGCAACTCCCGGAAGGTGCTCGGCCAAGCACTCTCGGGGTGCCGTCGGGGTGCGGTGGCGCCCCCGTCGGAGCCCGCCTCGGCACCGTTCCGGGGGGCGCCGGGGCACCGAATCCGACGATTTTCCGGACCGCTGCCCTGCCCCGCCGGAGTCCGACCGTCGGGGCAGCGCGTTGCCCCGGACGGGTGTCGGAATCATGATCACGGGATGACCGAGGAAACGACTGTCGAGAAGACCTGGCGGCTGATGCTGGAGCAGCATCCGGACGCGCGGCGGGGCAACCCCGCGGCCATCGAAGCCGCCTACGCCGAACCTCGTTTGCGGGCCCTGTTCCCGTGGCCGAGCCACGGGGCCCTCCACTTCTTCCGGAACACGCGGTACCCGTGGCGCGACGACCTGCCGTTCATCGTGGGCGGTGCGGAGTGCATCGTGTATGCGCCGCGGGGCGAGTCGACGTGTGTCCTGGGCCAGTCGCTCACGCCACAGGAGGCCGCCGCGCTGGTGGTGGCCCATCTGCCCGACGACTGCGGCCCGGCCTTCGAGGGGCCGTGGCCCCCGCCGGACAGCCCGGCCGGGTGAGCCGGCGGACGAGCCGCGGGGGCGGCCGGAGTTCGACGCGGCCGCTCGAATGTCGTCGAGGCCGGTCGGCCGTCCGGAATCCGGCGCGCGTCAGGGTGCCCGACGGGCGTTCGAACGGTGGGTGACGGGTGTGCGGTCGACCGGTCACGGGCCGGTCCCGGTCCGGGGGTTGACGGTTCCGGCGGCGGGCGGCCGGGTACCTCCGGGGCGGGTCCGCGGGCCTGAGGGGGGAGGAGCATGGCGCTGTACTGCGAACTGTGCGGCAGCCGGACGGACGGGGCCGAGCGGCTCGGCGTCTACTGCCCGGGCGAGTACTGCGGCACCGACCTGCGGGCCGGGGCGGACGCCGGTGTGCGGGCCTGGTGCGAGCCGCCCCGCCGGTTCGGGGTGGCCGGCGGCACGGTCTGCACGGACCTGCTCGTGTACAACGCCGGACCGCGCCCGACCGGCTTCCGCATCGAACCGGTCGAACCCGTCCAGGGGCGGCTGGACTTCGACCGGCGGGCCGCCGAGGCGCCGCTGCCTCCCGGCGCGACCCGCCGGATCGAGCTGCGCTGCACCGTGCCGTTCGACCTGGTCGGGCTGGGCCTCGACATCGCCTCCCGGTTCGGGGTGCCCGGGGCGGACGCCCTGGGCCAGGTGCAGGGCGCGCGGTACTCGCGGCTGGGCGTCGCGCTGCGGGTGACCGCGATCTCGGCCCGCCAGGGGGCGGCCTGCGCGGCGTTCGCGGTGGACGTGCCCGGGCAGCTCGACGTCGACCTGGGCGGCGGCCACGGGGGCGCGCAGAGCGGGAACGGGAACGGACGCGGGGGCGGAGGCGGACGCGGGGGCGGGAACGCCGCCGGGGGCGGTCGGCCCTCGCCCGGGCAGCCGCAGCGGCCGGACGGGCGGTCCGGCGGGGGCTGCGGGCCTCTGGTGATCGCGGTGCTGGTGGCGGTCGTGGCGGTGCTCGTCGCGGTCGTCCTGGTCCTCGGTGTCGGTCGGGACAGCGGCGTCACGGCGGTGGGATCCGGCGACGCCGTTCCCTCCCGGCCCAGCCCGGCTCCGCTCACCCCGGTCGCCTCGGTCACCCCGGCCGCCTCGGTCACCTCCGTCCCGTCCGTCAGCGCGGCCGCCTCGCCGAGCGGACGGCCCGGCACCGGCGGCACCGGGGGGAAGGTGAAGACCTCACCGTCCCCCTCGCCCCGCACGACCTCCCCGTCCCCGTCACCCTCGCTCCGCACCGTCGTGCTCCCGCCCCTGGCCGGGCTCGGCCAGGCCGCCGCCGAGGCGAAACTCAAGGACCTCGGGCTGCGGTCGACCGCCCGGACCGTCACCGCCGGCCGGCTGCCCGCGCTCGAGGTGCTCGCCACCGAACCGGCCGCCGGGTCCGAGGTGCCGGAGGGCGCCTCCGTCGTGCTCCGGGTGTCGGACGGCCGGGCGCCGGTCCCCGACATCGCGGGTCTGACCCGCGCCGACGCCGAGAAGTTCCTCCGGGACCTCCACTTCACCAAGGTCACGGCCTCCGGCACCGAGGACCGCGCCAAGCCCGTGAACCAGGCCCTGCGCACGGACCCGGCGGCGGGCACGGTGGTGCCCCTCGACTCCCCGGTCACGCTCTGGTACGCGGCCAAGCCGATCATCCGCTGAGCCGCTTCCGCGCACGAGGAGGCGGCCCGACGGGGCGGGGACCTCCCCTCGGTAATTCCGTTGCGCCGCCCGATCGACGGGTCTACGGTGCTGCCCATGGGATCTCTGTGACATTCCCCGCGCGACGGCGTTGAGCTCCGCTCCGCCACCTCGCGCTGTCCCCGTCCGTGCTTCCGGCCCTCCCCCAGTGCTGCCGACCGCCCTCCGGCGTCCGGCTCCGACGGGGTGCCCCGACGTGCGCGGACCTGTCCGCCCGTCCGTTCCTCCCGGCCCTGCCCGGCCGAGAACAGGGGACTTCACCTTGACCACCCCGGAACCCACCACCCCGGCGTCCACCACCCCCGCACGCACCACCCCCTCGCAGCTCACCCTCCAGAACGTCACCCGCCGCTACGACGACCGCGTCGTGCTGGACGGCGTCTCCTTCAGCCTCAAGCCGGGCGAGCGCGCCGGCGTCATCGGGGACAACGGCGCCGGGAAGTCCACCCTCCTCCGACTGATCGCCGGTCAGGACCGGCCGGACAACGGCGAGCTGACCGTCGTCGCCCCCGGCGGCCTCGGCCACCTCGCCCAGTCGCTGGAGCTGCCGGCCGGGGCCACCGTCCAGGACGCGGTGGACCTCGCACTGGCCGAACTCCGGGCCCTGGAGGCCCGGATGCACGGCGTCGAGGCCGGCCTCGCGGACCTGACCGGGCCCGAGCTGGCCGGGGCGCTGGACGTGTACGCCGGCCTGCTCGCCCGGTACGAGGCGCGGGACGGCTACCGCGCGGACGCCCGGGTGGACGTCGCCCTGCACGGGCTGGGCCTGCCGGGCCTGGCCCGGGGCCGGACGCTGGGCACGCTGTCCGGCGGCGAGCGTTCGCGGCTGGCGCTGGCGGCGACCCTGGCGTCCCGGCCGGAGCTGCTGCTGCTGGACGAGCCGACCAACGACCTGGACGACCGGGCGGTCGCCTGGCTGGAGGCGCACCTGCGCGCCCACCGGGGCACCGTGCTCGCGGTCACCCACGACCGGGTGTTCCTGGAGCGGGTCGCCACCACCATCCTGGAGGTCGGCGAGGGCCGGGTGACCCGGCACGGCGACGGCTACGCCGGTTACCTCGCCGCCAAGGCCGCCGAACGGCGCCGCCGGCTCCAGGAGTACGAGGACTGGCGCGCGGAGCTGGACCGCAACCGCCGACTGGCCGCCGCCAACACGGTCCGGCTGGAGGGGATCCCGCGCAAGCTGCCGTTCGCCGTGTTCGGCCACGGCGGCTTCCGGGCGCGCGGTCGCGGTCACGGCGCGATGGTCCGGATCCGCAACGCCAAGGAGCGGGTCGAGCGGCTGACGAGCCGTCCGGTCCTGCCGCCGCCGGAGCCGTTGGTGTTCGCCGCCCGGCTGGCCACCGCCGACGGGCCGGACGTCGGACCGGCGGCGGAGCTGACCGGCGTCCGCGTCGGGGACCGGCTGGACGTGCCGTCGCTGCGCCTCGGCAGCGGGGAGCGGCTGCTGGTCACCGGCCCGAACGGCGCGGGCAAGACGACGCTGATGCGGGTGCTGGCGGGAGAGCTGGCGCCCGACGAGGGGTCGGTCCGCACCCGGGGCCGGGTCGGCCACCTCCGGCAGGAGGAGACGCCGTGGCCGCCGGGGCTGACGCTCGGGGAGGCGTTCGCCGCCGGCCGCGGGGGCGACCCGGGCGAACACACCGAGCAGTTGCTGTCGCTCGGCCTGTTCGGCCCGGCCGACCTGCGCCGGAAGGTGGGCGAGCTGTCCTACGGCCAGCGGCGCCGGATCGAACTGGCCCGGCTGGTCGCCGAGCCGGTCGACCTGGTGCTGCTGGACGAGCCCACCAACCACCTCTCCCCCGCCCTCGTGGAGGAGTTGGAGGCGGCGCTGGCGGAGTTCCGCGGCACGGTCGTGGTCGTCAGCCACGACCGCCGGCTGCGCGACCGGTTCGCCGGCGCGCACCTGGAGCTGGCCGGGGGGCGTGTCACCCGGCAGCCGCGGGCGGGGTCGGCGGCACTGGCGGCCGTCACCGGCTCCCCCGACTCCACCGGCTCCCCCGGCCGGGCGCCCGACGCCTGACCGGCGGGGCCACGGTCCGGTGGGACGTACCCACCGGACCGCGGCCCCGCCAGCGGGACCGTCAACAGACCCGTCAGCGGGCCGTCCGTCGGACCGCCCGTCGGACCGCCCGTCGGACCCTCAGTCGGGCGTCCGACGGATCGTCAGTCGGAGGCCGGACCGGCGAGCACCTCGTTGACCAGCTCGCGCGCCTCCTCCTGGACCCGGGCGAGGTGCTCGGGGCCCTGGAAGGACTCCGCGTAGATCTTGTAGACGTCCTCGGTGCCGGACGGGCGGGCCGCGAACCAGGCGTTCTCGGTGCACACCTTGATGCCGCCGATGGCCGCGCCGTTGCCCGGCGCCTCGGTGAGCACGGCGGTGACCGGCTCGCCGGCGAGGTCGCCGGCCTTGACCTGCTCGGCCGACAGGCGGGAGAGCAGCGCCTTCTGCTCCCGGTCCGCCGGGGCGTCCACGCGGGCGTACGCGGGGGCGCCGAAGCGGTCGGTCAGGTCGCGGTAGTACTCGCTGGGGGTGCGGCCGGTCACGGCAGTGATCTCGGCGGCCAGCAGGGCGAGCAGGATGCCGTCCTTGTCCGTGGTCCACACCCCGCCGTCGCGGCGCAGGAAGGACGCACCGGCGGACTCCTCGCCACCGAAGGCGATCGAGCCCTCCAGCAGGCCCTCGACGAACCACTTGAAGCCCACCGGGACCTCGACCAGTTCGCGCTTGAGGTCGGCGGCGACCCGGTCGAGCATCGACGAGGACACCAGCGTCTTGCCCACGGCCGCGTCGGCCGGCCAGTCGGCGCGGTGGCGGTAGAGGTAGTCGACGGCGACCGCGAGGTAGTGGTTGGGGTTCATCAGGCCGCCGTCGGGGGTGACGATGCCGTGCCGGTCGGCGTCGGCGTCGTTGCCCGTGGCGATGGCGTACTCGTCGCGGCGGGCGATCAGCGAGGCCATCGCGGCGGGCGAGGAGCAGTCCATCCGGATCTTGCCGTCCCAGTCCAGCGTCATGAAGCGCCAGGTCGGGTCGGTGACCGGGTTGACCACGGTGAGGTCGAGGCGGTGGGTCTCGGCGATCCGGCCCCAGTAGGCGACGGAGGCGCCGCCCAGCGGGTCGGCGCCGATCCGCAGGCCGGCGGCGCGGACCGCGTCCAGGTCGAGGACCGAGGCGAGGTCCTCGGTGTAGGTGGTGACGTAGTCGTGGCGACCGGTGGTCGCCGCGGCCAGGGCGCGCGCGTACGGGACCCTCTTGACGCCGCGCAGGCCCTCGCGGATCAGGGCGTTGGCGCGGTCCTGGATCCAGCCGGTGGCCGCGGAGCCGGCCGGGCCGCCGCTCGGCGGGTTGTACTTGAAGCCGCCGTCGCGGGGCGGGTTGTGCGAGGGGGTGACGACGATGCCGTCGGCGAGCGACTGCGGGCTGCGCCGGTTGTGGGTGAGGATCGCGTGCGAGACGGCGGGGGTCGGGGTGTAGCCGTCGGCGCTGTCCAGCAGGACGGTCACCCCGTTCGCGGCCAGCACCTCGACGGCGGTGGCCTTGGCCGGCTCGGACAGGGCGTGGGTGTCGGCGCCGAGGTACAGCGGACCGGTGATGCCCTCGACGGCCCGGTACTCGCAGATCGCCTGGGTGGTGGCGGCGATGTGGTCCTCGTTGAACGCCGCGTCCAGGGAGGAACCGCGGTGGCCCGAGGTGCCGAACGCGACCCGCTGGCCCGGCTCCTCCGGGTCCGGGTGCAGCGTGTAGTAGGCCGTCACCAGCCTCGCCACGTCCACCAGGTCGCCCGGCTGCGCCGGCTGACCGGCCCGTGCGTGTGCCATCGTCTTCTCCCACTGGATCTCTCGCCGTGCGCCGGCCCCGCGGCCCGGCGCTTCCTCGGCCCCGTGCTCACCGATCGTAGCCAGTGCACGACCGGTCTCCGAACCGGGGCGCGGGGGCCGCGCCGCCGCCCGGACCGGCAGGTGGCCGACTGCGGGACGGCAGGTGGCCGACTGCGGGACGGCAGGTGGCCGGGCCAGGGACGGCAGGTGGCCGGGCCAGGGACGGCGGGTGACACGCGCAGGTCGGCCGGTTACACGGCGCAGGCCGGTGGGTCGCGGGTGGTGCGCGACGGGTGCGGGCGGCGCGCGGCCCCGGTGGTGCCTCAGGCCGTCGGGAGCTGCTGCCGGTAGGGCTCCAGGGCGGGCGCGACCACGGTGGCGAGGAACTCCGTCACGGCGTAGGTGGCCAGCCCCTGGACGGCGAACGGGTCGGTGCGGACGAGCGCCTCGATCGCCGCCCGGTCGTCCCCCGCGGCGAGGATGATGCCGCCGTCGCGCGGCACCTTGCGCCCGGAGGCGAGGAAGGTCCCGTCCGCGTAGTGGCGGTCCAGCCACTCGACGTGGGCCGGCAGGAGCGCGTCGACGCGGTCGAGGGGGGCGGTGTAGGTCAGTTCCAGGACAAACATGCGGCCGAGCCTATCCGTACCGCCCGGCCGCCCCGGTGGGGTGCGGCCCGGGGCGGCCGGGGTCCGAGGGTGGGCGAGGATGGATTCGAACCATCACAGCCGAAGCGGGGGCTTTACAGGCCCTTGGGCTCTCCCAGGCCCAGCTCGCCCTCGGTCGTCGTCGTCGTTGTTCCTTGATCCCGACGACTCCACTCTCTCCCGGGCCACCCGGTGCGGACAACAGGTTTTCCGGCCACCGCACGCCCCTTCCGACGGGCCGTCGGGCCGCTGCCCGCCCTGGTCCGGGGCCACGGCGACCGGCCCTGGAAGGTGTCCGGATCTCGACGCCCCCCGCGCCCGTGGTGTAGACCACTCTCCGCACTCCGGACGGGCGACGCCGCCGGACCGACCGACACCTAACCGTTCAGGCCCGGACCTTGCGCGGGCACATGTCGACTGCGATACAACACTGCAGATATGACGATTGATCGGAGAAATCTGAAATGAGCAAGCCAGCACTGCCCCGTCGCAGTGTGATCGTCGGCGCGGCGGCCACCGTCATCGGCTGGAACACGGTGGGCCGCTCGTGGGCCGTCGAGGCCCCGACCGATTCCCCCGCCGAGGCCCCCTCCGGCGGCGCCCCCGCCGGGTCCCCCGCCGCCGACGCCGCGCTCGCGGCGCTGCCCCGGCTGGACGGCACGCTGGTGGCCGACCCCGGGACGCTGGCCCGGTTCGGCGGGGACTTCGGGCACCTGGTGACCGCCGCCCCGCGCGCCGTCCTGCGGCCGGGCTCCGTGCGCGACGTCGCCACGCTGGTCGGCTTCGCCCGCCGGCACCGCATCCCGGTCGCGATGAACGGCCAGAGCGGCACCGGCACCACCGCGGAGCTGGAGTCGCACTCCAGCTACGGCCAGGCCGAGGTGCGCGGCGGCGTCGCGATCGACGCCCGCGGACTGGACCGGATCATCCGGATCACCCCCGGCCGCGCCGTCGTGGAGGCGGGCGTCACCTGGGCGCAGCTGACCGACGCCGCGCTCGCCCAGGGCTGGATGCCGCCCTGCCTGACGGACTACCTGCACCTCTCGGTGGGCGGCACCCTGAGCGTCGGCGGCATCGGCGGCGGTGTGCAGCGGTACGGCTTCCAGGTGGACACCGTCGAGTCGGTCGACGTGGTCACCGGTACCGGCGAACTGGTGACCGCCTCGGCGAGCGCCAACCGCGAGCTGTTCGAGGCCGTGCTGGGCGGCGGCGGGCAGGCCGGCATCATCGTCCGGGCCACCCTGCGCCTGGTGCGGGCCCGGGAGCGGGCGCTGGTCGTCAACCTGTTCTACGACGACCTGTCCGCCTACCTCGCGGACCAGCAGAAGGTGATGCTGGAGCGGCGCTTCGACCTCCAGGTCGGCGACGTGTCGCGCAACGCGGCCGGGACGGGCTGGCGCTACAAGGTGGAGGGCGTCGTCCACTACGACGGGGCCGCCGCGCCGGACCGGGCGGAGCTGGTGCGCGGGCTGCGCTGCGTCGCGGCCGACACCACCTTCACCGACCAGACGGCGCGCGAGTACGCGTACCGGGTGGACGCCTTCGCCGGGTACCTGCAGTCGGCCGGCCTCTGGTCCCGACCCAAGCCGTGGATGAGCCTGTTCCTGCCCGCCTCGACCGCCGAGACGTTCACCCGCGAGGCCCTCGCCCTGCTGACGCCGGAGGACCTGGGCGCCGGCCTGCTGCTCTTCTACCCGTTCCGCACCGACGTCTTCACCCGCCCGATGACCGTCATGCCGGACGAGCCGGTCGGCTTCCACTTCGACCTGCTGTCCTTCCCGTTCCCGGGCGCCGACCACGCCGCCGCGCTGCGCCGCAACCGGCGGTTGTACGACCGGGCGGTGCAGCTGGGCGGCAAGCGCTACCTGATCGGGGCGATCCCGGACGTCACGCGCGCCGACTGGCGCCGCCACTACGGCGCAGGGTGGGGGCGCGCGGTGGCCGCCAAGCGCCGCTTCGACCCGGCCGGGATCCTGACCCCGGGGCAGGGCATCCACTCCTGACGAGCCGACGGCCCGACGGCCCGACGACGTGACGGCCCAACGCCACGACGGCCCGGTGCTCGCCGCAGCCCCGCTCACGGTCTGCGGCGAGCACCGGGGCGGGTCACCGTCGCGGTGCTCGCCGCTGCCCGTTCCACCGGCCGGTCACACCAGGCGGTGCATCCCCACCGAGGCCGGCGCCGTCCCGACGAAGCCGTACTGGGCGTAGAGCCGGTGGGCCTCGCCGTCGGCGATCAGCGACACGTACGCGCCCGCCACCGCGCGCTCCTCCAGCTCGGCGGTGAGCCTCGCCATGATCCGCTTGCCGAGGCCCCGGCCCTGGTGCTCGGGGAGCACGCACACGTCGACGACCTGGTACATCACTCCGCCGTCCCCGACGATCCGTCCCATCCCGACCGGCTCGCCCCCGTGGTGGACGGTCACGCCGAACCAGGTGTTCGGCAGCCCGGCGGCCACCGCCTCGGCCGGGCGGTCGCTCATCCCCGCGGCGGTCCGCAGGTGCCGGAAGGTCGCCACATCGGGCGTCCCCACCCGTACTTCGTAAGGGTCAATATTGCTATTCATGGATTACATCATAGCGGCGGCACCCGGCTCGGGCCAGGGTCTCCGGGATTCCCCATCGGGCACGACACCGGGCCCGACGCAACCCCGCGGGGCGCCCAGCGGGTCGTAGAAGGACATGAACCTCCGCAGCAGCCTCCGCACGAAGTTCGGCCCCACCCCGGTACGGCGCGCCGTGGCCGCCTTCCTCGCCCTGTCCGCCCCCGGGACACGATCGCCTTGGCACCACTGATCCACAACCCGGCCCGTCCCCCGCGCACTTGGACGCCTGTGAGGGGTCGGGCGGCTCCACCGCCGCGTTACGGTGGGGCCCATGAGCTACCGCCACCCCGACCGCGAGCAGATCCGGATCGAACACGTCCTGACCGCTCTCGGCAACCCCGTCCGCCTCTCCGCCGTCCGGGTCCTGAACGGCGGCGGCGCGCACAACTGCGGGAGCGTGCTCACCGCGATCGGCATCACCGCGAAGTCGACGATGACCCATCACTGGCGGGTCCTGCGCGACAGCGGCGTCATCCACCAGCAGCCGTCCGGCCGGGAGAACCTCCTGCGCCTGCGCCGCGACGACCTCGACGCCCGCTACCCCGGCCTGCTCGACGCCGTCCTCTCCGGCGCCCACGACGACGAGCGCCACGGCGCCACGGACTAGGGCCGTTCCACGGCCGGTGTGCAAGCCCGGCATCCGAGCCCGGCATGCGAGCCCGGCCACCCGGCGGGACGATGGATCGGAGGGGCCGTCGACGGGAATCGCCGTCCCGACCCGCGGTACCGGACCTGCTCGGGGCGGAGGGAAAGGAGCCTCGGATGGCCACCGTGACGAAGGACGACCCGGCCTGTCGTTCGAACATCGTCTTCATCGGCAACATCGGCCTCAGGCCCTACACCGAGCACGCCACCACGACGCTCCCACCGCCGCACGCCACGGCGGCGCTGAACATCGACGTGCTCGCCTCGATCGACTACCAGAACGTCGAGTTCGAGGACGTCATGGTGTTCCTGGAGATCAAGGGCCCGCCCGGTGCGCAGTTCGTGGAGCACGACGACCGCACCAACTGGTTCTGGGGCGAACCCGACGGCACCGGGTGGGTGGAGATCCCCCGGGGCAGGCCCACCACGCGCCTGCGAATGCGCCTGCCGAAGGGGGACCTGCTCCGGCCCGGCCCCACGGACGGTCTCACGTACTACGTCGGCCTGACCGGCCTGCCAGACGGCGGCACCGTGGACCTCGGCGCGACGGCCTCGGCGAAGCGGGTCGTCGCCACCGCGTCCAGCTGTCCCATCCGGGTCACGGGCCTGGCGGTGAACGAGAAGCTCGGCGGCTACCTCAGCTGACCGACCCGCTCGGCACCGACAGCACCGGAACCGCCGACGGCCCAGCACCGAACGGCCGCTGTCGCACCGTCCGGCACCGCGCCGTCGCCGCCGGGCCGGCCGGCTACCAGGTCGCGCCGGCCGGCTGGCGGGTGGTGGCGTTGAGCCGGTTGAAGAAGTTGGTCAGGCTGATCCACAGCACCAGCGAGGCCAGCTGCGTCTCGTCGAAGTGCGCCGCCGCCGCGTTCCACACCTCGTCCGGCACCACGGCCCGGTCCGCGAGCCGCGTCACGTGCTCGGACAGCTCCAGCGCCGCCCGCTCGGCGTCCGTGAAGAACGGCGCCTCCCGCCACGCCGCCACGGCGTGCAGCCGCTCGTCGCTCTCGCCGTTCTTCTTCGCACTGGCGACGCCGCCCACCACGCAGTAGCTGCACCCGTTGATCTGGCTCGCCCGCAGGTGCACCAGTTCCAGCACGCTCTCCGGCACGCCGCCCTTCTTCGCCGCCTTCACGACCCCGAGGATCGCCGGCATCGCCTCCGGAATCACCATCGCCGGGTTCGCCATCCGCGCGTCGTTCATGACCTGCCCACTTCCGTCCGTCGTTCTGCTCGGTCATTCCACTGACGCGGGCCGACGGAGAAATGTGACAGCCGCGGGAGAATCCACCGGGGGAAGGATTCCGGTGCCGGGGGTCGGAGGGCGCGAGATGATCATCGGATGACAGAGGTGATCTTCTTCGACATGGACGGCACTCTGGTCGACCACCGGAGCGCGGTCCTGGAGACGATCGGCGAGATCGTCCGGGCCGCGCCGAACGCGACGGCTCCGCCGGAGGAATTGGTCGCGCTCTGGTGGACGCTGGAGGCGCGCCACATGCGCGAGTACCTGGCCGGCCGGTGCTCCTTCGCCGAACACCACCGGCGCAGGGTCCGGTCCTTCCTTCCCGCGCTCGGCGAGCCGGTCCCCGGGAGTCCCGAGCTCCTGGACGCCTGGATCTCCGAGCGCTACCTGAAGGCGTTCGCGGAGTCCTGGCGGACCTACCCCGACGTCCGGCCCTGCCTGGAGTCCCTGAAACGGCTCCCCCACGGTCCGCGGCTGGCGGTCCTCGCCAACGGCGACCCGGAGCAGCAGCGCGCCAAGCTCGCCCGCTTCGACCTCACCGAGTACTTCGAGGCCGTCCTGACCCCGACCGAGCTCGGCGCCGCCAAACCCGCCGCGTACGCCGCCGCCTGCCGGTGGATGCGGACCGACCCCGCGCGGGCGGTCAACGTGGGCGACATGCTGGGGAGCGACGTGGACGCCGCCGCTCTCGCCGGGCTCACCGGTGTCTGGCTGGACCGCGGCATCGACTTCGTCACCGGCGGACCGTCACCGACCGCGGACGGGACGGTCCGCCGCATCGAACGCCTCACCGACCTCATCGACCACCTGCCCCGCACGACCGGCTGATCCCCGTCCGATCCCGGTCCGATCCCGGTCCGATCCTGGTCCGATCCTGGTCAGCACCTGCGGTGGCCCCAAGGGGCAGCCCCCCGAACGCGAGGCGGGGCCGAGGGTGACAGTGCGACAGGTGGTGTGCGACGCTTCGATCTCGCCCGGCCGCAGGGTCGCGGCGTCGCGGGGGAAACGGGGTGGGCGCGTGCGGGGTGGGCGCCGGCGGGCGGTCGGCGTGGTGTCGGTGGTCGGCGGGCTGGTGCTCGCGGCCGCGGCGCTGCGCACGAACGGTGGTCTGTTGGGTTCGGGCGGCACGGCGCCGGTCGGGTCCGTCGGGCTGGTCACGCTGTTCGCGTTCGGCTGGTTGGCCGCGATCGGGCAGTTCGCGGCGCGGTTCCGGGCGGAGGTGCGCCACCTGGCCGGGCCGACGCCGTGGGCCGAGCGGCTGCGGACCGCCGCCAGCGCGCTGCTGGTCGGAGCCACCGTGGCGGTCCCGGTACTGATGCTGCTGTTCCACCTCCGCACCGATTCCGCCGGCGGCCCGCCGAAGGGCCCGGTCGACCCGCCGCCGCCCCCGGACGCGACGGTGTCCGTCCCGCCCGGCAAGCCCGTCACGATGGGCGAGTCGTCGGAAGCGGTGGCCCGTGCGCTGGTCACCGGATCGCTGGTGGCGCTGGCGCTCGCCGTGGTCGCACTACTGGTCTGGGCCGTTCTCCGCCTCCGGTGGCGTCGGCGGTCGGGCCCGGTCGGGTTCACCGCGGTCGCCGGTGCGGTACCGGAGCCGGCCGAGGACGCGCTGGCGGCCGCGGTGGCCACCGGTCGGCGGGCGCTGCGCGGCGGCGATCCGCGGACGGCGGTGATCGCCTGTTACGCGGCGATGGAGGCCGCGCTGGCGGAGTCCGGGATGCCGCGGCGGGACTGCGACAGTCCCACGGAGCTGCTGGAGCGGGCCGTCACCGACCGCCGGGTCGACGGCGGCCACGCGTACGCGCTGACCGGGCTGTTCCGCGAGGCCCGCTACTCGACCCATCCGATGGACGACTCGCACGTGCGCCGGGCCCGTGCCGCGCTGGACGCGATCGCCGACGGGCTGGCGGAGCCGGACACCCGGCGGGAAGCGGATGTGCAGCGGGAACGGGACGCCCGCCAGGACCCGTCCGTCGGCACCCCAGGGAGCCGGCGATGAGCCCCCGCCGCGACCGCCGGGGCGCCGAGGCGCCGCCGTCCGCGCCGCCGCGCGAGGTCGACCTGGCCGAGCCGGGCTCGGTCCGGCACAGCCTGCTGGAGCTGGGCTTCGTCGCCGTCCTGGCCGAACTGCTCTTCGGCCTGGTCGGCGGCCTGCCGGCGGCGGGCGCCGGTGCCGTCCTGCTCACCGTCGCCGGCCTGGCCACCGGCTGGTACGTGGCCGGCGCGGGCTCCGGGAGCGACGGTCTGCGGCACCGGGCCCGGACCCCGCTGATGGACTCCCGCGTACCCGGGCTCGGCGACTGGCGGTGGACCGTCCGGCAGGCCCTGGCACCGGAGGGCGACGGCCGACCGTTGCTCTCCCGGCTCCAACGGCTCTACGCCGCACGGTTGTCCGAGCTGTACGGGCTGTCACTGGCCACCGACCGGGACGCGGCCGCCGCGCTGCTCGGGCCCGAGCTGTGGCCGTGGATCGACCCGGCGGCCGCCGCACCGGCCGCGACCGTCCCGGCGCCGGTGCTGCTCGCGCTCGTGGACCGGCTGGAGTCGCTGCGGGCGCTCCCGCGACAGCCCGCCGGGGACCGGCCGGACCGCCAGGACCGACCGGACCGCCAGGACCAGAAGGACCGCCAGGACCGACCGGACCGGCCGGGCCACCGCACGCCGGACCGTCCGACGGCGCCGTGACCGGGACCCGTCCCCGCCGGAGGCCGCGCCACCGGACCGTTCCGAACCGCTTCCGTCAGGAGATCAGATGACCGCCGCCCCCACGGACACCGCCGACCCGCAGGCCGACCCGCAGACCGACCCGCAGACCGCCGAGAAGGCCGGGCTCCCCGCGCTGACGCCCCAGCAGGCCGGCGAGCGCGCCCGCGCGGTGCTGGCCGAGATCGAGCGGGCCGTGGTCGGCAAGCCGGAGGCCCTGCGGCTGGTCATGCTGGGCGTCCTGGCCGGCGGTCACGTGCTGATCGAGGACCTCCCCGGGCTCGGCAAGACCCTGCTGGCCCGCTCCTTCGCGACCACCCTGGGCCTGGACTTCCGCCGGATCCAGTTCACCCCCGACCTGCTGCCCTCGGACGTGACCGGTGCGCCCTTCTACGACGCGCGCACCGGGGAGATGGTCTTCCGGCCCGGCCCGCTGTTCACCCAGCTGCTGCTCGCCGACGAGATCAACCGGACGCCGCCCAAGACCCAGGCGGCGCTGCTGGAGGCGATGGCCGAGGGGCAGGTGTCGGTCGACGGGGCCACCCGCCGGCTGCCGGAGCCGTTCGCGGTGATCGCCACCGCCAACCCGATCGAGTACGAGGGCACCTACGCGCTGCCCGAGGCGCAGTTGGACCGCTTCCTGCTGCGGGTGCGGATGGGGTACCTGTCCACGGGGCTGGAGGCGGCCATGCTCCGGGCCCGGCTGCACCGGTCGGCGCCCGAACCGGTGCTGACCGCCGTCGCCGACCCGGCCGAGCTGCTGGCGATGCGGGCGGCGGTGGAACGCGTCGAGGTGGACGACGACCTGGTGGACTACGTGGTCGCGCTGGTCACGGCGACCCGGGAGGACCAGCAGATCCAGGTCGGCGCCTCACCGCGCGGCGGGCTCGCCCTGCTCCAGCTGGCCCGGGCCCGGGCGATGCTGGAGGGCCGCGACTACCTGACGCCCGAGGACGTGAAGGCGCTGGCCGTGCCCGCGCTGGCCCACCGGGTCACGCTCCAGCCGGAGTTGTGGGTGCGGCAGGTCGAGGCGGACGAGGTGGTGGCGCGGCTGGTCGACTCGGTACCGGCCCCGCTCACCGTGCCGCGGCCGGCCGCCGGGGCGGACGGGGCGCGGTGAACGCCGTCCGAACCGGCGGCCGGGGGACGGCGGGCGACGCCACCGCCGCGCGGGCGCGCCGGCTGGCCGCCCAGGCCGGTGCGGTCGCCGGCGCTCACGGTGCCCCGTCGGGCGCGCGACCGGTGCGCGCGCTCGCGGCGACCGTCCCCGAGCCGCACTCCCGCCCCGGCGCGACCGGAGGCCCCGCCGCGGACGTCCGACGGCCGGGCCTCCGCACCCGGCTCACGGCCGCCGCCCACGGCTCCGGCCCGCAGCCGGGGCAGGTACCCGACCCGGTCACCGCCCGGATCCTCGCCCGCAGCACCCGGGCCACCCGCCACGGCCTCCCCCAGCAACCACCCTCCCCGCACTGGCGGCTCACCGACCGCACCCTGCGGCTGCTGACCGTGGCCGCCGCCGCGACCGCCGGCGCCCTGGCCACCGGGCACGCCTGGCTGCTGGCGCTCGCCGCGGCACCCGCCGTCCTGCTCGTCCTGGCCGCCCCGAGCACCGCCTCCAGATCCAGAGCCGGTTCCGGATCCGCTCCCGCCTCCGACTCCGACTCCGACTCCGGCTCCGGTTCCGCCTCCGACTCCGGCGCCGGCCGGCCCACCCGGCTGACCACCACCGTCGCCACCGAACCGCGGCGCTGCTCCGAGGGCGAACGGATCACCGTACGGGTCGACGTCCGGCACGACGGGACGATCGGCGGGCTCGACCCGGTGATCGCCCTCGGCCCCGGCCTGGACCTGGAGTCGGTCGCGGTCGGCCCCGCCGTCCTGGTGCTCACCGTCCGCGCCGACCGCTGGGGCCGCTGGGCGCTGGGCACCGTCGACATCGACGTGTCCGACGCCGGCGGGCTGACCTGCCGCACCGTGCGCGCCGAACTCGGCGAGGTGGACGTCTTCCCGGTGCCCACGGCGACCCGGCTGACCCCGGTCCCGGTCCGACTGCCCGAACGGATCGGCGAGCACACCACCGCCCACGAGGGCTCCGGCGTCGAGGTGGTCGGCGTCCGCCCATACGTACCGGGCGAACGCCAGCGGCGCATCCACTGGCCGTCCACCACACGCCGCGGCAGCGTCCAGATCAACCAGTTCGCCGCCGAGCGGGCCGCCGACGCGATCGTCCTGCTGGACGCCCTGGGCGACTTCCACGACACGGCCACCGGCAGCTCCAGCCTGGACGAGAGCCTGCGCGCGGCCACCGGACTGACCCGCGCCTACCTGCGGCGCCACGACCGGGTCGGCCTGGTCGCGGTCGGCGGGCAACTGCGCTGGCTCACCGCCGACACCGGCGCGCGCCACCTCCACCGGATGGTCGAGAGCGTCCTGGAGGTGCGCCGGGACCGCGCCCTGCGCGGCTCCGCCGCACCCCGGCTGCCGCTGCCCGCACTGCCCCGCCACGCCCTGGTGTACGCCTTCACCCCGCTCGCCGACCAGCGGATCCTGGAAGTCCTCGGCCGGATCGGGGAACGCGGCAACCCCCTGGTGGTCGTGGAGGTCCCGGCGGGCGAGCCGACGGTGGAACCCGGCGACGAGATCGGGGCGGTCGCCCTGCGGCTCTGGCGCGCCGAGCGCGACGCGATGCGCCGGGCGCTGCGCAACCGCGGCGTCCCCGTCGTCCGACACGCCCCCGGGGAGGCGCTGGACCTGGCGCTCGCCCCCCTGCTGCGCCGCCGGATCGGAGGCCGGAGCCGATGAACTCCCCCACCCCCACTCCCGCTCCGACGGGCCGCGCCGCAGACCGGACAGCAGGAACGGCACGGACGACGCGGCGGGCGCAGGCCGAACGGGCCGCCCTGCGCTGCACCGGCGCGCTCCTGGCCCTCGCCGCGGGAGGCGCGGGCGGCGCACCGGGCGGGACCGTCGACCGGGCGGGCTCCGCCGGCCTCCCGGTCGCCGTCGCCCTCGCGCTGCTCGGCGCCTGGGCCGCCGTCCCGGCCGAGGAGCCGCCGCACCCCGCGTCCACCTGGCCCGCCCGCCTCGCCGCCCACCGCACCACCGTGCTCGTGACGGCCGCCGTCCTGCTGGCCGCCCCGAGCGACCCGGGCCCCTGGCGGGCCGCCGGCCTGGCCGTCCTGCTCACCGGGCAGCTGCTCCTGCTCGACGCCTTCGGCCCGCAGCGCCGCACGCCCCGCCCGGCCCACGCGCCGGCCGCCCTGGCCGCCGCCCTCCTCGTCCTGCCCGTGGCCCTCACCACCTCGCCCGCCGCCGAATGGTCCCGCCCGATCGCCGTCCTCGGCATCACCGCCGCCGCCTTCGGCATCGGCCTCGCCCTCCACCGACCCCGGCCGGACGGGGACGCCGAGGCTGACCGTGACAGGGCGGCGGACCCGGACGGGGCAGGCAGGCGGAGGCGGGACGCTCGGGGCGGTCCGCCCGAACGCCCCTGAGACCTGGCCCCGCACCGGCCGCTCCAGGGCGGTCGCGCAGCAAGTCAAGCCACCTGACGATGATCTGATGAACAATCACCTCCGCCGATCGACGGGGGCGTCCCGAGCCTCGGGGCTCATGGGCAGGACCCCCGGAGGACGATGCGCCGGGGCCGCGCCCGGTGCGACGGTGGTGCCGACGGCCCGGAGCCGGGCCGGAAGGGGCGGGCACCATGACCATCGTTCAGGCTGGAACACCGCACCGGCGCGGCCGGCTGGGCCTGCGGCTGGCCGCCGTCGCCCTGGCCGGTACCACCGTCGTCACGCTCGCCCCGACCGTCGCGGTGGCGGCGGGGACGGACACCTCCGCGGCCGGGAGCGCCGGGGGCGCCGCGGAACGCCGGCCCCGCGTCGACGGGCAGCAGGAGCTGCTGGACCTCGTGGAGCGCGGCGGGATGACCGCCGCCCTCGCGGAGATCCGCCTCCCCGGCCGCTCCCCCTGGCGGGGCGCCGCCGGGACCGCCGACCTGACCACCGGGCAGCCGACCAGGGCGGACGGCCGGTTCCGGATCGGCAGCGTGACCAAGGCCTTCGTGTCGACCGTCGTCCTCCAACTGGTCGGCGAGGGAAGGCTCCGGCTGGACGACCCGGTCGAGCGGCACCTGCCGGGCGTCGTCCCGAACGGCGCCGCGATCACCGTCCGGCAGTTGCTGAACCACACCAGCGGCCTGTTCAACTTCACCGAGGACGCGCGCTTCCTGATCACCAGCGAGGCCGATCTCCAGGACTTCGCCTACGGAGGGTGGCGCTACCGGGACTACCGGCCCGAGCAGTTGGCCGCCGTCTCCGCCGAGCACCCGCCGTACTTCGCCCCCGGGCAGGGCTGGCACTACTCCAACACCAACTACGTGCTCGCCGGGATGATCGTCCGGAAGGTCACCGGGCGCACCTGGCAGCACGAGGTCGAGCGCCGGATCGTCCGGCCGCTGCACCTGGACGACACGACCTTCCCCGACTCCGGGACCGGCTTCGGCGGCCCGCACGCCCACGCGTACCTCGACATGCCGGCCGGGCCCGCCGACATCACCCGGCTCAACCCGTCCGTCGTGGACGCGGCCGGCAACGGCATCTCCACCGCCGCCGACCTCAACCGCTTCCACGCCGCCCTGTTCGGCGGCAAGCTGCTGCGGCCGGCCGAGACGGCGGCGCTGACGGACACGGTGCCGACCACCCTGGAGGGCCTCCGCTACGGGCTCGGCGTGTTCCGGATCGACCTCGGCCCGGGCTGCGAGGCGGCCTGGGGCCACGACGGCAGCCTCCCCGGTTGGAGCACCCTGCTGCTCGGCAGCCGCGACGGCCGCCGGCAGTTCGCCCTGTCGCACAACCCCTTCCTGGGCAAGGACACCTCGGCGAGCGCCGATGCGATCGACTCCCTCATCGCCAAGACCCTCTGCGACCCGGCCCCGGCCGCCACCCCCGAACCGGCCCCGCCCCTGAAGGCACTCCCTCGCACCACCCCCGACCTGCGCATCGAACCCGGCCCGGCCACCCGCTGAACCCGGCCGGACGACAGCCGGACAACAGCCGGGCAGTCCGGACCGGCGGTCAGTCGAGGTCGGTGACGGCCAGCGCGTCGGCGATCAGGCGGGTGGCGAAGTCGTGGTCGTCGCCGACGATCCGGTTGATGTGCTCGGCGAGGAGGACGGAGGTGGCCTCCAGCGGGTTCATCTCGGCGCCGGTCCAGTCGCCGTACTGCGCGCGCCACAGGTTGGGGCTCAGGCCGGTGCCGGCGGCGATGAGGAGACCGGCCATGGTGGGGATGACCTCGGGGCGGAAGGTGTTGGGCATCATCCGCATCGTCGCCACCAGGGTCGGCACCACGTGTTCGACGACCTCCTTGTCGTGCCGCTCGCAGACCGCCCGCAGCCAGTCCATGTACATGTAGATGAGCGTGCACACCCCGTCCAGCAGGGCGTCGGCCTCGGCGGGGCCGAGGGAGGCGGCGAACTGGTCGACCATCCGCTGCTGTTCGGGGTCGGTGCCGGTGCGGCCGTCGTAGATGGCCTTGAGCCGGGAGTCGATCACCAGGAGCGCGGTGCTCACGTCACCGACGGGCGCGTTGGCGGGGTCGCAGGGCGATGACGATGACACGGGATCCTCCTCGGACGGACGCAGGGAGTAGCGTCGCATGTTCGCAGGGTGGCGCGTCGAGGAAAACCGGAATCCCGGCCCGCCTGATGTCCGGTCAGCGGACGCCGGGGGCGGGGACGGTGGGCTCAGCGCACGGTGACCCGGAGGTTGGCGAGCAGCGTCCCGCCGTCGGCGGAGGTGGCGAGGACGCGGCCGGAGCGGTGCCGGTAGGTGACGGCGCCGGCGTGCCGGCGCACCTCGATCCGCTCGCCGGAGGCGTTCGGTACGTGGACGGTGAGCGCGGGCGCGGAGCACGGGCCGGTGCCCGCGTACCCGCGCAGGCCGGTGCCGTCCGGGGTCGGGACGGTGAGCGCCCAGTGGTCCCCGTCGGTGGCGGGGCCCGAGGGGGCGCGGCCGTCGAGGGACAGTTCGGCGGCCGGGAGGTCGGAGGTCCAGCGCAGGACGGTGCGGTCGGGGGCGGAGTCCCCGGGGCTCGGATCCCCGGCGGCGGCGGCCGGCTCGGCGGTGAGCAGGCCGCCGGCGGCGAGGGCGACCGGGTCGGGCAGGTCCGCCGGGTCGGTCCGCTCCAGCAGGTCGGTCAGGGCGTCGTCCACCCGCAGGCGGCCGCGCAGCTCCCAGCCCGGGAGGTCCCAGCGCCACACCTCGGTGAGCCAGGAGCGCGGGGTCGACGGGGTGCGGACGATCGCCGCGCAGCCGCCGGGCGTTCGCGTGATGCCGCCCAGCAGCCGGTGCTCGCCGCCGAGTTCGCGCCAGACCGCGGTCGGGCGCGGGGCCAGGGTGTCGAGCACGACGATGCCGCCGTCGGCCGAGGCGATCAGGTGGCGGCCGTCGTAGGAGGGCGCCAAGTGCCGTGCCCGCAGGGTGGTCCAGGGCCGGACGGTGCGGGTGGCGAGGTCGAGGTGGGAGAGTTCGCTGAGGTCCGGGCCGTGGTCGGCGACCAGCAGGGCGCTGCCGCCGTGGTCGGCGAGGACGAACCGGTCGGTGGGCGTGTCCCAGTGGGCGCGGGTGCGGCCGTCGGGGCCGAGCAACCGGGCGCCGGCCTGGCCGCAGGCGACCAGCACGGAGCCGGAGGCGAGCAGGGCGGCGTCCAGGACCGGCAGCGTGCCGGGCCGGTCGGCCGCCGTGTGCACGGGGGCGGTGCCGCGCGGCGGGGGCACCGGCCGGGGGCGGGGCAGGTCGGCGGCGGTCAACGGGTCGGCGCGGTTCAGCAGTCGGTCGAACATGGGGTGTTCGGCCGGGCCGCCGTGGGTGCCGAAGCCGCCGTCGCGGACGACGGCGCGGGCGGCGGCGGTGGCGAGTTCCCGGTCGGTGGCCGCGTCGGCCGCGGGCAGGCCGGCGAGCGTGGCGGCGAGCGCGGAGCGGCCGGTGGTGGCGGGGTCGCCGTCGCCGTCGAGGACGGCGCGGGCGAGCGCCCGAGTGGCGTCCCCGGCGCCCAGCGCCAACAGGTACGGCAGGGCCCGGCCGCGGGTGGGGCCGCCGAGGGCGACGGCGTCCCGGAGGTCGGCGGCGACCATGGGGCGCAGTGCCTCGTCCGGCCAGGCCGCGTCGACGGCGCCGAGCCGGTCGCCGGCCGCGCGGCAGTGCTCGGCCCAGGCCACGCGCAGCCCCCGGGCGGCCTGCGGGTCGGTGTCGGCCAGGCGCTCGACGGCGGTGGCGAAGACGCCCCGGCGGTGGGCGGTGCGGACGGCCCGCTCGCGCTCGCCGGCCCGCCACCAGAGGCGGACCACCAGGTCGGCGGCCAGGTTCCGGCCCTCCGCGAGTTCGGCGGCCTGCGCGCTGCGGCCGTGCCGGTCGAGCAGGGCGGCCGCCTCGGCGGGCGCGTTCAGCAGGTCGGCGAGGACGAAGGCGGCCTCGTCGAACCGCTCCTGGCGCTCCAGCCGCTCGGCGGCGTGCCGGTAGAGCTCGGTGAGGTGCTGGTGGACGGAGCCACCACCGAAGGCACTCGCCACGGCCGGGCCGACGCGGTGCGGGGTGGGGCGCAGTTGACCGGCGAAGCGCTTGGGCAGGGCGAGGGTGAGCCAGGTGCGCGGCGCCGTCCGGCCGTCCTGCTGCCGGACGGCGAGCGGGACGGCGTCGCGCAGGGCGTCCTCCCAGCGGTGCTGTTCGAAGGCGCGGGTGAGTTCGCGCAGGTAGCGGACGTGCCGGTCGTGGAGGAGGTGGGCGGCGGGGGTGCGCAGGGTGAGCCGGGCGAGGACGTCGCCGAGCCACGGGCGGCGGGTCCGGCCCGGGGCGGGACGGCCCGACGCGGCGGCGGCGGCCGTCTCCGCGGTGCCGCCGTTCCCGCTCCCTCTGCCGTTCCCGCTCCTTTTGCCGTTCCCGCTCCCGCTCCCGTTCCCGGCCGCGGACCGGCCGAAGAGCAGTGCGTAGGCGATTCCTCCGGCGATCGAGGCGTACACCACACCGGCCGGGTCGAAGCCGCGGTCCGCGAACACTCCGAGGCCGTACAGCACCACGAAGAGCAGCGGCACGAACATCACCAGCACGACGAGCACCGTCGCGGCGCGGTTGTCCAGGGCGGACGACCGGGCGGAGCGCCGCCGACGGGACCGACGGGAGCGCGCGCCGTCGTCAGGCGCGGGTTCGCCCCCGGACGGCGCCTCGGCGGTCAGCCGCCGGGCCCGCTCGGAGGTCGGCCGGATCCCGGCCGCCGCCCGGAGGTCCGGCCCGGCGGCCGGGGGCACCGAGTCCTCGACGGGTGTCGCGGCGGGGACCGGTGCGACACCGAGCGGGCGCGGCCGGTGCAGGGTGAGGCCGGTCAGCAGGAGCCAGTCGGAGGGATCCTGCGACGGCAGCTCGCGCAGCGCATGGCTGACCGTCAGCTCGCCGTGCCGGAGCACCAGTCGACCGTCCTCGGCGGCCGGGTCGGAGCCGGTCCCGACAGCGGCCAGCGCGCCACGACCGGCGCGCTCCAGCGGAACGCCGGGGGCCCGGTCGGCGCGGGTGCGGACCGGGTCCGGCAGCACCAGGAGCCAGCGGCCGTCCGGCAGTTCGTGCAGCCGCGCGCCCTCGCACCAGAGCTCCAGGACGCGCTCGACGGCCTCCGGCGCGCCGATCAGCGGCACGTCGAGCACGAAGCCCGCGGCGAGGACGGTCCCGGTGGCGTTCCCGGCGGCGGCGTTCAACTGGTGCTCCTGACCATGTACTGGAGCCGGCCGGTCACGGCGTCGCCGACCGCGGTCCAGCCGGGCGTGGTCTCGCTCGCGATCCACTGCTGGGTGGGGTGGACGGCCGGCGGCGCGGTGCCGCCGCAGAACCGGCTCAGGGTGCGGACGCCGTCGGCACGGACCGCCCGCACCATGCGGCTGCCGGGCGACCAGGTGATCAGTACCGGTTCGCGCCGGTCGTGGACCAGGCCGACCACCTCGGCGTTCTCCCGGAACGACAGCCGCCGCTCGTCCCCGAGCCTGGTCCAGACCGTCCACCGGTGGCCGTCGTCGGACCAGGCGGCCGTGCCGCCGGCGTGCACCAGGTGCCGGGACCGCATCGCCTCCGGTTGCAGCGCCCGGTCGAACAGCCTCGGCTCGCGGCACCGTTGGAACCCGCGCGGGCCCTCCGCGCGGCTGCCCACCGGGCCGTCGTCGGTGACCGCGCCGTCGAGCGCGATCCGCCGCCAGCGGCCGGCGATCGGGACGAGCAGGTCGTCCCCGGAGCGCAGCAGCGGCAGCACGGGCCGGGTGGCCAGCCCCGCCGCCACCGTCTCGTCGAGGCCGAGGAAGGCCGGGTCGAGGACGAGCTCCTCGGTCCCGCGGATCGGGCGCCCGCTGACGTAGCGGAGCACCCGGCCGCGGTGGAGGTGCAGGGCGATCAGCCGCCGGCCGGTCCGCCCCGCGGCGATCACCTGGCCGTTCAGGTGGTGCGACTTGGTCCGTGGGACGGTCGGCTGCCGGGTGTCGACGTCGCGCAGGTCGGTGGCGAGCAGGATCCCGGCGTGCCGGCCGCGGGCGAGCAGCACGGGGGCGTCGGTGGTGAAGGCGGGCAGGGCCTGGCCGAGCGGACCGTCTGCGCCGGCGGGCGGCGGGACGATGACCGGCCCCCTGCGCCGGAACTCCGCGCCGCGCAGCGCCCGTACGGCGATGTCGGGGGCGGGCAGGGGCAGTTCGAGCGCGGTGCGGTCGAGGCGGACGGTGACGTGGGTGGCGCCCGCCGGGCCCCAGCGGGTCGGCTCGCTGGCGAGCACGTGCGGCCTGACGGCGAGCGGGGCCCGGGCCGCGCCCGGGTCCGGAGCCGGGACCGCACCGGCGCCCGTGCCCGGGAGCGGGCCCGCGGTCGCCCCCGCGGTCGGGCCCGCGGGCAGGGCCGGGAGCCGGTCGGCGAGCCGGGGCGAGGTGAGCAGCCAGGCCCGGTCGGCGGCGTCCAGGTCGACGACGGCGTCCCGCACCTCCTCCGCGGTCGGTTCGGCGCTGCGGCGGGCCGCGAGCCAGACGGGCAGCAGGTCGGCCGGTTCGCCGGAGATCCAGCGGACCGGCCCGTCGCCGAGCACGCCCACCAGCAGTTCGCTGCCGCGGACGGTGGCCCGGCGGTGCAGCACGAGCAGCACGGCCAGCTGGACCAGCCGGCCGGCGCCGGCCTGGGACGGACCGGCGTCGACCAGCACGACCGTCCGGCCGCGGGGCGCGTCGGCGCGGAACTCGGGTGCGAGGTAGAGGAGTTCGCGGTCGACGAAGCGGCGCAGGAACTCCTCGGGGTGCTCCTCGGCGAGCAGCCACTCGCTGGGCAGCAGCTGTTCGGGCCGCCCGGAGCGGCCGACCCCGCCCGTCCCGTCCGGCTCGCCCGGCCCCTCGGTCACCGGCTCGCGGGCACCGAGCAGCGCGTCCAGACGGCGCACCAACGGCCCGAGGGCCACGGCGAGTTCGAGGCTCACGGCGGACAGCGGCCCGGCCCAGGGGGCGAGGGCGGCCGGCAGCCGGGTGCCGCTCACCGTCCGGCCCGCCGGGCGAGGGGCGCGAGGGCGTCCGGGTCGGTGGCGGGGGTGGGCCGGGCGGCGACCACGGCGTGGCCGGGGACGAGCACGCAGAGGTCGCCGGGCCGGGCGCCGAGGGCGGCGCGCCAGAGGGCGGCGGCGGGGCGCGGGCGGGCGGTGGTGGGGACGAGCAACTCGCCGTCGTGGCCCAGGTAGTGGGCGCCGTCGGCCCAGGGGAGGTCACGCTCGGCACCGAGGACGAGCAGGGTGGTGTCGTCGGCGAGCACCCCGAGCCGGGCGCCGTCGGTGAGCCGGTCCCGGGTGGCGGCGGCGAGGGCCGGGACGGCGTCGCCGAGCGCGAGGACGGCCTCGGCGGCCAGCGGGGGCTCACGGCGTTCCCAGGTGAGCCCGACGGCGGGCGGCGCGGCGAGCGGAGCGGCCGGGGAGACCGGCGCGGCGGCGGCCGGTGAGGTCGAGGGGTCGGCGGTCACGAGGGGGCGACCGCGGCGACGAGTTCGGCGCGTATGCCGGCGAGCGCCGCCGGCAGGTCGGCCGGCGCGAAACCGGCGTCGATCTCGCGCAGCGCGGCCTCCAGGCGGAGCCGGGAGTCACGGCCGTCGGGCAGGCCGCGGTGGTCGGCGAGCAGGGCGGCGCCGGTGCGGGCGAGCCGTTCGGCGCGGGCGGCCGTGCTGCGCGAGAGCTCCTCGGCGGCGTTCACCAGGCTCTGGTTGGCGGCCTTCTCGATCAGGTCGGCGAGGGTGTCGCGGGCCAGCGCCTGGGTGTCGGCGGTGGGCGCGATCAGCGGCAGGACCCACAGGTCACGGGCGGTGGCGGTGGTGCGGCCGTCCAGCACCGCCGCGGCCGCGACCAGTCGCTGCGAGCGGACGGCCCGCCGGTCGCCGACCGGCACCCCGGCGGCGCGCAGCCGGCGCAGCGCGGTGGCGAGCAGCGGGGTGACGGCGTCGAGGTCACAGTCGCGGGCGGCGGCCGCGAGCCGGTCGAGCGCGCCGAGCAGGCCGTCCGGGCGGAGCCGGTCGTCCGCGCGCAGCGGTACGGGGGCCGCCGGCCTGCGGCCGGCCTCCAGGAGTTCCTCCAGCCGGGCGTCGGCGACCGGGTCGACGAACACCCGGGCGAGGAAGCGGTCGGCGAAGGCGGCGAGCGCCGGGTCCTCCGGCAGGTGGTTGGCGGCGCCGACGCAGACCCGCAGCGGGCTGGCGAGGACGGTGCCGCCGCGCCGGAAGACGCGCTCGTTGAGCAGGCCCAGCAGGGTGTTGAGGACGGCCGTGGAGCCGAGGAAGACCTCGTCGAGGAAGGCGATGTCGGCCTCGGGCAGCATGCCGGCGGTCTCGAACTCGACCCGGCCCTCGCGGAGACTGCGCAGGTCGACGGGGCCGAACAGCTCGTTGGGTTCGGTGAACCGGCCGAGCAGGTACTCGAAGTACCGGCCGCCGAGCTGTCCGGCCACCCGCCGCACGGCCTCGGACTTGGCGGTGCCGGGCGGGCCGACGACCAGCAGGTGCTCACCGGCGACCGCGCAGAGCGCCACCACCTCGCCGACCGTTTCACGGTCGACCATGCCGCGGCCGGCGGCGGTCACGGCGGCCGCGATCAGCTCGGCGTCCCGGCGGAGCGCGGCGGGTGAGGCGGGCGCAGCGGGCGAGGTGTCGGACGGAGTACGGATGTCGGTCACGAGCGCGGAGTCTACGGGTCGCCGATCCGCCGCCACCAGCGGGTTTCCACGGGCCGCCGCCCGCCGCCCCCGGACCGGTGCGGACGGGCCGTGCACGGCGCGTGTACGGATCGCTGATCGATCGTCGACGCCCTCCTGGTGTCCTGCTCGGGCCCGCAGCCGCCGTCGGACGCGGGCCTTCGAGCCGAAGGAGAACCCCGTGTCAGACACCACCACCCCGGTCACCGGCCTCGGTACCCGGCTGGCGAGGCTGGTGCTCGCCGCCTGCACCGTCCCGGTGAGCGGCCTCGCCCTGTTCGCCGCCCCGGCGAGCGCCGCCACGACCGACGTGGTCGAGCAGACGATCACGATCCAGGACCACCAGAACCACCACGCGCTGGCCACCGCGGACGGGGAGGGTTCCCGGATCGTCGCGCGCAACTACCGCGACGCGTCCACCCAGTTCTGGGTCTCCAACAAGCCGAACGGTCGGGTCGACTTCGTCCGCAACGTCAACGGCACCGAGCGGGTGATCGAGATGGACACCAGGGACGGCCGGACCACCCAGTTCATCCACTGGTGGGCGGGCGACAACCAGCAGTGGACCCTGGAGAACGCCGCCGAGGGCGGCACGTACCTCCACAACGCCCGGGACAACCGCTGTCTGACCTACCAGGGCCAGGACCGCGAGGTCACCGTCGAGTCCTGCAACGGCAGCATGTCCCAGCGCTTCGACCTGGTGCCGTCCGGGGGGACGACCACACCGCCCGGCTCCTCGAACGAGCAGCGCTTCCTCCAGCGCCTCAACGACCTGCGCGCCCAGTACGGCAGGGCGCCGGTGCGGCTCAACCCGACCCTCGCCCAGGCCGCCCAGTGCAACGCCGGCCAGATGGACCAGCGGCACGTCTCGGGCCACTTCTGCGACTCGGCCGCGATCGTCCGCAGCCTCGGGTACAACTTCAGGAGCTGGGGCGAGATCGCCTTCTACGGGCCCACCACCATCGACGCCGCCTTCGACGGCTGGGTGAACTCCTCCGATCACTTCACCATCATGATCCGCGCCGACTTCACGGAGATCGGTCTCTCGCACGTCGGCGCGGCCTCCTGGAACGCCGAGTTCGCCAGCCGCTGACGCGCGCCCGCCGGGCCGGCCGGACCTCCTCCGTCAGAGGTTCGGCCAGCCCGCGCGGTTGGAGCAGGACTCGTAGTCGTAGCGGGTGTCGTGGTCCCACTCCTCCCCCGTCGCCGCCTCGTAGGCCTCCTCGTGGACGTACAGCAGGGACTCGCCGCTGCGGAAGGAGTGCGCGGTGAACAGCGCCGGGTCGGCGAGCACCCGCTCGTAGGCGGCGCGACCGGCGGCGACCACGGCGGCGCGGGCGTAGAGGAAGCCGTCGTCGCTCAGCGGCACCGGCTCCGCGTCGGGGTCGTCCGGGTCCACGGCCGGCCGGGTGCCGTACTCCTCGCGGTCGAGGCGGTACAGGGCCTCGGCGAAGCGTTCGCCGAAGCCGACGATCTCCTCGACCGGCCCGGCGGCGAGGGCGTCGGTGAGCCGCTCGCAGCCGTCGTCGAAGGTGGCGCAGACGGCGACCGCGGGCTCACCGCCGATCAGGTCGATCAGCTGCCAGAAGCGCTCCCAGGGCAGCTCGGCGGTCGCGGCCTCGTCGACGGTGCTCACGGTAGTGCTCTTCCGTTCGGTTCTCGGGTGGGTCCGAGGGGATCCTGGCACACGCCACCGACAGGCGACCCGCCACCTTGGCCCGGTCCGGCGACGCCGGCTGGCAGGACGGCCGCCCGGACGGTGCGATGGAGCCATGGACGACGCAGCCGCGCGCACGACGGCCGGGAACGGCGGGACCGGGAGCAGCTCGGCCCGGAGCAGCTCGGCCGGCAGCAGTCCCAACGGGAGCGGCCCCACCGGCAGCAGCCCGGCCGGGGCCGGGGCGCCCGGGGACCGGAAGGGGCGGGCCCGGCACCGGTGGGCCCGGCTGCGCTGGGACGCGAGCTGGGACGCGGTCCCCCCGGCCACCGGCGCCGCCGTGCTGGCGACCGGCATCATCTCGGTCGGCTTCCACCTCGCCGGCTTCGACGCGCTGTCCACCGCCGGCCTCTGGATCGGCGGCCTGCTCTGGCTGCTGCTGGCCGTCGCCTTCGTCGCCCTGCTGATCGGCGACCGCGGCCGCTGGACGGCCCGGGCGCAGACCCCGCCCGCGCTCACCGCCGTCGCCGCGACCACGGTGCTCGGCGTCCGCCTCGACCAGCTCGGCTGGACGACGGCTGCGGAGGCACTGCTCGTCGTCGCCGCCGTGGCCTGGCCGGTGCTGCTGACCTCCGTGCTGCGCCACCTCGGCCGGCGGATGCCCGGCGCGGTCTTCCTGATCTGCGTCGCCACCCAGGGCCTGGCCGTGCTGGCCGCCACCCTCGCCCCGCACACCGCCGACTGGCTCGCCCGGGCGGCCCTGCCGCTGTTCGTCCTCGGGCTGGTGCTGTACGCGGACGCGCTGCTCCGTTTCGACCTGCGCCAGGTGACGGCGGGGGCCGGGGACCACTGGGTGGCCGGCGGCGCCGTGGCGATCTGCGCGCTGGCCGCCTCCGAGCTGCTCGCCTCCGGGGTCTGGAGCGGTGGCGCGCACACCGCGCTGAGGGTGGTCACGCTGGTCCTGCTGGGAATCGCGCTGACCTGGTACGCGGTGCTGGCGACCGCCGAACTGCTGCGCCCCCGGTTCCGCTACGACCTGCGCCGCTGGTCGACGGTCTTCCCGCTGGGCATGACGGCGGTGGCCGCGCTGTCGACGGCGGCGGCCGCCGGGGTGGGGTGGTTGGAGCCGCTCGGCCGGGCGCTGCTGTGGGTCGCGGCGGCGGTCTGGCTGCCCACCGCCCGGGGCGCGCTGCGCAAGCTGCGGCGCCGCCCGGGCACCGCCGCGGCGGCCCGCCCCGGTCCCGGCGCGGGACCGGCCCCGGACGCGCCCGGGTGACCGGCGCGGACACCGGCCTGCAGGGCCGGCCGAGCCGTCGTCATCGGCCCTTGTCGGAGGCTTCTGACAGCATCTCCGCTGTGAACCGCACCCGTACCACTCCGCCCCGGCCGGTCGACATCGCCGCCGTCCTCCCCGAACTGGCTCCGCTGGCACGGCCGGCGATCCGCCTGCACCCCCGGCCCGGGTCACCGTCGCCGCAGGACAGCTCGGTCGGCGGGCCGCTGCTGTGGCCCGCCGACGAGCCGTGGCCGCGCTGCCACCACGCGTCGCACGGGCCGGTGGCCGACGACTGGAACGAGGGGCCGATCGCCCTGGTGCCCGTGGCACAACTGCACGTGCGGGACATACCGCTGCTCCGACCGCCCGGGCGGGCCGACGTGCTCCAGGTCCTCTGGTGCCCCTTCGAGCACGATCCGGACTACAAGCCGCCGACGGCGCTGTTCTGGCGGACCGCCGCCGAGGTCACCGACGTCCTCGCCGCGCCGCCCGAGCCCGTCGCGGTGGAGTACGAGGAGCTGATCCCGCGGCCGTGCACCGTCTCGCCGGACGTGGTCACCGAGTACCCCCACCCCATGGAGCTGACCGAGGAGCTGCGGCGGCGGCTGGCCGACCCGAGCCGGTGGCGGGCGGCCGGGGTGGACGACGACTACGCGTCCGCGCCGGACGAGCGCTACGGGTACGAGCTGTCCGTCGCCCCCGGCTGGAAGGTCGGTGGCTGGCCGTCCTGGGGCCTCACCGATCCCGTCGACCGGTTCTGCGTCGTCTGCGAGACCCGGATGGTCCCGCTGCTGACGATCGCCTCCAACGAGCGGAAACGGCACGGCCACAGCTGGGTCCCGGTCGAGGAGCAGTCCCTCGCGCTCGACGACCGCGAGGTGTCGAACCCGCCCGGGGTCCATGTCTCCAGGACCAACCACCTCCAGCTCTACGTCTGCCCGGAGTCCCCGGAGCATCCGCACACCGACCTGATCCAGTGAGCCGCCCCTGAAGGCCGCTGCCGCCGTCCCGCCCTACACCGGCACCGGCACCGGCAGCGGCCCGGCGGTGACGGAGAAGGCGTGCGTCACCTCCGGCTCCGTCCCCGGGCGGAGCAACGCCCGGGCCGCCTCCTCGTCCCGGCGGTCGGCGGCCGTCAGCCGCCCGCCGTGCTGGGCGAGGTGCTCCGCCCAGGACGCGACCAGGTACGTCTCGACGAACCGCTCGGGCTCGCCGCCGTCCTGGTAGAGGCCCCAGTCGAGGGCCCCGGTCCGGCGGCGCGAGGCGGCGACCCGGCGCATCCGCTCGGCGAAGGCGGCCCGGTCCGCCGGTGCCACCCGGTACCCGACGGTGACCAGGACGGGCCCGTCCGCGCGCCCCGGCTCGAACACCAGCGGCGGCACCGGCCAGTGCTCGGACGGCGTCGGATCGACCCCGTCGCCGCCGAGCAGCGGCAGCCGGCGACCGGCCACCGCGCCCGCCAGCAGCAGGGCACCGGCGGCCAGCAGGGCGACGCCCGGTCCGGGACCGTCGGCCAGCAGCCCCCACAGCGGGGCCGCCAGCGCCTGACCGCCCTGGAAGACCAGCAGGTGGACGGCGATCCCGCGGGCCCGCACCCAGCCGGGCAGCCGGGTCTGCACCGCCGCGTTCAGGGTGGACAGCACCGCGATCCAGGCGACCCCGGCGGGCAGCAGCGCGACGCCGACCAGCCAGGGCGCCCGCACCGTCGCCAGGACGGCCAGCACCCCGGCGAGCACCACGGTGCCCGCCGCCAACGTGCCGTCGGCCCCGAACCGGCGCCGCAGCGTCGGCAGCGCGAACGCCCCGCCCACCGCGCCGGCCCCGACCGCGCCGAGCAGCAGCCCGTACCCGCCGGGGCCGAGCCCCAGCGACTGCCGGGCGACCAGCGGCAGCAGCGCCCAGAGCGCCCCCGCCCCGGGCACGAACAGCGCGGTGCGCAGCAGCACCCGCCGCACCCCGGGCGCGTGCCGCACGTACCGGCGGCCCGCCCGCACGGCCGCGGACAGCCCCTCCTCCCGGAGGGCGGCGGGGCCGTTCGGCGCGGTCCGGCGCCAGCGCAGCAGCACCACGACGACGCCGAGGTAGGAGGCGGCGTTGAAGGCGAAGACCCAGCCGGCGCCCGCCGCCGCGACGACCGCGCCGCCGATCGCGGGGCCGACCGCCCGGGCGAGGTTCATGCTGACGCCGCCGAGCGCCGCCGCCTGGGCGAGCTGCGGGCGCTCCACGAGTTCCGGCTGGACGGCCTGCCAGGCCGGTCCCATCACGGCAGTGCCGCAGCCGAGCAGGAAGGTCAGGCCGAGCAGCGGCCCGGGGGCCAGGGCGTCGGCGAAGGCCAGCGCCGCGAGGACGCCGGTGACGGCGAGCATGGCGAACTGGGCGGCCAGCAGCACCGAGCGCCGGTCGTGACGGTCCGCCAGCACCCCGGCGGGCAGGGCAAGCAGGACGACCGGCAGGCTCGCGGCGGTCTGCACCAGGGCCAGCAGCGCGGCGTCGTGGCCGACCAGCAGCCACTGGGCGCCGACGGTCTGCATCCAGCTGCCGACGTTGGAGACGAGTTGCGCGATCCACAGGGCGCGGAAGGCCCGGGACGCGAGCGGCGCCCACGCCGAGTCGTCGGCCGGGCGTCGGGCGGGAGGTGTCACTGTGCTCATACCGGTCCGTTGCGGGTGGGGTCACGGGCCCGACGGCGGACCCCTGGTGGGCGGTCCGGTGTCGGCAGGACGGACGTTAGGGCGGGCCGGCGCCCCGGGAGTGCCGGTGGACGCACCGGCACTGCCCCGAGAGCGCACGGCACCCCCCGGCGGGCACGGCGGAGGACGGGCGCGCGGCGAAGGACGGGCGCGCGGTGACGGGGCAAAGAATCTCACGGCAGGTGTTGGAGGGCCCGCACGCTCGGGAATAGAGTGGTTCACATACCCGACACCTGCCCTGCCGAGAGTTCCTTCCCGCAGGCCGGCCCACTCTCGAGGAGATGGGTCCATCATGTCCTGGCGCGTTTCCGCCGGCCCGAATCGCCGATTCATCGGTTCGCCGTCGGAGCGACGGCCGAATTCCCGCCGGGGCGGGCAGCGCGTTTTCCGGTTCGTCCGGTGGCGCGGCGCCACCGGCGGACGATTCCCGGAGCGATCACCATCCGTGACGCGGACCGGCGGTCCGTCGGACTCCGCCGTCGGCTGACGAGGAGCGAGGTGCGCCATGGGCGGCATACCGGGGCTGGACCTGGAGAGACTGGCGGACGGCAATCTGCCGACCACGGTGAAGATCGACCTGCCGTTACCTCCGGTGCAGTTGCGCGGTCAGCTGGACCGCAAGGGCTTCACCGAGTTCTCCGGCGTGCTGAGTGCGGCGATGCCGGTCACCACGGTGACCGCCTTCGGTCAGATCTCGCTCGGCCGCCCACCGGCGTTCATCGTGCTGATGGGCGCGACCTTCCCCCAGCCCGGACTGCAGATCGGGCTGGGCTTCGCGGTCAGCGGCATCGGCGGGGTGGTGGGCGTCAACAAGGCCGTCGACCGGGACACGCTGCTGGCCTGCATCGCCGACGGCACGGCCGGCGAACTGCTTTTCCCGCCCGACCCGGTGGAGGCCGCGCTGCGGGTGATCCCGCGGCTGGCGACGCTGTTCCCGACCGTTCCGGGGCGGCTCGTGGTCGGGCCGATGTTCCGGATCTCCTGGGGCGGGCGGATGGTCGACCTGTCGGCGGCGGTGGTGGCCGAACTGCCCGATCCGGTGCGGCTCTCGGTGCTCGGCGTCCTGCGGGTGACGGTCCCCGACCCGGCGGCGCCGGTCATCGAGCTGAAGGCGACCTTCGCGGGCCAGTACGACACGGCCGAACCGAGCGCCTTCCTGATGGCCGCCCTGACGGGATCGCGAATGGCCGGCATCCCGCTCGACGGTGACGTGCTGCTGCTCAGCCGCGGCGGGGACGACCCCCTCTTCGTGCTCAGCGCGGGCGGGTTCCACCCGGCGTTCCCGGTCCCCCGCGGGGTGCCGAGGCTGCACCGGCTGGCGATGGACCTGTCGCCCACCCCGTGGCTCCAGCTGCGCTGCGAGGCGTACTTCGCGGTGACCAGCAACACCGTCCAGTTCGGGGCGAAGCTGTTCCTGGTCGCCGAGATCGCGGAGTGCGGTCTGCGCGGGCAGTTCGCCCTGGACGTCCTGATCCACTTCAAGCCGCACATGGCGTTCACCGCGTCGATGCGCGGCGCCCTGGCGGTGGAGGCGTTCGGCGAGACCTTGCTGGGCATCGCGTTCGAGCTGGTCCTGGAGGGCCCCACGCCCTGGCACGCGGTCGGGCGGGGCCGGATCAAACTGTTCCTCTTCAAGGTGTCGTTCAACTTCGACCTGAGCTGGGGCGGCGGACCCCCGCCGTTGCCCGCCGGCCACGTCGACCTCCAGGACGCGCTGGTCAAGGCCTTCGCCCAGCCGTCGGCGTGGAGCGTGCTGCCGCCGTCCGGCGCCGAACGCAGCCCGGTGCGGCTCGCCCCCTTCGCCAACCGGCAGCTGGCCGAGGGCAAGCGGGTGCACCCGCACGGCCGGCTCGCGGCCCGCCAGCACGTGCTGCCGTTCGGGGTGGAGATCGCGCGCTTCGGGCACAGCGTGGTCGATCCGCCGCAGCGGTGGGACGTCGTCGAGCCGAAGCTCGGCGCGGACGACGCCCAGGGCGGCGCGGTCACCGACTCCTTCGCCCCCGGGCAGTACCTGGACCTGACCGAGGACCAGCAGCTGAGCGCCGACGACTTCGCCCAGTACCGCTCGGGCGTCCGGTTCGCCCCCGACCTCTCGGGGCCGGAGGCGTCGGCCTTCGTCGGGGCGGAGCTCGGCTGGGAGACCAAGATCGTCCAGGACCCGGTGCCGATGCGCTCGCACATCCGGCGGATGGTCCGCGCCCACGCCCACGTCTCCGCCGAGCACGTGGCCGCCTCCGCCTCGATCCGCGACGCCCAGTGGTGGCAGGCCGCCGGACCGGCGCTCCGGGTGGCGGAGCGGCAGCCGCTGGCCGCCGTCTCCAGCTGGTCGATGACGGCGCTCGGCACGCCGGCCACGGCGCTCGCCGGGCTCGCCGACGGCGACCTCGTGCCGGACGCCGAACTGCGCGAGGCGCTGTTCCACCGGCCCGGCCTGCGGGTGGTGGAGTCCTGGGAGGCGAGAGCGCGATGAGCGGGGACGACCTGGAATTCGCACCGTACCTGCAGAGCCCGGTGGGTGCGGCGATCCCCCACACCGCCACCAACCTCGAACCCGACCTGGCCCCCACCCTCCAGCTGATCGGCCCGGGCGCGAAGGTGGCGGTGGCGGGCCGGGGCCTGCGGATGCTCGGCCCCGAGGGTGTGGTGGGTCTGGACGTCCAGCACGTCCTGCGGGTCGAACCGGCCCCCGGCAGCACCGACGTGGAGCCCAACTACCTGCCCTGCGTGGAGTTCGACCTGCCCGAGCTGCCCTGGCTGTTCACCCCCGCCAGGGCCGACGGCGGCCGGCTGCGGCCGTGGCTGCAACTGATCGTGGTGGAGAGCGCCGGACACCCCGTCCAGCCGGGCAACCCGCTGCCCTTCGTCGACGTCGAGGTCGGCCTGCTGCCGCCGCTCGGCGACGCCTGGCAGTGGGCGCACATCCAGCGGCCCGCCGGGCGGCCGGGCCCGATGATCTCCCGGCTGCTCTGCCCGCGCCGGCTCGGACCCGACACCGACTACCTGGCCTGTCTGGTGCCGTCCTTCCAGGGCGGGGTGACCGCCGGACTCACCGGCGGCTTCACCGAGATCGACCAGCCGGGCGACGCCTGGCCACTCCCCGGGCAGCAGGTCTGTCGGCTGCCGGTCTACCACTCCTGGGGCTTCCGCACCGGCGCCGAGGGCGACTTCGAGCAGCTGGCGACGGCCGTGGTGCCGCTGCGGCTCGAGGAGGCCGGACTGCTGGGCGGCCGGACCGTCGACGTCACCCGGCCCTGGCTGCACGGCGATCCGCTCGCCTCAGGCGATCCGGCGGGCGGTCGGCAGACCATCACCGTCCAGGGCGTCCTCACCCTGTTCGACCCGCCGCCCGGCACCGTCACCCAGGCCGCCCTGGACGACTTCCGGACCAGGGTCGCGGCGCACATCGACCGCGGCACCGAGACGGCACTGGCACCGCCGCTGTACGGCGGCCACCCGGTGGTCAGCCGGGCCGTCGACCCGGCCGCCACCGGCTGGCTCGCCGACCTCAACCTCGACCCGGAGAACCGGATCGCGGCCGCCCTCGGCGCCGACTGGGTCCGGGAGAACCAGGAGTTCCTGATGGCCAGGGCCTGGGAGCAGCTGGGCGCCGTCCGGGAGGCCAACCGCAAGCTGCAGGAGGCCGCCTTCTGCACCGCGGTCTGCGACTCGCTGTACCGGCGCCACCTGCAGACCCTCTCCCCCGGCGAACTGATGGCCGTCGCCGCGCCGGTCGGCGACCGGCTGCGCACCGCGAGCGGACTGCCCCTGCGGACCGAGGTCGCGGTCAGCCCGGCCCCGACCGCCCTGGCCGGCGCCTCCTTCCACCGGCTGCTGCGCCGGCGCGGACCGGTCGCCCGCCGCGCCGCCCTGGACGGCGACAGCCTCGCCCGGCGCACCCTGACCGGCGCCCTGCTGCCCCCGCTGGCCGTACCGCTGGTGACCAGGCCGGGGACCACGCCCACCGTGGCCGCGCCGGAGAGCGAACCGTTCACGGCCCGCACCGACGGCGCGCTGCGCTCCGCCGCCACCCGGCACACCGCCGGGATGCTGCGCACGATGGCCGCGGTGGCGCCCGCCGCGGCCGCCAACGGCTTCACCGACCAGGCCGGGGCGATCACCGCACTGCTCGCCCCCTCGGTGGGGCGGCTGGCGACCGGGGCCGAGGGGTTCGCCGCGGACAGCATGACCTCGGACGACCTGCTCGCCGCCGAGCAGCTGTTCGACGCCGGGACGGTGGGACCGCTCGTCGACGACCTCGCCGGCGCGATGGAATCGCCCCCGGAGGGCTTCGGCATGACGCTGCCCGAGCCGTTCACCGTCCTCGCCGGACAGGAGTCGATGAGCGACGACCCGGGCGGCGAGCTGCTCCAGTACGGGGTGCCGATCGACCCGGACGCCATCCGGGAGCGGCTGGTCGGCGCGCTCGACCCGACGCCGCTGCTGGCCGCCCGGCTGGACGACCGGATCACCGTGACCGGCGAGTCGCTGGTCGCCCTGCCGGAACGGATCACCGACCCGGTGATGGTCTGCCCGGACTTCCCCGCCGCGATGGCCCTCGCCATCAAGGAGAGCGAACCCGACTGGTTCCTGCCCGGCATCGCCGCGATCCCCGACGACCGGGCCGTCCTGCTGAAGGCCAACGGCCCGTTCATCGCCGCGTTCATGGTCGGCGCCAACGACGAGCTCAACCGGGAGATGCGCTGGCGCGAGTACCCCACCGACCTGCGCGGCAGCCCGTTCACCCACTTCTGGCCCCGCCCCGACGGCCTCCCCGACATCCCCCCGGTGCACGACTGGGCCCTCGACGGCGCCCTCGGCAGCCACCTCGCCCTGGACGCCAACGCCCTGGACGTGCTGCTGATCCGCGGCAGGCTGGTCCACCGCTACCCCGGCATGGTGGTGGCCGCCGTCCCGCCCGCCGCCGTCCAGGACCCCCAGCTCGCCCCCGACAGCTGGGTGGCGCCGATCATGGTGCTGCCCCTGGACGAGCGCACCTGCGCCTACGCCTTCCAGCTGCCGCCCGGCCAGCGGATCCACGACTGGTGGATCGTGCTCGCCGAGAACGGCCGGCGCCTGCGGTTCGGCTACGACACCGCGCCCGGCACCGGCGAGGGCATGAAGACCTGGGACGACCTCAACTGGGACCGCGTCCTGGCGGGCGGGTTCGCCTCGCTCGGACAGCTGCCGACCCCCGAACCGGCGACGGAACGGGAGCACCCCGTCGTGGTCGGGCGCCCCTGGAACTCCGCCGACGTCGCCCGGGTCACCCTGCAACGCCCGTTCCGTCTGCTCCGCACCGCCCGCAGCCTGATGGGAGACCCTCCGTGACCAGCGACATCGCCGCCGCGCACCGCGCCGTCAGCGACTCCCGGGTCGCCCTCGACTGGTCGAGGACCGGACTCGCCGGCTACGAGAAGCGGGTGCTCGCGCAGGAAACCGGGCTGGAGGCCGAACACCTCGCCGCCGCCCAGGAGGTGAACGCCGCCGAGACCCGCTACCAGCAGGCCCGCGAGACCTACCGCGACCTGGCGACCGCCGAGCCGCCGCTCTGGCCCGAGGACGGCTCCGACCCCCTGGTCCTCCTCCCGTTACGCCTGGAGACCGTCTACCGGGGCCTCGGCGGCGCCGAACCGCAGCTGTGGATCCGGGCCTACCCCGACGACATCCACGTCGACGACCACGAGCCCGGCCTCACCGCCGAGGAGCGCGCCGCCACCGAGGCCTACTGGGGCGAGATCTGGACCGCCGGCCCGAACGCCGAGGGCCGCGACGCCGCCTGGGAGACCCTCGTCGCCGCCGTCGGCGCCGGCCGGGCCTCCTGGGCCGTCCAGGCCCTGCACCCGCAGGGCCCGCGCCCCACCACCGAGACCCCGCCCGACGAGATCGCGACCTCCCCGGAACCCTGGGCCGCCGAACCGCCCACCGTCGCCACGACGTTCACCCGCCCCGCGCACAGCTACGTGCTGCCCGACCGGCTGGTCTTCTCCGGCTACGAGACCACCGGCGACGGCCAGATCGGCCTGCTCTGGCGCCAGGAGGGCGAGCCGATCGCCGCGCAGCTGGACGTCGGCCCCGGCCCCGGGGCGCTGGTGCCGCCGCGCTGGCTCACCGACTTCGACGAGGCCGTGCGGGTCGGCATGGGCGTCCGGGTGCCGCTGAACGGCCTGCGCACCGACTTCAGCCTGGTCACCGTCACCGGTGTGCGGGGCGGCGGCTCGGCCGGGACCGCGCAGCTGCTGAGCACCCTGCTGGAGGCCCACCGCTGCACGGACGGCCTGGCCGTCCTGCCCACCGGCACGCCCACCAACAACACCGACTCCACCCGCTCGGCCTGGCACCCCCGCACCCCGCCGGAATCGCCGAACCGGATCGAGGAGCAGCGGGCCGCCCACACCCCCGGCAGCAGCCAGGCGGCGGCCCGGGCCGCGACCGCCCTGGGCCGGACCGCCGCCGACGTCCTCACCGGGGCCACCGACGGACTCGCCGACGACGACCACCCGCTGCTGGACCTGCTCCAGACCGCGGCGGGCGCCTTCGCCGCCGCCTCCACCAACTGGCGGACCCTCGAAGGCACCGACCTGCCCGACCTGACCTTCCTGGTCTCGCACTACGTCCGCCACGTCCGGGGCCGGGGCCTGCTGCCCACCCTGCGCGTCGGCAACCAGCCGTACGGGCTGCTGCCCGTCACCTCGCTCGACCTGTGGCACGGCACCGAGGTCGACCTGCGGATCCTCAACCACGTCTCCGGCTTCCGGACCCTGGTCGAGTCGCAGGCCTTCCGGTCCCCCGGGGTCGGCGCCGGCGGGGACCCGGACCAGGTCGTCAACGACCTGCTGCACCGGCTGCCCGCCTCCCGCCGGCTGCGGTACGTCCAGCAGGAGATCGTCGACGCGCCGTTCCAGCCGCCCCCGGACACCCCGACCGGGACCGTCCCGCACGACAGCCGGTTCGCCTGGACGCTGCCGCCCGATCCGGGATTCGTCCCCTTCCCGGTGGAGTTCCTGTGCGACGGGCGGCCGACCCCCGAGCTGGTGGAGTTCGCCCGGGCCCGGCCGGTCCGCTTCATGTGGGGCTTCTGGCAGCAGGCCCTTCCGCTGGTCGCCTCGGGGCAGGGGCCCTCGAAGGAGCTCGTGGACCGGATGCTGCTCCTCTCCTCCTCCCTGGAGGCGATCAGCTCCGGTCGGCTGGGGCTCTTCTACCACTACGCCGCCACCCTGATGTTCACCTACGCCTTCCACGTGCAGGAGTTCCTCCGGGCCGGTGCCCCCGTGCCGGCGCCCGGGGTCCGGCTGGACGGCGGGAACCTCGTCACCGCCCCCGGGTTCGCGCCCCAGTTCCTCGACTGGCTCTCCCTCGCGTTCGAACAGCTCGCCGCCGCGGAGGACCTCTCGCTCGTCACCCCGCCGCCGCCCGACCCGACCGCCCCGCCCGACCCGACGGCCCCGCCCGCGCCCGAGGGCTCCGAGCTGCCGTACGCGGACACGCCGCGGCTGGAACTGCTGCTCTGCGAGGCGCTGGACGCCCAGACCCACCGGCTGGACGCCTGGATGTCCTCGGTGGCCTACGCCCGCCTCGCCAAGACCCGGGCCGCCCGCCCCGACGGCACCCACCTGGGGGCGTACGGCTGGGTGGCCGACCTGCACCCGCGGCCCGAGTCGCTGCCGCCCGAGGAGCCGCTCCCCGACGGCGGGACCGACGAAGGCGGTGGTGACGGCGGTTCCGGCGACGAGGGCTCGGACGGTGACGGCGGCTCCGGTGACGAGGGCGGCTCCGTCGAGCCGCAGACCAACGACGGCTACCTCCTCGCACCGTCCCTGCACCACGCCGTCACCGCCGCCGTGCTGCGCTCCGGCTGGCTCAGCCACACCGACCGGCAGGCCTTCGCCATCGACCTCAGCGCCGCCCGGGTGCGCCGCGCACTCGCCGTCGTCGACGGCGTCCGCACCGGCCAGAGCCTCGGCGCCCTGCTCGGCTACCGCCTCGAACGCGGCCTGCACGACAACGGACTCGACGCCCTCGTCGCCCCGATCCGCGCCGCCTACCCGATGCCCCACCTGGTCGACCCGACCGTGCCCGGCAGCGACGAGGCCCGCAGCGCGATCGCGGCGCGCGACGTCGTCGACGGCACGGCCCTGCTCGCCGACTGGCTCGCCCACGGCCGCCAACTGCAGGACATCCTCGGCAACCTGCCGCCCGACGACCTGCCGCTGCTCGACGGGGCGACCATGCTGGTGCTGGAGCTGGAGGAGACCGTCGACGCGGTCGGCGACCTGCTGCTGGCCGAGAGCGTGCACCAGCTGGTGGCCGGCAGCCCGCTGCGCGCCGCGTCCTCGGCCGACGGCATCTCCCGCGGCGACCGCCTCCCCCAGGACTTCGAGGTGATCCGCACCCCGCGCGCCGCCGTCGCCCTGACCCACCGGGTCGCCGTGCTCGCCCCCACCGCCCCCGTCCCCGGCTGGGACGCGACCCGGCCGCTCGCCCTGCTGGAGCCCGCCGTCGAGCGCTGGTGCGAGGCCCGGCTCGGCGACCCCGGCGGCTGGCGGTTCGACTTCGGCGATCCCGCCGCCCCGCTCACCCTCACCCTCGCCGACCTCGGCGTCGGCGCGCTCGACGTGGTGCTGGGCGCCGGGCCGGCCGGCGGCCGTGACGCCGACCCGGCCCAGCAGGACACCGCCCTCGCCCGCCGGGTGCTGCGCCGGGCCGCGGCCACCGCCGGCACCCCGGCGCCCCCGCCCGTGACGGCCGCCGGCGCCGCCCGGTTCGCCGAACTGCGGCTGCTCTGCAACGCGCTGGCGGGCGTGCTCGCCGCCGCCCGACCGCTGCTCACCTCCCACCTCGACCCGGGCAGCCGCGACGACTGGGCCGGGGCCGACCTGACCGGACTCGCCGACCGGGTGAAGGCCTGGTACGACGCCACCTCCTTCGCCCTGGCGACCCTGGTCGAACAGGTGAAGGTGCTGCCCGGTCTCGCGGACGCGGTGTCCCGCACCCTCGACACCCTCGCCGACCTCGGGGTGACCTCCGCCTACACCCTCGGCCCGCCGACCGACGAGGCCGGGACCGCGGCGCTGCGGGAGCAGGCCGCCACCGTCCTCAACCGGTTCGCCGCCAACCCGCTCGCCCCGCTGCCCGGCGCCCCGCCGGAGGAGCCGACCGCGGCCCTCGGCTGGGTCACCGCCCTGACCGCCGCGGTGACCTCGGCACTCGCCGGCACCCTGCCCGTCCTGCCGGAGCTGCGCCTGGACGGCGCCCCGGCGGGCGACGCGCTCACCGCGGGCCCGCCGGAGGGCGCGGGCGAGGAGGAGACCGGCACCTGGCTGGTGCAGATGGAACGGGTCAGGCCCGGCGTCCGCACCCTCGACGACGCGCTCGCCGCCGCGGAGGTCCTGGCCGACACCCCGCCCTGCGGCTCGACCGTCGTCCAACTGCCCGCCGGACAGCCCTGGATCGCCCGCGGCCCGGCCCCCGTACCGTCCCGGAGCAGGCCCGCCGCCCGCCACAGCGTCCTGCTGCGCACCGACGGCGCCCCCGACCGGGACCACGTCGCCGGGTTCCTGGTCGACTCCTGGACCGAGACCGTCCCCGAACCGCCCCCCGCGCCCGCCGCGGACGCCGCACCGCCCGACGGCGACGCCGAACCCGCCGTCGAGGAGCTGGGCGGACTGGCCTTCCACTACAACCAGCCCGATGCCCGCGCCCCGCAGGCACTGCTGGTCGCGGTGCCGCCCGACCCGCTGCGCGGCTGGCGGATGGAGGACGTGCACGCCGTCGTCGAGGAGACCTACGCCCTCGCCCGGATCCGCGGCCTCGACCTCAACGACCTCACCGAACTGCGCGGGCTGCTGCCCGTCCAGACCAAGACCCCACCGCACCAACTGGTCTGACCCGCCCGACCGGGCCACCGGAGCAGGGGACCACCCAGGCTGCGGGGACCCGGGGAAGACCACGGAGACGCGAGGAGGAGCCATGCCGACGATGTACCGGTACGAGCCGGTGCCCCGCGACACCGGCGTCGAGGAGGCCCTGGCCGCCCGGATCGGCGACGCCGCCCATCTGCTGGCCCGCCAGTACGCCTTCGGCGAGTTCAGCGGCGACGACGCCGCCTCGCCGGTCCATGTCGCGCTCGCGCAGGAGACCCACCTGCTGGACGGCTGGCGGGCCGGCAGCGGCGGGACCGAGGGGGAGGGTGACGGCGGGGGCGAGGGTGACGGCGGCTGGCAGGGCTACCGGCCGGGCCGGATGGTGCTGGAGGAGTTGGTCGAGCAGGAGCCCGTCCACGGACCGGACGCCAGACTGGCACTGGCCGCCGGCCTGCGCTGGCGGCGCGAGCTCACCGCGGCCGGCCTCGGCCCGCTGCTGCCCGCGTTCGCCGCCGCCTGCCCGTGCCCCGTCGACGGACCGCTCGCGCCCGCCCCGCTCGGCGCCGCCGTCCGGAGCCGGCTGGCCGACCCCGTCGCGCTGGCACCGTGGCTGGCCAGGCTCGTGGACCGGGACGAGACCGCGGCGAAGGAGTTCGGCGCGGCCGCCCCCGACCAGGAGGCCCTCGCCGCCGCGGCGGCGCGCTGGCTGGACTGGTGGGCGCCGCGCGCGCCGGAGGAGACACCCGAGGAGCCCGCACCGCCCTCCGACGGAGCCGCCCCCGCACCGCCCGCGCCCCCGGCCACCTGGAACCCCAACCGGCTGGAGTACGCCTTCGCGGTGCGCGCCTCCACCGTCCCCGACCTGGAACTGCGGGCCCAGGAGTACCTGGGCGGCCACCTGGACTGGTGGGCCGTCGACGCGCTGCCCGCCGACATCCCGGTCAGCCAGGCCGCCGTCACGCACGAGCGGCGCGACATCGTCCCCACCCCGGCGGTCTTCGGCGGCATGCCCGCGACCCGCTTGTGGGAGATGGAGGACTCCAGGATCAACTTCGGCGCCGTCGACACCAGCCCCGCCGACCTCGGACGGCTGCTGCTGATCGCCTTCACCACCGTGTACGGCAACGACTGGTTCTGCTGCCCGCTGCCCAGCGCGGTGGGCTCGCTCAGCCGGGTCGTGCACTGCTCGGTGACCGACGTCTTCGGCGGCGAGACGGTGCTCGCCCACGCCTCCCTGGAGGACCCGGAGTGGAACCTCTTCGGCCTCGGCGAGGACACCGGCGGCAGCGCCATGGGCGGCGGCTCCGGGGACGGCACCGAACCGCCGCCCTCCCCCTGGTTCTACCGGGCCGCCTCACTGCCCGCCGGCCTGGAGAGCCCGCCCACCGAATCCGTCCTGCTGCTGCGCGACGAGGCCGCGAACCTCGCCTGGGCGGTCGAGGAGACCGTCGGCGACCTCGCCGGGGAGCCGCTGGACCGCTACGCCCGCTGGGTGGCGACCCGCCCGCCCCGCCCGGCCGCCGAACCCGGCGACCCGCCCGCCGACCGCTACCTGCTCGCCACCGAGGTCCCGGGCCACTGGTACCCGCTGGTGCCCCAGCCGATCGACCCGGCCGACCCGGAGCAGATCCGGCTGCTGCTCGCCGGCCTGGTCCGCGACGAGCACACCCCCGCGCGTCCGCTCGGCCGGCTGCTCGCGGAGCAGCAGTGGCTGTACGAGGAGGAGGTGCCGCGCTCCGGCGTCCGGGTCGAACGCAGCCGCCAGTACACCCGCTGGCACGACGGCTCCGCCCACGCCTGGTCGGCCCGCCGCAAGGTCAGCGGCACCGGCTCGGGCTCCAGCGGACTGCGCTACGACGTCCTGGAACCCCCGCCCGCCCGACCTCCCGCACCACCGGCACCTCCCGAGGAGTGAGCCGTCAGGGCGCAGGGGCCGCGGCATGGATCTGCTGCTGCCCGCGACGGTCGTCGTCGGGGCCGGTGCCTCAGCCGGCGGCGGCCTCGCCGCCCCCGAGGTCGGCCCGCAGAGCCTCGACGGCCCGGTCCGCCACGTCGCCGCCGATCAGCTCCACCTGCGCGGCCGGCTTCTCACCGGGAAGGTCCGCGACGCTCACGTAGCCGATGCCGTGCCGGGTCAGGATCTCGCCGACCGCTGCCGCGTCGACGCCCTCGGGCAGGTCCAGGCGCAGAATCTCCCGCCCGCGGGCATCCCCCCGTTGGACGACCGTGGGCCACTCGTGTTCGTGACCGTTGCCATTCGGACCCGGCATTTCCCGCTCCAATCACGAACAGTCACTGTTGGGAGATCACCGCGGCGAGGACGAGGGCGACCTCGGCCAGCAGCAGGAGAACGGCGCACCGGTAGTACGTGGCCAGCGCTTTGATCTGTTCCTTGTTCTTCCCCAGGGTTTCCACCAGTTGCAGCACCAGTTCCCGGTCCACGGGCGGGGCGTCCGCCGCGCCCGCCCGCGGGTCGAGCACAGCGAGCACGCTGTGACCGAAGGCGAAGGTCCTCGGCCAGAGCACCATCATGACGAAGCACCCCTGCACCAGGACGACGCCGAGCAGCGAAATGGCCGCCCAGAGCGGGAAGTCGACCGCGCCGCCGGTCCCGACCAGGTGCACGGACGACGAGAAGGTGACCACGAAGGCCGCGGTCGCGAAGATCCCGGTCGCCCTCGTACGAAGGTTCCCGACCGTGCGGTCCTGGGCGGCGAACAGGTCCATGGCCACCTTGTAGGCCAGCTTCACCCGCTCCTGGTCGGCCGCCCTCGCGGTGGCGGCGTCGGTGGCGGACTCGGTCGCCTCGGTCCTGGAGGCTGCCGCGGCCGGTGCCACGGCGTCCCGAGCAGCGTTCATCCGGCGCACGCACCACAGCACATGCAGGCGATTCATCACGCCCTCCTGGGATCGCTCCGACCCGCCCCGGGGTGCGCACTCGTACGTCCTTGACTCTCTCTTCACGATAGTCGCAGCTCAGCGGGGTGTCGACGGGCGCCGCCCGGCCGCGCCACCGCGGGGCGACCGACCGCCCGCGTGACCACGGACCCGGGCCGGGCGGAGCACGTCGGCGAGGTCGGGCCCGTCCTGTCAGGCCTGCCAGTGCGGCTTTCCGCTGACCATCCGGCAGGTGATCACCCGGCCGCCGGCCTCGTGGGTGGTGCGGCCGAGGTCGGCGTCGCGGCAGAACTGGCCGGCCTTGTAGCAGTTGCCCGCGTTGGACTTGATTTCGCAGTCGCCGGTGGCGGCGGGCTTGGTCTCGGCCGGCGTCGGGTCGGTGGGCGGCTGGGCCGTGGTCGCCTTGGGCTGCGTGGTCGCCTTGGTGGGCGTCGGCTGTGCCTTGGGCGGTGCGGTGGTCGGCGCCTGCTGAGCGGCGGGCTTGGTCGGCTCGGGCGCGACGGTGGTCGGTTCGGGGGCCGGGGGCGGCGTCTGGACGGGGGCGACCGCGGGAGTGGTGACCACCGGCGCCGGTGCGACCGGGGCAGCCGGGGGCGGGGTGGTGGCCGCGACCGGGGCGGCGGGCGGGGTGACGGCGACGGTGGCGGTGTCCGCCGCCGTCGGGTCACAACCGGTGAGCGCCAGACCGACCGTGAAGACGAGTCCGGCGACAGCGGCCAGGCCGCGGCGGCCACCGCGCATCCGTGAAGACATGGATGTGAACACTCCGTTCCACTTGAAAGAGGATGGTGAGTCAATCAGAGCGATCACACGGCCTGTCCATCGTTCAAGCACTCGTGAGCAGATCGAGATCTGGCGATCACGGAGCGTCGATCCACCCCGGACGCGCACTACACTGCGCGTCCGTGATCATGAACAAGAACGTTTCGTCCCTCGCATCCGCGCTCGCATCCGCGCTCGCCGTGAGCGTCCTCGTGGGCACCACCGCCGCGGGCACCGCCGCCGCGGCCGCCGAGCCGCAGCCGTCGGTGACCACCGGGGCCGTCTTCAACGACCCGACGGACACCGCCAAGCAGAACGCGATCTTCGCGCACCTCTCGCACCTGATCGACGGCGCGGTACCGGGATCCACCATCAAGACCTCCCAGTACGTGCTGGGTTCCGACTGGCTGGCCGACCGGCTGACGGCGGCGCACCTGCGCGGCGTCAACGTCGAGGTGCTGCTGGACAGCGCGAGCCCGAAGCACTGGGCGGGCCGGACGACGTACACCAAGCTGCTCGAGGGGCTGGCGCGGAAGACGGCCGGGTCGGGGACGTCATGGGTGAACGTCTGCCCCGACAACCAGGCCTGCCTGGCCCTCGACCCCAACCCCGGGGACACCTACTACAGCAACAACCACAACAAGTTCTGGCTCTTCTCCGCCACCACCGGCGGCCCGGCCGGCGGCGCGCCGGTCAACGACGTGGTGGTGCAGACCTCGGCGAACCAGACCCCCTGGGACCGGGCCACCGCCTGGAACGACGCGCTGACCGTGGTCGGGAACAAGGACCTGTACGCCGCCTACGCCACGTACTTCGGCGACCTGGAGGCGGCGCGCGCGGACCGCACCAAGCAGGTCGCCGACTACCCGACGGCGTACCAGGCGGGCAGCGCCAAGGTGTACTTCTTCCCCCGTTCCGGCACGGACGTGGTCCTCGACATCCTGAACACGGTCGACAACCCGGTGAACGGCCGGCCCGCCTGCTACGGCAACTCCACCGGCTTCGGCACGGCCGACGGCCGCACCGTGATCCGGATCGCCATGCACCAGATCTCCCGCATCGAGATCGCCCGCAAGCTGTGGGAACTCGACGACGCCGGCTGCTACGTCGACATCGTCTACCGGGACCTCGACACCAACGGCAGCGCCGTCCGCGACCAGTTGAGCAAGCCCACCAGGTTCGGCGGCATCGCCCTGCACCGGCTGAACGACGACGCGGCGGGCCGCACCGCGACGCACTCCAAGTACCTGCTGGTGGAGGGTGGTTACAAGGGTCTGCCGGACCAGAAGGTCGTCTGGACCGGCAGCCACCCGTACACCTACATGGGGCTGACCAGCAACGACGAGGCGCTGCTCAAGTACGACGACGCCGCGGTGCACGACGCCTACCGGACGAACTTCCAGGCCCAGCGCGCCGCCGCCGACCGGCAGACGGCCCCGTAGCGGCCCGAGCCCGAGCCCGACCCCTGCCCGCAGCAGCGGCTACGGGCGCGGGCCGGCGCAGCGGCGGCCGGCCGCGGCGAGGGCGCTGCGCCTGATGAGCCCGACGCCCGGGCGGATCAGGAGCCAGTAGGCGGCGAACCGACGCCCGGCCCGGGCGTCGGTCCCCCGGATCCGCGTCTCGGTCACCAGCCGCGAGCCGCTGCCGTGCGCGAACACCTCGTGGGAGATCACGGCCTTGGCGTAGCCGGGCGCAGCGAAGGCCAGGAAGGCCGCGCCGTCCCGCAGCGGCGCCGGCTCCCGCGGGACCGGGCTCCAGAACCGTGCGACGCGGCCGAGCACCAGGAGACGGCCGGGCTCCTCGGCCAGCGTCACCCAGCGGCCGTCCCTGCGGAACAGCTCGGCCAGCGGCACGGACCGGTCGAGCAGGTCGGGGCCCTTGCCGCGCAGCCGGGAGGGCAGGATCCGCAACGCCAGCAGCGCCCCCGGGAGCGGGAGGTCGGCCAGGGTCACCGCGTTCAGCGCCGCCCAGACCTCCTGCGGCGGCGCCCCGAGGGTGATGCCGTGGACGGTTCGGTGGCGGTAGGCGGGCAGGAACCGGTCGAGCGTGTCGTCCATCGGGGGCGGCCTTCCGGGAGCCGGGTTCGAACACGGGGGAACGGGGGGCGGCGGCACCCCGGCGCCGCCGTCCCCCCGGCCGGCCCGGGGGACGGCGCGGCGACCACCATGATCTCCGGCCGACGACGCCGACCGCGACCCCTCCAGGAGGCGAACACCCGTACCACCGAGGGGGGTTGACAGCGGCGACTGTCCGGACCGGGCGTCACCCCTCGGGCGTCCACCGGACGCACAGGTGGTGCACGCTGTCGGAGAGGATCACCGGCAACGACAACGGGCCCGTCCGGCGCCGCCCGCCGCTGAGGCCGACCGCGCGCATCCGGGCGACGGCCTGCGCCAAGGGGTGCGGGCCGTCGCCCGTTCGCATCGACATGGCGCCACGCACGCGGCGCCGTGCCCCCGCCCCGCTTCAGCCCGCCAGGGCCGAGCGGCGTTCGAAGACCTCCGGGCGGGCGCGGTCCAGGGCGGTGGCGACGGCCCCGAGGAGGACGGCCTCCTCGCCGAGGCTGCTCGGGGCGAGGGTGGGCCGCATCGGGGTGAGGCGGTGCAGGGCCTGGCCGAGGGGTTCGAGCAGGAGGTCCGCGCTGGCGCCGATGCCGCCGCCCAGGACGATCAGGTCCGGGTCGAGCACCGCGGACAGCACCGCGAACGCGTAGGCGAGGCGGTCGGCCGCGCGGTGCACGGCGGTGACGGCGAGCTGGTCCCCGGCGCGGGCCGCGTCGAAGACCTGCTTGGCCGTCAGCGGGCCCGTCATGCCGAGGTCGAGCGCCGTCCGGACGACGGCGTCCGCGGCGGCGGCCTGCTCCACGGTGCCGGCCGGGGTGCCGTCGGGGTGCGGCGGGAGCGGGACGAGGCCCACCTCGCCGAGCGCGCCGTGCGCGCCGACCAGCGGTTCGCCGTCCTTGACCACGCCGACGCCGATTCCCGTCCCGACCAGCACATAGGCGAACATCCGGCTGCCGCTCCCCCGGCCGGCCCCCAGGGTGTACTCACCGAGCGCGGCGAGGTTGGCGTCGTTGCCGACGGTGATCCTGGTCTCCAGACCGGCCGCGATCCGGTCGAACAGCCCCGGTCTGCCCCAGCCGGGCAGACTGGTGGCGTACCGCACGCCGCGGCGTTCCTCGTCCCAGACGCCCGGGGTGGCGATCACCGCGTGCACGACGTCGGCCGCCGCGATCCCGGCCTCGGCGGTGGTCTCCCGGGCCGCGGCGACCACGGCGTCGGCCACCGCGTTCGCCGTCCGCCCCTTGTTCGGGACGTCCCGGCGGGCCACGATGGCCCCGGCGAGGTCCGCGACGGCGACCCTCAGCCGGGCCCGGCCGATGTCGACGCCGAGCACGTGCCCGGCGAGCGGGTCGGGCTCGTAGAGGACGGCGGTGCGCCCGCGCTCGGGGACGAACCGTCCGGCCTCGCGGGCCAGCCCGGCCTGTTCGAGGGCGGCCAGCGCGGTGGAGACGGTGGGCTTGGACAGCCCGGTGTCACGGGCGAGTTGGGCGCGTGAGGACGGGCCGCCGAGGCGCAGCCGCTCGAGCAGCAGCCACTCGTTGTTGCTGCGCAACCGCTGCCGGTTCCACGGCTGCGCCGGCGTGGGGCCCGGCGGAACGGTGGTCGGCAGGTCGCGGGTCATCGGGTCCTCCGGTCTGGGGCGCTTGCGGGCGCGTCTCCCGGGCACGCCGATCGGCGCGCCCGGCCTGGGCACCAGCCAGTATGACCCGTCGTCACGACACTCACCGGCGGGTCTGCGCCCACGGGCGACCCACGGGCGACCCACTGAGGCGGAGGGATGCGGAGCATCGGAGGAGGCGCGGCGGGAGCGGTAGGACGTCACGCTCCTCTTGCCACTCTCAAGATATAGCGCACGGGGGGCCTTGCCGCAAGGCCCCGGTCCTGCCGCACAATCAACGACCGTAACCGGAACCAGCCCACCTGGGAGTCTCGCTCAGTGCACCAGCCCCTGTCGGAACCACGGATCGGAACCGCTGCCATGACCGCCCTCACCACCAGCGCGTTCGACCTCCCCGACCGTCTCGCTCCCAAGGCCGACCCCGCGCTGATCGGCCGGGACGAGCGGCACTTCGCGGCCGTCGCGGAGAGCCTGGAGCGCGCGATCGCCGAGGCGTCCGACACCCTCGACGCCGCGCGCCGGGCCCCCGGCGGCGCCGGCCGGGCCGCGATGGACCGGGATCTGGAGGTCCACCGCCTGACCGGCCGTCTGCGGGCGCTGCGCCGCTTCGGACTGGACCTCTGCCTGGGGCACATCGTCCCGGCGGACGAGGCGGAGCCGGTGTACATCGGGCGCCTCGGCCTGACCGACGGCGAGGGCCGCCGGCTGCTGATCGACTGGCGCTCGCCCGCCGCCGAGCCGTTCTTCGCCGCGACCCACGCCAACCCGATGGGCCTGGCCAGCCGTCGCCGCTACCGCTGGACGGCCGGCCGGATCACCGACTACTGGGACGAGGTGTTCGCCGCCGAGGGGCTCGACGGGCACGCCGCCCTGGACGACCAGTCCGCGTTCATCGCCACGCTGGGCGGCAGCCGTTCGGAGCGGATGCGGGACGTGCTGGCCACCATCCAGGCCGACCAGGACACCGTCGTCCGGGCCGACTCGCGCGGCGCGCTGGTCGTCGACGGCGGCCCGGGCACCGGCAAGACCGTGGTCGCCCTGCACCGCTCCGCCTACCTCCTCTACGCGGACCCGCGGCTCGGGCACCGGCGCGGCGGCCTGCTGTTCGTCGGCCCGCACCAGCCCTACCTGGACTACGTCGCCGACGTGCTGCCCAGCCTTGGCGAGGAGGGGGTGCGGACCTGCACCGTACGGGACCTGATCGCCGAGGGCGCGGGTGCCGCGGTCGAGCGCGACCCGGAGGTGGCCCGGCTGAAGTCCTCGGTGGACATGGTCCGGGCGGTGGAGAAGGCCGTGCGGATCTACGAGGAGCCGCCCACCGAGGGCATGACGGTCTCCACCGACTGGGAGGACCTCTGGCTGAGCGCCGACGACTGGGCCGAGGCCTTCGGGGCACCCGACCCGGGCACCCCGCACAACGAGGCGCGCGAGCAGGTCTGGGCGGAGCTGGCGGAGATCCTGCTGGCCAAGCTGGACGGCGGCGAGGACATCCCGGTCGAGCTGTTCCTGCGCTCGCTGCGCCGCGACGAGGACCTGGTCGAGGCCCTGCACCGCGCCTGGCCGCTGCTGGAGGCCGCCGACCTGGTCGGCGACCTGTGGACGGTGCCCGCCTACCTGCGGCTGTGCGCCCCCTGGCTCGCCCCCGAGGAGGTGCGCCGGCTGCAGCGCACCGAGGCACAGGCCTGGACGGTGTCCGACCTGCCGGTCCTGGACGCGGCCCGCCGGCGGCTCGGCGACCCGGCGGCCGCCCGCCGCCGGCGCCGGCAGGAGGCCGCCCTGGCCGCCGAACGCGACCGGATGGCCGAGGTCATCAGCGACATCCTCGCCGCCGACGACGACGGCGAGGGGGCGGTCGCCATGCTGCGCGGCCAGGACCTCAAGGACACCCTGGTCGACGGGAGCTCGCTGCCCGCCGTCGACCCGGACCGGCTGGCCGGCCCGTTCGCGCACATCGTGGTGGACGAGGCCCAGGAGCTGACCGACGCCGAGTGGCAGATGCTGCTGCAGCGCTGCCCTTCGCGCAGCTTCACCATCGTCGGGGACCGGGCCCAGGCCCGGGACGGCTTCACCGAGTCCTGGCAGGAGCGGCTGGCCCGGATCGGGCTGGACCGCACCGAGGTGGCCTCGCTGAGCGTCAACTACCGCACCCCGGAGGAGGTCATGGCGGAGGCGGAGCCGGCCATCCGGGCCGCCCTGCCGGACGCCAACGTGCCCACCTCGGTGCGCCGCAGCGGGGTGCCCGTCACCCACGGCACCGTCGACGAGCTGGACGGGGTGCTGGCCGGCTGGCTCGACACGCACCCGGAGGGCACGGCCTGCGTCATCGGGGACGCGGCCTTCGCGGCGGAGTTCGGCGCGCGCTGCCGCGAGGAGTTCCGGGCGACGCCCCGGATCCGCGCGCTCACGCCGCAGTTGGCGAAGGGCCTGGAGTTCGACCTGGTCGTCCTGGTCGACCCGGCGGGCTTCGGCGAGGGCGTCGGCGGCGCGGTCGACCGCTATGTCGCGATGACCCGCGCGACCCGGCAGCTCGTCGTGCTCACCGGCGCCTGACCGACCCCGGGTCCCGGTGGCGGTGACATCCCGTCAACCCCACCGGGACCCGGGGCCCGTGAACCGGCTCCGCTACTCCCCCCGGGCCGGACGGAGCACCCGGCGCACGGCGCCGCGCAGCCACTGGTGGGCCCCGTCGGCGGTGTGCCGCGGGTGCCAGGCCATGCCGATCGTCACCGGCGGCAGCGGCAGCGGGATGTCCAGCAGCCGCAGTCCGAGCGCGCGCGCCGCGTCGCCGAGCGGCGACGCGGGCTCGCCCGGCAGCGCGACCGGCACCAGACAGACCACGTCCCCGGCGGCGGCCAGCGTCATCGCCGCCAGGTGCCCGGGCAGGACGACGCTGACCCGCCGACCGAGCCCCTGCTCGGCCAGCGCGGTGTCCAGCGGCCCGGTGAAGCGCCCCCGACGGCTGACCGCCACGTGCTCGGCCGCGGCCAGCCGGGCCGGCGTCAGGGTCCCCTCGGCGAGCGGGTGCCCCGCCCTGACCCCGGCCGCCATCCGCAGCGTGACCAGCTCCTCGACCAGGGTCTCCGGGTCGACGTGGTCGATGGATCCGATCTCCAGGTCGACCCGGCCCTCGCGCAGCGCGGGACCGGCCTCCCACTCCTCGGCCAGCACCCGCAGCGAGACGCCCGGCGCCCGCCGCCGGGCCAGTTCCAGGAGGCCGGGCGCCAGCGCCGCACCGACCACGTCCGCGGCCTGGACGGTGAAGGTGCGCCGGAGCTCGGCGGGGTCGATCCCGCCGCTCGGGGTGAGCAGCGCCGCCAGGCCCCGCACCACCGCGGCGGCCTCGTCCCGCAGCTCCTCGGCGCGGGGTGTGGGCACCATCGCCTGCCCCGCCCGCACCAGGAGCGGGTCCTGGAGCACCCGGCGCAGCCGGGCCAGGGTGCGGCTCATCGCGGCGGGCGAGGTGTGCAGGCGGGCGGCGGCGCGGGTCACGCTCTGCTCGGTCAGCAGGGCGTCGAGGGCGACCGCGAGATTGGCGTCGAGGTTCGGATCTGGGCTGCTCACCGGAATTGTTCCGTTTCGGGCAATGATTGGATGCTGAAGTTCCCATTGTGGCAATACGGGCCGGGTCCGCACGATGAGGGGGTCGTACAGATCCGAGGGATCCGCACCCGAAGCGCGAGGAATTCATGATCGTCATCACTGCCCCCACCGGGAACATCGGCCGGCGGCTGCTGCCGCTGCTGGTCGAGGCCGCACCCGCCCACGGCGAGGAGGTCCGGGTGATCGTCCGCGACCCCGCCCGGCTCCCCGGGACCGTCCGCGGCCGGGTCGAGGTGGTCACCGGCTCGCACGGCGACGCCGCGACCGTCGAGCGCGCCTTCGCCGGCGCCGACGCCGTGTTCTGGCTGGTACCGCCGGACGCCTCGGCCGCACCCGACGAGGGGTGGAGCGGCTTCACCCGCCCGGCCGCCCGGGCCTTCGCCGCCCACGGCGTCGGGCACGTCGTCGGTGTCTCGGCGCTCGGCCGCGGCACCCCGCAGGCCGGCCGGGCCGGGCTGGTCACCGCCTCCCTCGCCATGGACGACCTGATCGCCGGCTCCGGCGTGGCCTACCGCGCGCTGACCTGTCCGTCCTTCTACGAGAACCTGCTGGAGGAGGCCGACTCGATCCGCACGGACGGCGTCTTCACCGACACCGTCGCCGCCGACCGGCCGGCGCCGCTGGTGGCGGTCGCCGACATCGCCGCGGCGGCGGCCGGGCTGCTGCTGGACCGCTCCTGGAGCGGCGTCGGCGAGGTGCCGGTGCTCGGCCCGCAGGACCTCTCGCCGCACGACCTGGCCCGGGTCATGACCGAGGTGCTGGGCCGTCCGGTCCGTTACCGGCGTCAGCCGCTCGACGAGCTGCGCTCCGCCCTGCTCGGGTACGGCCTCGACGAGGCGTTCGTCGAGGGCGTCGTCGACATGAAGCGCGCCAAGGACCGGGGCCTGGACGAGGGCGTCGACCGCGCGCGACAGGCAGGCCCGGCCCCGGCGACCGGATTCGCCGAGTGGTGCGAGCAGACCCTCAAGCCGGCCGTTCTCGCCGCCGCGGAGGCCGTCGATGCCCGCTGAGCCCGTGGTGACCGCTGAGCCCGTGGAGACCACCGCGACCACCGGGCCGGCCGAGCGGCCGCCGGTCACCGCGTTCATGCTGGTCAAGACCACGCCCGAATGGCTGGGGATGTCCGTGGCCGAACGCGTCGACGCCTTCACCACCCGGGTCGCCCCGGTGATCGAGGCCCGCACCCACGGCGTCCGTTCCCGCTTCTACGACACGGAGTTCTACTCGGCGCGGGTCACCGACATCTGGGTCTGGGAGGCGGACGACCACGACGCCTACCGGCTGCTGATCGACGCGCTGCGCGAAACGCCCTTCTGGGACCGTTACTTCGAGGTGGTGGACCTGCTCGTGGGCACCGAGAACGGCTATGCCCGGACCTACGGCCTGGAGCCGCTGGCCACGTTCGCCACCTGAGGGTGCACCCCCGCACGGCCGGCCGCCGCCACCGCCCTCGCGTCGGCGGCGGCCGGCCGTTCCGTCGTTCGATCGCCCCTGCCGGGCTCAGGCCACCCAGCCGGCCGTCATCCCCTGCACGGCGGAGCCGTCCGGGTCGGCGAGCTTGACGCCGACGAAGGCCCGGGCCCGGTCGGAGGTCTGGAGGCGGAACGGCGGCCGCTCGGCGGTGAGCGCGGTGACGATGCTCCCGGCCGCCTCCGCCGGGGTCTGCGCCTGGTCGAAGGCGGTCCGGGTGCGGGCCGCATAGGCGTCCAGTGCGGGCGCGTACGGACCGGCGGCGGTCAGCAGGGCCGGCAGGTCGATGCCCTGGCTGGCGACGAACTCACTGGCCACGGCGCCCGGCTCGACGACGGTGACGGCGACGCCGACGGTCGCGGCGACCGGGGCGAGCGACTCCATGAAGCCCTCGACGGCGAACTTGGCGGCGCAGTAGGCCTCGTTGAAGGGCTGGCCGACCACCCCGCCGACGCTGGTCACGGTGACCACCCGGCCACCGCTCGCCCGCAGGTGCGGCAGGGCGGCGCGGGTCACGTCGACCACGCCGAAGAAGTTGACCTCCATCACCGCGCGGACGGGGTCGAGCCCGTCCTGCTCGACGGTGCCGACCCGCCCGCTGCCCGCGTTGTTGACCACGGCGTCGAGCCGGCCGTGCCAGGCGACGACCTCCGCAAGGCAGGCCGCGACGGAGTCGGCGTCGGTGACGTCGAGCCGGGCGACCTCGACCCGGTCCGCGACACCCGCCGCCTCGGCCGCCGCGGTCAGCGCGCCGGAGCGGCCGGTGTCGCGCATGGTGGCGACGACGTGGAAGCCGGCGCCGGCGGCGGCGACCGCTGCGGCCAGGCCGATGCCGCTGGAGGTGCCGGTGATGAGGACGATCCGGTCGCTGGTGGTCACGGGGACTCCTTGCCTTGCCCGTGGGCTGCCGGGGCTCCGGGCCCGCCACGAGCGGGAATTTGTGTGCGTGCACACACACCCTAGCAGGATGCGTGCGCGCACACGCAAAAAAGGTAGGCTCGTCGTCATGTCGCAGCGCACCGACCTGACCCTGGGCGACCTCACCACCCGCGACCACGCCTTCTACGGCCTGGTCTGGGCCGGCACCACCCTGAGCGCCCGGGTCGACCAGGCCCTCACCCGGGCCCACGACCTGCCGCTCTCCTGGTTCGAGGTGATGCTCTGGCTGCACGGCCAGGCCGAACCGGTGGCCGCCTCCGACCTGGGCGCCAAGACGCTGCTCAGCCGCAGCCAGGTCTCCCGGGTCGCCGACGCCCTGCAGGCCCGCGGCCTGGTCGAACGCGTCCCGTCCCGCACCGACGCCCGCTCGGTGCGGATAGCGCTCACCCCGGAGGGGCGGCGGACGTTCGCGGCCGCCGACGCCACCCGCCGGGCCGCGCTCGCCGAGGTCTTCGACGACCGACTCGACGACGCCGACATCGCCGCACTGGAGACCGTCTGGGCCAAGCTCAAGCGGCCCGCCGGCGCCTGACGGCGACCAAGCGACCCACCGGCGCCCGACGGCGACTCCGCCGACCCACTCCGGTACCGGAATCCCTCCGACCGGTCAAGCATGTGCCCCCTTGCGGGGGTGAGTGCTTGGGGGTGCGTGCTTGGGCGGGCGGCCGGTCGTGGCCGCCCGAGCGCCGCCTATCCGCCGCCGAAGAGTTCGGCCGTGCCGGTCAGTTCGAGGAGCCGGGCGGGCTGGCCGTTGACGCCGGTCAGGGCGAACCGCACGCCCCGGTCACGCGCGACCTTCCGGGCGTAGAGGAACTGATTGAGGCCCGCCGAGGCGCAGAAGGACAGGGCGGCGCAGTCCACGAGGACGGCTCCGCCGCGCCGGGCCCGGCGCACCGCGCCGCGCAGGGCCGTGTGGAGCTCCCGCTGGTTGTCCATGTCCGCCGCGCCGGCCAGCTCGACCGTGATGGTCGAACCGGCCTGCACGGGGTGGCCGACGGACAGCGAGGACACGGCAGCACACGGCGTTCAGCGGCTGCCGCGGCCGGTCACGCGTAGGCGCTCGACCGGGCGACGGCCCCGCTCCGCGCTGCCGTCCCCACCCTGCTCCGCGCTGCCGTCTCCACCGTGTCCCATGGGATTCGACCACCTTCCGTGTCGGTCGCGTGGCGTTCCGGCGCTCGTCGGTCCGGTCCGGGCCTCGGCCGGTACCGGTCGGTTGCCCGGGCCCGGGCGGTCCAAACGGTGGCCGGGCGGTCCGAACGGTGGCCGGTCGGCAGCGGCTCAGAGCTTGGCGAGGGCCTGGTCGAGGTCGGCCCAGAGGTCCTCGGGGTGCTCGATCCCGACGGCGATCCGGACGGTGCCCGGGCCGATACCGGCGGTGGCCAACTCCTCGTCGGAGAGCTGGCGGTGCGAGGTGCTGGCCGGGTGCAGGACCAGGGTGTGCACGCCGCCCAACGAGGGCGCGAGCGAGGCGAGCCGGACCGCACCGACGAAGGTCCGGGCGGCCTCGCGGCCGCCGGCCAGGTCGAAGGAGAGCACGCCGCCCTGGCCGTCCGGCAGCAGCCGGCGGGCCAGCTCGTGGTCGGGGTGGCCGGGCAGACCGGGGTGGCGCACGGCGGTGACCGCCGAATGGGCGGCGAGCCGGCCGGCCAGGTCGAGCGCGGACTCGCAGTGCCGGCGCACCCGCAGGCCCAGGGTCTGCATCCCGCGCAGGGTCAGCCAGGCGGCGAAGGGGTCGAGTGAAGCACCGAGTTCGACGCCGTGCTCCCAGACCCGGTGGTGCAGCTCGGCGTCGGCGAAGACGGCGAGCCCGGCCAGCACGTCGGAGTGGCCGCCCAGGTACTTGGTGGCCGAGTGGACGACGATGTCCGCGCCGTGCTCGATCGGGCGGCAGAGCAGCGGGGTGGTGAAGGTGTTGTCGACCACGCTCAGCACCCCGGCCTGCCGGGCGACGCCGATCAGGGCCGGCAGGTCGGTGACCCGCGTGGTCGGATTGGAGACCGTCTCCAGGTAGAGCAGCCGGGTGGTGGGCCGCAGGGCGGCCCGGACCGCCTCCGGGTCGTCGCCGCGGACGTGGGTGACCGTCACCCTCCAGCGCGCGGCCAGGTCGGCGAGGGCCGCGAACGTGCCGCCGTACAGGCTCTCCTGAGCGATCACGTGGTCCCCGGAGCGGAGCAGGGCGAGCAGCACGGTGTTGATCGCGCCCATCCCGGAGGAGGCGGCGATCGCGCCGCTGCCACCCTCCAGGTCGGCCACCGCGCGCTCCAGCGAACGGATCGTCGGGTTGCCGAACCGGTTGTAGAGGAAGGCCCGGTCGGGCCCGCCGAACGCCTCGGCGAGCGCGTCGCTGTCGGGGAACGCGAAGACGTGGCCCTGGTGGATCGGCACGCCCAACGACCGGCTGCCGGCCACCTCCTCGACGGGCGGGTGGACGATCCGGCTCTCGGGGCGCAGCCCGTGGTGGAAGTCGCTCATGCGCCCATCCTGGCCGGGCCCGACGGTCCGGACCAGGGCCAATCGCAGGCAAGTGGCCCCCGGTGTCCGCCCGTCCCTCCCCACCCCCGTGGCGGAGGAACGGGCGGACGGTCCCGGGGCCCGGCGACCGGGGCGGTGCCCGGTCGCCGGGGTTGGAGGGGCCGGCCCCGGCGGTGACGGCCCCGGCGGTGACGGCCCCTGAGGTACCGCCCCCAGGAGGCGCCGGCCTCAGAGGTGACGGCCCCAGAGGTGACGGCCGAGGAAGTCCCGGATCAGCGCGGCGATTTCCGGCCCGTGCGTCTCCAGGGCGAAGTGCCCGGCGTCGAGCAGGTGGATCTCCGCGTCCGGGAGGTCTCGGGCGAAGGCCTCGGCACCGGCCGGCCCGAAGATCTCGTCGTTGCGGCCCCAGGCGACCAGGGTCGGCGGGCGGTGCGTCCGGAAGTACTCCTGGAAGGCCGGGTAGCCGTCCAGGTTGAACTGGTAGTCCCAGAACAGCTGGAGCTGGATCTCCTGGTTGCCCGGTCGGTCGAGCCCGGCCTGGTCGAGCGTCCAGGTGTCCGGGGAGAGCCGGTCCAGCCGGTCCGCGGGCACGCCGTGGGTGTACTGCCAGTGGGTGGCCGAAGCGGTCAGCAGTTCACGGACGGCGGGCTCGTGGGTGGCGCGGTCCCCGGCGTGGGCGAACAGCACGTCCCAGAACGGGGTGAAGCCCTCCAGGTAGGCGTTGCCGCTCTGACTGATCAGCGCGGTGACCCGCTCGGGGTGGCGCGAGGCGATCCGCAGGCCGATCGGGGCGCCGTAGTCCTGGATGTAGAGGGCGAACCGGTCGATGCCGAGGGCGTGGAGCAGGGCGAGGGTGTACTCGGTGAGTCTCTCGAAGCTGTAGTCGAACGCGTCGACGGGTGGGGTGGCGGACTGCCCGAAGCCCAGGTGGTCGGGGGCGACGAGGTGGTAGGAGTCGGCGAGGTCGCGCATCAGGTTGCGGAACATCGCCGAGCTGCTGGGGAAGCCGTGCAGCAGGACCAGGGTCGGCCGGGTCGGGTCCCCGGCCTCGCGGTAGAAGAGCGGCAGGCCGTTGATCTGCACGGTGCGGTGGCGCACCTCGGTGTGCGCGCCTGCGGAGGTCCCGAGGGTGGTGGCGGCGGTGCGGGTCGCGTCGATGGTGCTGGGCGCGTCGGCGGTACGGGCGGAGGTGATGGACACGGGTGTGCTCCTCTGCTGGGTCCGGTGCTGACGATCGGGCGGGAGGGAGGGAGGGAGGGAGGGAAGGGCGGGCGGGCTCGAGCAGTTCGAGACGTTTGAGGCGCTAGAGACGCTCAAGGCACTCGAGACGCTCGGTGTCGCTCGGTGTCGCTCGGTGTCGCTCAGAGTCGCGTGGGGACGCCGGGGACGAGACGGCGCAGGCGGCCGGCCAGGTCGGGGGCCGCGAACGCCTCGGTGATGCGTGCCGGGTCCTCGCCGAGGTGCTCCCAGGACTCGTAGTGGACCGGGACCACGGTGCGCGCGCCGAGCGTGCGGGCGAGTTCGGCCCCTTCACGGGCGCTCATCGAGAAGGCCCGGTCGCCGGTGGACGGGAAGTGCGCGTCGCCCAGGTGCAGGAAGGCCGTGTCGACGGTGAAGCGTTCGGCGACGGCCGCCAGCGCGTCGTGGCGGACGGTGTCGCCGGAGAGGTAGAGCGTGCCGCCCGCGTACTCGACGACGAAGCCGGTGACCGGGCCGGTGACCTCCTCGGTGCCGGCCGGTCCGTGCCGGGCGGGCGTGGCGGTCACGGTGACGGTGGTGCCGCCGGCGGTGATCCGGCGGCTCTCCCAGGTCGCCAGGCCCTCGGCCGCTCCCCCGAGCCGCTCGGCGGCCTCGGGGGTGGTCAGCACGGTGGTGGCGCCGGCGAGGACGGCCCGGCCGGTCCGGTCGAGGTTGTCGGCGTGCTGGTCGTGGGAGAGCAGCACGAGGTCGATCGGGGGCAGTCGGTCGGCGGTGAGCGCCGGGCCGACGGTGCGGCGCAGCGGACGGGCCGCCGGGTAGTCGGCCGGACCGGGGTCCAGGGCCGGGTCGGTGAGGACGGTCAGGTCGCCGATCCGCAACAGGACGGTGGCGGTGCCCAGATGGGTGGCGGTGACGGTGGCGGCAGCGGTGTCGGCGGTTCCTGTGGTGCCGGCGGTTCCGGTGGTGCTTTCGGTGCCTGTGGTGGCAGTGCTGGTCGTGCTGTCGGACATGACGGTTCGTTCCCCCCGTTCGTGGTGTCGCTGCCGGACGGTCAGTCGCGGGCGGCGCGGTCCGCCTTGGCGTCGATCTTCTCCTGGAGGGCGGTGAGCAGCCCCTGGAGCAGACCGATGGTCGTCTCGTCGGTGAGGTTGCCCTCCTCGTCGAAGCGCTCGTGTGCCCGGAAGACGATGACCTCGGGCTTGACCACGACGTCGGTCTCGGTCCAGACGAAGACCTGGCGGAGCGCCAGCTGGGCGCGGACGGTGCCGAAGTTGGTCGGCGCGGCGCCGAGGATGGCGGTCGGCTTGCGGTGCAGCGGCAGGCCCTCGGTGCGGGTCCAGTCGGTGCTCACCCAGTCGATGGCGTTCTTGAGCACGCCGGGGATGGAGTAGTTGAACTCGGGGGTCGCGATCAGCAGGCCGTCGGCCTCCGCGACCCGGCGGCGCAGGTCCTGGACGACGGCCGGCCGCAGCTCGGGGGTGTCGAGGTCCAGGTCGTACGGCGGGATGTCGCGCAGGCCCTCGTAGATCTCGATCTCCTGGCCGCCCGGGTTGAACTTCTGCGCGGCCTGCAGGAGTCGGGTGTTGTGCGAGTCGGCGCGCAGCGAGCCGGAGATGGCGAGGATCTTGGACGCGGTCATGACGGGCTCCGTGGTGGTGAGAGGTGGCGTTGGTGTAACTGTCGGGGTCGACACCGAGAAAACTAGACGGATCAGTTCATCCTGTCAACTGAACCGTTCAGTCTTGACACTGAACTGAATGGTGTAGTTCAGTCGATCCATGACCACCGCACCCGCACAGACCGCCCCCTCGGCCGGACGCTCCGTCGCCCGCGTCGTCCCCCCGTTCCACACCTACGAGGGCGCCGGGTTCCCCGTCCGCCGCCCCTTCCCCACCGGCGACCTCCCCCTCCTCGACCCGTTCCTGATGGTCGACCAGGTCGGCCCGGTGGACCTCGGCCCCGGCGAGGCCAAGGGCGCGCCCCCGCACCCGCACCGCGGCTTCGAGACGATCCAGTACGTCATCGACGGCGACATCGCGAACGCCGACTCGCGCGGCCACCGGGCCGTGGTCCGCGCCGGCGGCGTCCAGTGGCTGACGGCCGGCTCGGGCATCGTCCACGAGGCCCTGCCGACGCCGGAGTTCCTCGCCGCCGGCGGCCGGCAGCACATGCTGCAGATCTGGGTGAACCTGCCCGCGCGGTTCAAGGGCGTGCCGCCGCGCAGTCAGAACGCCGAGGCCGCCGACCTCCCGGTGGTCCGGACCGCCGGGGGTGCCGAGCTGACCGTCGTCGCCGGGGCGACCCACGGCGTGACCGCACCCTTCGAGACGCACACCCCGGTCCTGGTGGTGCACGCCCGGCTCGCGGCCGGCGGTTCGGCGGAGTTCACCGCACCCGCCCACCACACCGCCGCGCTCTACACGATGACGGGCCGGGCCGAGACGGCCGGCGTCCCGCTGCCCGACGGCCACCTCGCCGTCCTCGACCGCGACGGCGGGACCTTCACCGTCCGGGCGGTGGACGGGCCGGCCGAGGTGCTGGTCCTGGCCGGCGAGCCGATCGGCGAACCGGTCGCCCGCAGCGGCCCGTTCGTGATGAACACGGTGGCCGAGATCCGGCAGGCCGAGCTGGACCACTCCCGCGGTCTGATGGGCCGGATGCCGGTATGAGCGCCGTCCCGACCCGCCTCGCCCGGCCCGCCGCTCCGGCCCGCCCGGCCCGGTCGCCGCAGCCCGCCGCCGCCCACCGCCCGGGTGTCGTCCGACGGCCCGCGGGCATCCGTCCCGGTACGACCGGCCCCGTCGCCGCCCGTCGCCCCGGCACCGCCGTCGCGCCGGGGCGGCGGGCCCCGGGAGCGACGGCCGCGGCCGTGCTGATCGCCGCCGCGGCGAGCGGGATCTCCGGGCCGAGCCTCGCCCTGCCCGTCGCCGCGCACGCCCTGCACGTCCCGACCGGCTCGGCGGCCTGGCTGATGACCGCGTACGGCCTGGGCCTGCTGCTCGGCACCCCGGTGCTGTCCGGCACCGCCGGGCGGCGCGGCCCCGGCGCCCTGATCCGGGCCGGCGCCGCCCTGGTCGCCCTCGGCGCCGCGATCGTGCTGGCCGCGCCCTCCGCCCTGCTGCCGCTGGCCGCCGGACGGGCCGTCGAAGCCGCCGGCGCGGCCGGACTGACCGTCGCGGCCTTCCGGATCGCCGGCCGCGACCGCACCGGCCGCTCCACCGGCCTGGTCGCGATCGGCAACGCGGCCGGCGGCACGCTCGGCCTGTTCGTCGGCGCGGGCGCCGCGCAGTTGCTCGGCTGGCGGGCCGCCCTGGTCATGCCGCTGCTCGCGCTGGCGGTCCTCCCCGCCGCGCTGCGCTCGGCCGGACGGGACGACACCGCGTGGGCGGGGGCGACCGGCGGGCGGTTCCGCGACGCGCTGCCCCTGGGGCTGCTGCGCCGAGCCGCCTTCCGCCGACCGGCGCTGCTCATGCTCGCGATCGCCACCGTCAACTTCGCCCTGGTGTACGGCGCCCCGCGCCGGGTGGCCGCCCTCACCGGCTGGGCCGCGCTGCCCACCGGCGCCGTCGTCGCGGCCGTCTCGCTCGGCGGGGCGCTGCTCTCCTGGCAGCTGGTCCGGTTCGCCCCGGCACTGGGGACCGGCCGGGTCCGGCTGCTCCTGGCGGCGGGTTCCCTGGCGGCGGCCGGCGCCGCGGCCCTCGCCCCGTGGCCGGCGGTCGTCCTGCTCGGCTCGGGTCTCAGCGCACTGGTCACCGCGGGCGGGCAGGGGGTGCTCACGGGCGCCGCGGTCGGCGGCCTCGCACCGGAGCGCCGGGGCGGCGCGATCGGCCTGTTCAACCTGGCTTTCCCGGCCGGGGTCGCCGCCGGTCCGGTCCTCGCGGGCTTTGCCGACCAAACGGTTCAGTTCCTATACTGAACGGTCCAATCACCCGGACCGGTCACTACCGCACCAATCGGTCAGTACCATCCCGTCGCAGTACCCCTCCCGGGAAGACCCTTCCCACCCCGACGAAGGACGAAGGACGGACGCATGGGAGCCGAGCGCCAGGACGCCACCGACGAGTACGGCATGCCGATCATCCCGGAGCCGGGCGACGCCGCGACGCGCAAGCGGCAGGCCATCATCGACGCCGCACTCGCCGAGTTCCTCGCCGAGGGGTACTCGGCCGCCTCCATGGACGTCATCACCAGCCGGTCCGGTGTCTCCAAGGCCACCATCTACAAGCACTTCGGCAGCAAGGAACGCCTGTTCCTGGCCGTCGTCAGCGGTGTGCTGCCCAAGACCTACGCCGACCTGACGCCGCCCGCCCGCGCCCTCGCCGACGCCCCGGACCTGCGCACGGCGCTCGTCCGGCACGCGACCGAGCTGGCCCGCATCCTGCTGCGCCCCGAGATCATGCTGCTGCGCCGCCTGGTGATCGGCGAGATCGACCGCTTCCCCCAGCTCGGCCAGCTCTGGTACCGGGTCACCTACGACATGAACAACGGCCCGCTGGTCGAGGTGCTCACCGGCCTCGCCGCCAAGGGCGAGCTGTCCGTGCCCGACCCGAAGCTCGCCGTCCAGCAGTTGGTGGCCACCACCGTCGGCATCCCGCAGCTGGTGCACACCTTCGCCCCCACCACGCCCGTGGACGACGCCGAACTCACCCGGATCATCGAGGCGGGCGTCGACCTCTTCCTCGCCCGCTACGCCACCACGCCGGGCTGGCACGGCGCCGCCTGAACGGAACCGCCGCCGACCCCGCCCCGGAACGGCCGGGGCGAAGACGGCGGCGGGCACGTACGGCGGATGCGTCCCGCGGGGTGCGTGCGACGGTCGATGTCAGCCGTCGGCGTCCCCCGCCCGCTTCGCCCGGCGCCGCCGCAGGAGCGCCAGCGGGAGGGCCACGGCCACCGCGGCGGCCTCCGGCGCCGACGGCTCGGCCGGCCGGTCCCCAGCACGCCCCCCGAAGCCGTCCCCGGTCCCCGGCCCGGTGCCGGTCCCGGTGAGAGCCCCGGGGCCAGCGCCGGCCCCGGCCCCGGCCCCGGCCGCGAGAGCCTTCTGGTCGAAGGTGTCCGGCACCGGCAGGGTGTCCCAGCGCGACAGCGGCCAGGCGATCACGAAGGCCCGGCCGATCACGTTCTTCACCGGGACGAACCCGCCGCCCGGCTCATTGACGTGGAAACGCGAGTCGCGCGAGTCGTTGCGGTGGTCCCCCATCACCCACAGGTGGTCCTTGGGCACCGTCACCACGCCCACCGGCGCGTCGCCGCAGGGCGTGGCGCCCGGGTACAGGTACGGCTCGTCCAGCGCCACGCCGTTGACCTTGACCGGGCTGCCCTCCCGGCACTCGACGGTGTCACCGCCGACCCCGATCACCCGCTTGATCAGGTCCTTCTCGTCGTCGGAGGGCAGCAGGCCGACCGTGCTGAGCGCCGTGCGGATGCCCTCGACGAAGCCGTTGCCCTTGACCCGCGGCACCGTGTCCAGCCAGCCGCCCGGATCCTTGAAGACCACCACCTCACCGCGCTCCGGCTCGGCGCCGAACCACGGGGTGAACTTGTCGACCAGGACGCGGTCGTCCTTCTCCAGCGTGTGCTGCATCGAGCCCGAGGGGATCGAGAACGCCTGGACGAAGAAGGTCTTGATGCCCAGGGAGAGCACCAGGGCGATGCCGATCAGGATCGGGAGCTCCTGCCAGAACGGCCGCTTCTTCTTCTCGGCCTTCCGCCGCGCCTGCTTCCCCTCCTCTTCCTGCGCGCCCTCGCCCTCCTCCCTGCCCTCGTCCTCCGCGGCGGTGGCCGTGGCCGTCGCCGGGACCGCTGCGGGGGCGGCTCCGGCCGCTCCCCCCGCGCCGCCCGCCGCTGCCGGCCCGTCGCCGCCCGCGGCCCCCTGGCCCCCCGCCGGCCCGGAGCCCGCACCGCCCTGACCGCTGCCCGCCGAACCGGCGGTCTCCTCCATGCCCATTCCTGGCCCCCTCCGGACGGCCCGACGGGCCCCGGTGCGGGACCCCCCGTTGTCAGCTAACGATCGATGGTTCCCGCAGCCGGACGGGGCTCGCCCCGCCCGCCACCGACCCGTCCGAACGTACACCCCCGGCCCCGCCGCTACGACACCCCACCACCGAGCATGATCCGCGCGACCAGCTCCCGCCGACTGGCCACTCCCGCCTTGGCGAACACCGACTTCAGGTGGTCCTGGACCGTGTACGGCTTCATCACCAACAGCCGTGACACGTCCCGGGTGTCGCACCCGCGCACCAGCAGCAGCGCCACCTCCTGCTCCCGCGCCGTCAGCCCGTACGCCGCGAGGTGGAGCGGCATCGCGTCGGCGGGCGTCGCCGGGGCCGCCACCACCGTCACCTGGTCCTCGGCACCGCCCTTCAGCACCGAGCCGTGCAACACGTACCACTGGCCCCCGCGGTCCCGCACCCGGATCTTCGACTGCGGCACCGGCAGGCCGTGGGCCGCCCGGCGGGCCTGCTCGGCAGCCATCACGAAGGCCGTCGGCAGCCGGAGCGACGTCCGGCTCGGATCGGCCAGCCGGCCGAGCAGCTCCTCCGCCGGCCCGGAGATCGCGACCGGCCGGTTCCCCCGGCCCAGCACCACCACCGTCGGCCCCTGCTCCGCCGTCCCGCCCGGGCCGGCTCCGACCGACGGCACGTGACAGGCCCGCAGCACATGCCCGAGTTGGCGGGCGGCGAGGTCCGCGAACTCGCGCTGCTGCGCCAGGAACGGCCCCCGGTCGGCCGCCCGCATGAAGGCCGCGCACCCCCACATCCCGCCGTGCGCGTCGAACACCGCCCGCAACTCGTCGCCGAACCCGGCCGGACCGATCTGCTCCCGAAACCGCGCGCTCTCCGCCGGCCGTCCCCGGGTCGCCCGACTGAGCGTCTCCGCCCGGACCCCACTGCGACGGATCGCGGGGAAGGTCGCCACGTCCTGCGCCCACACCTCCAGCCGCACGGCGTTCTCGAACCCCTCCAGACTCAGATCGTCACTCAGCACCGAGGTGACCAACCCGGTCGCCGGATCCGCCGTGTGCCAGCAGACCGCGTCGTACCCCAGGACCCCCCGCATCAGTCCATCGGCCCTGCGGAACACCTGATCGACCGTCAACCCGGCCCCGACGAGCCGCCGCAGCCCCTCCACCGCCAGTTGCGCCGCCAACTGCGCCGCCGTGCCACGCGCCCCACGTGATCCCATGCGCCGGAAGCTAACACGCACACCGACCACCCGCCCATGCCCCCACGGACCGATCCCCCC